>JBDTMZ010000028.1:0-30472 GCA_039934035.1 Candidatus Solibacter sp. | reverse complement strand
CTGCCGATAACCAGGCCTTCCTCAGTGCAGAATCGAAGGGCCGCTTTTTCCGCTAGCTAAAGCGACAGCGGCAATGGTCACATCGGTGTAGGAGAGTGTGTGTCCCCTTGCCCTCCAGTCCCGCCGCAACAGACCAGCTTTCCGGGCGATTTCAGGTGTGACCGGCAGATACTTCAGACTGTCCAGGAATGCCCTGGTTACTTGTTCCTCAGTGTCGCGAAGGCCAGCATATACCTCGGTGATGATTACCGAACAGCAGACGAGGAGGTGCCCTTGGTCAATGAGTTGGGCAAGGTATTCCGAACGTCCATTCCGTCCATTGAGTGGTCGAAGACAACGGAAGAATCGAGGAGAAGCGTTGTCATCAGAGGCGTCGATTCCGGAGGATAGCGTCCTCGAAACGCTGATCGGGCTCGCGGCGGATCTCATCGACGTATGGTGCGCCGCCCCCGGCAAGTTCGGGATGGTCAGCGTCTCTCCAACTCCCGGCGGAAAGCTGCAGTGCCAAGCGCTGTTTGTTGCGCTGCACATCGCGCCAGAGAATATCGAGGGCACGCAGTGCGCGGCTTACATTCGGCTTCCGCCAGGAGATCAAGTTCGTTCGCGAGGTCCTGGGGTATCTTGATTACGCGTGGCATAGGGTCCCGGTGCGGGTACCATAGGCTAGTCACAGCCGTGGCACCTCCTCCTGAATATTACCAGGATCCATCGCAGGGCACGGGTGGGCACCCTGTCCACCGGGATGCGGCCTGTTGCACCAGCGGCCCTTCCGCTCGCGGCGCGAATGCCGCCGCACTCCCGGACAGCCAGCACCACTTGGGCAAAATCAGCGGACCCTGCTGGACCGTTTCGATATCCACGTCGAAGTCCCGACGTGCCCTTTCGGACTCCGGGCAAGCTGCGAATTGGTATACGCCGGGCCCTTCGTAAGATGGTGGCGCTTTGACTGACCACCCAAACAGGCGCTGCTAATTGATCTCGACAACCGTCTGGAACATCTGGGTGGGCAGGGTAATGCCGCACTGCTTCAGGCGCTCGTAGAATTTCGGGCGAATGCCGGTAGCCCGGAAGCGACCGCGCACGCGGCCGGTTTCCGTGATGCCGGTCTTCTCGAATAGAAAAATATCCTGCAGCGTGATCACGTCCTGCTCCATACCGACCACTTCCGTGATGTGCGTAATGCGGCGGGTGCCATCGCTGAATCGCGAAGTCTGTACGAACAGATCGACGGCGCTCGAAATCTGTTGACGGATCGAACGCACGCCCATGTTGGCGTTAGCCATCCCTACCATCACTTCCAATCGACCCAGCCCGTCCCGGGGCGTATTGGCGTGCAGCGTGGTCAGTGACCCGTCGTGGCCCGTATTCATGGCCTGCAACATATCCAGCGCTTCCTCCGAGCGGACTTCTCCCACGATGATGCGGTCGGGCCGCATGCGGAGCGCGTTGATCACCAGTTGGCGGATATGGATCGCGCCCGTGCCTTCCACGTTTGCCGGACGTGTCTCCATGCGCGCCACGTGGGTCTGCTGCAGGCGCAATTCGGCGGCGTCTTCGATGGTCACAATGCGCTCGTCTTCCGGGATATACGAAGAAACCGCGTTCAGCAACGTGGTCTTGCCGGAACCGGTGCCGCCGCAGATCAGGATGTTGAGGCGCGCTTTGACGCACGCTTTCAGGATGTCCAGCATGCCTTGGGTCATGGCCAACTTCGCGACCAGGTCTTCGCCTTTGAGCGCGTGGCGGCCGAAACGGCGGATGGACAGCAGGGGACCGTCCACCGCCACGGGAGGGATCACCGCGTTGACACGCGAGCCATCGGGCAGGCGGGCGTCCACCATCGGTGACGATTCGTCCACGCGGCGTCCCACGCGGGAGACAATTTTTTCGATGATGCGAAGCAGGTGGCCGTCGTCCTTGAACTCCACCGGAGTCTTATAGAGTTTGCCCGCCCGTTCCACATAGACGTGACGCGGTGTGGTCACCAGAATGTCACTGATGGTCGGGTCTTGAAGCAAGGGTTCGAGGGGGCCGAGGCCGAAGACCTCGTCCAGAATCTCTTCGATCACCCGGTCTTTTTCCACCAGGCTGAGTGGCGTCTTTTCATCGTCCACCAAGCGGGCAACGGCTGTGCGAACTTCCGCGCGCACCCGCTCGCCCGACATTGAAGAGAGCGCTTCCAGGTTGATACGGTCCAACAGTTTCCGGTGGAGGGTAAATTTCAGTTCCTGGTATTCCGGCGTCGACCCTCCACTGTTGAAAAGCCGGTTCACCCACCCAGCTTCGCCGTTGTCACGCGTTCTAGATACTGAATCTGTCAGTGCTGCCATGTCCGTCGTCCTCTTGTTGCCGAGCGTGTTCGTAGAGAAGGGAAGAGTGTCGCGGATGAGCCGAACAGGGTCTCTGGCCTGCTCGCTGTCTAACTCAGAGCCCCGGCGGGGATCTGCCTAGACTGCACTATGCGTGGGTTGCGGAGTGCCCGACTGTCAGAACGGCGCGCGCGGCGTCGATGAGGATGACGCAGCGAGGCGGGCTAGCGTGGGCATGACTCAAGCTATGTCGGATTGCACTTGCAGCGCAAGTGCACTTCGGACAACACGCGGCGGACGCGGTCAGTGATTCTCATGGCGGATCCCGCCCGCTTGGGTGACTTCTCGACTAATTCTCTGTCGGCGCCTTCTGAATGCTGTCGATTACCAGAATGTCCAGCGACTGCTTGCGAGCTTCGAGTTTGAGCCCGAGGTCGCTCTGGACGGCATCAAACACGGATGGGCCGGTCGATTCCGGTGGTGGAAGCTTGCCGCCAAAGCCAACGCCCGAAAGGTCGATCGTGAAGTCATAGACGCCCCTGAGCCCGGTCAGGTCGAGAACGGGGCGGTCCAACCGGCGGGTTAGCATGAACGTAAATCGCGAGATGGGCTGACTAAAAAACATGGTGCCATTGGGGCCCACGCTGATCTTCGGTTGCCCACTTGCGTCAGCTTCCTTGATTTTGGCCGCACCCTTGCCGGGCGTGAGGACATAACACGAAACCTCCTTCTTCTCGGAGTGGCTCCTCATCTGAAAACGATCTACAATCAGCGCCTGCAACATCACTCGCACCTTATCCGAAGAGACCGGCCTTCCGCCTTTGCGACGATGTCATACCTTTCATCCATTTTGATCCACTCAGGCCCGGAGATTTCGAAATCTTTGAGGTCGTAAGCCCACTCGATCGCGTATCGCAGCGGCACGTTATACATGGCGAAGTGCCCGGGGTTTGTATCCATGTTGCGCGGGATGTCCCCCGGACTTGGACCGCTGGTGACGCGTTTGACCGACGCCACCTCGAATGACAGCTTCGCCTGGCCGAACACCGGAAGTGCGGTAAGCACCAGAGACAAGGATACGATCCACTTCATTGGAATCATCTGAAACTCCTAAGCTGTTCCACGCGAAGTCCACACGGCCCGTCTAAACGGCATTCCCGTATTATCGCCTAAACTCCCGTTGTGCCCTGATGGTATGTCGGAGTTCTTCGCCGGCTGGTTGCGGGGCGAACAGAACTGTGTCGGTTTTCGTAGCGAAACTGAGCGCAAGCGCTTCACCGATGTCTGCCAGGATCCCGCGGGACTCGCCTTCGCGAGTGAACCGCAGCGCATCGCGTGGCGGTATAAGAATCAGGAGGTCGCCAACCGCGCGGCCATGGCGGCATGGCAATCGAGCGGTTCCTATGGTTCAGCCGCATGCTCTGCGGCCGGTGGCTGTTGGGCGGCGGAGGCTGTGATGGCGAGGGCGGGGCGAACCTTCGGCCCCATGCAGCAGGATCGCTCCGGACGGAACTTGTGGTGAGGCAGGGTTTGCCACAGGAGCTCGCTGAAACATCGCGCGAAGATCCCGCGCACGCAAATCAGGCGTTAGCGATGCCGGCCTGTGCTTCCGCGACGGTATCGTCGATGGCGATCTCGGCCGGGTTCTTCGGGCCGCTCGCCAAAATGCGCGTGATCTTCTGGCCCGCCAACGGTCCAGTGGTGGGCGTTACTTCCAGCAGCAGAGTGGAATCGCGCTTGGCGGTTCCCTTTGTGCTGAGCTGGATCAGGCGGTCCAGGATCACGGGAAAGATCGAATCGTCGTATTCGGCGACTTTGCCGGCGGCGTCCACCAGTTTGCGGATCGCGGAATCGAGCTTCTTCCAGTCGACGGTTCCACCCGGTGGCAGTTGATCCAGAGCTTCCACTTGGGCATCCACGGCGAGCAAGCCGGCGACCATCCTGTCTTCGAATCGGTAAAGCCGGTCCAGCAGGTCCAGATCGGGCGACGGCCGAAGGTTCACCTGCGTCGGCGTCGGCCAACCGGAGAACCATGAAGGCACGGTAACTCCGCGAGGCTCACTGGTCAGCGTGTGTTGGCGATATAGACGGTAGAAGACATCGGACGCATATGCGAAGGCTACTCGGGGGAACCAACTGGTGGCTTTTCCCGACGCCCCGAATTTACGCCAGATGAAGCCTCGCATCGCCTGGCGCGCGTTCACCCCAAGCTCGCCGCCATCCGGATCGCCGGCATCGCCGACAAATTTGAAGGCGCTGTGCAAAGTCGCCGCATCGAAGCCCACGCGGTAGGTCAGCTGGACTTTGCCCAGGTCTCCGCCGCAGGCGGTTACCAGCTCTTCCACATATTGACGGGGTTCCTGATCGAGCAGGCCGACTTCATTCGCGAGCCGCAGATACTCGATCAGCTCCGCGGATCTGGTCTTTTCGTCGCTCTGAAAGAGGCTGTAGCTGCTCGTCATGGAGCGCAAGACCTCAATCGCGTAGGGCTTAACGGAGGCGCCCTCCTTCTGAAAGGACTCGCCGACGGCTTGCACCAGGAACTTCGCGTCCACTTCCTCCTTGAACTTGCCTCCGGACTTGCGCTTCCGCTCAACGTAGGTTTCCGAGGTGTACACATGCAGCAGGCCCCCATCACGGGGCTCGAGCGCCTCTTCAGACCGTTGAAACAGCGTTACCAGGCCTTCGCTTCCGAATCCGAGGACGTTGAATTTTACGTTCATGGAGTTGCGCAGTTCCGTACTGAACGCGCCCTTGATCACTTTGACAACGGCGGTGTTGTAGATCTTGAGAAGATGCTCGTAGTCGCCCGCGGCCGCGCTGCGTGCCAGCGCCGGGCCATCCGGCTGCGCCAGGTTGACTTCCACCTCCAGCAGCTTCTCATTCTTGCGCGCGCGAGAATAGGCCAGGTGCAGGTCCATCTCGAAGGACTGACGCGTAACCTTGTCCACGGCCTTCTTGTAGGCCTCGTTCTTGAACTGATCGATCTTGTTGAAGTTTTGGTGGACGAGGTCCGCGGCCTTTTTGAAGTCGCTCGCATTTAAGGCGCTCCACGCTTTGCCGAGCAGTTTTTCCACGATCCCCTGTAGCCTTTCGTCCGCCAGGGCCTTAAGACCGGCTGCATCCAGGCCGTCCAACCTCTTCAGCAAGCTGTCGAAGGGGACTTGGCTCTCCAGCATGTCGATCCATTTCTTGATCTGCGCGTCGGCTTCGGAAGTACCGTTGATCAATGACTTGGCCTGTTTCAGGATTCCGACTGCCTCTGCGAACGTATCGTTCTTCTGCAGCACGTCGAAGAGCCGCTCGTTGTAGAGCTTCCGCAACAGGTCAATAGCGGCGGCGAACTCCGGGCTGCCGGACATTCCGGCAAAGTCCTCTCGGGTGGCCTTGCCCAGCACGGTGTCGATCGCTTTTTCGACGCTCGACTTCACCCCTTCCGGTAGTCCCTCCTTGAGAACGTCGTGGTAGAGATCGATGATCCGCTTGTCGAGGTGGGCATAGGCACCCGCCACCTGTTGCATCTTTTGGATGGCGGCCTGTACGGTGTCATCGCTCAAAACGATCCCGAGCACTTGATCGGAATACGCGTGAATGGTTTGCTTGAGGAGCTTGCCGGCAGTATTTTCCAACTCGGTCAAGTCGGAATACTTCTGACCCTGGTGGAACAGCTCCAGAATCCGATCGGCATGGGCGCCGAACACCTTGGAAAGAAATTCGTCGGCGGAGTCCGGCAGTCCCTTCATCTCATATTGGGCAGTGACGCCGAAGTCCGCCGCGAGAGTGGTCTGGGAGTCGCGGCTCTTGCGAACGGTGAAACGAACCCAATCGGCCCTCGCCCTTCGCGCTTCGATCTGATATTCGCCGGCTAGCCGATAGCCAAAATTCACGGCCGCCATGGCCCGAAACTGATAATCGAGATCGAGCGGCATCTTAGGCACGTCGAGGGTCTTGCTTCCCTTGATCTCGTACCCCCAAGTCACGCCGGCGTTCAGTTTGAGGTAGCCGCCATAACCGAGCATCAGCAACTCACCCTCGGCGGGCAACTCGTTCGCATGGTCGATGGATTGAGGCAATCGGAGTCCGGCATAAAGCCCGGTCAGGAGATCGCGTGCGCCGGTGGTATCCGGGGTAAGGAACCATCGCTCATAACTGGCGTGCCCGCCTGCGCCGATTCCGATGGTGGCCGAAACGGGCCCGACCGGGAAACCCGCGCCGGCCGCGCCGTCGGCCTTGCCGCCGAGAACGATCCGCGCGTAAATGTGATCAGAGGGTATGGTGAGGCCGCGCTGCTGAGCAACAGCTACATCGCTATCCTTGTGCGGCCACAGGAGATGTACTTGATGTGAGAAGGACGCCGAGCCCGACACCGCCAGCTTCAGGGATCCCTGGCGGCCGAACTCGAAGGCTTTGCTCTGCTCGTCGAGTGACAAGCCCACATCGGCGACGACAACCGTGTCCTTGGGGAACGGAGTGTTCGACACCACAAGGGTGTTCCAGGCGTCGTTCGCCGTCTCAAAATGGAGATGTCCGTTACCCCTAAGAAAATCCGCATCGCCTTTTTGGGGAATCGGCAGCTTAAACATACGTTACGCCTCCCGGCACGGGCACCGAATATATCACAGTGTCAGAATCACCGTTCGTACAGGGAGGCGGTACAGGGAGGCGGGAATGAGACTGCGCTCAGGCCCGGACGCCGCGCTGGCGGCCGGACCTGGGCGCAATCCTCCCCGAATTAAAAGCGCAATCTCATTTGCATCACCACTTCCCGCGCCGGGAATGTTCCCGTTCCAATCGTGCCGAAAGTCTCGCTGTTCCCCATTCCGGCTTGCAGTCCGATTGCCGGGTTGGGAGTTACGGTCGTGGCACCGAGACCACCGGAGTAGCTGCCGCTCTGCTGCGAGTTATTCAGCAGGTTCGAAGCTTCGGCCGATATCTCAAGACCCATCTTTTCGCGGAGTTTGATGGTACGCCGTAGGCTCATGTCGAGGTTGAACCGCCCCGGGCCACGCAAGTCGTTAAAGTTGCCGGCGATGGTTCCTACCCAGTTCTGTGCCGCTCCGAACTTCCCATTGGGCAAAGTGACGTAGCGGCCCTGGAAGGCGCCACTGTAGTATTTGAGGAACGTGTTCTTGGTGGGTTGCACCACGCGGCCATTCGGCAGCGTGACCTTGGTGTTGCCGTCGTACCACTTTTGGAGCTCTTTCGGCACCTCCAGCGGAACTCCGTCGATTCGGTCGGGGCGCGTGATGAGGGCCCCGTCGCTGGCGCCGCTGATGTAGATCGGGAAACCGCTCTGCAGGGTGAGCGCTGAGCCCGTCTGCCAGCCGCTGATGAGTTGCCGCAGCACCTTATTCGAAGGATCGAACGCTTTGCCGGCGCCAAAAGGAAGGTCGTACAGGAAGACCCCGGTCATGCGGTGCTTGAGATCGCTGCCACCGAATCGCACGTTATTCTTCAGGTTCTTTAGGTCCAAAGCGGTCCCACCGATCGTGCCGCCGGGGTCGCCTTCCTTGTTGTTCGTGTTGTCGAGTTCCTTGGCCCATGTGTAGCTGATGTCCATGAGGAAGCCGTTCGACATGGCGCGGCTCACGTGGGCCTGCAGCGAGTTATAACGGGCCCAGGCTCGCGAGCCGCTGAGGTTGGTCCCCAAACTCAGGGGATAAGGATAGAACGTGCTCTGCCGGGCGATGGTGGACGCACCCAGGGCGCCCGTGAAGTTGCGCACGGTCCCGTCGGTTGGCTGGAAGGGATTCGGGATCAGTTGGGAGGCTGGGTTGAGCGTGAGGTTGCTGGCAATATACGACGACGCCCAGCTACTTAACTGTTCCGCCGGAACCAGCTGATTGTTTTGCAGCGGGAACGCGCTGTTATACAACTGGTCACTTCGCGAAGCGCTGTATCCGACCGACCCGAGCCAGGCGCCGAACCTCTTCTCGACGAAGAAGTTGTACTGGATGGCGCGCCCGTTCTGGAAGTGACGGTCGAATTTGGTCTCGCTCGTCCCGTATACCACGGGCGCTGCCGGATTGGCGTTTACGGCGATCGCCACGGGATGCGAGTCATTCATGCGAAAGGCCGGAACTCCCTTGGGGTTGGTGCCATACGGTTGGCTCATGGTGCCGCTGGCGAACGAACTGGCGCCGTAATCCACCGGACTCTCGAAGTAGCCGGAGTTGCTGGGCAGGTAAGTCACGCCGACGCCGCCGCGGATCACCATGCTGCTGCTAACCTGATAGGCGGCGCCAAAACGCGGTCCGATGTTGTTGTACTGGGTGTCCCAGAGGTTGCGGCTGTAGCCGTTGAGCCCAGGGAATGCAAGGGCGCCCTGATACCCAAAGGAATTCTTGGCAGTCAGATCCAGCGCCGACATGCGGTTGTAGCGTTCCGTTGGTCCCGGTTGCATGTCCCAGCGGAAGCCCAGGTTCAAAGTGAGTCTGCTGCTGGCGCGCCAGTCGTTCTGCGTATATACAGCGAAGTACTTCTGCGAGAGAGCCATCGCGACGTTGGCTCCTGGCCTGATCCACCAGCCGGGCACGGCAAGAAAATAACGCGCATTGGTGATGCCCCGCTGTACGTTCAGCGTGTTCTGAGCGGAAGAATCGCCAGCCGCGGTGACGTATTGGAAATTGAAGTTGCCGCCGGTGGAACTACCGGGGTACGAGGCAGCGATCTGCTCGGAATCGCTGTAGTTGGAGAGCTGGTTGCGGAACTCCACTCCGAACTTGTGCGTCCAGCGGCCGCGGATCTTAGTAACACTGGAGGTAAGACTGTGATTCAACTGCCGCGAGCGATTCTTGTCGAACGCGCCTTCCGTCATGGGCAGGGTTGGGGCGGAACCCCACACGGCAAACAAGGGATAGAGGTTGGAGGGCAAGCCGAAGCTCTTGTAAAGGCTGTCGTCCCAGCCTTCTTTGTTCCCCTTATACGTCATCGTATTGATGCGGCTAACTCCGTAGCGGAAGTCCACCACGACTGTGGGACTTACGACGACGGTGTCGCCGATCTGGGCGTACGGGTTGTTGTCGCTGATCACCCATGACGCGTCGTTCACCGGCGCTTTGCCATAGGGGCGAGGGGTAACATTGTCGGACTTTTGAATCCCGCCGCTACCGTAGAACGAGTGCTTGCCCCGGCGGTAGTCGACGCGGTTGTTGGAGTTCTGGGTACGAATGGTTTGCACGGTCCGCGCATAGAAGTTGTTCAGGTTGAAGATGTCGTCCGGCGAGCGGTTCGGCTGCGGATAGTAGCTGAACCAGGTCTTGGCGTACTGGCTGCCCGAGTAGTTCGAGAGGTTTGCGTTCGGGATCAGAGCCCGCTGGTAGAGATCCGAATTGAGTTGGGTGACGTTGTATGGGTCGTAGATGACGGCAGGCACACCAACACCGGCCTCGTTGCGAATCATCGTCTGGCTGAAATCGCCCACGCGCTCCGCCGCTGTGGGAATGGTGAGCAGGCTGTCGATGCCGCGGTTGAATCTCAGGTAGCGGTAGCTCGAAAAGAAGAACAGCTTGTCCTTCAAGATCGGGCCTCCCACGGCGCCGCCCATTTCATTCACCTTGAAGGGGGGCCGCGTTACGCCATTAGGCTGTTGCTGCGACCAGTTGGCCTTGTTGGCCCGGGAGTTTGCCATCAGGACTTCGTTTCGGATCTTGTAGTTGATCTCGCCGTGGTATTGGTTCGTGCCCGACTTGGTGTTCATCGAAACGATGCCCTGCCCGTGGCCATATTGGGCGCTGAAGTCGTTGGCGATCACCTTCACTTCGGCCAAGCCTTCGGTGTTCGGAAGCACCGACAATTCGTTGTAGCCGCCGCCCATGACGGGAAGACCGTCCAACTGAAAATCGTTGGTCCAGGCGCGGCCGCCGTTAATGCCGATCGCATTCCACTGTTTGCGTCCATGGACACCGACGCCGAACGACTGGATGGAGGTGGTGTCCGCCGTTTGCACGCGCGGCACCACGCCCGCTTGCAGAAAGGCGTAATAGATGGGATTGGACGTCGGGTTGGGCAGGATATCGATCACTTTGGAATCGATGGAACTCTGCACCGTGCTGCTGTCGGTCTGAATCGCCACAGCCGTGGAGGTAACTTCCACGGCAGTGCCCAACGCGGCCAGCTTGAGCTGCGCATCCGACCGCACGGTCTGCCCGGTGGCCACCGCTAGACCTGTCAGTTTGTGAGTGGCGAAACCCGGCGCTGCGATTGCGACTGTGTAGGTGCCCGCCGGCAGATAGGGCAGGGTAAAGGCGCCTCCCTCGGTCGTTTTCGTCGTGTTGGAAATGGCGGTTTCGTTTTCGGTAATGGTAACTTGCGCGCCGGCGATCAATCCGCCGCTGGCATCAGTCACCGTGCCGGTGATGGTGGCAGACCGGATCTGACCGTAAACAACTCCCGCCGCACTCAGGAACAACAAAAATAGAACGCCTTGACGTAGTCTCGACATGGTCACCCCCTAAAGGTTTTCAACCTTCGAAGACACACGTCACCCCTGCGCGGTCAGGCGTGCGCCGCATTGATGCTATGTGATGCATAATGCGGAGTCAAGGCGCGATTCGCTGTGCTATCGAAAGATTATGACTGCAGTGTGGGGATCAGGCGCCTCCCCGCAAAGGCACTTTTCGTCTTGATGCCCACCGATCCCTGATTTGCGCCTCCACCAATCGGCGCCGCTTTGCAGAAGCAGAAAGCTTTGCGAAAAGTCAATATCGATGGACCGCACATCCTTCGTCGTCACGTAGCAGGAGCCCGTGATCAACTGCCCCGCCGCCGGCAGATCCTTCAGCTCGTATTCCTTCTTGTCCAGCACCAGTCCCCCTGGCCCCACCTACTCCCGCCAGATTTCGTCCCGGCCCGTCAGCGGTAGATCCAGTAGGTCCGCCGCCCCGCATCGAATAGTACCGACCCTTCTCCCCGCATCACACCATTTCCGATGCCGGCGTCATCGGCGGCGCCGCCGGAATATACCTCGCCCATAGCGGCATGCTGTTCCTCGACGAGTTTCCCGAATTCCCCGGGACGTCCTGAAGATTCCCGTCAGTCACTGGAGTATGGCTCCTTCCGCGTGGCCCTCTCGTCGACGTCTGCGCCATCAGATCCAAGTCCGGCTCGATTGCGACTAAGGACGCGATGCCCGCGCGCCGAAGTGCACGGTCGGCGTCGCCGAGGACGCGGATCACTATCGTTTCGCTTTTCAAGCCTTCTTTCTCCGCAGGAACGAAAATGCGCCGCCGTTGGAGTTTGCATAAGCGGCTGCGGCTGGCACGATCAACCGCGCCTCGGTGCCCGCGCCCGATTCGCTCCAGAGCTCCAATTTGCCGCCGAATCGATTCACTCTTTCCCGAATCCCGGGTAGCCCAAAGTGTCCGGTACGCCCGCCCGCCTGGAGGATTTTGGGATCGATCCCTCTTCCGTCGTCGCGGACGTGCACGCTCAAATGGCGGCTCTCGTATCGGATCTCCACCTCGATCCGGCCGGCCTGGGCGTGCCGGAACGCGTTCCTCAGCAATTCGCGGCCGATCCGGTAGACCTCGTCTTGCAGCACCAGCTCCAGATCCTGCCGCTCCCCTTCCACCGTCACGCGGAAAGCCGGTGGCTTCCCGGGCGCCTCCGCGGAGTGCGCCAGTTCCTGACCGGCCGCGGTGAGCAGTTGCGGGAGATCGCCCCCGTGGATCGGCTGGGCGCGCAAGTCCTGGATCGCGTCGCGCCCCTCGGCGACGGCCCCCGCCGCCGCACGAATGGCGTCGTCTAGGCTCTGCACGGCCTTTTCCGGACGGCGGTCGAAAATGTTGCGCGCGGCTTGCATCTGAATCAGCGATGCCTGGAAGCTCTGCAGGAGCGTATCGTGCAACTCCCGCGCGACACGCAGCCGCTCATTCTGGCGCGCCTCGCTCGCCATGTTGAACTCATGCCGAAGTTGCCGGAGATTGAACTGATACGCTACCCAAAGCATGGTGATTAGAACGCCGGCACAGAGAGCGCGAAACCAACCGGTCTTCCACCAGGGCGGTGCGATTAGGACAGACAGCGAAACCCCTTCTCGATTCCATACGCCATCGCTGTTTGATCCCTGCACGCGAAAAACATATCTGCCCGGATCGAGATTGGTGTAGATAGCCAGGCGCTGGCTGCTGCTCACCTCGTTCCAGTTAGGCTCAAAGGACTCGAGCTTATATCGATATCGGTTCTTCGACGAATTTGCGTAACTCAACGCCGCGAATTCAAAGGAGAAGACGTTATCGCCGTAGGGCAGAGTCAACGAATCAACATAGAGGATGTCTTTCTTCAGCACCGAGTTGGGGCCGACAGCAACAGGCTGGTTGAAGATCCTGAAGGTCGTGATCACTACCGGGGGAACGTAGGGGTTGTCCCGGACGGTTTCGGGGAAGAACGCGTTAAACCCATTGCTGCCGCCAAAAAACATCTCCCCATCGGGACCCTGAAAGTAAGAGCCTTGATTGAACTCATCACTCTGCAAACCGTCGGACATGTCGTAGTTTCTGAACACTTCCGCTTTAAGGTCGAACCGGGATATCCCTTTCTTGGTGCTGAGCCAAAGCCTGCCCTCCTTGTCTTCCAAAATTCCCAAAATGACGCTGCTGGGCAGACCCTGGCGTTCGGTGTACCGTGTGAAAATCCCGGTTTGGCGATTGTACTGGTACAGTCCATCCCAGGACCCCACCCACAATGTTCCCGCCCTGTCCTCGAGAATCGCCGTGATGGCGCCGCCATTGAGCTTGTGAGGGTCACGCGGATCTGGAGGGTGGTCCACAAGAGTTTCCAGTTTGTCATTGACAAGGATCAGGGCACCGCCTGTCGTCCCCAACCACAGCGTGCCGGAGCGATCTTGATAGATGGCCGAGACGCTACTACCGTTCCAGCTCGGCTTTCTTGGATCCGGACGATAACTAGTGAACTGATCCGCCGCTGGATCAAGACGGCTTAAACCGTACAGTTGGCCTACCCATATGTAGCCGCCTCGATTTCCATAAATATTGTAAACGCCATCAGAAATCAGACTGTTCAGGTTATCTGGATTGTACCGGTAATGTTTGAACTGCCCAGTGCGTTCGTCGAACCGGTCAAGGCCGGCGCCCCAGCCGCCCAACCAGAGATAACCGCGCGCGTCTTTGTAAATGCCAGCAACGTTCATACCTGTGCTGAGGGCATCCTTGTTTTTCGGGTCGGGAGCATAATGGTTGACTTCCCCGGTCTTGCGATTCACCCTGTCCAAGGCACGAGGAAGGAAGCCTACCCACAAAACGTCGTTGGGCTCCTCATAAATCGCGGTGACCTTGCCAGGTGAGAGGCTCTTGGAAGCGAAAGGGAGATGCCGGTAATGGCGGAACTGTTGTTGGCGCAAACTGACGAGATTAAGTCCATTTCCAGTTCCTAGCCACACGACGCCGCCTTTATCCTGGTAGATTGCGACAACGGTGTTATCGGCCAAACTACTCGAACTAGTATCATTGTGCTGAAACCTGTCTGTGAAACGTTCTGTTCGCCGGTCGAAGTAATAGAGCCCCTGGCTCGATGACACCCAGAACCCATTCTGCCCGTCAGCCAAAAAGTTGCTACTAGCCACTCCGACAGCCCCGGCTCCAATTGGGTACTTCGTTAGTCGCTCCGCATGGCGATCATACTTCACGAGCCCAACGACTGGGGACCAGGCCAGCATCCACAGGTTGCCGTCGTCGTCCTCATATACATAATCTGCGGCTAAGCCACTAGTAACGGTTGCGGGGGGGCGAGTAATCCGGCCTGCTTCTGGATTCAGATAGAACAAACCCCGTTCGCCGACAAACCAGATCTCCCCTTGCCTACCAGCGATCACTTTAGTGATCCGTCCCACAAACTGACCATCGCTGTCATTCAGGTAGTGCGTGAAGGTGCCGGTTGATGGGTCAAACTTGTCGAGCCCGTTGCCGTTGGTGCCAAACCACAGATGGCCGCCCCTGTCTCGGGCGATGCTTTCAACCGAATTGCCGCTGATGCTGTTGGGGTTGTTGGGATCGTTACGATAGTGGTCAAAGTGTTTCGTCGCAGGGTTAAATTTGTCCACCCCGCCAAAATTGGTGGCAATCCACAAATGGCCTTGATCGTCTTCCATCAGATCCAAAACGAAGTTGGCGCTCAAGCTCGAAGGGTCGTTGGGGTTGTGTTTGTATACAACAAAGGCGTTACCGTCATAACGATTGAGGCCATCTCGAGTCGCAAACCACATGAATCCCCGGCGATCCTGCAGGATTTCGGTAACAGTGCTTTGGGATAGGCCATCGTTGGTGGTGAGGTGTGCGAATCTGATGTCGGTCAGATGATCGCCCGTCAGGCCGGCGGGGCGTGTCGATGGCCTGGGTTCAGCGGCTGCGGCGGTCGTACAGAGAAGCAAAACTACCGGGAGCCCGAGCTTCGGACATGTCGAATGGCGGATTGTGGCAGTTCGGCCCACCATGATCGCCCCGGTTTCGGTGTTCATGCCGCAGCGTTCTTTATCCGGAGGAACGAGAACGGACCGCGGTTGGATGTACTATACGCAACCGCAGGCGATACAGTCAATGGTGCTTCGGTGCCGGCCGGTGCCGGCCCGGGGCTACCAGTTGAAAATGGCTCAGGACAGCAGCGTACCAGAGAGTGAAAATCGCTGAGTTGGCGCCGGATCCGGACGCCAGTGTTGCCACCACCACTGCCGTGAAACCCGCTTCCTTAACCTTAGTTCGCGCTTGGCAGGGCGAACGCTACGTACGACTTACGTCCGTTGGGGGGAGCCTCGCCGCCCGGGCCAATCCTCAAATCCATTGCCGGACCCGTCGCATTAATCAGGACGTATTCCCGCCCGTTCACCTCATAAATCGCTGGAACGCAGGTCGACCCATTGGGCAGATCGTACACTGCCAGTTGTTTTCCGTCGGCGGCATTGAGCACCCGCAGCTTGCCTTCATTGCTGGCGAACAGAATCAGGCCGCTTGCCGTAACGGCAACTCCGCTCTTGGGCCAGAGATTTCCGCGCAGTTCCGTACCCAGGTTCGGGCCGGCCGCCGGGTTGTCGCCGAAAGGCACTTGCCATTGAAGCGTACCCTTGTTGAGGTCGTACGCCGTCAGCGTCGACCATGGCGGATTGATCGCCAAAGTTTCGTAGCCATACGGTGAGTAATAGCGGACAGCAGGGTGCTCGGCGCCCTCTGGATAAGGCACTTCATTGAACGAAGGAGCGGCGACGGCCGAGGCGCTTCCCGGCGGCGCGGCACTCGGATTCCCCAGGAAGAGCAGCAGCGCCGTCATGCTCGCTTCGGGCATCGTACTGAACGAAGGCATGTCCGCCCGGCCGTGGGTGATGGTTTCGCGGACCCGCGTTTCTCCTTCGCGCGCCACGATGTCATCCAGCCGTATAGCCGAGCCGCTGCCCTTCAAATCGTTGCCATGGCAAAGCTGGCAGTTCTGCTCGTAAATCGCGCGCCCCTGCTGTGCCGGCGTCACGGCGCCCCGTCCCCCGCCGGCCCTGCCACCCCGGGCCCCGCCCTGCTGATTGGCGCCTAAGCGGCCCGCGCGACTGCTGCCCGCGGCCGGAGGTGAGCTGGGCCGCGGATTCTCCGTCAGTTTGATGATGGAGGGGGCATGCTTGGCAATCACATAGACCATCCCTTGCTGCGGAGCGGCAGCCGTTGTGAAGTAGATCGAGCCGCCGTTATTGCCCGGCATTTCCACCGTCTCGGTGAACCCGGCGGGCGTAAACAGGCCTTCGTTGCGAGCCGCTGCCAGCCGCACTTTGAACGCCGCGCGTTCTTCGTCGGTCAGGTAATAAGGGTCGAGATCGTCGGCCGTAAATCGCTGGCGGCCATACGGCGGGAGCACCGTCGGGAACGGCTGTGTGGGCGAGACCGCCTCTCCCGGTACCTTGGACCCGGGCGTTTTCCTCTCTTCGATGGGAAAGAGAGGCTTGCCCGACACACGGTCGAATGCGAAAAGGAAGCCCTGCTTGGTGGCCTGCGCCACCGCATCGATCGTCCGCCCGTTCTGCTTTACCGTGATGAGTTGGGGCGCGGCGACTACGTCGTAATCCCAAAGATCGTGGTGCACCAGTTGGAAATGCCAAAGATGCTTGCCGGTTCGCGCGTCGAGCGCAAGCAGGCAGTTGCCGTAGAGACCATCCCCTTTCCGGTCGCCGCCGTAGAAATCGTAAGTGGGCGAGCCCAGCGGGAAATACGCGATGCCGCGTTTCTCATCCAGGGAAATCTCCCCCCATGTATTGGTCCCACCGATGTACTTGTAAGCGTCTTTGGGCCACGTCTCGTAGCCCGGCTCGCCGGGTTGCGGCACGGTGTGAAATGTCCAGACCAGTTTTCCGGTGAGGACGTCGTACGCGCGGAGGTGACCGGGAGGAGATACATAGCTCTCACCGGGCGCCGAGCCGAGAATGATGAGGTTTTCGAAGACCCGCCCTGGGGTTCGCGATTGCACGGCCCGGACGGTTTGCGGATCGCGGCCCAAGCCCACACGCAGATCCACATATCCGTGGTCACCGAACGATTGGATGAGGTTTCCCGTGCGCGCGTCCAGCGCCTGCAACTGGTTCGAAACCGCGATCAGGATCCTCCGGTCGGAGCGGTCCTTACTCTCCCAGTAGTTCAGGCCGCGCGCGCCGCCCGCACCACCACCAAATCCCCTGGCCGGAACTGCACCCTCCGCTTGCCCCTCCCCCGGGGCTGAGGCCTGAGCGGGCCCGCGAGCGGCTCCCGGCGCAAACGAATGCGTCCAGACTTCTTTGCCCGTCGCGGCGTCCAGCGCCACGATGCTGCCCCCTTTGGCGAGCACGAAGGCCACGTTATCGACCACCAGCGGGGCGTACACGTAGGAGCCGCTCTCCCCCGCCTCGTAGGACCAGGCGACCTGTAGCTTACTCACATTGCCGGGGCCGATTTGCGTCAGGGGTGAAAAATGCGAGGAATCCGGGCCGCCAAGATACTCTCGCCAGTCGGTCTTTGGGCCCTGCGCCCACAGGCTCGCCGCTGCCATGGCAGCAACCACAACTCTCCTCGACAGGCAATTTGAAAATAACGTAGTCACTACTCTCCTCCATGGATGCGCCCTGCGGCCCGGGGTCCGTTCAGCGGCTGAAGTCTCTGCAAACATATCGCAAGGCGCGAGCGGGCTGCAACAGGGTCCGTCACCCATCCCGTACCGCGTTGAGGATAAAAGCGCCACCGGAGACAAGAGGACGATCACCCCCAATGCTTTGTCTCGGAGGCGCGCATCCGGAATGTCCGGGCGACCGGCATATCGCCCCCTGGCGCGAAGAAGCCGGGCGTCACGGTGATGACTCGGCACACCAATCAGGGTGAGACGGGCGATCCTCCATGACGCCAGCTTCGTGGACCTACTTCTTTTTCTGCGTTCCCCAGAATATGAAGGTTCCGCGGTTGGTCGCAACGGCCACGTCGATCGCCTTGTCGCCATTCAGATCCATCGCAAATACCTGCGAGCCCGCTCCCGACTGATTGTGGATCAGCTCCGGCACGAATTCCGCTCCACCCGGAGCATTCTTGTTCCGAACCGTTCGATACCAGTAGAGCACCGGAGCTCCATGGGGATCGGGATCGGTATAGCTGTCTTCGTGCGACCAGTAGCGCTTACCCACGATGAAATCCGGAATGCCGTCGCCGTCAATATCGGCGGAAGTGGACCCGTGCAATTCGGTGAAGGTAACGCCACCGGCATTCTTGGATCGAAAGTCGTCCATGATCATGTGCTGTACGAAAGAGATCTTGCCCGCCGCATCGCGCTTCTGCTCGAACCAGGCGAGGCCGAAACCATGGGCGTTCAGCGCGGTCACGATGTCCGCGAGGCCGTCTCCGTTCACGTCGTATACGGCCATCTCGGCCCCGCCGGTGGTGGGAGATCCGCCGAACGGTTCTTCATGGAAGGTCCAGAGTTCCTGCGTGCTGCCCTTGGGGGGCTGCTCGTACCAACCGGTAGAGGTGAGGATATCCGGCAGTCCATCGCCGTTCACGTCGCCGGCGCCAATTCCATGGGCCCCCGCGCCGCGCGGACCTGAAACGCCATGGACCAGCCATGGCCCGGTCGGGTTCGCCGGATTGGGTTCGGCCCAGGAAGCCACGCCGCCAATGCCCATCACCAGATCCGGATGGCCGTCGCCATTGATATCTTTCATCAGGCTGATCTCGCTGTTGCTGCTCGGGATCACCACGTACGAGTCCCACCGCCGCGGCTCGCCCTTGGGATTCACATACAGAGTGGTTGGCTGTCCGGCGCCGCAGACGATGACATCGGGCCAGCCGTCGCCGGTCCAGTCGGCCGCAAAATTGAGCCAGGAGTTTCTGATGAATTGCGAGCTGGGGCTGAAGGTGGCGGCTGCGTAGATTTCCCGCCGCTTGGTGTAATCGGGTCCCAGGTAGTAATAGGGCCCGGCCACCAGGTCCAGTATGCCGTCGTGGTTGAAATCGGCGGCGGCCGTTCCCCACGAGTAGTAATAGGGGTCTAGTTCCTGCTTTTTGAAATGGCTGGAAATCTGCTCTTTGGGCAGTTCGCGAACGCTGAGGTCCTTGTAGGCCACATCCTTGAAGCGTATTTCGCCGGTCCCGCCCACATAGAAGCCCACCGATCCGAAGCCGGCCGAATCGTCTTGCGTCCAGCCGGAGCCTAGCCCGTTCGACCCATTGAGGGAGCCGCGCAGAACGTCGGCATCGAGCATCAATTGAACCTGGTTCCAGTCGTCCGCGTGCAGAACGGGACCGCGTCCTCCACGTCCACCGGCGCCTGCTGCCAAACCCTGGCCGCCCGCACCTGCTCCGCGTCCTCCCGCACCGCGCCCTCCCTGACCTCCGGCGCCGTCCGGAGCGCCAGGAGCGCCAGCGCCGCGGCCTCCACGCCCCGCACCTGCGGCATTAACCGGAGCTTGCGGTGCTCCGAAGCGGCTGAGCGAGCGGGCCGTCGGCAGCTTTTCACGGCTGGTCTCGTGCCCTTGTGCATCGAGTGCGATCCGGTAAAGCCCCAAGTCACCGTCCACCATGGAAACCAGGAATCCCTTCATCCCGTCGGTGGTCTTTTGCGCACGCACAATGATGCCCGGCTTGCATTCGCCGGCACAGCGGAACGAGACGGACAACCCGATATCCTGCCAGGCTGCATCGGACAGCAGCCACCCGCCGGCAGCCGACTTCGGCTTACCGGTGATTTCGCCGTTCAAGGCCTTCCAGTCAGCATCGCCGAGCGTGTGCCACCCCGTCAGCGACGAGCCTTTAAAGGTTACATCCGGAATAAAACTAGGTTCGGCTGCGACGGCAATTGCCGACACCAATAGAACGGCCCCAAGAACGTTGCGAATCATCATAGACAGTATCCCTTCCTGACGGGAGCAATTATATACCCCGCGCAGCCCTCGGCACATCATGCAAACGAGGGGGGTCTACATTCGGTCCGGATTAGTCCCAGTTCCGTACGAACGATCGAAGTCTGCAGCCAGCGCGAAACCACGTATAGGGCAATCCCGCTCCACAAGCAAAACCCGCCGGGCGCCGGGCTGGTTGCGATGTCGTTTTTCCGCAGTTTGCGGAGGGGAATCCAAAGCTCTTCCACAGCCTATTCAACAACTCAACTACCTGGATCTAAAACACGGCCTACAATTTATCCACAGCTGGTCTTTTTCCCGGCGCCTCCCCGGCCCTGCGTGGAACTGGGTATCGACTCGTCTCTTCAGGTCAGTCGCGAAGAGATCGATGCCCGATGCGATAACCTGGCCCTGGAAATAAACCACTCAGAACAGGAATTCCACACCAGAATCAGCAGTTCAAACCATTGATTCCAAAATCAGTTCCTTCGATTTCCACAACTGCACTTCGGCGCAGCATGGGGAAACTGTGAGAAACCGAGTACCGCCCGCGTTTTCCGCCGCTGTTCACCCTGTTATCCACCTCACAATTCCTAGTGAACTCGCCTGTTCCCTATCCATTACAGCGACTTCCACTTTTCCACAGGCTCTACTACTACGATTCTTCTTATAGATATTTAAATTAAGAAGAGAACAATAACAGTAGTAGACCCGCAACGTCGCCCGGTGGCAGACGTCACCCATCTCTCCACCGACGTTTTATGAGGTTTTTTACCTTCACCCACCTCACCGTCGCCCGGTGGGACAGGCCATCGTCTTTTGTGGCCTGTCCTCTTGTCAGTCGGTCCGGTGGCAGATGTCACACATCTCCCCACCGAAGTCTGTTGAGTCTTTCTCTCCCATCCCCCCTAAATTCCAGAGAACCTCACCACCCCGCCGCCACTAGTATCTCTAAAGTCGTATGCGGGCCATAGCGCTCATCGCCGTCGTGGCCCGGTTGGCGCTTGCCCAGCCGGGTCCGGCCTATCTTCCTCTGGAGCGGGCCTACACCGCCCTCCGCGCGGCCGACTACGATTCCGCCATCCCTGCCTTCCTCGCTGCCATCGCTGCCGCACCCGAGCGCGCCGCCCCGCACAAAGACCTCGCCTACACCTACCTTAAAATCGGGGAGCCGGAACTGGCCCGCGATCAGTTCCGCGCCGCCATGCGCCTCGACCCCCACGACATCGCCGCTGCCCTCGAGTATGCCTTCCTGTGCTACGAGACTAAGCAGCAGGCCGAAGCGCGCCGCATCTTCGACCGCCTCCGCAAGACGGGCAACGCCACCGCCGAACAGGCCTTCCACAACATCGACGATCCGCTCGCCTCCGGTATGGAGCGTTGGCTTAAAGCCATCGACCTTGGCGCCGACAATTTCAGCGGACACTTCGAGCTCGCCACCCTGGCCGAGCAGCGGGACAGCCTGGAACTCGCCGCCACCCATTACGAGCGCGCCTGGCGCCTGCTTCGGGATCGCCGCTCCGTGCTGGTCGATCTCGGCCGTATCTGGCAGCAGATGGGCCGCACCGAAGAGGCCAAAGCCGCGCTGCTGGCCGCCTCGCGTGGCGGGGAGCCCCGGGCCGCCGAAATGGCGCGCGAACTCCTGCCTGTCCGTTACCCCTACGTCAACGAGTTCCGGCAGGCTCTGGCCCTCGATCCCGCCAATCACGAACTGCGCCGCGAACTCGGCTACCTCCTCCTGCGCATGGGTAGCCAGGCCGAAGCCGAGACCGAGTTTCGCCTCCTCACCCAGAACGCGCCCGACGATTTGCTCTCTGCCACCCAACTTGGCTTCCTGCTCTATGCCCGCGGCGAGCGCTTCGCCGCCCAGCCCCTTTTCGATCGCGTCCTCGCCGGAACCGATGACGAACTCGCCAATCGCGTGCGCGCCGTCCTCCGCCTGCCGCAGGTCCTGCGCCCGCGCGCCGCCACTGTGGCCCTGACCATTGACGCCAAAATAATGGCCGAACGCAGCATCAAAGCCGGATATATGAAGGATGCCCTCAAATACCTGGAGGCCGCCCACGAAGACGATCCCGGCGACTTCGACGTCGTCCGCAGGCTCGCCTGGACTAACAATATTCTGCATCGCGATTCCCTGGCGCTGCGCTGGTTCGACCTGGCCCGCTGGAGTCCCGACCCCACCATCGCTGCCGAAGCGGAACAGGGCTATCGCAATCTGCGCGGCGCCAGCCAGCGCTTTCGCACGACCGCCTGGTTCTTCCCGATGTACTCCTCCCGCTGGCACGATCTGTTCGCCTATAGCCAGGTGAAAGTTGCGGTCAATCTCGGCCTGGCCGTCCAGCCCTACGTCAGCCTGCGCTTCGTCGGCGACACGCGCCAGACCCTCGGCGCCATCAATCCCATGTATCTCTCCGAGAATTCGTTCATCTTCGCGCTCGGCGCGGCCACCCGGCCCTGGCACGGTGTGACGGCCTGGGGAGAGGCGGGCGGTTCCGTCAGCTATCTCAAGGGAAACCTGGCGCCGGACTACCGCGGCGGCGTCTCGGCGGCGCGCAACCTGCGCCGCGAAGGTAGCTCGTGGCTGACCGAAACCACCCTCGACGCGTTGTACGTCAGCCGCTTTGATCACGATTTCTTGCTCTACAGCCAGACCCGCGCCGGTTACGATTTCGGACCGCTGCAACTTCACTGGAACGCCAATCTCACCGTCGATGCGAAGCGCCAGGATTGGGCCAACTTTGTCGAGACAGGGCCGGGTATCCGCCTGCCGATTGCCCAATCAATGTATCTGATGTTCAATCTTCTCCGCGGCGAATATCTGATCGACAACCCCTCGCGGCGCAGCACCTTCCACGATGTGCGGGCTGGATTCTGGTATGCGTTTACTCATTAGCCTGGTCGTCAGCGCGTACCTGGCGCGGGCCGCGGACCTGCCCTATTTCAGCGTGCTGTCCGCCGACGCGGGCGCCTGGCCGGACATCCTCTCATCCATTGGCTTGCAGAGCCAGCCCGCCGGCGTGTCGCGCATCTTCGTGGCGCGCAGCGGGTCAGCCGCCAGCGCTGAATGGCCGGCACGCGTGGAGCGTGGCGCTATTCTCATTCTGGAAGGCGAATCGTCCCTGGCCGAACTCTTCGGCTTCCGCCGCGCGCCCAAGGACCCGGTCCGCGTGCAGAGTCTCACCGATGTGCACCGGCCTACGTTGCCGGTGATTTGGGAGAAAGGACTCGAATTGCCCGTATTCAGCCTGCCCGCCGGAGCGCAAATCTTCGCCAGCGAGCGTTGGGGCGGCACCCCCTTGATGGCGGGCATGAAACGCGGCACCGGCGCCGTTCTCTGGCTGGCGGCGCCCCCCGGCGAGCGCGGCTTCGAACGCTTCCCCTATCTGCTCAATGCCCTGGACGATCTCGGGCTGGAGGCTCCCTTCCGCTCCAATCGCCTGTGGGCCTTTTTCGATTCCGCCTACCGTACCCGCGTCGATCTCGACTACTTCGCGGCGCGCTGGCGCAAAGCCGGAATCGCCGCTCTGCAGGTTGCCGCGTGGCACAATTTCGAACCCGATCCCGAGAGTGATGCCTATCTGCGCAAGCTGATCGAGGTGTGCCACCGCCAGGGCATCCTGGTGTACGCCTGGTTCGAACTGCCGCACGTCAGCGAGAAATTCTGGGCGGCGCACCCAGAGTGGCGCGAGCAGACCGCAGTGGGACAGGATGCGCAACTCGACTGGCGGAAGCTCATGAATCTCGCCAATCGGGACTGCTTCCAGGCCGTGAGCCAGGGCGTCCGCGACCTGATTGGGCGCTTCGACTGGGACGGCGTCAATCTCGCCGAGTTGTACTATGAATCGCTCGAAGGCCTCGCCAACCCCAGCCGCTTTACGCCCATGAATGCCGACGTGCGGGAGCAGTTCCGGCAGGAAGCGGGTTTCGACCCGAGAGAGATTTTCACCACCCGTAAGGACGAAGCTTCGCAGCGCCGCTTCCTGGAGTTCCGCGCGGGCCTCGCGTTCCGTATGCAGGAAGAGTGGCTGGCGGTGGTAGACCAATCGCGCCGCGACAAGCCCGATCTGGATCTGGTGTTGACCCATGTCGATGACCGCTTCGACCCGGGCATGCGCGATGCCATTGGAGCCGATGCCGCGCGCGTCCTGCCGCTGCTCGATACCCGCAGTTTCACTTTCCTTATTGAGGATCCCGCCACCGTCTGGCACCTTGGCGCGGAGCGCTATACCGAGATCGCGTCGCGCTACCGGGCGTTGACCGCGCACCGCGAGAAACTGGCCATCGACCTGAATATCGTGGATCGCTATCAGAATGTCTATCCCACCAAGCAGCAGACCGGCGTCGAACTGTTCCAGTTGGTGCATCGCGCGGCCGCGAGTTTCCCGCGCGTCGCGCTCTACTTCGAGAATTCCCTCTTGCCGCCGGATTTGAAACTGCTGCCTGCCTCCGCCGCAGTGGTCTCGCGCATCGAACGGCTGGGCACCAAAACTGTGATCGAATCGGCCGCTGGAGTGGGCGTGCCGTGGAAGGGCGGGGCGCGCGTGGATGGAGAACCGTGGCCGGTCACAGATGGCGAAACCCTGTGGCTGCCCGCTGGCGCGCACGCCATCGAGCCTGTGGCCGAAGGAGCGGGTCCGCGGTTGGAGCATCTGAACGGCGAGTTGAAAGCGGCGCGCGCGGTGGATGGCCGCGCCCTCGAATTCACCTACCAGGCTGCCGCGCGCGCCATCGCCATCGTGAGTCGCAGCCCCCGAAAGCTCGAAATCGATGGCGTGGCGGAAGTGCCGAAACTTACCGGGCCGCGCACCCTGATGTTACCTCGCGGACAGCACGTCGTGACATTGACCACCGACTGAGTTAGGATTACGAATGGCTAATGACAGATGTTGCGTTGCAGCCGACGCCGGAGATTCCGGATAAGCTCTACTTTAAGATCGGCGAAGTAAGCGAACTGCTCGGGGTGGAAGCTTACGTTCTGCGGTACTGGGAGACTGAGTTCCCGGTGCTCTCGCCGAAGAAGTCTGGGACCGGCCACCGGCTGTACCGGCGCAAAGATGTCGAGCTGCTGCTGCGCATCAAACACCTGCTCTACGACAAGAAATTCACCATCGAGGGCGCGCGCCAGAATCTGCACAGCGAAGCCAAAGCGCCCAAACCGCGTGCCCCAAAACGAGTTCAGGCCGAATTGTTTTCCGACGATCCGTTACCCGATATTCGCAGAGAGCTGCAGCAGATCCTTTTACTACTAAAGTAGTAATTAAGGCTAACCCACGATCATGTCGTAGATGCGGTCCAGATCTTCGGTCGAATAGTATTCGATCTCGATCTTGCCCCTGCCGCGCGTCCCTTCCTTGATATGCACCTTGGTGCCGAGCTTGCTCTCCATTTCCTGGATGGCGGCCTTCACATTGGGGTCGACCCGCGGCTCTTCGAGCTCCTTGACCGTCTTAGTGGCGGTGACCTTGGCGCAGAACTGTTCCAACTGGCGGACGGACCAGCCGTGATTGATCTGGCGCTGGCAGACCTCGCGCTGGATCACGGCGGTGGGCAGGGTGAGCAGGCAGCGTCCGTGGCTGGCGGAGAGCTTGCCGTCCGAGATGTGCTGCTGGATGTCGGCGGGGAGTTGCAGCAGGCGCATCGTATTGATGACGGTGCTGCGGTCTTTGCCAGTGCGTACCCCGATAGAATCGGGCGATAGATGCAGGTCCGAAATCATGCAGGCGAAGGCATGCGCGGTCTCCATGGGGTTTAGGTCTTCGCGCTGGATGTTCTCAATCAGCGTGATTTCGAGCAGGTGGCTCTCGGGAATGTCGCGGACCACCACCGGGACGGTAGTGGCTCCCGCCATTTTGGCGGCGCGCAGACGGCGTTCGCCGGCCACCAACTGATACTGTCCGTCCACCTTGCGCACCACCAGCGGTTGAATGATGCCGTTGGCGCGGATGGATTGGGCTAACTCTTCAAGGGGGGCGTATGCGAAGACACGCCGCGGTTGCACCGGGTTGGGATGGATGTCGTTGATCGGCAGTTCGAGCGGGGTTCCGCGTGACTCGGCGTGGGCGGCGGGCGTGGCAGCGGGAGGCGGTGTATGGGAACGGGTGGGCAGCAGGGCGCCCATGCCTCTACCGAGCGCTTTGCGCGGTTGATCTGGCTTGCTCATGGTCGATAATCTCTTTGGCGAGTTTGATATAGCTTTCGGCCCCTTTGGAACGGGGGTCGTAGGTCAGAATGGGTTTACCGAAACTGGGCGCCTCGGCGAGGCGGACGCTGCGCGGGATGATGGTCTTGAAGACCTCGTCCTTGAAGAAGTCGCGGAGGTCGGCGGCCACCTGGCGGGTCAGGTTGGTGCGGTCGTCGTACATCGTGAGGAGGATGCCCTCGATGGCCAAGGGGTGGTGAAAGGATTCGCGGATACGCTCGATGGTGTCCATCAGTTCGGAGACGCCTTCCAGGGCGAAGAATTCGCACTGAATCGGGACCAGGACGGAATCGGCGGCGATTAAGGCGTTGAGGGTAAGGAGGTCGAGGGCCGGGGGGCAATCGATCAGGATGAAATGATACTTGTCGCGGATTTCGGCGAGGCGCTCACGGAGGCGAAATTCGCGGTTTTCGATATCAACCAATTCGAGATTTGAGCCGATCAGGTTCTTATCGGCACCGATGATGTCGAGGCCTTCGAAGTCGGTTGGTCGGATGGCCTGGGTGATCGGGGTATCGCCGAGCATCACGTGGTAAAGGCTCGGATATTGGGGGCCCTTAGGGACGCCAAGTCCGCTGGTGCAATTTCCTTGAGGGTCGGAATCGATGACCAGGACGCGAATGTCATTGGCCGCCAACGCGGCGGCGAGGTTGATAGCGGTAGTGGTTTTACCGACTCCGCCCTTCTGGTTGGTGATTGCGAAGACTCTGCTCAAGTGCTCAGCCTAACATGCTGTTTCCCGGGAAACAAAATCGGGGCGCCGTGGAAGCGCGAAACAGCGAAGTTTTCAGTTGTCAGTCGTCAGTTTTCAGTGCAGGCCTCCCGGCCTGTCCAGCCGAGCGAAGCTCGGCGGTTCCCCCCCGTTTTTTCCCGGGATACAGAATCGACGGGGGCCAAAAGCTGTTTCACGGGAAACAGAGGTCCGAATCTCGCGTTGTTTCCCGGTAAACCGAATCGACGGGGCCGAAAGCTGTTTCACGGGAAACAGCATAGCCCGGGCGGTTCCTGGTCTGTTTCCCGGGAAACAAACAAAGATCCTGGCGGGCCAGCGCTGTTTCCCGTGAAACAGGCAAACGCTGGTTTCCAGTGCAACAGCTGTCCCTGGGGAAGATTGGCTTTGTTTCCCGTGAAACAAAATTGGGGCAATCTTGCGCCTGTTTCCCGTGAAACAACTCTTTACTGAAAACTGATGACTGACAACTGAGAACTACTTACCCCTTCAAACTCAAATAGCAGTCCAAAACCGAGATCGCGGCCGGCGTCACTCCCGGGATGCGGGCTGCCTGCCCCAGCGTCACCGGGCGAACCCGGGTCAATTTGTCCTGCACCTCCCGCGAAAGACCCGGAATTCCGGCAAATTCGAAGTTGTCGGGGATCGCCCGGCGTTCGGCGTCCTTCATTCGCTCCATCTGCCGCTCCTGCTGCTGGATGTAGCCCCCGTACTTGATCTCCGTCTCCACTGTGGTCAGCAGGCCCCGAAGCGGTCCCTCCCCCAGAACTTCTACAATCCAGGGCAAAATCTCCTCGATCGACGCCTCGGGACGCTTTAACCACTGCCCGTTCGGGTGCTTTTCCAGCGCCGGCAGCAAACGCTCGCGCTGCGCCTGTTTCCGGCTGAAGACGTCCCAGCGCTCATCTGTCACGAGTCCTGCTCGGCGGCCCAGCGGCGTTAAACGGGAATCGGCATTGTCGATCCTTAGGTGCAAACGGAATTCGGCGCGCGACGTGAACATGCGGTAAGGCTCGTCGGCACCCTTGGTGATGAGGTCGTCGATCAAAATGCCGGTGTACCCTTCGGTGCGTCCAACAATCACCGGTTCGCGCCCGGAAAGCCGGGCGGCGGCGTTCAGTCCGGCAATCAGACCCTGGCAGCCTGCCTCCTCATAGCCGGAAGTGCCGTTGATTTGCCCGGCGAGATAGAGCCCGGTGATAGACTTCACTTCCAGGGTATGGTTGAGTTCGCGGGGATCAATCGCATCATATTCTATAGCGTAGCCCGGGCGGATCATCTCCGCGTTCTCTAAACCCTTAATTGAGAACAACATAGCCGCCTGCACGTCGATGGGCATACTGGTAGACATGCCATTGACGTAAACCTCGTTGGTATCGAGGCCTTCGGGCTCGAGGAAGATCTGATGACGCGCCTTATCGGGGAATTTGACGAACTTGTCCTCGATGGACGGACAGTACCGCGGACCCACGCCCTCGATCTGCCCGCTATATAAAGGAGAGCGCGGGATCGCCTCCTGCAAGACGCGGCGGGTCTCCTCGGTGGTGTAGCCGACATGGCACTCAATCTGCGGCCTGGCGATCTTGCCGGTCATGAAGGAGAAGGGGGTCGGGTTGGCGTCGCCGGGTTGCGGCTCGAATTGGGACCAGTCGATGGTGCGGCCGTCGAGGCGCGGAGGGGTGCCGGTCTTCAGGCGGGTCCAATTCAGGCCAAGGGTGCGGAGTTGGTCGCCCAGCAGTTGGGAGTTGGCTTCGCCATTACGGCCGCAAGTGTAGGTCATCTCGCCAACGTGGGCGAGTCCGTTGAGGAAGGTGCCGGTGGTGACGATGACGGCGCCCGTGTCGATGGTGCGGCCGTCGCGGAGAATCACTCCGGTGACCTGGCGGTTGGCACCTTCCGGGCCGGCACTAAGGCGGAGGGCCGCGACCTCGGCCTGTTTGATGCGTAAATTGGGTTCCGCCTCCAGGACCTCGCGCATGCGGTGGCGGTAGAGTTTCTTATCCATCTGCGCGCGCGGCGACCACACGGCAGGACCGCGCGAAGTATTCAGCAGGCGGAACTGAATGCCGACGGCGTCGGCGACCTCGCCCATGATTCCGCCGAGGGCGTCGATTTCACGTACCAAATGGCCTTTGGCGATCCCCCCGATGGCGGGGTTGCAGCTCATTTGCGCAATCAGGTCGAGATTCATAGTGACCATGGCTGTGCGCAGGCCAATGCGGGCGCAGGCGCGCGCGGCTTCGCAGCCGGCGTGGCCGGCGCCGATGACAACGACGTCGTACCGGTCGGGCATTGCTACTATTGTACTTTCTATGAAGATCCTGGTTATCGGTAGCGGCGGAAGAGAGCATGCGCTGTGCTGGAAGCTGGCACAGTCTCCCGGGGCGGAAGTCTATGCCTGTCCCGGGAATCCGGGGATGGCGCGGGTGGCGACCTGCGTACCGGGCGAGCCGCTGGCTGCCGCATTGCGGATTGGCGCGGACCTGACGGTGGTCGGACCGGAAGTGCCGCTGGTGGCCGGTGTGGTGGATGCGTTCCAGGGGAAGGGGCTGCGGATTGTGGGTCCGCGGGCGGACGCGGCCCAATTGGAGGGCTCCAAGGTATTCGCAAAGAACTTTTTTATGCAAAGTTCTATTCCCACCGCGGCCTATGAAATTGTCGAAGGTGTGGAGCAGGCTCGCGCTGCGCTGCGGCGGTTCGGCTTTCCGGTGGTGCTGAAGGCCGATGGGTTGGCGGCGGGCAAGGGCGTGGTGGTGGCGCAGACCGCGCAGGAGGCGGAAGCGGCGCTCGGGACGCTCAAAGGGCGCCTGGTGA
The DNA here is from genome assembly GCA_039934035.1 of Candidatus Solibacter sp. Lineage (GTDB taxonomy): Bacteria > Acidobacteriota > Terriglobia > Bryobacterales > Bryobacteraceae > Solibacter. Next base: position 1,079 of record JBDTMZ010000028.1, on the reverse strand, counting down.
TTGAGGAATTCCTAGTGGGCACGGAGGTGAGCTTCATCGCGCTGTGCGACGGGAAGGACGCGCTGCCCCTGGCGGCTAGCCAGGACCATAAGGCGGTGTTCGACGGCGATCGGGGTCCGAACACGGGCGGAATGGGCGCGTACTGCGATTCCGCGATTTTGAGCGAGGCGCACACGCAACTGGTGATGGAGCGGGTGATTTATCCGACGGTCGCCGCGATGAAGTTCACCGGGTTCCTGTATGCGGGATTGATGATGACCGCGACGGGACCCAAGGTGTTGGAGTTCAATGTACGGTTGGGCGATCCCGAAACACAGCCGTTGATGCATCGCATGCGGTCGGACTTCGTGCCGGCGCTGCTGGCGGCGAGCGAGGGGCGGCTGGCGGGCCAAAAGCTGGAGTGGAATGACGGGCCCAGCGTTTGCGTGGTGATGGCATCGGGCGGGTATCCGGGGTCGTACGAGATGGGCAAGGAGATCACAGGGGTAGCGGCGGCGGAGGCCCATGGCACGACGGTGTTTCATGCGGGGACGAGGCTGCATCAGGGCAGGTTGGAGACGGCAGGCGGACGGGTGCTCGGCGTGACGGCGTCCGGGGCGGATCTTCCCGCGGCGGTAGCGGCGGCGTACGGTGGCGTGAAGGAGATTCAGTTTGAAGGGTGCCACTATCGCACGGATATCGGGCGGCGGGGGAATCGGGAGAGCTGAGATTACTGGCCAGGAGATAAGGGAGAGACACCGCGACGTAGAGGGAGTGCGAATGCTTGCCCCACTGGGGTGGTGGACGCTTGTCGTACCGCCGGGGGAGATAGCGAGAGTTTGAAGCTGTCAGGACAGACGACGAAAGACGATCATCTGTCCCACCGAAAACGGCGAGCGGTCCACGGGCGAGCTCAGCTCGCCAGCACAAGGCTGGAGCCATATGCCGCATTTGCCAGGCAGCACTCCAGGCACGAATGCCTGGCCCCACAAAATAGCCAAAGTACAGAGGCGAGCGCTTTGCCACTGGGGTGGTGGACAGGCCGGGAGGCCTGTTTGAATGTATAAGTATGGAGCGGTCGGGTTCCCCTGAAGGGTACA
>JBDTMZ010000027.1:0-124309 GCA_039934035.1 Candidatus Solibacter sp. | reverse complement strand
AGCGGAGTAGCATCCAGTTTAAGGCCGCCGTCGTCAAGTGACGGACTACCCTTGAGGGCCGCACCCAGCCCGGGACGCTTGTAGCGCCCGGCTCCGATGAAATATGGTTTCGCTGCGTTCAACCGGAGGCCAGCTGCACTTCCCGCCAGGCCGCCCTTTAAGTCCGCCACCGCCCACCCGGCAAATGACGCAGGCGCGCCGGACTTACTCACGATCGGCCCATCCCCGATAGCGCTATCGTTAAACGCGTCAATATAGCAGGCGCCGCCATCCTTCACCGTCAATCCAGCGAACTTGTCAGGCATCACCGTCAGCCAGTTCCCGGCCGGAGTGGAGGGCTGCGCCACCCGAACTGGCGCTGGTTCCGCCCTTCCACAGCCTCCACAAAATTCCACCAGGAGAGTCATCCCTACAATCGCCACGAAACGATTACCACTTTGCATCATGTCCATTCTAAAACCCTACAGAGCGGCCATGCACCGGTAACGCTCGGTTATTTCGCCAGTCGGGCCATCGGCGACCACCTTGCCTTTGTCCAACCAGATGGTCCGCTCGCAGAAGGTACCGAGAAGCTCGGCGTTGTGCGAACAGAAAACTAATATTTTGCCCTGTTCCATGAACTCGAACATCCTCCTTCTGGCCTTTTCAGCGAACCGTATGTCTCCGGCTGCCATTACCTCGTCGAGCAAAAGTATTTCGGGATTGATGCTGGTGGACACGGCGAAGGCCAGGCGGATAAACATCCCCGAGGAGTAGGTGCGCACGGGATAGGAGAGGAACTCGCCCAACTCAGTGAATTCGGCAATCTCGTGAAGTTTTGCTTCAATCTCTGCCGGGGCCATACCCAGCAGCAGACCCCTGATGCGGATATTGTCCCAGCCGGATTGGTTCATTTCAAACCCGGTCGCGAACTCGAACATAGGACAAACGTGGCCGCTCTTTTCCACGTGGCCCGCCGTGGGCGGATAGATACCGGCCAGGACCTTCAAGAGGGTACTCTTCCCTGCCCCGTTGAGGCCGATCAGCCCGACTCTCTCCCCGTGATTGATATCCAGGGTGATGTCGTTCAGCGCCTCGACACGGTAGCGCTGCTGCGCCGCAGGTTCCTTGGCAAACCACCGGCTCAGCCAGGACTGCAGACCCTCCTGGCCGCCGATCTGCCCTTCAAAGGTCATCCCGACCCCGCGCAAGCGAAGGTAGATGTCGCTCATAGCATGAGCACGATTCTTGAATCCAAAGAACTCGCAACCAGGCCAGCGACCGCCCACACCAGCAAGGTATAGCCGACTGCGAATGCGTAGACTTCCGGAGCAGCCATTTCTCCGTGCAGAATCGGGTGGCGCGCGACTTCAATGATGTAGTACAGGGGATTGATCTGATAGATGAAGGCCAGATGACGCTCCTGCAACAGCTTCGCCGGGAACATCACAGGCGTGACGAAAAACGCCACCTGCAGAAGTCCATTGGCGGCATGCGGCAGGTCCCGAAAACGGACTCCAAGATAGGCGCACACCGTGATATGCCCGAGTGAGGCGAGGAGCAAAAGGAGCAGCCCGGGAACAGCCAACAGCCAACCCACAATCGAAAAGCTTCCGAAATACAGTTGTATGGGAATGATGGCGGGAAGTGTGATCAGCATGATAATCGTGCTGGAAACCAACGTCCTTAAGAGATAGATTTGCTTTGGGAAACAGAACTGCTTGATATAGCCTTCGGCATTCACAAACGCCCAACCGGAATCGGTGAGCGAACTGACAATGATCGCCCAAAGGGTAAAGCCGGTCACCAGGTAAGGTAGCAGTATCTTCATCGGCTGGTTGATCAGGACGCCGTAAAGAAGCCCTGCCCCAACCACGAACAAGGACATATTCAGGAGAATCCACAGAGGGCCGATTGCGGAGCGCCGGAAGCGGGCCTTGACATCCTGGACCCCCAAGAACATCCAAACGCGCCATACGCGAAGGGCCTGCCAGCTATCGGCCAGCAAACGATCCATCGCCTGCATAGGCACTCCCGGCAGAGTATTCATTCAGCGAGCGGCCCATGCGTATCATTCCCATTGCCCTGGATTGTTCCAGGAAGCCGTTTCGCTCATAGATTTTGATGGCTCGCCGATTACTCTCCTTCACTTCCAGGAAGAGATGTTTCAATTTCAAAGCCTCGGCACAGAACCGGAGAAGTTCGCCGCAAGCAAGGCCGATGTAGCCCTGGCCCCTGGCTTCGGGCGCGACGATGAACCGGCCGATCTCCGCGCTACCATCCGCCCAGTCGATCCCATAGACCGACGCTTGTCCAACCGGCCGTCCACCGGCCTCCACCACGAAAACCAAATCGTCGTCGCGGGTTTGGTAGCGGGAAAACCAGGCCCGCTGTTGTTCTTCCGTGAGGCGCTGAGAGTTCTTGAACCAGACGCGTACATCGTCGCGATTCCGCCAATTCATGGTGATGGCCAGGTCGGCTTCCGCGATCAGCCGCAACTGTACGTGGGCATTCCCGAATGCCTGAATTGACTGTTTCATTTTGCGTAACGGAGAAGAACGTCAGCAACCATGTTAACGTCATCGCGCGACAAATTCATGTGTATGGGGAGAGAGATCACCTCAAGGCTCGCCTGTGCGGCCTTGGGACAGGACCCGGCAGCGTACGAGTACATGCTGTATTCGGTGTTATCACGATAGTGTACCCCCGGATAGATCTGGTGCTCGTTGAGCGCCAGCATCACCGCGTCGCGGCTGTTGACAAGGACCTGAAAGAGGTGTGTTGCGGACTCGCAACCCGGAGCGACTTCGACGAGACGAACCGTGCTGTGCCCCGCCAGTCTGGCGCGATACCATGCGGCAATCTGACGTCGGTACGAATTGTCCTGGTCGAGCCACTTTATCTGGACCAACCCGATGGCCGCCATGATTGAATTCCCATGGTACTTGAACCCCACTTCCTCGACGTCATACATCCATTTATAAGCGCCCGGCGAAGCAGTTCTGGAGTAAGTGTCCTTATTGATTCCCAGCCAGGTCAGTTTCCGGGCGCGTTCGTCGTCTTCCGCGTCCTTGAAGCAGATCATCCCGGCATCGGCGGTTGGCAGGTTCTTCACGGCCTGGAAGCTGTATACCACCGCGTCAGGCTCGGGCCCAACCTGTCGTCCGGACACGCGAGTCCCCGCCATGTGCGCGGCATCGAGAATCAGCCTCAAGCCACGCTGCCGGCACAGTTCCACGATCTTGTCGTATTGTCCCGTGTTGCCGCCCATGCCGACGAACATCACGGCGCGGGTTCTGGGGGTAATGCTGGCGGCAACGCTGGCCGGGTCTAAACACAAATAGTCGTCGACATCGGCGAACACAGGCCGCAGGCGGGAATGGAGAATGGCATGGTTGGTGGAGACAAAGGTCAACGGAGTAGTGATCACCTCATCGTCATCGGACCATCCGAACCTGGTCTTTAGGACGTGGAGCGCCAGATGGAGACCCACCGAGTTGGAACTGAGGAAGTGCGCGTGACTCAGTCCACTGTATTTTCTCCAAGCCTCTTCGAATTCGACGGTCTTGAATCCCAAACCCGTCCAGCCCTTTTCGAGGCACTCCCGAATCCCCTTCAGACATTCATCGATTCGAAAACTGGGCACGAATAATTGGATCGGCATTTATTAAAGGGGCTCCTTGTGGAGTCGACGCGAAGCACCGGTGGACTCTGCACTCATTGCGGGGAGAGGGTAGACAAATCGATGGTTTCGAGTCTCCGCGACAGATTTGGGCTGTAGAAATAATCGACCTCGGTGAGGACGGTGCCCCACTGTGTCCAAAAGTCGATCCTTTCGTGCAAGGCAGTACCGACCTCACGGGTGCGTCCGCCTTCGTGGCAGAAACTGGAACTGGCACTGAGAACTACCTCGAATCCGGCTCTTTGGGCTCGCAAACATAAATCCACATCGTTGTAGTTGTTGAAGAAACGCGTGTCGAATCCGCCGATCTGCTCGAACACCGCACGACGAATCGCGATGCACGCTCCGGTTACGGCGGAGACGTTGCGCGTCAGTTCGAGCCAGGGCCAGAACGGGCTGCCCACCTGAAACCGGCCGGAATGGCCGACGCCTTCACCGATGCCCGTGACAACGCCGCAGTGCTCGATCGTCCCGTCCGGGTACTGCAATCGCGCGCCAACCACGCCGACCTCAGGGCGCATAAACGGTGAACATAAATCCTCGAGCCAGCCATTGCCGCTCACCACGACGTCGTCGTTGATTAGCACAAAATAACGGTTCGAGACGCGAGCGGCCGCCAGATTGTTCATTAGCGCAAAATTAAAAGGTCCGCGATATTCGATGATGCTGGCGCCGAATTTCCTGGCGATCGCTGCAATCCTCTCGTCTTCCCTGGTGCCCTGGCAATGCAGAATCACGTGCACTTCCCGGCGGAGGCTGCCCTTCGTTGCTGCCATCGAGGCCAGCAGGCGAGCCAGCAGCTTCGAATTCCGTGTCGGAATTAGGATTGCCGCCGAATCCTGAGTGGTGGAAAACGCGTGCGCCAAACGGTAATTGTTCGGAGCGGGTCCGTCGCACACCACGGCGCTTAGCTGGCGCCGCGTGAGAGTGTCCTCCAATGCTTTCCGCCCTGCATGGTGAGAGTAGCACTTCGCGTCGGGATTTGCCGACGTCGAGCCCGCATGCCGCCGCCAATGGTACAGCACGCGGGGAATGTGCACGACTTTGGCATCCTCGTCAGTCAGCCGCAGCATGAAATCGTAGTCTTGCGCGCCGTCGTAAGCCGAACGAAATCCGCCAATCCTTTTTGCCCGCTTTGTTTTCACAACCACAAGGTGCCCAAAATACATGCAGGAGAGCAGAAGTGCCGGCGACCAGGCGGGCTTAAAAAGAGGTAGATGGGCGGCGCCAACCTCATCCACGTAGTCCTCGTCGGTATATAAGATGTCGGGCTCGTCGTGAATAATCGCCGCAGCCACATGGGACAGAGCAGTCGGTTCCAGGATGTCGTCCTGATCGACGATCGTAGTATAGTCTCCCGAACAGGCACTCAGTCCGCAATTGAGGGTAGAAGAGATTCCACCGCGGTCGCTACAGAGACATTGAACGCGCGGATCTTCAGACGCGGCTCGCTGCAGGTAGGCCTGTACTTCACTGGTTGGGTCACCGTCAAGCACGATCAGCAACTGCCAATCGCGGTACGTTTGCATGAGAACCGAGCCTACGGCGGTTTTCAGCCATGTCAGGTTCGGCCGGTAAACCGGCAAGATTACGGAGACGAGAGGGCCACGAGACTGCGCCTCTTCCACCATGATTTGAGAATCGGCGTAAGGGTCTGTCGCCCGGTGCTGCAGGAACCAACGCCGGTATTGCTCATCGGCGGCCAGGTGGCCCATCAGCCTGTGGCATATCCCGGCCACGGGCGTGCGGAGCAGCATGTGCCCAAGACGTCGATAAAGCCGCATGGCCCATGTCCATAATCTGACCAGACGGAGGAAGCTGACCTCAAGGCGTTCGAGCCGCCAATCGACTGACTGCAGCGCATGCAACATCACGCTCTCCGAACTTAGGCCAGGAGGGTTTGTCGCGGTCCAGTGAGCGTCACGGGATCGGGGCGTGCTGACCTCGGTGCCCGCGACAGGCATCGCAACCGGTCCGGACCGGGAACTTCTCCACCCGGTGTCGTACGGCAGCGTGAGATTCTGCGGCTCTCCGATACGATCGCTGTTGTCTCCAGAGATCACGCTTAAAATACCGTTACAATGAGTCGGCGGGACAAAAGCAACTGAATCAGTTAAGTATTACATGACGCCCGGTTTGCCGCAATATTGAAAGAACACCGAGAGCCCTGTTCAGAGAGGTTGCATGGGGCGACTTGCCGCAAAAAACCAATTGCCCGACGACTCCTCAGAAAGAGGCCGGGCAATCGATGGAACGTGCAATCTGAGTCAGGCGCCTACTTCACGAAGCGGCGGCGAACACCGAGACCGATCAAGCCAGTGGCGATCAACACAAACATCCCAGGCTCCGGCGAATTCACCGATTCGTCAAGCCTGACCAAGTCGAAATCCGTCTGAATATCGTCAGAGCCAAGCCAAATTGTCAGGTTCTGACCAATGATCGCACCCGATGAGGGGGCGCGCCAAGTCATGGTCCAATCTTCCCAGTTATAAGGTGCGGTTTGACCTTGGCTTATCTGTGTCACGGCTAAACCACCCGGGTTGGCATTGCTCATCGTGAGGACGGGTGTGCTTCCGCCGAGCAATTCAATATCGGGCATGAACGTACCCGCACTCCAGCGCTGGCTGACCCAAACGGAAAGCGTGTAATACATATCGGCCACGACGGTCACGCCGAGGCTTTGCGTCAACGCACCGCCGTTGCTAAAACCAACCTGGAGTCCGTCGGGAATCGAATTCCAAGCATTCGGTAAAGGCAGGAATGCGCCCATCGATGCGCCCGTGGGCGCCCAAGTCGCCCAGTTGCTTGCGGGGCAGGTGACAGGCGCGGTCGGTCCGCATACCGGATTCTCAAAAGAAGCGTTCGCGACAAAGATCGGGTTGGCCAATCCTCGGCTTGTGAGTATAAGAACATATCCAAACAAAGCTGAAAGAATACGTAAATTCATGTTTCCCCGTGTGAAATCTTCCAGTAACGTTTTTAGTAACGATTTTAACATTAGCGGAAGTCCCATTGAAAGGTCAAGCAATCCTTAGGAAAGTTTTAGTACTACCGGACCATTTTTCTTATTATTCTTCTCCTTACTGAGGGATCTCCCCAACCGGTCCACCAAAATTATGTATGTTTTAATACTTTTTGTAGATAGGTACCCAATAGTTCACCACAACCATCTCCTGGGGCGAACGCGAATCCATCTTCGGCGAGGCGGGCCAGGTGAACTGCGGCTCACTGAGCTCCGAACTGATGGAGAACGAGCTGTTCGGGCATGTTGGCGGCGCATTTACCGGCGCTCGTTTGCACACGCAGGGTCTGGTAGCCGCCGCCGAGAACGGGACTTTATTTCTGGATGAAGTCGATGCGCTTACCCTCAACGCGCAAGTTAAGCTGTTGCGCTTCATACAGCAGAAGGAATATCGCCGCCTCGGCGAGCCGCGGCTCGGCCAGGATGCAGAAGCCGCGCGTCGTACCGATGTCGACATGCGGAAAGCCATCGAGCAAGTGCGCCAACCGAAGGTCATCTAATCAGGTGGCAAGTCTCAAGGCTATTTTTCAGTTGGGTGGCAGTTTGGTGGCAACTTGCCACTGCCTTGCAAATGGAGAAGGTCCCGGCGTTTGACTACTTCCGGCAAGTCTTTTAGAACTAGTGTGATGGCGGAGAGGGGGGGATTCGAACCCCCGGTAGACTTTAAAGGCCTACGACGGTTTAGCAAACCGCTGCTTTCGACCACTCAGCCACCTCTCCGTGAGATGAACATGGTCCTGAAAAGCATCGTACCATATCCCGCCTCACGATTTGCGCCGTTCGGGCAGTGTGAATTGATGTTTGACCGCCCATGCCCAACGTGCATACAATTGAGGTACGTGCGCCCGTAGCTCAGCTGGATAGAGCGTTTGCCTCCGGAGCAAAAGGTCGGTGGTTCGAACCCACTCGGGCGTACCATAACTCCTTTAAAATCTGCAATGCTGTTCCGCGTGAATTGAGTCACCCCACCAAATACCCCACCAAATCGCAACTGCTTCAGGAAATTCATTACGGCCTCCGTACTTCAGGCGGGGCGTTCGCGACGGTGACCTCGGAGATTTCCGCGTCCATCTGCGCCTCGGCGGAGCGTACGCTTTCGGGGATGTCGCGCATGTACCAGCCGGTCATTTCCAGCTTTGAGTGCCGCAGTTGTGCCTGCGCATCTTTCGGCGATCCATGGCGCTGAAACTCGGTTGCAAACGTTCGGCGCAGGGCCCGGTAGGTCATGTCCCGAATGCCAGCAGCGGCCGCGATAGATTTCAGGACTCGCTTCAGGTAGTTGCCGATCCGGTACGGCGTGCCAGCTTCGGTCGGGAATAGCAGATCGTTCGGTGCCAGTGGGCGATTCCGGTGATAAGGATCGGCTATGTGGCGGATGCTCAACCACAGGGTGATCTCCTTGTAGAGATCGTCGCTGATTGAAACGTAGCGTTCGAGCTGCTGGTCTTCGTTTCCGACCCTTTAGTGGCCGGTCCAAAGTGACGAACTTGACGTTGGGAATATTCGAAAGTGAATCGAGCAGAGCGGCAGGCACCGGGATCACCATGCCGTTAACATGGGAGAAGTTCTTCATAACCTGACCAAACGGTCCCATATTCTTCAAGTCCGTCGCGTTCGGATGAGTCTTGAATTGGACGATGACTTTCACGATCTGGAGCGGGTTAACGCCGTCCAGATCCTTGCCGATCTTGGCATTCTTAGCCAAGGCCAGTGTCGAAGTAAGCAGCAGTACTGCGAATATTTTGGCAAATCTCATGGGTAAGTACCGTAGTTTTAGAACGTTAACTCTTTAATCTCTCGTTGTACAATTCTAACCAGCTCTCTCGATTAGAGTTCGAAGCGATTGATTTCAGCCCGCTGGCGAGACCGGGGACCTGTACCACCAGTACGGCCCATTCCCGGAATGTCAGCGGTTCAGAGTACCTTTCGAAAAATCACTATCCTCGTTAGTGCATGGTTACATTACCAAGGGCACTTGAACAATCCCTTGGTGCAAAGAGTAGAAAGTACCGTTAAGTTAATAAGGTCAGTTAAGTACGGCAGAATGCCTATGCGGCATTACCACAGCAGTACTGAATGCGGAGTAAGAACAGTGATTATAGCCGGGGGTAGGCCGATGGCCGTTTGACGGCTGATCGAGGAAGGAAGTTCTCAGCATGGATTTGAATCCCACGAGGAGTCACCCAGCAATGGGTTGGCATAGTAACTTCCCGCGTGTTTTACAGCGTTACTCCCGTGCACCGCCTCGGCTGGAAGTGGAGAAGGTTCTCTTCCGTTAAGATAACGAAGAGCGCATGCGAGGAAAACGCGGAAGCAGTGCACCGGGGAAGAGAAAATCGCCCTTTTTGAGACGGCATTGGTTGGAACAGGAACTGGTTTCCAAGCTCTGTGACGAGCTGGGGTTACCGCCGACGGTGTTCTACCGCTGGCAGAAAGAGTTCTTCGAGAACGGAGCCGCGGCCCTTCAGGCCAAGGCTCGCACCCACCACCAGGCCGGACAGGAACGCATCGAGTACAGTCGCTCAAAGGAGAATGCATCCGACCGGTAACGCCGTTGACAGAGGACGACGCGCTGCAACTGATTCAGCAGTACGTGGCCAGGAACCCATAAGCTGCGACGCATAATGTTGCGTGGTGGTGGAAGCCGCGCCAGTTCCGGCCTTCAAAGTGGCCCAGCCCCAACTCTTGTTTCAACTCCAGGATAAACGGCGGCCAATTTGTTCCTTTTCCATCTCGTCTCGCCAACCCAGTGTTTATGCGCGAGGCGAACGCTTGGCCTTCGCCAGCGGGGCGCCGACACGCAGGAATTCGAGACGGTAGTTGGCATCCGGTTTTTGTTTGGATGCGCCTGCCGCCAGTAAGGCGATCGAACCGGATATCGTATGTTCGCTGAGCCAGGATTGGGCGAACTCGCGCCAGTTCGGGGGTTCTTTTCCGAGTTGGATCGGGTGCACGCCGTAGGAAAAGGCGAGCCCTTGGCAGACGCAATGAGCGCCGCTAAGGGCAACTATCCATGGCGCGGGGCTAAAGCGCGAGATCATTCGGGCCGTGGCGCCTGACTGGGTGGGAACAAACACGGCGGCGAAGGGTACGGTATCGAGAGCGTGCCGCACCATCGCGGCCATTCCTTCGGTTGCCGTCGACGGCCGATACTCACGGGAGATCGCCTTAACGGCGTTTGGCCGGTGGCCTTCCGTGAACGCAGCGATCCTTGCAAGGGTTGACACGGCTTCGGCGGGAAACTTCCCCATCGCCGACTCGCCCGAGAGCATGACGCAATCGGCGCCGTCGAGAATCGCGTTGGCGACGTCCGTCGCCTCCGCGCGCGTGGGTAGTCTGCTGCTGGTCATGGATTCGAGCATCTGCGTGGCGATGATGACCGGTTTCCCCGCGAGCTTCGCCTTCGCGATCAGCTGTTTCTGCAAAATAGCCATCTCTTCGATGGGCACTTCGACTCCCAGGTCGCCGCGCGCCACCATGATGCCGTCCGCCGCATGCAGAATTTCCTCGATGTTCTTCAGAGCACCCGAACGCTCGATCTTAGCGATAAGGAAAGGATTTTTCCCGAACGCCGCGGCTGCGTCGCGCACGGCTTCAATGTCTGCGGCGGTTTCCACGAATGACTGGCTTACGGCGTCGACGCCATTCTTCAGGGCAAATTCCAAGCAGGCGCGGTCGTGGGCGGTGAACGCGCTCCTGCCGAGATGGATGCCCGGCAGGTTCAGGCCCTTCCTGGAACGTAGCTCGCCGCCGACGGTCACTTTGCAGTGCACATCTTTGCCGCTGGCGCGCACAACCACCAGTTGGATCATCCCATCGTTCAGGAACAGCCGGTCGCCCGGCTTCACGACTTTGGGCAGGCGCGCGAAACTCGTTGAAACCCGTTGCGCGTTGCCGTCGATCTCCTCGGAGGTCAATGTGAAGGCGTCGCCGGCGAGCAGTTCAATCGGTTCCGGCACGATCTTGCCGACGCGCATCTTCGGGCCAGGAAGATCTGCCATGATGGCGACGCGCCGGCCAGTGGCCCTGGCGGCGGCTCGGATGCGCGAGATCCGCTTGGTATGGCCGCTGAAGTCGCCGTGGGAGAAGTTGAGCCGCGCGACATTCAGCCCGGCGCGAATCAGACGTTCCAACATCTCGGGTGATTCCGAGGCAGGCCCGATCGTAGCGACGATTTTGGTTTTGTGGTCAGGGAGTGTCATATGAGTGGTCCGCCAGGATGGTTAGAAAGGTTACTCGAATCTGTCCCGTTGGCCAGTCGTGGCCATCACCGCTCTCCAGCCTACGCCCTGGGTGTCCAAGGATTTCTTCCGGCTGGTGAGCAGTTCGATGGGCACGTGAATGAATTTCTCATGCAGGAACCCGATTACCAGACCGGTCTTGCCTGCCATCGCAGCATGCGCCGCGTTGCGGGCGAAGAGGTCGCACAGGATCGAGTCTTCCGCGCTGGCCCGGCAGCTTCGGATGATGTAGTTCGGATCGAAATAGCGCATCACGGCGGGGATGTTCTCGGCAATGCAATATGCCTCGATTCGCTCACGCAAGAACGCGCCGATGTCCCTTAATTTGGCGTTACCGGAGGCATCGCGTGCTCCATCGCTTGCTGCAAGCAAGTCCTGTCCCGCGCCTTCTGCCACAACGACTACCGCGTGCGACCGCTCATGAAGCCGCTGTTTGAGCGCGTTGAGTAACCCGCCCTCTCCTTCAAGCTGGAAAGGCACTTCCGGTACCAGAGTGAAATTCACATCCTGGCTGGCCACCGTAGCCCCCGCGGCAATGAAGCCGGCGTGGCGGCCCATTAGCTTGACCAGGGAAATGCCGTTCTGCACGCTGCGGGCCTCCGTGTGGGCGCGCTCGAGAACCTTGGCGGCTTCCTGCACGGCCGTGAAATAGCCGAAGGTGCGCGATACGAATGCCACGTCGTTGTCCACCGTTTTGGGAATGCCCACCACCGAGAGCGTATGGCCTCGTTTCTTCGCTTCCCGGAGGAGTTCATTGCCCCCGCGTTGCGTGCCGTCACCGCCGATGGTGAAAAGGATGTTGACGTTGCGCCGGACGAGGTTGTCCGCTGCCAGGGCCATGTCCACCGGGCCGCGCGACGTGCCCAGGACAGTGCCGCCCTCCTTATGGATGTTGTGTACGAACTCGGTCGTGAGCACAATCGGCTCCTTGCCGCATTCGGGATGGAGGCCTCCGTAGCCGCCCCGGAAACCGAGCACCTCTTTTACCCCATACGCGTGGTGAAGTTCGAGGAACAGGGAGCGGATGACATCGTTCAATCCGGGGCACAAGCCGCCGCAAGTAACGATGCCGGCTCGCGTCTGTTTCGGATCGAAGAAAAGCTTTGCGCGCGGGCCGGCCACTTCAAAGAGCAGTTCGGCCTCGGGTGGCGCCGCCGGATCCCGCACGATCGTTTCAGCCACGCGCAGGGTATCGCTGACGGTGCGCGCCATGGGGGACGGGAAACGTTGCTCGCCTAGGACGGTAATATTCATCTCGCCTTCCGTGATATCCAGATCAAAGAGATCCTGAGACTGCACTCTTTGGCCTGTCTTCAGTTCAAAACTGCGGCCCCAATCAAGCGTCTGGTGTGGAGCGCGATCATCAATTCTTCGTTGGTCGGGACCACCCATACGGAAACGGGGCTCGCCATGGTGCTGATGCGCGGCCCCCCCGCGGTGTTGGCGGCGGCATCGTATGCCACCCCGAGCCATGCGGCGTCGATGGACACGCGTTCCCGGATCGCTGCCGCGCGTTCGCCGATACCGCCGGTGAACACAATCGCATCGAGCCCGCCCAGGGCTGCCGCCAGCGAGCCGAGCTCGCGGCCAATGCGGTAGACGAACAAATCGACCGCCTGTCTGGCGCGCGGATCGTCGCTGGCGAGCAACTCCCGCATGTCGCCGGAGATGCCGGAGACACCGAGCAGGCCCGACTGCGAATAAATGAGCTTCTCGATCTCCCGCGCGCCCATCTTGAGCTCATCCATGAGATAAAGCATGACCCCCGGATCGAGCGTGCCGCACCGCGTTCCCATCGCCAGGCCGTCCAGCGCGGTGAAACCCATCGTGCTCGCCACGCTTCTGCCTGCCTTCATCGCGCACATGCTGGCCCCGTTGCCCAGATGTGCGACCACCACGCAGCCTGCCGCCGCTCGCTCATCCAGTTGCCCTAAGGTAGAGGCGATGTACTCGTAAGAGAGGCCGTGAAAGCCGTAGCGGCGCACGCCGCGCTCGGTGATCGCAGCAGGCAGCGCGAACGCCTGCGCCAGTTCAGGCTGCGTGCGGTGGAATGCGGTGTCGAAACACGCCACCTGCGGCAATCCCGGTCTGCGCTCGGCAACAATTCGAATCGGTGTCAGATTGTGCGGCTGGTGCAGCGGCGCGAGCGATACTAGCTTCTCGAGCCCGCCAAGCACCTGCGAAGTAACCAGTGTCGGCTCGGAGAATTCTAGCCCGCCGTGAACTACACGGTGGCCAACCGCGATCAGGCGGTGGTTCTCGCCTTTGCTGCGCAGGAACCCGATCAGATAGTCTATGGCGCCGTCGTGGCCTAACTGCGTGCCCTCATCCCACACGTGCTCGCCGATGGATCTGGACGCCGCATCCTTCGCGGCAAACCGTGGCGCTGTGTAAAGCCCCTCGATTTGGCCGCGGAACCAGAACTCCGGCGCGCCCTCCTGCTCCACAAAGACCGAGAATTTGATGCTGGAAGAGCCCGCGTTGAGTACCAGAATTACATCCGCCATTGGGTCACCCGAGGATTGAGCCGACGCCGTCACGACGGGCCTTGGCGACGAGCGCCGCGACCGCGCAGGAGGCGAGCCGCGCCTGCACCGAGTCGGCGCGGCTGGTCAAGATGATCGGCACGCGCGCACCGAGGACGATGCCTGCGGTATCCGCGTCCGCGAGGAACGAGAGGCTTTTGGCAAGCATGTTGCCGGCCTCGAGGTCGGGTGCGATAAGGATGTCCGCCCGGCCCGCCACAGGCGAATCGATTTTCTTGATACGGGCCGCATCCAGGCTGATCGCGTTATCCAGCGCGAGCGGACCGTCCAGGATGCCGCCGGTGATCTGGCCCCGGTCCGCCATCTTGCACAGGGCGCCGGCCTCGATCGTCGTCTGCACCTTGGGGTTTATCGTTTCCATGGCCGACAGAATTGCCACCCTTGGTTGTTTGCTGCCCAGCGCGTGGGCCAGGTCAATCGCATTCTGAATGATATGGACCTTGTCTTCGAACGTCGGAAACATGTTGACCGCGGCGTCGGTGATGATAATCGCACGGTCGAGCGCGGGCACGTCCATGACAAAGCAGTGGCTGATACGCCGTGAAGTTCGGAGCCCCGTTTCGCGTGCCACCGCCGCGCTCATCAACTCATCCGTATGCAGGCTGCCCTTCATCAGCGATTCGGCCTTGCCTTCACGTATCAGCCGCACCGCCTCCGTGGCGGAGGCATGGCTATGGGACGTGTCGACCAGTTCGTAACGTGAAATGTCCTTGCCGATTTGGATTGCGATCGCCTCGATTTTCGCGCGCGGCCCCACCAGGATGGGAGTCAGCAGCCCAAGTTCCGCCGCTTCGATTGCCCCCCTGAGTGCGCCCTGGTCGCAAGGATGCGCCACCGCGGTCCTGGTCGGCGGCAGGTCCTTGCAACGCGCGATCAGCTGATTATATTTTTCGTGCTTGCGATGCATCGTTGCGTACGCCTTCTGCCGTCGGAGTGGAGGGCCAGAGCCCGACTAAAAGCGTGTTGATGATGTCGGGGCAAGCAGGACGGATGCAGAATCTCAAAACAGGGGCTCTTGCCGCGCTTAATCCATGAGCCCGCGCGGTCACCTTTAATTCATTGGCGCTGTGGGTGGATAACCTCTACCTTCTCCGGCGATCCACCCACCCGCGCCAACTGAGCCTTGTTGCGCCTACTTCGCGTCCGCACACTTGGCCAGCGAGTGGTTGTTCTCCTTGTAACATGTGCCAACCGGCTTGAGGTTCTTGGTCATCTCCGCCGAGTCTTTGGACATTTTCTCATGACAAGTCGTGCAGGACTTCTTCTCCTTCTTGCCGTACGCTGCCGTGGCTTGGATAGTCGACACACAGACCAGAAGGCCGAGTGCCAGAACGGCTGATGGAACTGCCAGTTTTGCCAGACGCATGCTTTTTCCCCTTCGCTGAACGAATTCGATTCCATTGCCGGATGCTGCTCTGGAAGCGGTTCCGACCCGGATTTCGACCGGTTGATGATCGACTGCGCAGATCAGATTTCTTTTATTAATTTGACCCATGGATGTAGCGTATGGATGGATTCCGCGCGCCTCTGTGCCGGCAACAAAAATAAAGCGGCGGGATTCCAGGGGCATCTCAAACGGCACCAAGACTAGGCGGAACCAGTTGGCTCAACGTGAGTGCTCGCTGAATCGCCTGACGCGCAACGGGCGCAAGGAGGGCAGCTTGATCACTATTAAACCCGGAACTAAATACGCCGCCGCGATTGTTGGCATGGCGCTGATCCTGACCGGCGCCACAACCGTGCCGTTTAGCCGAAACCAAAAGGCCATGTTTGCCGATCCGAAGGTGGTTGCCTTCGTGCGCCCCGGTTTGGTCGTCACTATTGCGGCCGCTCGGGTTGCGCAAGATGGAACGATCAGCGTGGATTTCACGCTCACGGACCCCAAAGGCGTCCCCCTGGACCGTACCGGAATAACGACACCGGGTGCCGTCTCTGTCAACTTTATCGCCGCGTATATCCCAAAGGGCCAAACGCAGTACGTTGACTACGTTACGCGAACCGCGACCGGAGCCGTATCAGGGACGGTGACCCAGGCGGCTGCCGAGTCGAACGGAGTCTTCACCGCAATGGGGGATGGGTACCGCTACACGTTCGCGACTAAGGCCCCATCTGGGTTCGATCAGGCGACTACGCATACCATCGGGATCTATGCATCTCGCGACTTGGCCGAGTTCGACCTGGGCACGAACTACGCAAGTGTCACCTCCAACTTCGTACCCAACGGCTCGCCAGTTACCGTGGTGCATGACGTGATTCGAACTCAGAGCTGCAATCGATGTCACGATCAGCTGTCCTTTCACGGGGGATCACGACGCGGCATTGAGATGTGCGTGCTCTGCCACACGCCCCAGACTTCCGATCCCGATACCGGCAACACGGTCGACCTGCCAGTCATGGTTCACAAGATCCACATGGGCTCCCAACTCCCCAGCGTCCAGGCCGGCAAGCCATACCAGATCATCGGTTTCAACGGAGGCGTGAACGATTACTCGACCGTCGTGCATCCCGCCGACCCGCGCCGCTGCGAAGTGTGTCACGAGCAAGGTTCCGGAGCCACACAGGCCGGCAATTACCTCACCAAGTCGACGCGGGTAGCGTGCGGAGCCTGCCACGACAACGTGAATTTCGCCTCGGGTGCGAACCACGCCGGTGGCCCGCAGATCAGCGACAACCAGTGCGCATTGTGCCACATCCCGCAAGGGGAACTTGACTTCGACGCGTCCATTAAGGGAGCCCACGTGGTTCCTGAAGATTCTACCAGCCTGACGGGCATCGTCTTCGAAATTCAAAAGATTGAGAACGGATTCGCCGGCCAGAAACCGAAAGTGACGTTCACCGTGAAGGACAAGTCGGGCGCCCCAATTCCTCTCAGCAAGTTGGACAACCTGTCATTTGTGATGGCTGGGCCCACCACGGACTACGGGTATACCAGCTTCGGCTCGGATGTAACTACACTCGGGTACGTATCGGAAAGCGCTACGACGTCGTCTCAGTGCGCAAGCAATGGGGTGTGCACTTACAACTTCGTCCATGCCGTGCCCACTGGCGCGCACGGATCCTTTGCGATTGGCATGGAAGGCCGGCACACAGAGACACTTCTGCCCGGGACTGTGACCGAAATGGAAGTGAGGTCCGGAGGGGTGAACAAGGTGTCGTATTTCTCGGTCGATGGATCGCCTGTACAGCCTCGTCGAACCGTCGCTCAAACCGCCTCCTGCAATCAGTGTCATTTTTTCCTCAACTTCCACGGCGATAATCGCAACCAGGTGGAAATGTGCGTTCTTTGCCACAATCCTTCTCTGGTTACGACTCCAGACGACCCGAAACAGCTGGCTGCGGGTGTTAGTTACAACTTGATGGTTCACCGCATTCATTCCAGCTATAAGAGTTACGCCGACGTCCGCTACCCGGCCTTTAGTCCGCAAGGCGGGCCGGGCGACACGCGGAACTGCGACAAATGCCACATCAATGACTCTCAGTTCAACCCGGCCGGAGTGAACGACGTTCGCGATCCCCAGGGATACCTCAACCCGGCGAAGCCAATCTCTTCGTCATGCATGGGGTGCCACGTCAGCGCGTCGGCGTCATCGCACATGCTGTCCATGACGACGTCGATCGGGGAGAGTTGCGGCGTCTGTCACAGCACCGGTTCCGCGTTCGCCGCCGACAAGGCACACGCACAGTATTGAGCGTGATCCAGCGAAGTAGGATCCACGAGTCTGCCGGAGTAAAAGGGGAAGCCGATCTATGAGTACTACCTTGACCGGGCAAATCAGGACACAGATCACGGTTGACGGCAACGAAGCCGCGGCTTCCGTCGCTCACCGGATGAGCGAGGTCATCGCCATCTACCCCATCACGCCAAGTTCGAATATGGGCGAGTTGGCCGACGAATGGTCTAACCAGGGCAAGAAAAACCTGTGGGGGAACGTACCGCAGGTAGTCGAGATGCAATCGGAGGCAGGGGCTGCCGGCGCCGTACACGGTGCGCTCCAGGCAGGCGCGCTCACCACCACGTTCACGGCTTCGCAATGCCTGCTTCTGATGATTCCCAACATGTACAAGATCGCGGGCGAGCTCACCCCGTTCGCCATGCATGTCGCGGCGCGAACACTGGCCACCCACGCGCTTTCGATCTTCGGCGATCACTCCGACGTGATGGCAGTCCGCCAGACCGGTTTCGCCATGTTGTGTTCCGCGTCGGTACAGGAGGCTCACGACTTTGCCGCCATCGCACATGCCGCTACGCTGGAAACTCGGATCCCCTTCCTGCACTTCTTCGATGGCTTTCGGACGTCGCACGAAGTGGCCAAAATCGAAGCGTTGACCGATGAGGATCTCCGTTCGCTGATCTCGGAACAGCGAGTGCAGGAACATCGCCGCCGCGCGCTCACGCCGGACGCACCCGTCTTGCGCGGCACGGCGCAGAACCCCGATGTCTTCTTTCAGGCGCGTGAGGCGGCCAACCGCTACTACGACGCCTGTCCCGGTGTGGTGGACGCCCTGATGGACCGGTTTGCGGCGCTCACCGGCAGGCGCTATCAGCTCTTCGAATACGCCGGAGACCCACAGGCGGAGCGCGTCATTGTGATCATGGGCTCGGGCGCGGAGAGCGTCCACGAGACCGTCGACTACCTGACCGCGCGCGGAGAAAAGGTGGGTGTCCTGAAAATCAGGCTATTCCGGCCCTTCTCCATCGCATCGTTCATCGCCGCTTTGCCCCGCTCGGTGCAATCTCTGGCGGTGCTCGACCGGACAAAAGAACCCGGCGCGGTTGGCGATCCGCTCTACCTCGACGTAATCGCTGCGTTGCGGGAAGCTGGCCAGTCGATGCGGGTCGTCGCAGGACGCTACGGATTGTCGTCGAAGGAGTTCACGCCGGCGATGGTCAAATCTGTGTTTGACGAAATCGCCTCCGAAAGCCCACGCAATCACTTCACAGTGGGCATTGTGGACGATGTGAGCCACACCTCGCTGCCCTGGGATCCGGCGTTTTCCACGGAAGCCGCCGAGGTGGCGAGTTCGTTGTTCTTCGGCTTGGGGGCCGATGGCACGGTCGGCGCCAACAAGAATTCGATCAAGATCATCGGCGGCGAGACCGATCGTTATGTGCAGGGCTATTTCGTGTACGATTCGAAAAAGTCCGGAGCCATCACGATCTCGCATCTGCGTGCCAGTCCCAAACCGATACGGTCTTCTTATTTGGTGTCCAACGCCCGCTTTGTCGCCTGTCATCAATTCGAGTTCGTGGACAAAATCGATGTCCTGGAATACGCGGCTCCGGGCGCCGTTTTCCTGCTCAGAGCGGCCAGGTCTGGGATCGCCTGCCGCGCGAAATGCAGGAGCAGATGATCGCGAAGAAGATCCGCTTCTTTGCGATTGACGCCGTCGCTGTGGCGAATGCCACTGGTATGGGGCAGCGGATCAACACCATCATGCAGACCTGCTATTTCGCCATCTCCGGGGTTCTGCCCCGCGAGGAAGCGATCGCACAGATCAAGAAATCCATCGAAAAAACCTACGGCAAGCGGGGCGCGGAGGTCGTGCGGCGGAACTTCGAAGCGGTGGACGGCACGCTGGCCCACCTGCACGAGGTCCCCGTGCCCGCGGAAGTGACCACCGGACGCACTCGGCCGCCGATGGTCTCGGCCAAGGCGCCCGATTTTATGCAGAAGGTGACTGCGGTCATCATGGCAGGCAAGGGCGACCTGTTGCCGGTGAGCGCTTTCCCGGTGGACGGGACGTGGCCCGTCGCCACCGCGAAATGGGAAAAGCGGAACATTGCCTTTGAAATTCCGGTCTGGGACCCCAAGATCTGCATCCAGTGCAACCAGTGCGTTTTGGTCTGTCCGCACGCGACCATTCGCGCCAAGGTGTACGACCCTGCCGCCATCGAGGACGCTCCGGCCACGTTCCAATCGACTGCCTATAAAGGGCTGGAGTTCAAAGGCAAGAGCTTTACGATTCAGGTAGCCCCGGAGGATTGCACCGGCTGCGGTCTGTGTGTGAACGTTTGTCCCGCAAAAGACCGTACCAATCCCAAACACAAAGCCATCGACATGCGTCCGCAGGAGCCTCTACGGGAGGCCGAGCGGGTCAACTACTCCTTCTTCCTCGATCTGCCGGAGACCAGCCGGGGCGATCTGGCGAAGGTCGATCATAAGAGTTCGCAGTTTCTGGAGCCGCTGTTTGAGTACTCGGGAGCCTTGCTTGATACCCAGTTCCACACACAGGAAGTACGCGGCGCCGGCCAGGAAAGCGTGCATGGCATAAAAGCACCGGAGCCACGAACAGGAACGCAAACTCGATCGGCTCCGTGATGCCGGTGAGGAACGCGGTGAGCGCTGCGGAAATCATGATGCTGCCGATTTTCGCGCGCTGGTCTTTCCGTGCGGCCTGCCACATCGCTAATGCGGCCGCCGGGAGCCCCCACATCTTGAATAAATAGCCTCCCGTCATGTTGCCCGCGGTCGGATCGCCTGCGATGAAGCGCGCGATTTCGCCATGCACGGCCGCGCCGGTCGCGGGATCCACGTAATCGCCGGTCCGAAAGAAGAACGGAACGTTCCACACGTGATGAAGACCGAACGGGATGAGCGCGCGCTCCACCACTCCATAGATCGTGAAGGCGACCGAAGGCCTTCCGTGTACAGCCCAGTCTGAGAAGCCTTTAATCAAGCCGGCAATGGGGGGCCAGGTGAAACTCATGAGCGCGCCAAGGAAGATGACCGAGAACGCCGTAATGATGGGTACGGCCCGCTTGCCCGCGAAGAAGCCCAGGTAGCTGGGGAGTTGGACCCGGTAAAAGCGGTTGAATGCCGTTGCCGCGATCAGCCCCACCGCAATCCCCCCGAAGGCGCCTGTCTCGATGGAGGGAATGCCCATGATGTCCTTGGTCTCCGTGCCAAGGAGCTTCGCGCAAAGCCCCATCGATGCCAGGAAAACCACAAACCCCACGACGCCAGCGAGCGCAGCGACCCCGTCGTTATCCGTCAGGCCGATGGCCACGCCGATGGCGAACAGCAAGGGCAGGTTCGCAAAGATTGCGTTGCCTGAGGCCGCCATCACCTGGGAAACCGCGCTGGGCAGCCACGGAAGGTTGGCGCTTCCGACGCCAAGCAGAATTCCGGCGACCGGCAGCACGGAGACCGGGAGCATCATGCATTTGCCGATTTTCTGCAGAACGGAAAAGGAGCTCTTGAGGTAGGACATATTATTTGTGAATTGTGCTTGAGTTGGCTGTTGCGGCGTCCGCCACCCGGACATCGAGAACCAGAGACCGCACTTCTTCCGCGGATTCGGCGGCCAGGGCGCGGTCCGCAAGATCCTTGCAGGCAGCCACGCTGAGGGCGCGGATCTGCGCCTTCACCGCGGGAATCGCCGGTGGGCTGACACTCAGCTCGTCCACGCCGATTCCGAGCAGGATCGGCACCGCGCAGGAATCGCTCGCGATGCCGCCGCAAACTCCCACGTGCCTTCCCAACGAATGAGCGCCTTGCACCGTATGCGCAATCAGACGGAGCACCGCCGGGTTCAGGCCGTCCACCTGCGGAGCGAGTTTCGGATGCCCGCGGTCCATGGCGAGAGTGTACTGCGTCAGATCGTTAGTGCCGATGGAGAAGAAGTCCGCTTCGCGGGCGAATTGCGCGGCCATCACCGCGGTAGCAGGGACTTCCACCATGATGCCCGCGGGTACCGGCGGCACCCCAAGACTGCGGGCCTCTTCCGCGAGAATCGCTTTCACGTCGCGCAATTCGTTCAGCGTCGCGATCATGGGGAACATGACGCTGATCCGGCCGTAGGTCGCGGCCCTCAGTATCGCGCGCAACTGGGTGCGCAGGGTCTCGGGGCGGTCAAGGCTGACTCGCACGCCGCGCTCCCCAAGGAATGGATTGTCTTCCTTGGAAATCGGCAGGTACGCCAGCGGCTTGTCGCCGCCGACGTCCAGCGTGCGGATGATGAGCGGATGATCGTGCCCCACCACTTCTGCGATCGCTTTATAGCTCTCAAACTGCTGTTCTTCCGTCGGGGCATCGGAGCGCTCCATGAAGAGAAACTCAGAGCGCAGCAGGCCCACACCTTCGCCGCCCAGGTCCGCAAGCCGCGTAGCGTCCGTCAGCCCGCCGATGTTGGCTAGAACTTCGACGCGCTTACCCTCCATCGAAATTGCGGGCTCGCGGGCGTGCGCGAGATTCTCCCGCCGGCGCTCCTCGGCACGTTCCTGCTCCCCCCGAATGCCGGCGATCTCTTCCGGCGAGGCGTGCAGCCGCAGCGTGCCCTTGGCGCCGTCGAGAATGACCAGCGTCCCGTTCGCTACCTCGAGCGCGGCCGGTTCGATCCCCGCCAGCGCGGGAATCCCAATCGAGCGGGCCAGAATCGCGACGTGGGAAGTGGCGCCGCCGCGCGTGGTGCAGAAACCCACCACACGCGACCGATCGAGCACCGCCGTATCCGAAGGTGTGAGATCTTCGGCGATCAACACCGAGTTCGGCGGATACACCGCCTGCTGGAGTTCCACGCCTGTCAGCAGCGCCAGCACGCGCAGGCCGACATCCCGCAGGTCATTGGCACGGTGGGCGAGCAGTTGGTTGCGCAATCCGGCAAGCCGGTCGGCATGGGTGGTAACCGCCTTCTTCCAGGCAAACGCCGCGCTTTTCCCCTTGGCGATCGCGGATTCGACGATTTCCAGAAGGTCCGGGTCGGAGATCAACTCCTCATGCGCGGCAAAAATCGCCGCTTTCGCCGGATCGCGATCGGCGTGGAGTTGTGCACGCAAAGCCGCCAGTTGGCCCTGCGCGGCACCTAGGGCGGCGGCCAGTCGGCGACGTTCGGAGTCTACGTCCGCACCCTTCTCAGTCACCGCGATCTCCTCGTGGCGGACCTGATAGACTTCTCCGACCGCGAGGCCGGGTGAGGCCGCAACGCCCACCAGCAGATTTGCGTCGGACGTCTTGCGCCGGGGCGCGGGTGCGGACGACGCGGAGATGGTGGTCGTGGCCGGAGCGGGAGCCGGCAAGCAGCCCTCGTCCCCGCAGCCTGCCGCCAGTATCCCTGCCAGTTTGTCCACAGCGGCTTTCGCGTCCGGACCGCTCGCCACCACCTGCACCTTCGACCCGTGCGCCACTTCCAGCGCCATGATCGCGGTCACGCTGCGGGCATTCGCCTGCCGCTCGCCCAATTGGAGTTTGACCGTCGACTGGAACCCCTTTTGCGAGGTTCGCCAGCACGGCCGCCGGACGCGCGTGAAGCCCGCTGTGATTCGGAATCACGATGGCATCGGACGTCACCGTTGCGGCCGCTGTCACCTCAGCCGCAACACCTTCCGCGCTATAGGTCACCGTGAGTAGAGTGTCCTTGCCTGCTGAAACCAACTCGCTGGCGCGCTCCCAGGAGGTGACGCGCTCGCTGTTGGTGATCACGATCTGGGTCAGCAGGCTCTTCGCGTGCGTGGCCAGAAAATCGAGATCGAACTCAATCAGGGGCATGCCGGCGCGTACTTTGTCCCCGGGCTTGACGCGCGGCCGGAAGCCTTCCCCTTTGAGCACCACGGTATCGATGCCCACGTGCATCAACACTTCCAGACCGTCCGCGGTCCGCAAGGTCACCGCGTGACCCGCGGCGTGCAGCGCGACGACCTCGCCGTCACATCCCGCTAGAAGCAGAGCGTCGGTGGGATCGATTGAAATGCCGTCGCCGACCATCTTCTGCGCGAAGACCGGATCGGGAACGCGCTCCAGCGGCCAAACCTGACCGGATAACGGTGCCAGAATCGTCAGTTGTGACATAAGGATCCAAGGTTGAGTTTTGATGAAGATTGATGGACGTGGGCCACGCGGGACACCGATGGCGGGAACCGGCTGGCCGATGCCGTTAATGATGAGCCCAGCGTTCGAGTGTTCTGCAACTCGAAAGCCTCCTGTCGGTGGACCGTTCTCCGGCGAACATACGCCGGCCCCACAGACCTGGCGGGCGCGGACCAAGTGCCGTCTACCGCGCCCTTTTCGGGAGTCTGCCGGGCGATCTCCTGATGCACGATTGCGCGCGCGGGTTTTTGATTTTTCTCGAAATGAAGAGTGCGCCTGGACAGCGTTCGAACCAGAAAGCGCGTCCGAGGTCAGCGCCTGACCCAGGTGGGAGATCGCCGAGTTCTGTCGGTCTCTCGGCTAGTCCTGCTTCTCCGGGACCGGGCTCCAGGATTTGTCCGGGTTGAACCGCTCCATCTTGTTGAACTCATCCAGGGTCTTCGGCCCGAAATCTTTTTCGTAGACCACGCCGTCGTGACTGACGATGAAGGTCCGCACTCCGGTCACGTTGTACACAGCCGGCGCAGCGACCAGGGCAAAGCCGCCGATCATGACATTCTTGACCACAAAATCCATTTCGCCGAGCGGCGCCGCCGCTCCCTGCCCCTTGAGGATTTTGAAGAAATAGCCGTGGTAGGGATCCGAGCCACTGGTGTAGCCCTGTTCCAGCGCCCGCGCAATGTTTTCACCCACCGGACCATCCCAAGTGCCATCCGGCTTTTGCCAGGCCAACCCGTCCTGCTTGCCGGGAGTGCTGACGATGCGCTGGGCGTATTGGTTGACGTCGTTGACGGCGCGCAGCCGCATGGCATATTCGTACTGCGCGTCTACGTAGCCGCGACAGATTTCAATAGCGTCGAGTTCATTGGCTCCGATCCGCCGGTATTGGAGTTCCTGGCGGCCCGCTTTGCTGTCGAAGAACCATTTCTCGCCGAGCTTCACCAGCGGCACCGGGAAGGGCCAATCTTCATCCCCCACCAGGAGAAAGGCGCGTCTGCCGCTCTTCGGGTCCATGGAGACGCTCTTCTTCTCGCGCGCCTGGGTGGCGAAATCCCTGGCGTGCTTACGGTCTTGCGCGAATTCTCCGGTTAGCACAATGTCCGTGCCCTCGGGGCCGAAGATCTGCGTCAAGGCAGGCACGTCGAACTTCTCGGCCGCGGAGATCAACTCGTCCGCAGCCTGCTGCGGCGTGTTAAAGATCTTGGCCCCTGCGGATGAGGGTGCGGCAGCGGTAGCGGTGGCAGCCGGAATTGCCTTCGCGCCGGATTGCGCCGCCGCCCACTGGACAGGGACGGACAAACACGCCACCGCCGTGGCACATGCAATACCTGCCCGTCCTCGAAAAGTGGCTTTAAGAGATGTCGATTTCATTAGCGCGCTCCTTTGATTCTCTTTCTGCGGTCCGGACCGGCTACCTGCGCCGCCCGCCACCGCCGCCGCCACGACTCATGCCGCCTCCCCCGCCTCGAGACATGCTGGAGGATCCACGAGTGCTGCTGCCACGTGCGCTCGATCCGCTATACCCCTTGGTACCTCCTCCGAATGCCTCCCGGTTTCCCCCGCCGCTTCGCGACAGATCCCGGCCCCCAATGCGATCGGCGCCGCCCGCGCTCCCACTGCCCAGGCCGGAACTGCCGGCGCGATTGCCCGCGCCTCCCGCGCCACCGGTCCGATTGCCCAAGCCGCTGCCCGTGCCACGATCGGCCACATTGCCGCCCTGCCGCCCAAGTTGATCGCGGGCGCCCGCTTGGCGTCGTGATAACGAATCGCCGCGCGTCGTGCCGCCGAACCGGTCCGCGGTCGCGCGGTCACGATACGGAGTGCCGCCCCGATGCTCCGGGCTATGCTTCCACTCACTGCGGCCGCCGCCCAGGTCCCGCCCGGGCTGTTGAGTAGGCCGGTTCCCGCTCCCGGGGTTACGTCCCCCGTTCCCGAGGTTCCCGTTCCCGGGGTTCCGGCCTCCGTTCCCGAGATTCCCGTTCCCGAGGTTTCCCCGGTTGATGTTCGAATTGCGATTGAAATTGTTGTTGTTGTTGATGTAGACGTTGTTGCCGCCCCAGCCGCAGCCCCAACCCCAACCGCCGCCCCAGAACGCGCCCATCATCATGCCGACGCCGAAGGTGACTGCCGCAGCCGCGGCATAACCATACCATGGATAATAAATAGATGGATATGGATAGTACGCTGGACCGTACACCACCACGGGATCGTATGACGGCACATACACCACCTGCGGGTTAGCCTGTTCGATGACGACAACGCTCTTGCTTTCGATGACTTTGGTTTCCACCGTCTGCTGTTCGGTGGTCTTCAGAGTGCCTTTTTCCTGCGCCTTTTTGCGCATGCGCTGAACCGCATCCATCAGGTCGGCTTGTTGCGCCAGAAAAGCGTTTCCCAGATCGCTCGTCCACTGAATGTCGTCGCCCAGCCGTTTTACGACTTCGGGCAGGGCAGCCAGAGCCTGGACGCTCGGATCCCAAGGTTCCTTGGCCACCGCATCGGCGAGTGCCTTGTCTTTCAAGCTCTTATTATTTTCCAGCCACCGCTGAAGCAGGATGATCTCGAGCGGATATGTGGACGCGGCCAGGACCTGGGCCAGCAGTGGATCCGGATAGAGCGCGATCGGCGCCACCAGGGAATCCAATTGCTCAGGAGGGATCTTCGCTTGGGCTGCCGTGGATGGCGCTGTTGCCGGCGCTTGTTGCGGCGGATACGCCAGGGTGTCGCCTGGCACGAGCATCATGGCACACACCATCGCCACCAGAGATCGAAGGGTTGTACCCATCCGTCCGGGATTCATGGCTATTACTCTCCTCCTTGCTCCTAAGGCAGCCGCTGGGCGGCCACCGGTCAAGTCTTGCCGGTCATCAACTCGCCTGTTCATGCACCGGATACCATCGCCTTCGAGCGAGGTTCGGCTGAGATCTCGTCAGAAGTGGAGATCCCCATATTCACGGCCGTACCCTTGAAGATTCGTTCAGCTTCGTACCAATCCTGCTCAGGGGAGCCATCAGGGCACCCTCGGTCTAGCCACAACTCGTAAGCGAGTTTGGCGACGGTCACGCTTCCAACCTCAGGGGGCGCTTTGGTTCGCGGTACCGGCTTCTTTGAACGCTTTTGAGCCATTTCGCTCAACTGATGCGGCTCGACTCCCGTCGATGTAGGATTTTTGCGGCGTCAGCAGAGATCTTTGTGTCCGTCGCATCCTGTTCCCGGGCTCTGGGACGAGCGCCGGTCCGCGGCGCGTTTGCCGCTTAGGGTGAGCAGATTTCGTAGATCGCTTCTCGTCTGGGCGCCATCTCCGTCAATGATGCCGCGGACCAAGTGTGCCGTTGCGTGCAGGAATGGTTGGAACTTCGTTTCCGTCGAGGCGCTGGCCACCACGCTGCTTCGCCCGGCAAAAGGAACCAACGGGAGAGCCACCGCTTGAGTACCCTGCGTTTGGACATACTTGCCCCTGTGACCGCGATGATATTGATCGCCCAACAGGTGGCCTCGAACGCTTCTCGCGACGGTCTGCTTCTGACGTCGTACCACGTTACGCTCTTTCCCTATTTTGTGGCGGGCGCGTCACTGGTAGCTATACCGGCAGCACAGCTGTCGGGACGCTTCCTTACGCGGTACGGCCCTGCGCGGATGGCTCCAATCCTGCTTGCCATCGGCTCCATTTTGTTCGTTGGCGAGTGGGCGCTACTGAGATGGCCGCATGTGGCGTCGGTGCTGCTTTATGTCCACTCGTCGGTACTCGGCGCCATTGCAATATCTACTTTCTGGTCGCTGATGAACGAGCGGTTCGACCCCCATGCCGCGAAAGCTTTGATAGCAAAAACGGCGGGCGCCGCTACCCTTGGCGGTCTGTTAGGCGGCCTGGGAGCGGAACGAGTCGCGGCCCTACTTTCACCGGCCGCGCTGCTGCTGGTTCTGGCGGTGTTGGGAATTTTGGTAGCTGGGGGAGCGCTGGCGATCGCTCGCACCGCCGGCGCCAGTCACCGGACCGAACAGGTAGCTCCAGAGGCTCCGAAACCATGGAGCGAGTTTCGGCGCCCCGGCCTGCTGCGCGACCTCGCACTAGTTACGGTGCTCAGTGGCGTGGTAGCCGCACTCGCCGACTATTTCCTCAAAGCGGAAGCGGTCTCCTGGCTGGGCAAGGGCGAGTCGCTGGTTCGCTTCTTCGGGATCTTCTATGCCGCCACTGGCGCGAGCGCATTTCTCGTGCAAGCGGTTTTCGGCCGCTTCGCGCTGGCGCGACTCGGTCTCGGCGGATCGGTCGCCAGCCACTCCGTGGTGGTCGGGACCGCGGGTCTTCTCGGCATGGTGGTGCCGGCCCCCTGGCGGGGCATCTTGCCCAGGGGACTCGATATGACGCTCCGCAACTCGGTTGTGCGGACCGGATACGAGCTGCTCTACACCCCGCTCCCATCCTCGGCTAAACGCAGCGCCAAGTCATTGATCGATGTGACCGGCGATTCGGCGGGTAAGGCGGCGGGCGCCGGCCTGGCTCTCCTGCTGACACGGCTTGGCGCCCCGCGCGCGCTCATCGCTGTGAATTTGGCAATTGTACTCGCCGCTGCAGTGGAGTTTGCGGTTGCGCGGCGCCTCCGCAGCGGATACGTAACGGAACTCGAAGGGGGCCTTCGACGGCACGGCGCCAACCTGGAAGAGGTCGCGCAGCAGTCGCTCTCGGATTTCACCATGGTGCGCAGCTTCGCCGGCCTGGATGCATCCGTGTTACAGCAAGCCATTACGGAATCTGCCCCGGATCCCGCAAGCGCGGCGTACGACGCTCTCCGATCCGGGAACAGCATACGCATCCGTGCTGCCTTGGCGTCGTTGCCTCGTGACCCCTCGCTGATCGGGGCGCTGGTGCCATTGCTCGCGAACAGCCACATCCTGCGCCCGACGGTCGCGGCATTGAAGTCTTTCGGGCCGCGCGCCGCGGGTGAGATGGCATCGGCACTGCTCGACACCGACACGCCGGAGGCTGTGAAACGGCGATTGCCTGCGGTGCTTGAGTACTGCGATTCCCCCATCGCGCGGGATGGGCTGGTCGCGGCCCTGGCGGCCGACTCGCTGGAAGTGCGCGCCCGCTCCGCGCAAGCCCTCCTCAAGCTCTCAGAAGATCACCCCGAGCTTGCCGTGCCGCCCGCCCCGGCAATTGCGGCGGCTGAGCGCCAACTTCGCGCGGGCGGGAATTCGCGCCGCGATTGCGAATTCGTCTTCAACCTGCTTGCGCTAGCGTTCGAGCGGGAACCGATGCGGATCGCGGCACGGGCGTTCGTTTCTACGGATGCTTGGATGCGAGGCACGTCCCTCGAATACCTCGAAACCGTATTGCCGCCGTCACTACTGACCGCCCTTCGTCCACTTTTCAACGTTCCGGTGACCGTTGCGCCGCGGCGGGAAGCCTCCGCCGTACGGGCCGACCTTTACAAAGCCGGATTGACGATGACCGTGTCGCTCGCCGACGTGCGGCGGCAACTCGAGGCGGAGAGAGAAGACGAGCAAGAGGACACCGCATAATGATGCAAGCCGCGGCAGAGACCATCCCGATCTTGCTGGTAGATGACGACCCGTCCAGCCTTGCCATGCTGCGCGAGACACTCAATGCCAGGGGATACAAGATTTTTATCACGCGGAGCGGAGAGGACGCCCTGAAAGTGGCGCGCCGCGAGCATCCGCTCGTGATCCTGCTCGACGTGATGATGCCGGGGATGGACGGGTACGAAACCTGCCGCCGTCTCAAAAGCGATTCGGACACGGCGCGCAGCGCGGTGATTTTCCTTTCGGCCCTGGAAAATACCAGCGATAAAGTTCGCGGCCTCGAAGTGGGCGCAGTAGATTTTATTACCAAGCCGTTCCAGAGCGAAGAAGTAGTGGCCCGCGTCCATACGCATGTTACCGTCCAGAGATTGCAGCTTCAGCTCGAAGCCCGCAACGGCGAATTGGCGCGGGAACTCGCCGTGGCCCAGGAGCTTCTGTCCGATGCCCGACAGCGCGTGGAGGGCCCGCTGCTCGGTAACAGCGCCGCGGTCCGCGCGTTGCGGGAGATGATTAACCAGTACGCAGAAACGGCGGAGCCCCTGCTCGTTTCGGGATCCTATGGAACGGGCCATGAAGCCGTCGCGCGCGCGATCCACCACACCTCCTCGAGACGCCAAAACGCATTTCTACACGTGAACTGCGCGCTGATTCAGGGCGCGCAGGATCTAGGTTTGTTCACTGGAACGTCCGGAGACAATCCGCGCATGAGCTTGTGGGAATTGGCGAATCGGGGAACTCTTTACCTCGAGGAAGTGCATCGCCTGCCCGCCGAAATGCAGGAGCGCCTGGCCGGGCTGCTCGCCAGTGGAACGGGCTGCGATGTCCGGCTCATTGCGTACTCTTCCTCGCCCCCTGGCTCGAGCGAATTCGATCCGAAGCTATTCTTACGTCTTCAGGTCCGGCAGTTGCGGATCCCCTCTCTGGCCGAGCGTTCGGAAGACATTCCCGAGTTGGCGGGTTTTTACGTCCAGCAACATGCCAGGCGCGTCGGTTCCGTAGTCCAGGGGATCGGCGCGGAGTCGATGAACCGCCTGCGGAATTATCGCTGGCCGGGCGGCATTCAGGAGCTGCAGAGCCTGATGGAGCACGGCGTAATTTCGGCCAAGGGGCCGTTGGTCGAGGTCGATGCCTCATTGCTCGACGACGGTCTGCCACTCGGTTCCTACCGGTTGATTGAGAAGATCGGCGCGGGCGGCATGGGCGAGGTCTGGCGGGCACGGCATCACCTGTTGGCGCGTCCCTGCGCGGTGAAACTGATTCGGCCCGAGTTGCTGGGTGAAGGGAATCGCGAAGAAACACTGGAGCGCTTCCGGCGGGAAGCCCGGACTGTCGCGCAACTGAATTCTCCCAATACGGTGACCGTCTACGACTTTGGCGTCCAGGAAACCGGGAGCCCGTACTTCGTAATGGAATTGCTCGAAGGCATAGACCTTTTCTCGCTGGTCAAACAATTCGGCCCATTGTCGCCGGAGCGGGCCGTGCACGTGCTGGAGCAGGCATGCCGGTCGCTCGCGGAGGCGCATGGAGCCGGGATGCTGCACCGTGACATCAAGCCGCAGAACCTCTTTCTATGCCGTATGGGCGTGGATTACGACGTGTTAAAGCTGCTCGACTTTGGTTTGGCTTGCTCGTTTCGCGAGAGCGACTCGCACATCACGCGGGAAGGGGCGCTCACTGGTACGCCGGCTTATATGCCTCCGGAGCGGGGGCTGGGCCAGGAGGCGGATGCCAGGTCGGACCTGTATTCACTGGGATGTGTCGCGTTCTACATGTTGACCGGCGAGGCGATTTTCACCGGCGACCCAATGGCGGTCATGCTGAAGCACATCCGCACAGCGCCCCGCGCTCCCTCGGCGGTGGCCAAGCAGCGAATACCGGAAGATCTCGATCGGATCGTGCTGGCGTCTTTAGAGAAAGTCCCGGAGAAGCGGCCGGGTTCCGCCGTGGAACTGTGCCGGATGCTGAGCGCTTGCTCCGCCGCGGGTCGCTGGAGTGCGCAAGACGCGGAAACCTGGTGGCGCGATCACGCTCACGCGGCCTGCCAGGAAGAGTGAGGCTGGCGCGCCGGCACCCTCACCTGGATTACTTCGCACCCTGGAGTGTTTCGATGAGTTTGGTCACCGGCGAAGGCTGCACGTCGGCAGCCTCGACAGCTCTTAAGTATGCGAGTTCCGCGGCGCGTCCCGGCCCTGGTAGCGGGATGCTCGTGCCGCGGTGTAGCACGTGGACTCCCCCGCTTTCGAGCACCAGGCAGGCCGGCGGACGCCCATAAAACCTGGAGAGTCCGATGTCGATATTCACCACCCGGCCGCCGAAGAGAGGCCTGATGGCGGTTTGTGTCACTGTGTGGCCAATCACCATCCGGCGAACGCCGTGAAAACGTAAAACACGAAGCAGATGGGGTTCGAGAGCCGGGCCCGCCTCTTCGACCAAGCCGCGGTAACGTAGCGGACCCTCAGGGTCGGTCACGACCCCCGGCAGCAGACGTTCCGGATCTGCCAACTCGCGACGGATGGAATTGTTCAACGCCGTGCGGCCCCTCGCCACGTATTTCGGGGAAATGCCGCCGTGCAGGTACAGTGTGTCGTTGATCCGGATGATGCTGTTGTGACCCCGTATCCACGATCCGTAGGGACCGGACGGGCCGAACGCTTCACGGTGCTCCACGAAGCCGGGAGAATGCTCGGCCAGCCACTGGGTCTTCGCTCCCTCGGTGTCGGCAGCAGTCGGGGGCACAGTGCTCCTCTTTCGCCGGGCTTCCAGTTCGGCTTCCAGCGCCTCTTGTAGCCGCACCTCGGAGTCGGGGGCCCGGAATGCGCCGTATTCGTCGGGGTGAGTATTCCGGAGGTCGCCATAGATCACGCCGGCATCATGGTTGCCGATCAGCGCGTGGAACTTTCCGCCGGCACTGGCTGCTTCCTTTTCGAGCCGCATCATCAAATCGTAGGCCTGGCGAGTCTGGGGACCGCGTCCCGGAACGTCGCCCACCTGCACCAGGTGAGTAGCTTCCGCGATCCAGCGCTCGTCCTCGTCGATGACCCGCGCCATCTTCAGGACGGCAACAAATGCGTCTTTGTCCCCATGGACATCGCCTACCGCGACGATACGACGAATTCCCTGCCAGTCATCCTGCGGATCAGGAGGCGGAGCAGCCATGGCAACGGTGCCGAGAAGGAATGTGCGGCGGCGCATGCTTTATCCACTCGCGGGTTTGTGCAGGAGTTCGGGAGGGTCTTTCATGGTCGGCGCCGCCAGGCTGATCCATCGCCATTTCCCCTGACGCTTCTCAAAGAAGGCGCGGTGTTCCGCGGGACTATAGACATCCGCGGAAGCCGCGAAACAGCGTCCGAGTTGCGGATGCTTCAACTCGATGAAACCGCCTTCTGGAATGATCGCCGGAGGGGCCAGCGGCTGGGCCAGCGGGACGATCGAATAACTGAGAGACCCCAGGCGCGCTGCGTCCGCTTTGGGTTCCGCCAGCATATTGACTCCATCCTTAGTTGCAACCACGTGACCGAGGAGATCCAAATGGAACGGGAAACGGGCACAGACGTAGGGCGAGACGTAAAGCGTCTCCGAATAAGAATACCCGGGAAGCGCGAGCAACCGCCCCAGGACTCCCCAGACCGGACTTGTGGCGGACTGCGGCCGCCAGTGGCGCCGGAACCCCGCGGGCCCCTTGGCCACATCGAACTCCGGGCGGAAAGTGCTGGCCATCAGGGCCTCGAGAGCGCCGTGGTTTCTTGCTGCCACGATCCCCCGCAGACGTTCCTGCAAGTCGATCAGGGCAGGTTCCAGAGTTTGATCGCTGGGCGGCTCGAGGCGCGGAAGCTCCTGTCCGTAAAGACCGTGTGCCGCCGCCGCACCGGCAGCCAGACGCATCCAACTCCGCCGCGTCCGGAAATGCCGGTTCTCAGGAGAACAAGACACTTCCCGCACCTTTCGTCTTTGCTTCTCGTTCGAACCAGGCAACAATCAGGTCGCGCCGCGCCAGCATGGCGCGAACTTCGGCATCCGTCAACAGAGCGCCAACGCTGGCCTTCACCTGATCGGCAGCCAGGGCTTTCAGCCGTGCCATCAAATCGAGGCTGCAGCGGGTCAGTTTTTCCTCGTTTCGGATCCCGGGGTACGCGGTGAACGCGCGCGAGTGATCGATCAGAACAACGTTCCAGGAATTCGTAATCAGCAGGTTCGCAAGATTCCGGTCGATGTTGATGATCAACTCGTCGAACACCGAGCCCAGGGCGCGCTGCCGGGCGAACTTCTCCGGGTCCGGAGCCGCGAGCTTCTTCTTAATGCGATCGATTTCCTCGAACTGCACGTCATCAACCCACCAGGTAAGCGCCGCGGGTTTTCCGTGGTACGCCCTCTGTACCGTCACGGGCACCATTTTGAGATTCAAGAGCCGATCGATTTTGTAAGCCGCTACGTTAAAGCGCCAGGAATCTCTCATGGGGACGGGCCCACCGCCCGGAGGATAAAAGTCGGGTAGCTCCTTGTCCACGGTTTGAATCTGACCGGCGTGCCGTGCTCCATTCAGTTCCAGCTTGACCTTCAGCGGCTTGGTGACTCCATGGCCGATCTGCTCCACCGACTCTATCTTGCCGAGCTTCAAAAAGTTTTCTTTCTCGCTATCGCTGTATGCGCTGGTGTCAGCGGCCACGGCCCGGCCGCAAGGTATCCCGGCCGCAAGGGCGCCACATAGCAATCGTAGATGGCTGCGTCGCGAAGAAATCATGGCTTTTGACCTTCCGTGGAGCTGGCATAGTATCCGGTTCGCGTCCGAACAACGAGCTTCCGGCGTT
This sequence comes from Candidatus Solibacter sp., assembly GCA_039934035.1. GTDB lineage: Bacteria > Acidobacteriota > Terriglobia > Bryobacterales > Bryobacteraceae > Solibacter. The sequence continues at coordinate 90,690 of JBDTMZ010000027.1, read as the reverse complement.
GTGGGTCCTTCACACGGACCTGGATTTTGCGATAGTCGCGACCACCGGCAGCCTTCTCGGGCGGGGCATAGGAGATCATGTACTGGCTTCGCAGGTCTCGGGCGATGTTCTCGCACAGCTTGCTGACCTCCGCCAATTCCTTGGGGAAGAACACTTCGCCGCCCGTGTTCAGCGCCAGTTTCCGGAGTACGCCCGGATTCGCGTCGCCATCCATTGGGTCGTAGATGCCGATCGCATAGAATAGGCTGCCCGACAGGTCCGCATCGCGAATCACGTCAGTGTCCTTGTGCCGGCTCAGGTTGTCGCCGCCGTCACTGATCACAAAGAGAGCCTTCTTGGCCAACTTCGATTTTTTGAGTTGATTCAGACCCTCGATGATCGCGTCGTACAGTGCCGTTTGCCCATCCACACTCAGCCGATCCAAGGCTTCAAAGAGTAAGGAGCGTTCAGACGTAAAGGGAATGTTCGGGGGAAGACCATAGGTGAGATGGTCGTTGAAGTGGAGCACAAAGATCTCGTCTTTTGGATTGCTTGCACGCACGAATGCCTTCGCCGCAGCCACCACTTCACTGTTCTTGTTGAACATGCTCTGGCTGTTGTCAACCAGAATGCCGGCAGCAACCGGAAGATCTTCACGGCTGAAAGAGACGATCTCCTGACGGACGCCATCTTCCAGAACCTCGAAATTCTGTTTCTGGAGATCACCCACGAAGCGGCCTTTGCCCTCACGCACAGTGGCGTGCAGGACAACCCGGCTGACCTGGATCGAGATCAGCGAATCCTGGTCAACCTGAGCCAGTAGCGGCCACCATAAGGCAGCGGCCAAGACCCGACTTTGTATCCTGAAGTTCATTTGCCGGAAAGCTCGTTGGTGGATTTGGCGGAGAGGCGCGCCCGGGTCTCGTCGTCCGGAAGCGCCCGTATCACGTAGCGTAGCGGCGCCGAGCCGACATACTCAAAAGGGAAACACGTAATCAGCGTCACCGCGGGACCATGAGCAGCATCGAGCACCTCAAGATCAGTCGGGTGGAACAGCCGCGTCCATTCCACGCGATAGCGGTACTCCCCCTTGGGGGAAGTGAGGAGGATTTCGTCGCCGCGCCGGATCCACTCCAGCTTGCGGAAATGGGTATTCCGGTGCCCGGCGATACCGACATTTCCGGTTTCGCCAGGCAACCCGCTGCCCTCAACGTGGCCAATGCTCTTGTCCAGCGTCCGGTTATCCGTGCCCTCCAGGAGGACATAGGACAGCTTCAGCCGGGGCACGGCAAATTGGCCGATGACAGCGCCGCTGTGAATCTTGGAACGGGGAGCGACCACCCCGGCCTTCGCCGGAATAATCGTCTCCTGCGAATCTCCGTCGGCCAACGATTCGGCCGACACGATGACCGGCCACGAGAGCAGGCTGAGGCCCACGATGAGCATAACCAGCTGACTTAGCTGTAGTGCCAGAGCCATGCGCCGGATGGAAATGATATGGATTTTCCCAGTCATGCCAGGCACTCCAGGGCGGGGAGGAGAGAGCAACCCCGCCCTGACTTACACGCGTTTAGTTACTGCAATTTCACAGCCACTCGGCGTACCAGCAGCGACGCACTCACCAGGGCCAGACCAAGGAGGCCGACCAGGTAAATGGGTGATGCCGTTTTGGGCAATTCCGCCGGAGTTTCAGTCGCTGGAGCCTTTACCGATTCGCCTTCAACCCCGGCGGTGTCGGTCGCGTCCACGGTGTCAAAACTCTGGGCGACGTAGGGGGCTTCCACTTTGGCGGGAGTCTGGATGTGCAGTTCCACCGGTTGGGTTGACGCAACCTCGACGGTTTCAACCTCGTGCGATGGCACCGGCTGCTTGACTTCTGCAGCGATTTGCACGGCCTGGGCCTTCGGATAAACGAAGCGGTGGCCGTAGTTGTCACCCGGGTAGAACCAGCTCTTGATAGCCTGGGGATGGCCGGTCGGACGCTCGCTGAAGTACATCACCGTCTTGCTGGTGGCGTTCAAGCGATAATCCGGAATAGCCAGAATCGTTGTGTAGAGTTTGTCTCCCCGTTCGTTCGTAACCTGCACGATGTGACGGGCGGACTGCGAGTCGTTCAGGCGGAAGATGTACGTCCCGGCGGGTAACGTGACCACTCCCGCTTTGGCATGAGCGGAAGGCAACGAAACCGGCCCGCTGAACTTTACTTTAGTCCTCTTATTCCACGCGTCCGCGGAAAGCGATCCGGCGAAGGCGAAGCATGCGAGTGTTGCCGCAAAGACCTTGACTTTATTCATTAGCTAAACCCTCCTTTTGGGTTGGAAGGCAATCAACATTACCATTTTCCCGCGGCGGCCCTGCCACCAATGTTGAAGCCTCGCAACAACGTCGATGGTTTTCCGAATCCCGCAGTCGTATTATTTCTTCGAAATCCGGATTTTCCATGGCGTTAGGGTGGTAGCAGCGGAGGACTAGCTGGGGAAAGAGCGCGCCTCGCCCGCCTGGAGGAGCCGATTGCAATCCGCTTCCAATCTGGGGGGCAGCGTATTCGACCAACAGGCATCGGCTACGATTCGACAACGTGCGGCGCGGTACGCCTTGAACATGCCGGTCGACAAAGCGGCCCGGAATTAAGGTGCTTCGGAGGCCGTTTCCAATTACTGATGACTACCCGCGCCTTCGGGCGCTCACAAAGACTGTCGATCGGAATCGCGATGCGGAGTGGAGCGATGCGATTTAGTTTATTTACGAAGTTGATGACTGGATGGCCGGGAGCGGCGGTTTCTTCTTTCAGAACGCTTGCCCGATGCTGAAGAAAAGCCGGCCCATGGACTCGCCCGGACGGCGGTCCAGCTTAAGTCCGTAGTCCAGCCGCAGCAGGAACCACGGCGTCCGGACGCGCACTCCAAAACCGGCGGTGCTCCGCAGATCGCTCAGGCTGAAATCGGACACATGGCGGTAGACGTTCCCCGCATCCACAAATCCCACGCCGTCCAGATACTTCCACATCGGAAAGCGCAACTCGTTGTTCAGCACCAGCAGGGCGTTGCCGCCCGGGAACACGATGCCGCCCGTCGTGGGCCCCAGCGAACTCTGTGCGAATCCGCGAATGGTCGTGCTGCCGCCGGCGAAGAAACGCTCGCTCAACGGGATCTCCTGCCCGCCTAATCCCGTCCCGAGGCCCACTCGCGCCCCCGTGGCGAACACCAGGCGCGGCCGCAGCACCCGATTTGTGAACAACTCCACCTTCGGCTTCTGCAGCGGGAAATATCGGAAATATTGGCCGAAGTACTTGATGAAGCGAACCTGGGACCCTAGTGTTTCCGGCGAGAGTTGGACCGCCTGCGACAGGAAGCTTCCCCGCGACGCGTCCAGCAAATCGTCCCGCGTGTCGCGCGTGAGCGTGGTGTTCAACGAGGCGATCCGCAGACGTACATCGAAAAATGGGTCGGGACCTGTGTCATAAGTGTGGCTGCGCTCGATCTTGTATCCATAGTTCAGCAGCATGTAGCGGCCGAGAGTAGCTTCCTGCACGGCGGAGACCCCGAACCGGTCCGTGTTGAAGCCAGACACCTCTTCAGTCGTCGCCGTGATCTCCCGGCGCAAGTAAAGGCCTGCCACAGTCTTGATCGGAAAACGGGTCAGCAGCGGTTCGCTGAAATTCAGGCGCGCCTCGTGAAGCTCCGAATCATAGCGGCCTCGCAATCCGACTACACGCGCACCTCCCAGCAGATTGTGATTGGTGATTTCCACCATCCCGCCGGGACCGCGCTCTGTGTCAAAGTACCCGCCGTAGCGCAAATCGAAGGGCGTTACCTCCTCGACTTTCACTCGCAAGCGAACGGGATGATCCGCGCCCGCGGCGGCCGTGGCATCAGCCGCCAGGTCCTCCCGGTTGATTTCCACGGCGGCAAATGCGCCCGTGTTGTAGAGCTTCCGCCGCGAATCGCCGATTCTTTGCAGGTTCACGGGGTCGCCGGGCTTGAGCTGCACCTGGGATCGGATGAGTCCCTCGCTGGTATGGCGATTCCCCTCGACGACAATTTCCGAAACCACGCCGCGAGCGTTCTCGACAATCCGGAAGTTCAGATCCACCAGGCTTCCGTCTGGCACACGCTGAACTTCGGCGTCCACCGTTACGTCGTTGTATCCTCGCGCCCAGTATTCGTCACGCAGGCGCTGCACGGCGTTCTCGCGCAGAACCGGCCGGAACTCCTCGCCGGCGGGCAACGGTGCAATCTCCGCCAGTTCCGCGTCCGTGAGCGCCCGGTTGCCAGTGAAGTGTCCAGTCCCGACTCGATAGAGCGGACCCTCTTTCACCGGGAAAATTATCCTTGCGTCGTGCGTCTCGGCATTCAACTCATCGTGCGGGCGCTCCACGGAGGCGTCAAGATAACCCATCTCGCGGTAGAACTGCGTCAAGACCTCGGTCACCCTCGAAGGTTTGGTGTGGACGTCATCCGCCACTCCCTGGCTCTCGATCACTTTCCGGAGGCGTCCCTGCTCGATTCCGCGCGCGCCTTCGAAAACCCATTCCACGTGCTCTGAACGTGGCCCGCGTTCGATATCGAACAACACGCGTTTCTCGTCGGGTGCTGGAGTCGAAATTCGCGGCTGGATCGCTGGCGTGAGGTAGCGGTTCTTGATCAACCAGGAGCGCAGGACGCCTGCGGCATCCTCGCTGCGCTGCGAATCGAACACCCCGGCGCCCCACACCTTTCCCACTTGCTTCCGGACCCCTTTCGGAACTGCGGCGCCTTCGAACACAAAGTCCAACCTGGGCCCGGGGTCGATCTTCAGGTTCAGATTTACCGTCTGATCCGTCTGTTGCCGGTGCAGGCGCACATTCGATTCCAGCAGCCCTGCGCGTATGTAGAGGCTGTCGACGCGATCCAGGCCCTTACGCAATTTGAAGAAATCGTACCGATCGCCTGGCTGCACCTTCAGTTTCTGCAGAATCTGCGATTCGGGAAACCGGCTGTTACCCGAAATCGCGATTTGTCCGATGTGACGGGTTGGGCGTAACGCCGAGGACTGCTGTGAGGAGCCGGGCCCGCCGCCAAGGTGCAGATCGTGATGGAAGTCTAAGCGGAAGCTGCCGTCCGATTGCCGCGCGCCCCGCGTCACGAAGCGTTTCCGGACGTCGTACTCCACCACCCAAATCTGGTCGGAACTGTCCACCAGGTCCATCGAGTACACCAGGTGCAACTGGCGAGTGAAATCCTGCCCAATCGTGAGGCGCGCTCCCGGGTTGGTTTCGGCCGCGATCAGGCTGGGCTCCACCCGCACCCGGCTTAACCCGGTGACCTTTTCCACCTGCCGCCCGAGACTGGACCCCACCCGGCCGGTCACGTAGGAGAGCACCTGGGCCTGTGCCACTTGAAACTCCTGGCCGCGAATCTCGTCCAGTGTCTTGCCCGTCACCAGTAGCGCCAAGATATCCGGCTCCGGTAAGACGGGGTTGGACGAGAGCTCGGTTTTGGTGTCGCCGGGCGTGCCCGTGACGCGCAGGGTCACGTCAAAATTGGGAACCGTCGTGGTTGCTTCGATATTCAGGTTGGGTTCGATCCGGCGCTCGCTGGTGAACGTGACGATACCGCGGCTCACCTGATAGCGACGCTCCTGCAAGGTGAGTTCGCTGCCCTCTTCGATAATCAGACGTCCCGCCAGTCCCGGTTCGTAAGGGCTGCCGAGCAGCACCAGTTGCGTGGTGACCTCGGCCTTCGCCAGGTTGTTCTGTATGGTGATGGGATCCTGGGTCACGATGCCGATGTTAAAGCGCACGGAATCGAGCAGCGGGTTGCGTTGCTCGTCGATGGCAAGGCCGCGCGGCGCCGTGGCCGCCGCCAGGATCCCTGTATCGAAGTTGAGGTCGTCGGTGAAACGGCCTTCCTTGATCAGAACGGTTCCGCGCAGGGCAAAGATACCAGCCAGACTCTTGAGCTGAAGCTGTATGTCAGAGATCGTTTTGAGACCGGCGGGATAATCCAGGTAGACATCCTGGGCGCGCAGCGATACATCCGAATCCTTCAGCGAACCTCCGCCAACCGTCACGGAGCCTCGCCCGCTCAGTGAACCCCCATTCATCTGGCCGTCCAGTCGTGCGATCGTAGCCCGGTCGCCCTCCAGGTCCACTCGCAGATTGAGTCCCTCGATGGCCACGCGCGGATCCTGGATCGCGAACTGCCCATCGGCGACCTGGACGTATCCCTTCGCCTGTGGTTGACTCAGCGAGCCCCCCACCGCAGCGTGGATTTCGGTAGGTCCGTGGGTGCGAAAGGCGTCCGTAAACATGTTGGCGACAGAGGCGTCCATCTGACCGTCGAGGTGCAAGTCGATTGCCTGTGAGCCGCCGATGTGGGCCGAGCCGCTGAGTTCCATCGCCGTGGCCGGACCGGCAAGCTTGAAATGCCGTACTTCAACGACGCCGTCCTTGAGTGCAAGCTCCGATATACCGTCTTGTGCGATGGAGTACGCGTCGAGCTTGGCCCGCAACTCCGGAAAGGAGAGGGTCGCCCTGATGGCGTTGACGTCAGCCTGTTCGGCTTCCGCTTCCAGGTGAGCGCTCACCGAACCCTGCAGGCCCTCTGGCGCGCCGTCGAGCTTAGCCAGGTCGAGGTTTTGAATGTCCGCACGCAGGCGCGCGGGACCTGGCCGCCGAGCCAAATCGATTGGCAAATCCTTGGGCAGTACAGCGAACGGAATAACGCCCGTCACCGTCACGGCTGCCCCGCCCCACGTTGCAGAGGCGCTTTCGATATCGAGAGCCCCGTCTTGGATTCGGCCCCTCACGCTGACATTCGATACCGCTGGCCGGAGCCCCTGGGGCCCAATCAGAGGACTTTCGACCGAAAGAGCGATATTCGGATCCAGATGCTGAAAGGTACCGCGAACGTCGCCCGACACCGAGGCCGTGCCCTGTACGTTGAGGTTCGCACTCGGCAGCAATCGCGCCAGTCCCGGCAGGTCCAGCTTGGCCTGAACGTGCAGGATGCCTTCGGCCGCCGCGGAATCCAATGGTACAACTCCGCTGGCTTGGATTTGGGAGCCGGCCGCCGTCAGGGTTACAGAATCCAACGCGATGGCGCCCGGGATGGGGCTATAGGAGATCGTGAACGGTTCGGCATGGACAGGCTCGTCCCTGAACTTGATATCGAACTCGGAGACATCCATTCGCGCGGTCGCCTTGCGCACATTCTTCAGCTCGCCAGTCGCGGAGAGGAGCGCCGAGACAACGCCCTCGATCGGGCCTTCCAGCTTGACCGGCAGTTGCGCGACATCCAACCGGTTCACACGAACTTGAACTCTTGCAGGATAAGGATCGCGCAGGCCGGCATCGCCCGTTGCAATCAGGTTCCATCGAGGAATCGACGCCTCAATCTCGGCTCTCTGGTTCGCGACCGTTATGGCCGCTTCGACGCGACCGACTTCCTGCCCTGCGACATCGACGTTCTCGCCGGAGAACTTCAGCTTGCCGGACGGGTCGCCGACCGTACCCCGGCTCGTCGCGTCGAGTCGGATCCTGCCGCGAATCGCAGACCCGTCCGGCAATGTCAGGCCTGTGAGTTCAAAATCGCGCGCCTGCGCCTCGAACTGATACTGCCTGCTGTCCAGGTCGTATCCCGCCGAAGCTTGGAGCCCATCGCCTGCAAGATGGAAGCCGGTGATTGCGAGCTGATGTCCTTGTATATTCGCCTCGGCCCGTAGATCACCCAGTGGCTGCCGGTACGCCGAGAGTGCGCGGCCCGTGACGGCGACAGAAACGTAGGGCGCCTCCGTAGTGCCGTTCACTGCGGCCTGCAAGTTCAATTGCCCTGTCAGCGGCAGGTCTGCGTAACCCAGCCCGGCCAACACCTCGGGAATGGAAACGCGTTCGGCTGTCGCGGCGAGTTGGAGCGTCCGTTGCGAGCCAAGCCCGATAGTTCCCTCGGCGGACACAACCTGGTTCTGCCACCCGAGGGTTGCGCGCTGGATGGAAATCTTTGCCGGCGCATAATTCCCCGATACCTCGGCCGTTACGCCGTGGAAGTCGCCCGAGGCGATATCCGAAGCCGTAAACTGAACGGCTGCCGTGGGCGATTGGACTGTGCCGGCGAGTTGGGCCGTCGCCGAGAGCGACCCATCGATCGGGGTCCCCACCAAGGTTCCCCGAGCATACCCGAGGAACTCCTCGACCCCTGCGATTGAAGTAGCGAGGTGTGGGGCGGATAGCTTAACTTCTCCCGCCAGGGACTTGCCTGCGGAGAGCGCCACCTGGCCCGTGAGCGTGACCCCGCACGCTCGAACATCGTCGAGGTTCACCGCGAGCCGGTTGCCCGCGAAGACCACTCGCGCCGTCGCGTCCACATCCCCGCGCGTCCTCACCACCGCTGCCCCTTCGGCATCCTCGAACCGTAGGCCCGGCCAATGAACATCGCCTTCAGCCGACGCGATACTCGCGATAGATTGCTTCGAACCCAGCAGCGCGGATGCCCGCGCGAGGTCCACTTCCGCCGCGCTGAAATGTGCATGGCCTTCGCGTGCGGCAGGGCTTAGATCGGCGTCTCCTCGCGCGCGAATCTTCGCCCACGGAGCGCTCACTTCCGCGGAGTCCAGGCTCGCCATTCCCGTGACAGAGTTGTACCCGGCGTTTATATCCAAACCGACACTGCGAATGTCGCCCAGTGCGAGGTTATCGCCACGAACGCGCACCCTGGCCGTAAACGCGTCCAGCGCGCCGGCGGCCGTTACCGCAACATTCACGTCTCCACTCGATTTCCACGCGAGCCCGCCAAATTCCGCCACGGAACCGGCGTTCATCATGGTTTGCGCGCTCAGATCGAACCGCGGATCGGCGAAATTCACCTGAGCACTCACGGCATTTATCGCCAGGGATCGGCCATTGCGAGTGATGCGACCGCCCTCCCGGATCCGCACCTCGGCATGATGCTTCCGCGTGAGCGGGTCTCCGGTGACCTGCACACTCTCGATGGGCACGACTGCGGAGACCTGCTGACGGCGATCCTCGAATTGGAACTCGCCGCCGGAAATCCCCAGCCGCTTCACCAGGTACTCGACCGGTTGCGAACTCGTCTTGCCAGGCGGCCTCGGGATGTTGTCGCGGCCATCCTCCGCGATGAAAAGTTGAACGCGGAGGTTCTTCAGAACGGCGTCTTCGAGGTGGTACTCTCCCGAAAGGGCGCGCCGCAAGTCAAGCTGGACCGATATGCGATCCACCAGCGCGATGGGCGGCAAACCGGTCGCTGCCAGCGATTGCACCCGCACATCCCGCATCTCCACCCACTGGCTGAACAGACTGTAGTCCAGCTTCGAAGCCTCGAGCCCAATTCCCTGTTTTCGCAACGCGAGAACGGCTTGACGGAGCGCGATTTGTTTCGCCGCGGGCGTGTGCAGCACACCCAGGATGAGGCCAACTAAGGCCAGGAGCCCCGCCGCTCCGAAGACCGCAATGTGAACCTTGCGCGAGCGCAGCAATCTCGGCAACCACCTAGTGCCCGGTGGTCAGTACAGCACGCACCTTTTTGGCTTCCGGAGCGTCGGGCTTGATCCTCATGAACATCTCGAATTGAGTCAGCATTTTGTCGGGACGCTTGGCGCCGTTATAGGCGAGCCCGGCATAGTAGTGCGCATACGGATGATTGGGATGGTTCTGAAGAAAACTCTCCAGGCTCGCCGCCGCTTCCTTGTACTGTTGGCGATTGAGCTGCAATAGCCCGCGCACATAATTGAGATTCTCGCCTTCGGCGTCCTTGAGAAGTTCTTCCGCCTTGTCGAAATCCTTCTGCTCGATGTACATGCGCGCCAAGGCCAGCTTGGAATCGCCGCCGGGCTCCAGTTCGTCGGCTTTGGCCAAGTGCTCTTGCGCCTCTGACGGTTTGTGCTGTTCGACCAAAGCCAAACCCAGAAACCGGCGTGCCCGCGCATCGTCCGCATTGCTCTCGACCACTTTGGCAAGCTCGGCTTGGGCTTGGGCGTACTTGCCCTGATTGTAGAGCTCCACTCCGCGGTCCGTATCCGCGAGCAGAACAGAAGAGCAGAAGCCCATCAGGATTATCACGGGGATTCTAAGCATAGTTCACCCTTGATTCGGCCCCAAAAAAGCGGACGCGAACCGCACACCATTATTAAGGACGATAGCACGATGTGGCGCCGGCACGACCTGGTGCACCATTCTCGCGGCCGTCAGTAAAAGATCTCGCCTCATACACACCCTTATTGTGATCGATCCGTCTCCCGAAGGTTCGTACTGGACCTCACACCCGCCCTCCTGGCCTGCCGCTCGCGCCTGATGTCACGTGGGGTTCGTTAGTCGCTTACAGACCACACTCTGTGACGACTTCGCGCAGTTGGTCCAGAGCAGTTTCAAAGTCAAAATCGCTCACGGACTTGCGCAGGGCATCCAGGCGCTTCGCTCCCACTTTTCCGGCGAGAGCATCGGTCACCTGTTGAATCACGTCCGCGGCATTACGGCATCATGCATCGCAGTCAGGAAGATCACTGGAATTTCCCGAGCGATGCGTAGCCGGTCGCTCTGTTGCGTCGCGACGATTTCCACCGGGTTCGCGCAGTTCCCGTAAAACCTGCCCGGAGTGCGATGCCTCGACCGGATTGGGAGTCACATTATCTTGCCGGCATGCGGTTTCCTGTTCCGCACCCGGATGTCGTGGAAGGAAACCTCCGGGACTTGATGCAAACAGCGGGTTGGCGGTCTAAAATCAATGGCAAGACGTGAATTTCACACCTCTTTTTGACGGGACGAGCATCGTAACAACATGAGGCAATCATGCACCGCCTACTTGCGCCCGGCAGGGCGCGTGCTCCTGCCACTCTTATTCCTGTTGTCCCCGTTGCAGGGGCAGCCGTCATCCGGCTTTCTAAACCCGGCGGCTGACCCGGACCACCACCTCACGGCGGGGGAGTTTCTGAAAGACCTCGGGGGGAATTTCCTGGGCCTCATCAACAAGCAGAGCATCGCGCCATTAGTGGCGGGAACGGCGATGACCGCCATCGCGACAGCCCCGGAGCAGCAACTGGAGCGTCATTTCTCGCGCGGCGAAATGTGGGGCATGTGGTCCGATCCCGGCAAGTATATCGGCAACGCACTCACGCTTTCCGGCGCCAGCGCAGCCCTGTTTGGCATCAGCCGAAAATCCAAGGATCGCAAATTCAGGTCACTCTCCTATTCGCTGGTCCAGGGAATGATCATGACTCCGGCGATCACCGAGCCTATGAAGTACGGATTTCACCGGCTCCGGCCGGACGGGCAAGATCACAGGGGCTTTCCGTCAGGTCACGCCGTCCAAAGCTTCATGTTCGCTACGGTTGTCGCCGAGCACTACGGTTGGAAGGCCGCTATCCCGAGCTACCTGATCGCCGCCTATGTCTCGTCGACACGCATGGAAGAACGCAAACATCACCTCACGGACGTGGCGGCCGGATCGGCCATCGGCTTCCTGGTGGGCCAGACAGTTTCCAGGCGCATGCGTTCGGAAAAGCCGTCCAGGTTCGGCTGGCAGGTTTATCCGTCGGGAGGCGGGATCGCAGGGAGCCTTCAAGTGTCGCTACGATGAAGACCGCCTATGAAGAACTTCTGTTCCCCGGCCGGTTGCGCGAGGATAGGGCCCCGGCCAACCGCTTCATGCGTTAGCGTTTCAGCAACGGAACAGCAGTCCCGAAGAGTCGATCGAGGCCATTGAAGACAGACGAATCCAAGGCACTATCGGAGTGCTTGCCCCGCCGAGTCTACAAGCCGGCAACCGGTTCCCTGGTCCCCGCCGGAATGCCGCGCGCCAGCGTCTGAGCCACACTTTCCTTCGGCATACGTTCCAGGCCAACCAGCTTCCATCCGTTATCCAGCCGTCGGAATGTCACCCGGACCGGCTTCGCCCAGTTCGGATAGGCCGAATCCACCACACGCACCTCGGCAACCACATACGCTCCGGTTGTTTGCGGCAGGCCCTGAGGAGCGGTGAGCCGGTCGGAGCCCTTGGTCTCTCCCAGGGCACGGGAAACGGTGGATTCGTTATTCAGTTCGGACCATGCTGCCGCGTAGCTGGAAGCCGCCTTCACAACGCCCGCCTGGACCGCCGCGTTCTCGAACTTCAGCACTCCGGACGGATCCAGCGAAAAATTCACCAGCGGATTGATGCGGGTCAGGTACGCCTGCCCGATCTTGTCCCGCCGTTTGATCAGGACATCAGCCAGCAGTTTTTCCGCCGCCGGGTCGCTGTACTTTCCCGTTTTTGCGAGCGCGCGAATCATGTCGTCGCTAAATGCCATCACACGCCGTGCCGCCCAGAACGTATCATCGTCGTCGGCTTGAAGCAGGGCCGCAGCCGGGACTCTGCTCTTCCAGACGAGCGGGTCGAATCGGTCGCCCTCGAAAAGGCCGATCGACTGGTTATCCTGGTATTTCACGGTCTGCCAAGGCTGAAGGTATAAGCCCATGGTGTACATTCGCTTCAAGGCCTTGTCCTTCTCGAAGAGGTGTTCGTAACCCTCAAACCACTCCCGTGGACCATTGGCGCCGATGCCGAACGTGGAACCGACATCCAGCAGGTAGTGGCGCACGCGCGCCTTGCCATTCTCAGTGATCAGCGTGTCCATGGTGTTAAGGGCTTTGATGTCCACAAGGTTCGTCCACGCCCCAAAAACTTGAAGAGCCCGCAGTTCCCGCCGCTGCTCGTGAGGGACGATGTCGTTGGGGTCGTCGGGCCGGGTGCCGAAATACTTGAAGCCGCCGAGGATTTTGCCGGGAAGAAGACGGCTGGCGAGGATTCGATAAGAGCCATCCGCATTTTGCGCCGCCTTCGCCAGTACGGGGTCAATGTCGTGGATAGTCATCGGGCGTCTCTTGCCTGAGACTGGATCGAAGGTCGCGCTCTTATCAATTTGAAGGCGGTCGCGGCGCAAGCTGCTGATTTGGTATTCGGCCTGATGATAACCGAGCGCCCAGAAGAGGCGCATGGCAACCACCGCGGCGGCGCTGGCGGCTTCGGGATTGCTCTTGGGGTCGAATGCCACGAACCAGGTTTCGCCCGCCGTATCACGCAGGGTGAAGCCGGGGGCGGCGCCTTCGCTCTTCGCCCTCAGAACAGTGAGCACGCCGGCGGCAGGACCGTTGGTCTCGAGCGGTCCGCGCACGGCTTCATCGATGCTGAGCGGACGGGCCAGAATCCGGTTGGTGAACCAACTCGAGTTCGGCACTTCGTCAATCGTGTTGACGTTTTGTGCGCGGCTGCCCGGTTGAGTGCCCGGGTGCGCGAACAGGTTCAGCAGTAGATCGTAAAACAGATCGATCGTCCATGGCGTCACGCGGGAAGCGTCCTGGGTCTCCGGTTCGACAGCCATCGGGTCGTCCCGGTAATACTTGGCGGCCATGAGGCGGAAAGAAGGCAGCGTCCCCAGGATCGCGATCGCCAGTCCGGCGACCAGCGCCCTCCGGTAGAGTCCGATACTTTTCAATTTTCGCTGTTTCAGCATAGAAGTCGCCTCGCTCAAAAAACCGGGCCACCGGAAAGCACCAGTCGCCATCCTTCGTTGCCAACGGCGAAGTCGATCCGAATCGGAGTTGCATTAATGCTGTGAAACCGCGCGCCAATTCCGACGTCGCTTTTCAACTGCTTGAAATTGAGGTCTCCGCGGCGGCTCGTGACCTTGCCGGCGTCATAAAACAGCGCCATATCCCACCCGAGCGCGGGCATCCAGCGGAACTCCGCATTCATCAACAGGCTGTGGCGATCACGGAAGCGGTCGGTCGCATAAGCCCGCAGTGTGTCGCCGCTGCCCAGTTGAGGGAGCATGAAGTAAGGAATCAGGTTGTTGTCGTTCAGCGTAGTTTCCATCCTGGCCCTGCCCGCAAGAACCCACGTCTCACGCAGTAAAGGCAGATGCTGGATCACTTCGGCGTTGAGTTTCTGAAAGCTGTAGATCCCGGCGCCGCCCGCCTGGTGATAATCGTGAAAGGTCACTTCGTAGAGCCCGCCCGACCTGGTATACCCGGGAGATCTGCGCCAATCGATTCCGGTGGAAATCTGGCTGTGCACGTAGCCGACGTCGGCGCCTAAACCCGGCGCGGTCTGCGGGGTGTATAGCTCTTCGATAGACGGAAAGTCGCCGGTCCCTTTTTCGATATTCCAGAACTCGTAGCCCATACTTCCTTTGATCGGTATCCAGCGGACCGGGCGGAAAACCGCATTCCCGTCCACGTACGTCTCTTTGAACCGGAAGTTCGCGCGGTCTGCCTCTTTGGAGGTTATGCCCAGGCCGTAGTAAGCAACCTGGGTAGCATCTCGCCATCCGAACCGCGAGCCGAATGTGAGCCGCTTGTCCAGGTGGTCCTTGGATACCGTCGCGGCCTCCAGAAGTTTGTAGTTGGAAAAAGAGTAGAGGCCGCGAACTTGCCAGAAGGTGTTGTCCCCATAGAAACGCCGGTAACCGGCGCCAAGGGTCAAGCCGCCGCCACGATAGACGCTGTCGAAGCTCGGGAAGAAACCCGAGGGGTCGATCAGAAACGTCTGTTCGGCCCTTTGAATCCACCGCTCCGCTTTGTCCGGCTGCGGCGGTTGGCTCGTCCGAGCCTTTTCCGCCTGTTGCGCGGCAATGCTTTCCTCGCGGGAGGATGGCTGCACGCCTGGCGGGGCTTGTGCCAGCAACACTCCGGAAACAAGAAAAATGCTCCATAAGGTGGCGTACCGGCGCACACTTTGGAACCGCAGCATTTGCTTGTGTACCGTAATCCTGCTTCTCCGATCTGGACCCATCAATGGTCACCTCTGCTTTGGACTGTTATGGAATCAATTCTAAGCGATTCTCAGCAGCTAATTGATGAGCGAAACCGCGGGAAAGGGTTGCTTTTTTTGACGACGGGTAAATGCCTCGAGCCGGGCCCAGGACCGGACGGTATTTGGCGGCGTTCCAACCACACCGCGATGCATCGTACCTTTTCGGGTTCCGCAACGCTTTGAACTTCTCCGCAGCGAGACCACTCGGCCCGGCTCTGCGGTCCAGCGCAGTGCGCTCGTTTTGAATCACAGGCTTCGAGGCGAACTACGCGCCCGCTTAGGCCGCGCAAAGTGGCTCGTTTTTCGCTACCGGCTCACCGCGAGTGTACGGATCCTCCCGCTTGGAAACAGCGCAGACGAACCTGGGACCCGCCGCGCAAAAAAAAGATTCCCGCGCGCCCGCTTGGTAATCACTGCTCCGCGAGCGAAGTTCGACGGCGTCAACGCCACGGCAGGTATCCCCACTGTGGAATAGATGAGGGTCTTTCGTTATGTCTTTAACAAAAAGATCGACAGCGGAATTCATCGGTACGTTTTGGCTGGTTTTCGGCGGCTGCGGCACGGCAGTGCTGGCCGCCGCTTTTCCCGGAGTCGGCGTCGGCCTGCTGGGCGTTTCTCTTGCATTCGGCTTGACCGTGCTGACCATGGCGTATGCCATCGGACACATCTCCGGATGCCACTTGAATCCGGCGGTATCTCTGGGATTGGCGGTGGCCAAGCGGTTCCCCGCCTCGGAATTATTGCCCTACATCCTCGCGCAAGTGAGCGGCGCGATCGTCGCAGGAGCCGTTCTCTTCGTCATCGCCAGCGGAAAGCCTGGCTTTGACCTCGCGGCCGGATTCGCCTCCAACGGCTATGCGGAACACTCGCCGGGCGGCTATTCGCTGCTATCGTGCGCGGTTGCGGAAGTGGCGCTCACCTTCATGTTCCTGATGATTATTCTCGGTGCCACGGACCGCCGCGCACCACAGGGTTTTGCTCCCATCGCCATTGGGTTCGGCTTAACTCTGATACACCTGATTGGCATTCCCGTGACCAACTTGTCCGTGAACCCTGCCCGCTCCACCGGCCCCGCTCTCTTCGTAGGCGGTTGGGCCATTGGGCAACTCTGGCTCTTCTGGCTTGCGCCGCTGTTGGGAGCCGTGATAGCCGGTGTAGTCTATCCGGCAATGGCAAGCGAGTCACAACTGAAGGTTGAACCAACAGTCGGCGCGTCGCGCTCGGCGGGCGCGCAGTAAATCGGGAACTGCACGGTCCCTACGAACTGCCTGGCCAGAGGCTCGAATTCGCCGGCCTGGGCGGAAGCCCCTGCGAGTGCTATATACCGAAGTCCCGCCGCCTGCGCCACCGTGCACAGCCGATGTTCCATCAACCCCTGCGGCGTCGCGGTGTGTTACACAATCCAATCCCCCTCTGAGCGAATATCCCCGCCGCGCTACAGCCTCATCCTTCGCGGGAGGGGTGTTAGAATGCTGTGCAATCGGAATCTCGTAACCAAAGGCGTCATGAGATTCATGATCAGGAGATTCACAAATTGATACTCAACCGCCTTACCTTTGCCATAATTTTGCTGCTTGCCCCGGCGTCCTTCGGGCAGCAGGCAAGTAACGCCCCCTATCAGGATCCTGGTTTGTCACCGGAGCGGCGCGCGGCGGACCTCGTGTCCCGCATGACGCTGGAAGAAAAGGTACTCCAGATGCAGAA
Organism: Candidatus Solibacter sp.; assembly: GCA_039934035.1. GTDB lineage: Bacteria > Acidobacteriota > Terriglobia > Bryobacterales > Bryobacteraceae > Solibacter. The sequence goes on along the minus strand of JBDTMZ010000027.1, from coordinate 74,227 downwards.
CAGCGCGCCGGCCATTCCGCGCCTCGGCGTAGGCGTCTTCAACTACTGGAACGAGGCCCTGCATGGCGTCGCCCAGGGTCGCGCCACCGTCTTCCCCGAACCGATCGGACTGGGCGCAACCTTCGACGTCGACCTGGTGCATCGTATGGCCGATGCGATTTCCACGGAAGCCCGCGCCAAGTATCATGAGGCGCAGCGCCGTCCTCCGGTGCCCGAAGTGCCGCCAGGGAACTCTCCCGGCCGAATCGCCTGGCTGACCTACTGGTCGCCGAACATCAACATCTTCCGCGATCCCCGCTGGGGCCGCGGACAGGAAACCTACGGGGAAGATCCCTTTCTCACCAGCCGCATGGGCGTAGCGTTCGTAACTGGCTTGCAAGGCAACGACCCTCACTACCTGAAGGTGGTCGCCACTCCTAAACACTATGCCGTACACAGCGGTCCGGAGCCGCTGCGGCACACCTTCGACGCCAAGGCCACCGAGCAGGACATGGTAGAGACTTATCTGCCCGCGTTCAAGGCCGCCATCATGGAAGCCAAAGCGGATTCCATCATGTGCGTCTACAACCGCGTGAACGGAGTTCCCGGTTGCGCCAGTTCCGATCTGCTGCAGAAGCGACTGCGGGACGAGTGGGGATTCCAAGGCTTCGTAGTCAGCGATTGCGGCGCCATCGGCGACATCAACCGGAGTCACAAGTACGTCGCGACAGCAGGCGAGGCGGCGGTCGCGGCCGTCAAGGCGGGCACCGATCTCACCTGCGGCGCCGAGTATCGCAGCCTGATCGAAGAAGTCAAGGCCGGCCACATCACGGAAGCGGAGATCAACCGTTCCACGGAGCGCCTCTTCGTGGCGCGCATCCGTCTGGGCATGTTCGATCCGCCGGAGCGCGTCCCGTATGCCAAAATTCCATACTCCGAAAACGACTCCGCCGCCCACCGGCAACTGGCGCGCAACCTGGAACGCGAAGCCATCGTCCTGCTGAAGAATGAGGGCGCAATCCTGCCCTTGAAATCTTCCGTCGGCAAGATCGCGGTGATCGGTCCCTCGGCGGACGATCCAGTCGGTTTGCTGGGCAACTACAACGGCGTCTCCTCCAAGCAGGTGACTCCGCTCGAAGGCATCACCCACCAGTTCCCCAAGGCCAAGGTGCAATATGCCCTGGGCGCAAACTACACGGCTACCACCAACGCCCTCGTGTCCTCGGGTGTTCTGACTCCGCCCGACGGAAAGGGGCAGGGCCTGCTGGCGGAATACTTCGACAATCCCGATTTCCAGGGACAGGCGAGCCTTCGGCGCACCGAGCCCCGCCTCCACTTCGACGCCAATATGGAAGAGCCCGCCGTGGTCACCGCGGTCAAGGGCGACAAGTACGCAATTCGGTGGACCGGTACCTTTACTCCTCCGGGCACCGGCGAATACGTCCTGGCGGCGCGCACCGGCCAGTGGAATCGCGATGGCAAGATCAAGCTGTTCCTGGACGACAAGGAAGTCGGCGGCGCTGGACCTGCCGGCGCCAGGCCCGCGGGCTTGGGACCGGGACAGGGCCAGGTGCAGGGGCCGGGACCGCGCCGCGGCGGTCCCCCGCCGATGCAGTTGGAAGGCGGCCATAAGTACGCCGTGAAGGTGGAATACCAGCAGAACGGGCGCGGCGGCGGAGCGGAACTGAATTGGATTCCGCCCGCCTCCGTGATGCTCGCCGAGGCCGAGAAGGTGGCTAAGGAAGCCGACGTGGCGCTGTTGTTCGTCGGCCTGAACGGAACCCAGGAAGGCGAGGGGCACGATCGCACCGCCATCGAACTGCCCGAAACGCAGGAGAATCTCGTTAAGGCGGTGATTGCCAGCGGCAAGCCTGTGGTAGTGATCCTGACCAGCGGCAGCGCTCTCGCGGTGAATTCTGCCGCCTCGGGCGCCCGTGCGGTGCTCTCCGCCTGGTACGGCGGAGAGGAAGCAGGCTCCGCGATTGCCGACACCCTGGCGGGCGTCAACAATCCGGCGGGCCGTCTGCCGGTGACGTTCTACAAGAGCACCGACCAGTTGCCTTCGTTCACCGACTACGCGATGAAAGGCCGCACTTACCGCTACTTTACGGGCGAAGCGCTATACCCGTTCGGCTACGGACTTAGCTATTCGACCTTTGCGTATTCCGGCCTTACCTCGAAACGCACCGCGACTGGGGCCGAAGTCCGGGCGACGGTGAAGAACACTTCCTCGCGAGAAGGCGACGAAGTGGTGCAGTTGTACGTAGCCGGAAGCTCCGGGGACGGCGCGCCCATCCGCAACCTGCGCGGCTTCCAGCGGATCCACCTTCGCGCCGGCGAAAGCCGGCAGGTGACCTTCACGGTTGCCACCGCCGATTTGCCCAAATCCAGCGTGGAAGTCAGCGTGGGCGGCGGACAACCCGTGGGCAGCACTCCGCATGTGAAGGGCTCCCTGTAACGCCGTACGTCGCCTGGCGGCCGGTGGGTTCCGGATTGAATCACCGGCTTTGTGATCGTTTGCTGCGACCCTATATGCCGGCCGGAAGCGAGGAACATATGAATCGCCGTACCCGGTGCGAAGTGAAAGACGACCGACCGCCAGGAACGGCAGGTGCTCGAGGCGTGAATTCATGAGGCGTGACTTTCATGCAATCGGTTGCCCGGATCTGATAAAGTGTCCCCGGACAGGAGGAAGCACCTTCGATGAGCAGGCAGACTCTTTTTTCACGCAGATCGGTGTTGCGCGCGACGGGCCTTGCGGGTCTCGGCGCGGTTGCCGGATCCCGTTTTGCGCCGGCAGCAACAACCGCGACGGCCTTTGCCCTTTGTGGCGACGAATCCCATAATTCGGACTACATTCGGACCGCACTCACCAGCACCCTGGTGGAGGGCGCCAAGCTGTCCATCGATTTTACGGATGAAGAGAAGCTGCTGACCTACGACAACCTCAAGAAGTACAAAATCCTGATCATGTATCGGGACGGTTTGCGCTTCCCGAACGGGTATTATCAGGCAATTTACTGGACCGGCAAACCTGAGGATATCGTCAGCGAGCCTCCCCTCGGCAGAACGCTGGGCGGGAGGGGAGTCGGCTGGATGACCGCGGAACAGGGCAAGGCGATCAAGACTTGGGTGGAAGAGGGCGGCTCGCTCTGGGCGTTCCACAACAACAGCCAGGCTTCCATTCTCAATAAGGACTACCGGGATGTCGAGGGCGCAATCTACACCGGGCACCCGCCCATTCGCCCCTACAAGGTACACATCCTGAATAAGGAGCATCCCATCACCCGGGGAGTGAACGACTTTGTGGTCACCGACGAGCAGCATTACGTCACCTACGACAAAGATCCCAAGTATGTGCTCGCCCGGAGCATCAACGAGAACGGTTTGGACTACACCGATTCGGCGGGGCGGCGCAGCAATTCAGCGGAGTCCGTCTGGGCCTATGACCACGGCAAGGGACGGGTTTGCTTTATGGCGCCCGGCCATATGATCGCCGTCCTGTGGAATCCGGAATACGTCAAGATGCAGAAGAATGCGGCCAAGTGGCTGCTGCGGGAAAGCTGACGGGAAGACAGCGTGCCGCCCCGCTTGGCCGGCATGTTGGCGAGCCGTCCTGATGGTGTAACTCAGCGGAGGACGCACGGAGCTTACGCTTCCCACCGTTCAGTCTGTTCCGGGCAGTCATCCTGCAATAGCTGCAATCCGGCGCCGTCGATTCAAGCTGCTACTTCCCGCGAGGCAGCGCGAAGGCCATGTACGCACCGTTCACGCTGGGACGCGACACCACTTCGCCGGGAGCCGTATGCCCACCACCCGGGTTGACGTTCGACGACACCAGAACCACCAGATACTGCCGTCCATTCACCTCGTACATGGATGGAATCCCCTCGGAGCCCGCCGGCAGTGTTGCGGTCCATAGAACCTTCCCCGTCTCCTCGTCGTACGCGCGCAGTTTGCCGTCCGATGCGGTGACAAAGAGCAAGCCGGTGGAGGTGACGATGATGCCATGGTGTTCGGCGCCGAACGCGCCGGTATTCTTCGCGCCCTCGGCGGCAGCCTTCGCGTCTTCGCCCAACGGAACTTTCCACTTGATCGTTCCGCGATTCAAGTCATACGCCACCAGCGACGACCAGGGCGGGCTGATGATGTAGGGCTTATCCGGGAACAGGCCCCAGTCCGTGTAATATCGAACCGAGGGTGCGCTGACTCCGTCGGGATAAGGCGGTCCGCCCAAGGGAGTATATCGCGGGCCGCTTCGCAATCGCGGCTCCTTACCTCCCGCCACACCTCCGGAAGCAACGACCGGTCCGGGTGTGGGCCGTGCTGCCCCACCGGCTGCCGCATTCGCGCCGCGTCCCTCTCTGCCGCCCCCGCCCAGATATCCATATAACGCGGTAATCGATGCCGTTTCCAAATCGCTGAACGCCGGCATTTCCCCTCGTCCCGAGCGCACCACGTTCAGGAATTCCGCGGCAGTAAAGCGCGCGTTGATTCCCGTCAGCGCCGGCGGACCCGCTCCACCACGGTCCAGCGTGTGGCAACTCTGGCATCTCTGCCGGTAGACTTCCATACCTTGCGTTGCGTTGTTGGTAGAGCGCGCAGCCAGCGGATCCTCCAATCGGAGCCTGTACAGTGTAGGCCAGTCCTGCGTAGTCAGGTAGACGGTCCCCTTGGTAGCGTTCGCGGCCCCAGTCCCCCAATTCGATCCGCCGCGTCCACCCGGCAGCGAAAGGCTCTCGGCCAATCCCGGCGGAGTGAACAGGCCTTCGTTTCGCGCGGAGGCGATCCGGTCTTTCCAATTGGCGCGCTCCTCCGCGGTCAGCAGGTAGGGATTGATGTCATCCGCGGTCATCTTCTGTCGCGCGAACGGAGGCGGCGCAGTGGGAAAAGGCTGCGTCAACGAAATCAGCTCGCCCGCCATGGTGCTCGCCGGCACCTTGCGTTCCTCAATCGGCCAGAGAGGCTTGCCCGTCACACGGTCGAACACGTAGAGGAATCCCTGTTTGGAAGACTCGGCCACCGCGTCCACCAGCTTTCCTTCGTGCCGCACCGTAATCAGTTGCGGAGCAGCAGTCGCGTCATAGTCCCACAAGTCATGGTGGACCATTTGGAAATGCCATAGGCGCTTGCCCGTGCGCGCATCCAGCGCGAGCAGACAATTCCCAAACAGATTGTCCCCGGACCGGTCGGCGCCGTAATAATCGTAGGTAGGCGATCCCGTCGGAAGGTAGACGATGCCGCGCTTCTCGTCGATGGTGATCTCCCCCCAGGTATTCACGCCGCCTATATATTTCCACGCGTCTTTAGGCCACGTGTCGTAAAACTCTTCTCCGGGACGCGGGATCGTGTGAAAGCTCCATGCCATCTTGCCGGTGATTACGTTGTACGCGCGAATGTCGCCCGGCGCCCCGAAATAATTCTCGCCCGTTGCCGAACCCAGGATGATCAGATCTTCAAACACTCGCCCCGGATTGTTGGATTGAATCCGCGTGATCAGTTTGGGATCGCGGTCGAGGCCCTCCCGCAGATCGACCAGGCCCTCACTGCCGAAGGTCAGAATCGACTTCCCCGTGCTGGCGTCGATCTCCTCCAGGTAATCGTTGATCGCAAAGATCAGCCGCCGGTCCTTGCGGTCTTTCGACTCCCAGTAGGCGATACCTCGGGTCGTAATGCCGGTGAGATTCTCGTGAATCCAGATCTCTTTGCCAGATTCCGCATCCAGCGCAACCAGCGAGTAGTTGCGGGCCAGCACGTACATCACTTTGTCCACGATGATCGGATTGAACAGATAGGTCGTGCGATCCTGCGTGGGATAGGTCCATGCAACCTGGAGTTGATTCACATTCGACGGGGTGACCTGCTTGAGGTTTACGAAGTGCGAAGAGTCCGGGCCGCCCCCGTAATCGCTCCACTTCTTATGGTCCTGTGCCACTGCGAAGGGGACCAGGACCCACGCCAGCGCCACCAGCATCATTCGTTGCGATGATCTAAAAGAGTAAGTCATGTGGGCCTCCCTTACTTCTCGATCGCCGCCGCCGCCATGGCCATAAAGACATTCACTTCATCCGCCACATCGGCCTGATAGCCGCCGGTGTTGCGCTGCATCAGGATGACGCCGAGCAGGTCTTTGGCAGGGTCGCCCCACACGTAGGTCCGATAGAACCCCGCCTTCTCAAACGTTCCGATCGAAGCATAGCGGAACATGCCTAGCGGCTCTCGAACAACTTCAAACCCGAAGCCTTGTCCGTTGCCCGGCGTGTAGCCGGCCGCGAGCGTTCCGGTGTGCGAGACCGTCATGGTTTCCACCGCCGCCGCCGAAAGCACGGTCCGCCCGTTGAGCCTTCCCTTATTCAGCATCATCTGCAGGAATCGCGCCAGATCCGCCGCCGTGGTCAGCAGGCCGGAGTCGGGCGACGAGATCCCGCCGCTTCGAATCTGCGACCGGTCGAGCGGCGTCAGTTTGCCGTTCTCGGTGGTGTAGACCGTCGCCACGCGGCCCGCCTTCGCCGCCGGAACATCGAAAGAAGTGTCCTTCATGCCGAGCGGCGACAAGATCCGCTCCGCCATGAAATCGTCAAAAGACTTTCCCGATGCAACCTCAATAATCCTGCCGAGGACGCCGATGCCAAAGTTCGTGTAGCTCCACGCCGTGCCCGGTTGGAAAATCAGATTCATCCGCTGCGCACTCGTCGCAATCAACTCCGCACGCGAATTCGGAGTAGCCCCGCCGCGTCCCCCGCCCGCTTCCCCGAGCCCGGAAGTGTGGGTCATCAGGTCGAGGACGGTGAACGGCCGTTGCGCCGGCGTCAACTGACAATCGAAGCCATTTCTGGTCCCACAGGGGTTCACGCGAATCCCTTTGAACTCCGGAATGAATTTCTCTACCGGATCGAGCAGCGACAGCCGGCCTTGATCCACCAGGACCATCACCCCGGCACAGGTGACCGGCTTGGTGACAGACATGATCCGGAAAATCGAGTCCGTTTTCATCGGAGTCTTACTTTCCAGGTTCTGAAAGCCAACCGCATCCAGGCTTGCAACGTGGCCGTGCCGCGCAACCAAGGTCACGACTCCCGCCGTATTGCCGGCGTCCACAAATTCCTTCATGCGAGGCGCGATTCGCGCCAGGCGCTCCGCGCTCATGCCTGCCGCTTCCGGATCGACCTTCTCCACCAGCGGGTTTTCCGCTGCGAGCAGAGCGACGGATATCGCAGCGCACAGGGCCGAAACTCTTCCGAATGTTGTCATCGTGATCATCGTCAGGGACTCCTGCCGCCCCAAGCGCATACTCCATGCGCGCTCTGCCGAATTGACGGTGAGCGGATGGAATAGATCATATCGCCAACTTAGTGCTGGCGGGAGAAGTGCCCGGGAAGACCGGTGTGCGAAGGCCCCCGGGGACTGGGGCACGCTTTCAGTCCGTCAGTCCGAATCCGCTCACTCGAAGTAGACGTTGCCCTTCACTAGCGCGGCGCGCAGGTCGGCATATGCCAATTCACGCGTGCCCCGGTTCCCTGCCGCGCACAGCGCCGCGGCCGTCCCCACTGCCTGCCCTTGCCCCATGCAACTCACGGTATTGCGCGTGGACATGTGGGCCTCGTGATCCGACGTGATCATCATTCCCGCCACCAGCAGATTCTCCACGCCCGCGGCGCGCAATGCCCGGTATGGAATGCCATACGTCCCGCCGCCTCCCACCTTCAGCCGCGGCGCCGAATCGTGGAACCCGTACACGAATACGTCGTCATCGAAATGCTTCGCCTCCAAAACGTCAGGCAGTTTGATGTCGTAGTCGCACTGAATCAGGCGTCCTCTACGGATGCTGAACGAAGGACTCGTCCTCGCGATGAATGCCCGCTCGCACCCCGGCACATGCTTCCGCATCAAATCCACCGCCTTCGCCTGCCGCCTCCGCAACTCCACCTCGGCCAGCGCCGCTTCGTCGCGATTGGTCGGGCTCACCGGCATCTTCAGATTCAATTTGATGAACATCAGGTAGTTGTCATGCACCGTCGTCGTGATCATCGAAAGGCCCAGCTTCCGGGCCTCCGCGTTGAACTCGCTGGAAAGCGATACCGATTCGCCGCCAATACGCACAATCTGGTCGTCCTTCCCGCTGCGCCGCCCCCGAGCCAACTGCGACACCGTATTCCGCGACTGGAAAAACTCGAACATGCGCTCGATATCCACATTCCCGATTCCCATGCTGTTGGCCACGGGGTGATCGTTCGGCTCGCTGAATTTCGCTCCCGCGTGCGACGCCAGGTCGCCGTACCCGGTGCAATCGACAAACGCCTTGGCGTAAATCGCCTCCCGGCCCGACCGGCTTTCCGCAATCACTCCAGTCAGTCGCGAGCCGCTGCGAATCGCACCCGCCAGCAAAGTGTTGACCCAAACTTTCACACCCGCTTCGTGCAGCATCTCCATCGTCACCAGCTTGTACATTTCCGTGTCGATCGCCGTGCACACCGAATCGTAGTCGTATTGCGACAACATCTCGGCATGGCCCGTGCACCCGCCCCTGCGCATCAACCGGTCCACAATCTCTTGCGGGATGCCTTTGACCACCTGCCGCTTCTTCACACCGGGGAAGGCCTTCCACAGATTGAAGAAACTGTGCAGCGCGGTGCCGCCTTCCACTGCGACGCCGCCCGTATAGCCTTTGTTCTCGAGCAGCACGGTCGACGCGCCCTGCCGGGCCGCCGCCAACGCCGCGACCACGCCGGCCGTTCCGCCGCCTGCCACCACCACATCGCACCGGCGCACCGGCAGCCGCTTGGCTGCCTCCTGGTGGAATTCCGGATCCTGCGCGCTGACGGGCGCGGCAACCGAAGCCAATCCGATGGCCAGGGTTCGCTTAGAGAAATCACGACGATTCATTTCGGACCTGATTGTAGCTTGTCTCCCCGTCCACGGCACCCACCGCGATGGCCCGTCACACAGCAGCCCGGTGGAACAGACCATCGCGCAGCGTGGTCTGTTTAAGGCGAACGCAGTTCGCCCCTGGCGAGCACAGCTCGGCCGTGTAGCTTGGTTCTGTGGGGCCTCGCAAAAAGGTGGCATAAGGCTCTGCCTTGTGCAGGCGAGCGCAGCTCGCCCGCGGGGCGAAGCGGACCGGGTGCTCGCCGTGAAGAAATCCGCCCCGTAAACCTACCAGGAGTGAGTGTCGAGAATGCGCGGACGGCCGGAGATGCGATTGACCACCGGGACGCTCAGCACAATTTGCAAATTCTTCTTCTGCCAGCCCTTTTTTAACACCTTCGCCGCCTCCGCGAAGTATTCCGCCTTGGTGATGAACTCCCCGGCGCCAATCGTCCCATACTGCGTCAGGCCCGCAACAATAATGACCGGTCGATCGGTCGTGGAATCGGACATGCGAGTGACAATCGCATAGTCCAGCGGGATATCCCACTCCGGCCAGTAATTCGCCAGCTTCCACTGCGTGTTCTCGGGATGCTGCTTGTCATGCACCATGCCGACGTCGTTCTGGCTGTCCTTAGTAAACGTAAACCGCAATTGCCCGGCCGCGCGCAGAGCCCACGGATTGTCGAACGCTCCAATCAGTACCGCCGGAGTGTCTCGCAGGTCCGCGAATGACGTCGAAAGCTCAGCCCGGATCCGATATGGTTTTCCATATCGCTCCAGCAATGTGGTCATCCGCGTCAGGCAAAGCGCGTCGTCAATCGCCACATACCGGTCGCGCAGCAGCAACAGGTCTCCCGCACGGATCACCCTCGGCGGACTGCCCGCGGGTAGCTGCTTCACGATTCCCTGCACTTCGTCCTGAGCCTGGGCCGATTTGAAGTTGTAGGCTGCTTGCAAGCCGATACAAACCAGCACCTGGCCCGGGGATTTGAGCAACGGAGCCCACAACTCCTCAACCGCACTGCGCGGCCAACTGAGTACCGTGAACACCCCGGCGGCAGCTACCACTAGTGTTGCCATCGCCCACAGGCGAATCGCCGTGCGCCGGTAGAACGGCACCCGGGCCGGCGCCGCCACTTCCTTAATGCCTGATTCTCTTGGCGTTTCTGCCGGTGCCACCACTTCGACAGCCACCGGCGCCGCGACAAAACGAAAGTCCGCCAGGTAAGCGCCCGAGGGAAGCTCGATCCGCGTTTCCAACTCGTGCCCGGCTTCCACGTAATACTGCGCCAGCTTCTTACGGATTTCCCCAGCCGTCGCCCGCACCACCGGATCCTGGCTGGTGTCGTAATCCGGAGGGCGGCCGAATACCTCGATCCCCAGAGCCCGTTCCTTGAGCGCTTCCACATCACCCGCCAGGCTCAATTCCGTGATCCGCCGCAGCAGGGATTGACACCGCCGGCTCGCTTTAAATAGGTTGCTCGCCAGTACCCGGTCTAACTCGGTAAGAACCAGTTCCGTCTTTTCTGCCCCTAGAGGAGTAGTCGAGACGTGGTTATCCAGGCGACGCGACATGGCTAGAGTTGATCCTAACACAATCTATCGATCTCGTATCCGGAAGGTATGGTACCTGCCTCCAAGGTGCAATACGTACTTGTAACACACTGATTCTACAGATCAGATTTTGTACGGTCCCGTATGGTCCTTAAACTTGGCCATAGACTGGGCGTATGCTTCTCGGGACAGTTTGCATAGTCTCGGGTGTGTCAAATCCAAGTAGAAACTTCTCGCAAACGAGGGAGGAAGAAGTGCATAAGGTTAGTCAAAAGATGCTGAAATCAACAGCGCTTCGGATTTTCGGAGCGTTATTGGTCGGCCTCGTACTTTTAGGAGTGCCCGGCTACGGCCAGGATACTGCGATCATTGTCGGAAGCGTTACCGATCCGACAGGCGCCGCAGTGCCGAACGCCAAAGTAGTGGTAACCAATATCGATACCGGAATCGTTCGTCCGTTAACCTCGAACGCCACGGGGGCTTATACGGCTCCACAGCTCGCGATCGGACGCTACACCGTTCGCATCGAGGCGCCGGGGTTCAAGGCCTCCGAGCAAACCGGTGTCACCCTGAACGTGGGTGCCACGGTCCGCGTGGACGCTGTCCTGCAAATCGGTGAATCCAAGGAAAGCGTCACCGTCGAGGCAAACGCCATTCAGGTGCAGTCCGATACCAACGAAGTCAGTCAGACCATTAACTCGGCCATGGTGTCCGATCTGGCCACCAACGGACGTAACGTGATCCAGCTCGCCACCCTGGTAGCCGGCGCGTCTGCCAGCATTCCGGATTTTGATACGCCAATGGCGCAGACCCAAGGCCGGAATATCTCATTTAACGGACAGCGCTCCGATCACAACAACTGGATGATCAATGGTGGTGAAGCGTACGATCGTGGCGGCGGCGGCATTTTGATCGTCTCCCCGTCCCAGGACGCCCTCCAGGAATTCAAGGTCATGACCAGCAACTTCGGTGCGGATCTGGGCCAATCCTCTGGCGGTATGATCACCATGGCGACGAAGAGCGGCACCAGGCAGTATCACGGTGGCGCCTGGGAGTATCTGCGCAATGATGCGATGGATGCCAACACCTTCTTCGCCAATATGAACGGCAAGCCGAAGCCGGAACTGCGCTACAACACGTTCGGTTTCAATATCGGCGGTCCCGTTCCCATCCAAAAAGAGAGGAAGACGTTCTTCTTCTACAACATGGAATGGCGCAGATTGATCAACGGCGGCGAAATCAATGCCGTCGCCGTCCCCGCCGGCATGCGGACCGGCGATTTCAGCTCCCTGTCGACGGCAATCAAGGTCCCGACCACCACCGACCCGGCTGCCATCGCCAAATTCGCCCAGTTCGGCCTCACGCCCGGACAGAACTTCCCCAACAACCAGATTCCGGCTGGTTTGATCAGCGCCAATTCCAAAGCCCTGCTGGCGGCCGGACTCTTCCCCGCCCCGAACACCTCCGCGGGTCGCTACTATACCGTCAACAACAGACCCACCTACTACCGGGAAGAAACCTTCCGGGTCGATCATCAGGTTGGCAGCAAACTGTCCCTGATGGGTTCTTTGGTCTATGACAATGGTCAGGAAAAAGACATTCCGCCACTGTGGGCCGGCGGTACCTACGATACGGCTGGTTCCATCATGTCCGTCCCCTCCTGGGCCGGAGTGGTGCGTGCCACCCATACCATCAGCGCCAACCTGCTGAACGAAACGTCCTTCAATTACAACGGCAACAACCTGGACATCGGCTCCATCGGTGTCTACCAGAAGCCCACCGGCTATACCGTGCCGAACTTCTTTAAGGCAAACGTGGACAATAAGTTGCCTGGAATCAGCATCCAGAACCCCTACAACGTCAGCTACACTCCCGGCTGGTGGCCTTGGACCAATACCTGGCGCAGCTACCAGATCAAGGACGATCTGTCCTGGAGCCACGGCAAACACAACATGAAGTTCGGTGGGTCTTACATGTACACCCATAAGTGGCAGCAGTTCCAGTTGAACGCAGGCGGTCAGTTCACGTTCAACTCCCAGGCCACCGGCAATGCCTACTCCGACTTCATTCTGGGCTACGCATCCGCCTATAGCGAACCGGCCAGCGTGGACTTCGTCAACATTTCCAACAAGACTTTCACCGTCTACGCGATGGACGACTACCGCGTCAATAATCGCCTGACCATCAACCTCGGTCTACGTTGGGAAGGTCTCCCCCACGCCTACGATTCGAAAGACACTACGGCGAACTTCTATCCGAACCAGTACGATCCCAAGCAGGCCGCCACCTTCCTGCCGAGCGGCGCTTTGGACACCAACGGTCCCGGCTTCTCCACCGTTTCCGGCATCATCCTCTCGGATGTGCGCTTCTACCTCAACGGAATCGGTATCGCCAACCGCAACGGAACTCCGCGAGGCCTGGTGGACAACCACTGGAACACTTTCGCTCCGCGCGTTGGTTTCGCCTATGACCTGACCGGACGCCAGAAGACCATTCTGCGCGGCGGCACAGGCATCTTCTACGAACGTCTCGCCGGCAACGAAATGTACAACATGGGACAGAACACCGTGCCCTTCTCGTACCAGTCCGCGCCGACCAACGTTTATCTCGACAAACCCAACACGCAGTGGACTACGGGCGCGACTGCAGCCGCTCCCTATTTCCCCGCGAATATCAATTCGATCGATTCCACGTACAAAATCCCCACCGCTGTCCAGTGGAGCCTCGGCATTCAGCAGCAGCTCCGCGACAACGCGGTGATGACCGTAACCTACGTGGGCAACTCGAACTTCCACCAGTCCCAGGGCCGCAACATCAATGCCATCCCGGAAGGCGACACCACACACCGTCTCGGCGTTTGCGGCAGCACTTGCGGCTACACCGGTGCTGCCTTGAATGCCAACCTCTACCGGCCATATCAGGGCTGGGGAACCATCTCCCCCATGGAAATGGCAGCCAACTCCAACTACAACTCGCTCCAGGTCACCGTGCGGTACACGATGTGGAAGAACCTGTCGTTCAACAGTTCTTACACCTGGTCGCATGCCTTGGACATCATCGACGGCGAGATCTTCGCCAACGTCAACAACCCCTTCAATACCCGCTGGGACTACGGTTCCGCCGGCTTTGACAGGCGCCACATCCTGGTCTCCAGCTTCATGTACGACATCCCGCTCTTCAGAAAGTCCTCCAACAAGGCGGCCAAGATGATGCTCGGAGGTTGGGAACTGTCCGGTATCGCGACCTTCGAATCCGGCACCCCCACCAGCATCGGCGCCGGCCCCGACGTCCTCGGCTTGGGCGGCGCCACCGGTAACCGCGCCAACCAGACTGCGCCCGTTACCTATGCCAAGACCCGCACTCAGTGGTTCAGCACCTCGTCGTTCACCAAGCCGAATGCCCTGCAGTGGGGCACCGCGGCACGCAACAACGTGGTCACCCCCGGCCGCAACAACTGGAACATCGCGCTCTACAAAGCATTCCAGTTCACCGAACGGGCCCGGTTCGAATTCCGCGCCGAGACCTTCAACACCTTCAACCACACCCAGTTCAACGGCCTGAGCACCGGTGTTACCAACACCGACTTCGGTCAACTGAACGGCGCTTTCGCTCCGCGCATCTTCCAGCTCGGCGCCAAGCTCATGTTCTAAACCTCAACCAACCCTTCCTGCGGTGCGTGCCCCCACGCGCACCGCAGGGATGCCTTCCCCGCCCCACGGTTTGACTCCATCCCCACTGTCTGGTAGAACGGCTCCAGGAATGTTTCCCCTTCTCCTCAGAATGGCCGCCCTCTCGTTCGCGCTCGCCGCGTCGCTCCCTGCCGCCCAGGACGCCATGGCCGAAGCCGCCCAGGGCACTGCCCTGGCGCGAGACGGCAAGTACGACCTCGCCATACAGCACTACAAAACCGCCATCCAGCTCAACCCCAAGCTCCCCGGCATTCATCTGAACCTCGGCCTGGCCTACTTCAAGTCGCAACATTTCGCCGAAGCCGCCTCCTCCTTCGAGCAGGCCCTCAAGTCAGATCCCAAAAGTTTTCAGGCGCGCACTCTCCTTGGCATGAGTTACTACGGCAACGCTAAGTATGCCCTGGCCGCCAAAGAGCTGAAGCTTGCCGCCGCCGCGCAGCCCGATAACTTCGAGCTTCGCTACACCCTGGCCCAGAGTTACTTGTGGTCCAATCAGTACGACGAAGCCATCGCGGAATTCAAATATCTTCTCACCCGCGACCCGAATTCCGCGCCGGTTCACGTCCTGCTCGGCCAGGTGCTCGATGCCGCCGGCAAAATCGACGATGCTACCGCGGAGTTTGAAGCCGCCGCCAAAGTCTCGCCCGAACGGCCCGAGGTGCGTTTCGGACTCGGCTACCTCTACTGGAAACGGCAGCGCTTCCCCGACGCCGCCCGCGAATTCCAGGCCGCGCTCGCCACCCAGCCGGAACACGCGCTCGCCCTCACCTATCTCGGGGACACCGAAATTCAGCTCGCCAGCGAAGCGGCAGCGGAAACTCATCTGCGCCGCGCCCTGAAACTCGCCCCCGCTACCCGCCTCGCCCACCTCGATCTCGGCATCGTCCTGTCGCGTGGCAAAACTCCCGCCGATGCCGTCAGTCACTTCCAAGCGGCCATCCTCCTCGACCCGTCCAAGACCGACGCCCATTACCGGCTCGGGCGCCTCCTCAGTTCGTTAGGCAAGGACAAGGAAGCGCAGCTCGAATTCGACGCCGTCAAAAAACTGGCCGCCGAAGAATCCGCGCCCCCCGCCCTCATCCATCTTCCCGGCGCCGCCGCCAAGTGAGCCCCCCGCCCTTTCGATTTTGAGGCGCTGCTGTGGGGCCCTTAACCGGGCGGGTTCCGGCTGCTTCATCCTTTCACGGGGGACAGTGCGCCGTGTCGATCAACTGCCGGAGGGATGCGCTTGGCCAGTCGTACTGCCAAGACGGTGGACGCTGTTCGTCGGTCACGGCGATAAACGCCGCGCTGCTCCTTCCTTAGATCCAAAAGACGCTTGTCCCGTGAGATCGATTAGCGGGGCCCGTGAACAGCCGATGCGAGATAATCCCTTCATGCGCACTTCGCTGCTTTTGCTCGTTTTGGCCGGATTGCTGCCGGCTGCTACCCGCATCCAGGTGAAGCTGGGCGGATCTGCGCCGCGCGACGGGCGGCTGATCGTAGTAGTGTCGAAGGAAATGCAGGGCGAGCCCCGGTTTCAGGTGGCCTGGGGGCTGGCAACGCAGCAGATCTTCGGCAAGGACGTGGACGCCTGGAAGCCCGGCGATGCGGTGGAGATGGGCGCGGACACTCCGGGTGCTCCGCTACACACGCTGGCCGACCTCCCTCCCGGCACCTACAATGTGCAGGCTGTGCTCAACGTTTACGAGACGTTCCACCGCAAGGACGGCAAGGTCCTGAAGTTGCATCCCGACCATGGAGAAGGGCAGCAGTGGAACCGCTCGCCGGGCAATCTGTACAGTAAGCCGCAGAGGGTCGAGGTCCGGGATGGCAGCGTGGTGCAGCTGGAGTTGAGCGAAACCATCCCGCCTATCGAGCCTCCGAAAGATACTAAGTATGTGCGCCAGGTGCGGCTGCAGAGCAAGCTGCTGACAGAGTTCTGGGGACGGCCGATTTTCCTGGAGGCCAGTGTGCTGGTCCCGCGCGACTTCGACGCCAGCACAGCGCATTATCCGGTGGCGTACATGCAAGGGCATTTTCCGGAGGACTTTTCGGGATTCAACGAAACCCCGTCGGCGGGACGCGGCGCGCAAGGCTATCAATTCTTCCAGGATTGGACTTCCGGTCGGCTGCCGCGCATGCTGCTGGTGGTCACGCGCCACGCCACTCCGTATTACGACGACTCTTATGGCATAAATACCGCCAACGCGGGCCCTTATGGCGACGCGCTGACGAAGGAACTGTATCCCGAAATTGAAAAGCAATTCCGAGGAATCGGCGAAGCCTGGTCGCGAGTTGTCTTCGGCGGGTCCACCGGCGGGTGGATGACGTTGGCGCAGCAAATCTTCTACCCCGAATATTTCGGGGGGGCCTGGGGATTCTGTCCCGACCCGGTGGACTTCCACGCCTTCCAGACCATTGATGTGTATCGGGACACCAACGCCTACTACGATGAAGGGCCGTTCGAACGGTTCCCGAAACTTCTGGGCCGGTTGCCCAACGACCACATCCTGGCGACCATGGAATCCTTCAGCCGGCAGGAAGCGGTGCTCGGAACGCGCGGACGCTCAGGCGGCCAGATGGACGCGTTCCATGCGACCTTCGGCCCCGCCGACGCCGACGGCTATCCGGCGAAACTTTGGAACGCCGAGACGGGCGCGATCGATCCCGCGGTAGCAAAGTACTGGCGGGAGCATTACGATTTGACTGCGCTCCTGGAGCATGATTGGGATCGCCTGGGAACCCGCCTGGTGGGCAAACTCCACGTCACGATGGGGACCAAAGACTCGTTCTACCTGGATGCCGCGGCACACCGCATGCAGGACTTCCTGGAAAGCACCAAGCTTCCGGGAAAAGGGCCGTACTACGGCGGGAGCTTTGAGTTCGGCAATAACCAGCCTCACTGCTATGTGGGTGAGATTCCGGACGGCGTGCCGAGGCAGACGCACTTTGTGAAGGTGTTCGCGAACTACATTCGTGGCGCCGCTCCAAAGGGCACCGACGTGTCGGGTTGGCAGTAGGGTTTGCGGTCCGCTGGCACCCCAGAGCACCCTCCGCAAGCAGCTGCCACTTACAGCGTGATACTTGCCTGGGAGAAACTCCGCCCTCCTTTTCGGAGAAGGATGATGTATTCTTAGTCAGACTGGAGGGGCAGTATGGGTAAGCTGGCCATGTTCGCCGGGGTGGTTTCCGCCCCCGTTCTCTTCCTGACATCCACATGTTGGGCCCAAACCGCTGCGCCCGTTTCCGCGAAAGCGGTGGTGGACCGCTATTGCGCCGGATGTCACAGCGACCGCGCTAAAGCGGGAGGTTTGTCGCTTCAGAACGCGAGTCCTGAGAACGCAGCCGCCGCCCCGGAAGTTTGGGAAAAGGTGGTTCGCAAGCTGCGCGTGCGCTATATGCCGCCGGCTGGCTTGCCCCGGCCCGACGAGCGGACCTACGATGCCGTTGTCGCCCAACTGGAAGGGCAACTCGACCGCGCCGCCTCCGTCAAACCGAATCCGGGTCGCACCGACACGTTCCGGCGGCTCAATCGTACGGAATACCGCAACTCGGTGCGCGACTTACTGGCGGTCGACGTGGACGTTGCTCCCCTGCTGCCAAGAGACGATTCAAGCCACGGCTTCGACAACATCACCGTCGGGGAATTATCGCCCACGCTGCTGGACCGGTATCTCGCCGCCGCGCGGAAGATCACCCGCCTGGCACTGGGCATGCCTGACCGCTCGCCCGGTGGCGACATCCTCCTGGTGGCTCCCGACCTCACACAGGAGAGCCACCTCGACGAGCTGCCCTTCGGCACGCGCGGCGGGCAGGTAGTTTCCTACAACTTCACCAGCAACGGCGAGTACGAGATCCAACTCCGCCTTACGCGCGATCGCAACGAGCACATCGAGGGACTTACAGAGCCGCACCAGGTGGAGGTTTCGATCGATGGCGTCCGCCTGGCGCTGCTACCCATCAAACCGCCCGCGAAAACGCAGGAACATGAAACCGCCGATCGGGATCTGCGCGTGCGCACTCCGGTGACGGCCGGTCCGCATAGGATCGAGGCGACGTTCCTCGCCAAGAGTTCGGCGCTCCCTGAGACAGAGCGTCAACCGTATCAGGCGCACTTCAATATGGACCGGCATCCCCGCATTCAACCCGCGCTCTACTCGATCGGGATTACGGGGCCATTCGACCCAAAGGGCGCGGGAGACACGCCCAGCCGGCGCCGCATTCTCGTCTGCCGCCCGTCAACTTCAGCGGACGAAGAGCCGTGCGCCAAACGCATCTTTACGGAGTTGGCGCGACGAGCCTACCGGCGTCCCGTCAAGGATACCGATGTTGCCGCGTTACTCCGCTTCTACAAGCAGGGGCGCCAGACCGGCGCGTTCGACGATGGCGTCGAACTCGGCTTGCGCGCACTCCTGACCAGCCCCGAGTTCCTGTTCCGCATCGAGCGCGACCCGGCCGGCGCCGCCTCCGGCACGGTATATCGCATCTCCGACCTCGACCTTGCCTCGCGTCTCTCGTTCTTTATCTGGAGCAGTATTCCCGACGACGAATTGTTGGAGTCGGCCGCGCAGGGAAAGCTGCGCAACCCCGCCGAACTGGCTCGCCAGACCCGCCGCATGCTGGCGGATCCGCGCGCCAAGACGTTGGTCGACAATTTCGCCGAGCAATGGCTCTACCTTCGAAACCTCGCCGCCGTCACCCCGGATGTCCGGCTGTTCCCCGATTTCGACGACAATCTCCGGCAGTCCATGCGGCAGGAGACCGAGTTCCTGTTCGAGAGCATCATGCGCGAAGACCGCAATGTGCTGGACCTGATCCGCGCCAATTACACGTTTCTGAATGAGCGCCTGGCCAAACACTACGGCATTCCCGATGTTTACGGCAGCCGCTTCCGGCGCTTTACCTTCGGGCCGGGCGACCCGCGTGGCGGACTGCTTGGGCAAGCTAGCATTCTCACCGTTACGTCGTACGCAACGCGCACGTCGCCGGTGCTGCGAGGCAAGTGGATCCTGGCAAATCTGCTGGGCAATCCCCCGACTCCTCCCCCGCCTAATGTTCCGACGCTCAAAGAGAACCCCGACCCCGCGAAAGTTTTGCCCATGCGTGAACGCATGGCGGAGCATCGCCGTAATCCTGCCTGCGCCGGCTGCCATCAGATGATGGACCCGCCCGGCTTCTCACTCGAAAACTTCGACGCGGTGGGCGCCTGGCGGACAACGGAAAACGGTGTGCCTGTCGACACTTCTGGCAGTCTGCCGGGCGGAAATTCCTTTGACGGACCCGCTGGCCTCCGGCAGGCGATTCTGAACCGCCCTGACGTCTTCGTCGGCACTCTTACCGAGAAACTCCTGACGTATGCATTGGGGCGAGGCATCGAACCTTATGACGCCCCTGCTGTCCGCCGCATCGTGCAAGCGGCGCGGGACGACGACAATCGTTTCTCCGCCATCGTGCTCGGAGTCGTGAACAGCACGCCATTTGAAATGAGGAGAGTTCCATGATCATCACCCGGAAAGCGATTCCCCGCCGCTCATTCCTTCGCGGCATTGGCGCTGCGGTCTCCCTGCCGCTGCTGGATGCAATGTGCCCGGCCTTCGCCGCGACACCCAACCCCGTGCGCCGCCTCGCCTTCGTCTATATGCCGATGGGCGCCACCATTGGGCGATGGACGCCCTCACAGGAAGGCCGCATCACGGAGCTGTCGCAGTCGCTCCAGTCGCTTACTCCGTTCCTCGACCAGGTGACCGTGGTCACCAACACGGAGCTGAAGAATGGCTACTCGCCGGGCAACCACGCCACCGCGAACTCGTCATTTCTGAGCGCAGCGAAGGCCAAGATGACCGAGGGCACGGATTACGAACTCGGCACCACGGTGGACCAGATTGCCGCGCAGAACATCGGCAAGGACACGCCGCTTCCGTCCCTTGAGCTATGCATGGATCTGCTGACGACGGTTGGCGACTGCGATAACGGCTTCGCCTGCGCGTACCAGAACAACCTCTCCTGGTCATCACCCACCACTCCGCTGCCTGCCGAGGCCCATCCGCGTGTCGTCTTCGAGCGGCTTTTCGGAGATGGCGGCAGCGAGGCCGATCGCCGCGGTGAATTGCGCAAGAACGCCAGTATCCTGGACTGGATCACCAAAGACATTGCGAGCCTGCGAAGCAGTCTGGGTCCCACAGACCGCTCGCGTGTGAATCATTATCTGGACAGTATTCGCGAGGTGGAGCGCCGCATACAGAAAGCGGAGGAGCAGTCGAAGGAATCCAAGCTGCCACCGCTCGATCGGCCGATTGGTGTTCCCGCGGCCTATGCGGATCACGCCAAACTGATGTTCGATCTTCAGGCGCTGGCGTTTCAGGCCGATATCAGCCGCGTGTCCACTTTCCAACTGGCTCGCGAGACCAGTACTCGCACCTATCCGGAGATCGGCGTGACCGAACCGCATCATCCGCTGACGCACCACGGCGGCAACCCGGAAAAGATGGAGCGCGTGGCGAAGATCAACGCGTTTCACGTGTCGCTCTTTGCCTACTTCCTCGACAAGCTGAAGGCGACGCCGGATGGGGATGGGACCCTGCTCGATCATTCACTACTCCTGTACGGCAGCGGCATGGGCAATCCCGACGTTCATGACCACGTCAATCTCCCCATCGTCGTGGCCGGCGGCGCGGCAGGGCGGGTAAAGGGCGCGCGGCACCTTCGCTATAAGCAACCGGTGCCGCTGGCGAATCTGCATCTGACGCTGCTCGACCGTGTCGGTGTTCGGTTGGACTCATTTGCCGATAGCACCGGGAAGATTCCCGAACTGCTCGAGCCGGCAGCGCTCTAGGGAGGCGCCATGCGACGAATCATCGTTTCTCTGTTTGCGATCCCACTCCTCTGCGCTGCCGCGCTGCCACCGGTGGTGGACGCAGCCAAACAGCGCGACACAGCTGCGCTGCGCCAACTGCTGGAACGCCATGTGGACGTGAATGCAGCCGCCCCCGATGGCGGCACGGCATTGCATTGGGCGGCCTACCATGACGAAATCGCCATGGCTGAGTTGCTCATCAAGGCCGGTGCGAACGTCAATGCGCCCAATCGCTACGGTGTAAAGCCGATCTCGATCGCCGCCAGCAACGGCAGTTCCCGGATGATCGAACTGCTGCTCAATGCCAAGGCCGATCCGGAGGCCGCGATGGGTGACGGCGAAACGGTTCTGATGACCGCCGCGCGGTCGGGCAATCCCGATGCAGTCAAGCTGCTGATCGCGCACGGCGCCAAGGTAAACGCGAAGGAAGCGTGGCGCGGCCAGACACCGCTGATGTGGGCGGCTGCCGAGGGGCACCGCGCCGCGGTCGAGACGCTGATTGCCGCCGGCGCGGAGATCAATGCCCGCTCGAAGAACGGGTTTACGCCGTTCCTCTTCGCGGCACGAGAAGGCCGCCAGGAAGTGGTCGCGGCGCTCCTCAAGGCCGGTGTCAGTGCCAACGAGGCCCTGCCCACTTCGGCGCGGCGCGGGGGGGCCGGCGCCGCGCACGGCTCCACGGCACTGATGCTTGCCGTGTCCAACGCGCATTTCGAACTGGCGTCGAAGCTGCTCGATGCCGGAGCCGATCCAAACGAGGGCGTGCAGGGTTGGACCGCGCTGCATCTCATATCTGACGTGCGCAAGCCGGGCACGGGCAGCAACGATCCGGCCCCACCCGGTTCCGGGTCCATGAACAGCCTCGAGCTGGTTCGCCGTTTGGTCGCGCACGGCGCGAAAATCGACGCGCGGACCGCGCGCAGCCGCAACGTCGGGTTGACCAGTCTCAACACCGAAGGCGCGACGCCGTTCCTGCTGGCCTGCCGCACGGACGACGTCGAGTTGATGCGCTTGCTGGTGAGCCTGGGAGCGGACGCCACGATTCCGAATGCGGAGAAGACTACGCCAGTGCTGGTTGCGGCTGGCGTCGGGGCCCGATCACCGGGCGAGGATGCAGGCACCGAAGCCGAGGCGCTTGCCGCAGTCAAGTACCTGGTCGAAGAACTGAAAGCCGACGTCAATGCGGTGGACGAACGCAATGACACGTCGATGCACGGAGTGGCCTACAAGCACCTGCCTTCCGTGGCCCAATACCTCGTGGAGCACGGCACCAAAGTTGACGTCTGGAACATCAAGAATCGCAACGGCTGGACTCCGCTCCGCATCGCCGTTGGCGTGCATCGCGGGATGAACTTGCGGCAGTCTCCGGAAACGGCAGCTGTTCTGGAGAAAGTAATGACCGCGGCCGGACTCTCCACGGCGGTCGAACCCGAAGCGGTGATCAGCGGCAATACAAAGTAGGCGACTATGTTGCCCCGGAGTGTCGCTGCCAGCCAGCGTAAGTCGGCCTGGACGCCGGCCAGTCCCTGTGACCGGGGAACACACTAAGGGCTTGCAGTAAGCACTGAAACCGCCGCGGTAGCGAGGTTATGACTGTTTCCTTACGCTCGTGTCGCCTGGACTCCGTAAATTGATAAGTGCAAGTCTCGATTTAGCATTGCAGGAGCCGAATTCTGTGATAGCATTCGGCAACCGTCCTTGGAGGGGACGCCAGGATGCGGAAGACCCTCTCATGCGTTCGAGTCGCCTTACTTCTGACCGCGCTTTGGCCGGCGGAATCACAAGTAAGCACTGCAACCTTTTACGGAGTCCTTACCGACAGTTCCGGTGCGCGGATTCCCGCTGCGGCAGCCACCTTGACCAATGAAGGCACAGGCTCCGTGAGTAAGAAAGTTGCGGACACCGCCGGCGAGTTCGGCTTCGACTTTCTGCCGGTGGGAACCTACACACTACGAATTGAATCCAACGGGTTCAAGGTGCAGGAACGCAAAGGGGTCGCATTGTCCGCGGGCCAGCAGGTCCGCCAGACCATCGTTCTCGAAGTCGGCTCGGTCAATGAGACCGTCTCTGTCGCGGGTGTCGCCCCGTTGATCGACACGGTGTCGGCGGAACAGCATCAGACCTTTGATACACGCGCCATCTCGCAGTTGCCCCTTTCCCGACGCAACATCAGTAACATTCTAAGTCTGGAGAACGGTGTCGACGTGGCGGGCGGAAATCGCGGTGTCAGGATCAACGGGGCGGGCAAGAGCGGCGCCGGCATTTCGGTGGACGGCACGGATGCCAATGCCAATCCCGAGGGCCGCGGCATCTCGCAGTACGGCGGCGAGAACTACATCGACGTCATGAGTATCGAAGGCGTCGAAGAAGTCCAGGTTGTGCGCGGAGTCCTGCCGGCAGAGTATGGCGGCGTGATGAGCGGGCAGGTGAACCTGATTAGCAAGTCCGGCGCCAACACGTGGCACGGCAGCTTGATTCATGCGTACCAGTCCCACTTGTTCAATGCACGCAATCCGTTCACGCCGAACCGGGCAGCCGACGGAGTTACGCTGTTGCCCAAGCCCCGCATCGTGTTCAACCAGTTCGGCGGCTCCGCCGGCGGCCGGATTATCCGCGACAAGCTGTTCGTATTCGGGACGTTTGAGGGTTACCGCGAGAATAATTCGGTGGCCGTCAGCGGCAATGTTCCAACCGACAGTTTCCGCGCGGACATCCTGAAAGCGCTGCCTTTCGCCGAGACCAAGATGCTGATGGACCTGACCCCGCATCCGACGCAGATTCGCAACGCGGATCAAGGACTGTACCAGGGCATCCGCGGCTCCCATCGCAGGGACAATAACTTCGTCATCAAGGGCGACTATCACGTGACCAGTGCCGGCACCTTGTCGATCACCTTTACTCGCGACCGCCCGTTCTACTTGAGTCCGACCCTGTATCTGAACGGTTCCAACGATCGCAACTTCATCTACAATCAGGATCGAGTAACCGCCAGTTACATCGCCGGAACGCGGGCCTGGACCTCGGAGACGCGCTTTGGCGCCAACATCTCCGATATGAGCCGCGTGGACGCCCTATTCAACGTGATGGGTCCCGGCACCACGGAGAAGGGGCCATGGGGAGCCCGGATCGGGCAGATCACGCTGAGCGGCACTTCCGGCTTCAGCACGCCCAGTTCCGAGTTGTGGTCCCTCGACGGGCCGAGCTACACGGTAGATCAGAAAGTGGCGCATCGCGTGGGACAGCATTCGTTCAAGTTCGGCGGACGCTACATGTTCACGGGGGGAAGCCGCAGCAACCCGCAAAATCCCAGCTTCGCCTTCACCACGAAGGACGACCTGTTGAACAACGTTCCCAGTTCCATCAACGCCAGTTTCGGAGCCGCTCCGCACCGCTCGCGCATGTACGAGATGGGCTTCTTCACGCAGGACGATTGGCGAGTCACCCCGACCCTGGTGATCAACCTCGGTTTGCGCTACGACTTCTACGGTCATGCCGTCGTCGAACCGAGCACCGACGCCAACGTCGGCATCTATAACCTCACGCCCCCCAAAGACTGGGCCAAATTCGATTTCGGGCCGTTCTCCGATCCCATGCATCCGTATAACAATGACGGCTGGGTAAACCTCGGGCCGCGCGCCGGCTTTGCTTATACTTTCGGCAACGGCAAGAACGTGATCCGCGGCGGTGCGGGCGTGCTTTTCTCGAGCAATATCCCGGCGGTAGTGCGCCAGGGCGCGGCCGATCCGGTGGTGCCGTTCCGTTCCATCTGGTCCAAAACGGAAGCCGTCGCGCTTGGTTTGAAATGGCCGCTGTATAACGATCAATTCCGCTCTGTTGTGGAGGCCCAGGCAGCCAAGACAGGCAGCACCTTTGTCTTCTCGGTACTGAATCCGGGACTCCAGGATCCCTATTCCATCCAGGCGCAATTGAATCTCCAGCGCCAGGTTACTTCCACCTTGATGTTGGAGACGGGGTATGTTCTGAATCGCGGTGTGAAACTGCCGCTCCAGCGCATGTTCAACCAGGTGGACCGGATCACCGGCATCCGGCCGAACCCGGCGCTCGGCGCTCCCGGCGGCTACTACGTGGACAATACCCAGAACTCGGCCTATCACGCCTGGCAGAGTTCGCTGCGCAAGCGCATGACGCACAACCTTTCGTTCGAGGGACACTACACGTTCAGCAAATCCCTGGCGGTCACCGGCGGCGACATCGGAGCTTATTTCCAGGGCGACAGCAACTCGGTCCAACAGGAGTTTGCGAATCCGCGGGCCGATCGCGGGCCGGCGGCGGGCGATACGCGTCACCGCTTGGTGGCCGATTGGATCTACGAAGTTCCGTATTCCAGCCTCATCGGCAATACGGTGCTTCGCCATGTGTTAGGCGGGTGGGAGGCGACGGGCGTGCTGAACATGCGCACCGGTGGAGCGGTGGACATCACCCAGACCTGTGGATCGAGCCGGTATTGCCGCCCCGATTATACCGGGGCGCCTCTGACACTCGATAACTGGCAGAACAACTTCGACCTCAATACCTGCAGTCCGGGGATCAATTGCGGCATGCGCTACGTGAATACGGCTGCCTTCGCGCCAGTCCCGATCGGCTCGGTTTCCGGCGTCGCCATCCGCCCGGGGAATGCGGGCTACTCGATTGTCCGCGCTCCCGGGTCGTGGACCATCAACGCCGGATTGGGGCGCAACTTCAAAGTCACCGAGCGAATCAAGCTGACGGTGCGCGCGGACCTTTACAATGCGCTGAATCACGTCAACTACAACGGTCCGACTTCGTCGATCAACTCATCGACCTTCGGTGAAATCCGTGGCGCGGGCGCCATGCGTTCCATGCAGATGAACGCCCGCATGATCTGGTAGGGCGGTCTTTCGAGGGCCGCGCAAACGATTCGCAAAGGCCCACCTCGCTGGGCCGGATAGACTCCGGCCACAGTGCTTTCGGCGTACCACGGCGCCCCAATGAACAGAATCGGAGCCGTGCCTGAGTTAACGTTCGTGCCGTTGTTACGACCTCCCTGTTCGGCGCGTAGGCAGTCACTTCGAAGAGGCCGTCTCGACCCGTCCAACACCGACGCCCATTCGCTCGCCCTCACCCATCTTCCCGGAGCCGCCGCCAAGTGATGCAGTAGAGCCAGCAGTCCCGGCGCCAGCCACGCCTGTGCGGAGCGTGACCGCGAGCACGCATCACCTGCGCGCGAAATGCACGCCATGGCCAGCGCCGGCACGAAGAGGAAAGTTCTCACGGCCGCCCGCCACTTCCCACCTGCGAACTCGCCGAACAACTCGGGCAAGGAATACCACTCCACGCCCTGTCCGCTTGAATCATAGCGCTTGACATTTACTGTAACAAGAGTCATGTTACAGCTGTGGTACCTTTCCGGCTCACGATCCAACCAGGCGTCCCCGTCGGCGAGCAGGTCGTCTTCGCCGCCAAGAAGGCGATGTTCTCTGGCAAACTGCGCCCTGGCGATCCCTTCCCCTCGGTGCGCGAGTTGGGACGAGCCATGAAGATCCACTCCAATACCGCGCAGAAAGTGATCGCGCAATTAACAGCGGAGGGATTACTTGTAGTGCGGCCTGGAATCGGCACCGTCGTCGCATCGCCGCCCCTGGCACGCGGCGCGCGCGGGCGATTGCTGGCAAGGGAAATCGAACAGCTCACGGTGCAGGCTCTCCAAGTCGGCCTCACCCCGGAAGAGTTGCAGGCGGCGATCGCGGAATGCTGGCGCAGCCTGAAAAAGGAGCACGGACAATGATCCGGACCCAAAGTTTGACGAAAAGCTACCGAAGGAACGAGGCGCTTCACGATCTCACCATCGAAGTGCCCGAAGGCAGCGTCTTCGCCCTGGTCGGCCCCAATGGCGCCGGGAAGAGCACGGCGATTCAAACGCTCATGAACATCCTGCATCCGACTGGCGGCAGTGCGGAGGTGCTGGGAGTGGATTCGCGAAGGCTGGGCGCGGCGCAATTCGCGCAGATCGGCTATGTCTCCGAAAGCCAGAAATTGCCCGAGTGGATGACGGTTGGTTATTTCATGGATTATTGCAGGCCCTTCTATCCGCAGTGGAACGAAGCTGAAGCCGCGCAACTGGTGCGCGGGTTTGGCCTGCCGCTGGACCGGCCCTTGAAGGCGCTCTCGCGCGGCATGCGCGTGAAGGCGGCGCTGGCTGCGTCGCTCGCCTATCGTCCGCGCCTGATCGTGCTCGATGAGCCCTTTAGCGGCCTCGATGTGCTGGTGCGCGAGGAATTGATCGAGAGCATTTTGGACCGAACGCCAGAAGCCACGGTCCTGGTCTGCTCGCACGATCTCGCCGAGATCGAAAGCTTCGCCACCCACGTGGCCTATCTCAACGAAGGCCGCCTCGAATTCGCCGAAGAGATGACCGCGCTAACGGATCGCTTTCGCGAGGTCGAAGTCACACTCGCTGAGGGAGGCGAAGTGCCGCCCGATCCGCCGCGCACGTGGCTCAATGTGGAACGCGCCGGGCCCCTGGTGCGCTTCACCGATTCGCAATACGGCCCCGGCCAGATCGCCGCGCGTTTCGGACCCGTGCAGGCCATCGAAGCGCGCGCCATGACTTTCCGCGCGATCTTCCTCGCGCTGGCGCGGTCCGCCCGGAGCGCTCAATGACCCTACTCCTGCACAACTTCCGTAAGGACTCGCGCCGCTGGTGGCCGCTGATTGCGATTACGCTGGCGATGCTGGTGACGCTGGCGCATCAGGACCGCTGGCGCGCGGACCCGCAAGTCGGCTTCACCGAAGGCTGGCTCAACCTGCTGCTGCCGCTCGCCTGGGCTATCCTCCTCGTGCTCGCGGTTCTCGAAGAGCCGCTCGTCGGCACGCGCCATTTCTGGCTGACGCGCCCGAATCGATGGACCCACCTTGCGGGCGCGAAACTGCTCTTCGCGCTTCTCTACGTGCATGTGTCCCTGTTTGTGGCGGATCTGTACATCCTGGTTGCGCGCGGCTTTTCGCCGTTCCCGTCGCTGCCACATTTACTCGGCCAGCAACTCGTGCTCGCCTGCGCGGTCAGTCTCCCGGCGATGGCGCTGGCCGCGCTGGTGGCCAACTTCACGCAATTCGCACTGGTGGCGGCGACCATCGCCGCCGCCACCAACGTCTCTGGAGCCTTGTCGGGGCGCGTGTTCAGCATGCCCACCGGGGACTGGTTGCGCGGCGGGACCATCGCTGGCATCGCGGCGGCAGGGGCTCTGGGAATTCTCTGCCTACAATACCGCCGCAAGGGAACCGCCAAGGCTCGCGGTCTCGCAATCGCAATCGCCCTGGCTGCAACCGGCGTCGCATTGGCCCCTGAATCGATCCCAACTCGGGCTCGCGTATTTCTCCACCCGATCCCGGGCAGCATTCGTCTGGAGTTGGACACGCGGCCTCACTACCCATCTCCGTTTGGAAACATTCCTTTGACCATTACCGGGCTTCCCCCTGACCCGTTGTACAGCGTCCGCCCTACCAGCCTCTCACTCTCCACCCCGGACGGGCGGCACTTTCACGGTCAGGAGAAGGGAACCTTCGACGCAGAGTTTCAGCGCACGGATCCGGCGACGCTGGAATTGCGCCCGCGCCTCGATCGCAGCGTTTTCGAAAGTTTGAAGCAGGATAGGGTACGCATCACGGGAACAGCCCTGGTGACGCTGTTCCGCCGCGGCACGACCGAGTGGATGCCCGTGAATAGCGGCTTCTTGTCGCCGGGTCTGGGCCGTTGCACAAGCGTCCTCACCCCCTCTTCGCCGACCGTTCAGCACATCAAAGTGCTCTGCGAATCGACCGACCAGTTGCCGGATGAGACGCTGGTGGAACTGCATACGCAGGAAGACGGCCGCTCACTGCATTACAGGTTGCACGACGACAACCTCTTCGGCGGCGTCGGCCCGGGAGGCAGGCTTTCGCCGCTCTTCCGCGGCGCTTCGCTCTTCACGGTCATGAAGACCGAGTACGCAAATCCGGCCTCGATCCCGGAAGAGTACGTGGCCAACGCCCGGATCGGCGTGACGCCGGTATTCGTTACCGGCTACCGGTTGGTGGACTTCGACTTCAAAGACATTGTCTTGAACAAATTCACTAACGTACGGCGGCCATGAGCCACACGCCGCCGGCGACGACCTCCGGCGCGTTATTTGCCGGGGAGCTCAAAACCGGAACAGATAGCTGACCTTCGCAAAGAACTGCCGCGCCGTCGTAGTGGAAGGAAACGCGATCCGTCCCACCGCCGGCGGCGCTCCCGGAAACAGCGCCAGATTTTCGATCCGATCCGTATACCCCACGTAGAGCGCCGTCCCGGGATGAATCAAATAAGTCAACAGCACATCGCCTGTCAACCGCTTCTGCCGTGTCAGATTGACCAGTGCCGGATTCTCCAGTACTGCGTTGTAGTCCACGATCATGCGCAGCGAAAGCTCGCGATTGAACTGGTAGTTGAGACGCGAGCGCGCCAGATGATTCACGAAGACGCCGGCCGCCGGCAGGCGAAGGCTCGTCCCGATGTACACCTCGTCCAGTTTGAGGCGCGACATCGGGCGGAACGTCAGAGCGACCTGCCAATTGCGCTCGTTCGCCAGAAATGGATCGAGCCCGCCGGCCGGGCTGTAGTTGATCGACGTGCTGCGGCCATAGTTGAGATCCATCGTGGCGCGCTTAAAGTATTCGCTATGGAATCCGAGCCCCGAACCGCCGTGCCGGAAATTGATGTTTTGGAAGCGCTCGAAAACGTCGCCGCGATTGACGCTGAAGAATGTGTTGCGCGCCATCTCGATTTGGAAACCGGGGCTCACGTGCCACTCCTGCTGCACGCCGCGGTGATCGAACAGGATCATGGACGAGAACGTGGGATTCACCGAGATCACGGCCTTGCTCTTCAGAAAAAAGCGCCGCCGGAGAAACTGCTGCGCCTGCCGCATGTTGACCCGGTTGACGAACCCGAGGTCCGTGTGGAAGCCTTCGCCGCGGTCGAGGTAAGACCAATCCGCGAACCAGCGGCGGCTGCCGCGGTACAGATCCACATTGAAGGCGTCGCCGCCGGAATGCGTGCCGTCTTCGAACGTCGTCTGGCTCGCCATCGCCTGAGCGCTCATCGTCCAGTTGTCGTTCAGCTTGACGCGGGTGTCGATGGCCTCCACGCGGTTGTAGCCGCCGGCGAATTCGCGGTCGGTCATCAGCATTCCGATGTTCGATTGCCTGCCGAACTCGCGCTGTACACGCAGCACGCCGATCGCGGCGCGCTCACCGAAGTGCGGGCCGGACGCTTCGAGCGCCTGTCCGGCCGCACGATCGTCGATACCGAGCAGCCCCAAATTCCAGCGGCCCACCTTGCCGCTGAGACGGGCGCCGAACTCAGGGTCGACAATCCGCCGCGAAAAGAACAGGTTCTCCGGTGTCGTGAAATACGCGGTATTTTCGAGGAAAAACGGCCGTCTTTCGGGAAACGGCACCTCGAAGCGCTGGTTTACCGTCACTTGCGGATCGTCCGATTCCACCTGGCTGAAATCCGGATTGATCGCCACGTCTAGCGTCAGTGAATCGTGCAGTACCGCCTTGGCGTCGAGACCGGCACGGAAATCATTCTTGCCGCGGAACCAGGGCACTCCCGCCGTGGGGTTATCCAAAAAGTGCGAGCCGGCGAACGCCGCGTAAGGAATGATCTGCAAGTTGCGGCCCGGCGAAATGCCCTCCAGCCCGCCCATGCTGCCAAGCTGCTGGTTGAACCCGTTCACCTTCTGCGTGATGTACGGCCAGAAACTGGTCTCGTTGTTGGTCGGGATGATCCGCATCAGCGCCATGCCCCAGGTCTGCACCGGGCCGCGCGCGAAGCGGAGGCTGCGGAATGGGATCGTCAACAGGGCCGCGAATCCGTCCGGCGTGAGGCGGCCATCGGAATACCAAAGCGTGTCGAAGCTGAAGTCGTCGTTCTGAGCTTCGCCTTCGATTGCGTCGGCCTGCACCCCGTATGGGTTCACGAAGAACTCGTAGCCGTGCTGGCGATCGTGATAAGTGTCCAGGATCACGCCCACCACGTCGTCGCTGAAAATGTCCTCGCGCCTGGCCATGCGCGCTCGCGTCTGCGCGGCCGGCGATTCGCACACAAACACGACGTACAGATTGGTGTCGTCGTATCCGATCCACGCCGTGGTCTTGCGGCTCACCGGAACTCCGTCGCCCGGCGAGCGCTGACGGAAGTCGTCGATGCGTTTCATGTCGTCGCGGGACCGGCCGTTGAGGAACTGCTCGAGCTGCGGGCGCGAAGCGAGTTTCGGAATCTGAATGTCTCTTAGTTGAACCGTTGCCGGCTGTGCAAATGCCGCCACAGTGAGCAGGCAAATGCACACGGCGATAATGGCTCGATCGGGCAACACCAGGTAGTTACGCTGCTCCGGCGGTGGACGTTGCAGGAGAATCGCCATCTGACCGGAGGCATGCTTGTGCCCGTTCGGAAGCCGCCGATAACCGCCGACAGGTATTAAGAACGCTACCTTGCCCCCTCGCACATCAGAGGCTGTACTCCGAAATCCATTTCGCTTCCCGCCGCTATAGGATATAATCCAGCGTATTAGGTATGATTATCCGGATTGCAGTCTGTGCCTGGGCGCTTTGGATCGCGGTCGCGCTGGGTGGGCAAAGCGGTCCCGCACTCTCCTACCTCTACACCCAAGCCCCAGCCTACGATTCCCACGCCACCCTGCCCGGCACCGAGCGCTTCCCGTCCGGCGCAACTCTCCAATTCGTATCCAACGGCAGCAAGCGCGAGTTCCTTCCCGCCTTCGCCGCCTCCGCCGACGCCGCCGTTTCCTTCGACGGCCAGCGCGTCCTCTTCGCCGCCAAAAAGCAGGCCGCCGGCCCTTGGCAAATCTGGGAAGCCGCCCTCCGCGAAGGCGCTCCCCGCCGCATCACCCGCGCGGACGAAACCGAAGACTCCCTGGCCCCCTTCTACCTGCCCGGCGACCGCATCGTCTACGCCCAACGTACCGCCTCCGGCTTCCAGATCATGCGCGCCGCGCTCACCGGAGGCGAGGCGCAGCAACTCACCTACGGCCCCGGCAATCACATCCCCACCGGCGTACTGCAGGACGGCCGCATCCTCTTCGAAGCCGCCCATGCCGCCGGACAGCGCGATCTCTTCACCGTCTACCCCGACGGCACCGGCGTGGAAACCTACCGCTGCGATCATGGCCCCGACCGTTCCAGCGCGCGCCAACTGGCCTCGGGCGACATCCTGTTCAACACCGCCGGAGCCCTCGCGCGTTTCACCTCCGCGCGCGCCGTCCAGGTGAGCAGTGCGCAGCCCAAAGGCGAAGTCGTCGGACCCGTGTCCGAGATCGCTCCGGCGGACTGGCTGGTCTCCCTGCGCACGGCCGCCAATGGCACCTACAGCCTCTACCGCTGGCGTGGTGGCGAACCGGAGCTCCTCGCCGGGCACGGCCTCCAACCCGTCCTGGCGCGCCCTCACGCAGCCCCCAAGAGCTTCCCGTCCGCCCTCCGCGAACGCCCCGGCGCCAATTTACTCTGCCTGAATGTCTACACCTCGCGCACCGCCATTCCTTCCGGCACCGTCACCACAGTTCGCGTTTGGACCCTGGATGATCACGGTGCGCCCGTCGCCATGGGGCAGGCCCCCGTGGAGCGCGATGGCTCGTTCTACGTCCAGGCGCCCGGAGAACGGCCGCTCCGCTTCGAACTGCTCGATGCCGCCGGCAAAATCGTGGCCGCCGAAAAAGGCTGGTTCTGGGCGCGGCGCGGAGAACAGCGCGTGTGCGTCGGCTGCCACGCGGGTCCCGAACACGCGCCCGAAAACGCGGTGCCCGAGACCCTGCTGCGCAGCACCGATCCCGCCATCATGACTCTGCCCGTTCATGACTCCACCGGAGGTGCCAAGTGAAATTCGCCGCGCTCCTGTTATCCCTCGCCGCCGCTTACGCCCAAACCCCCGCCGGACCCATCCGCTTCGAAGAGGTGTCCGCCACAGCCGGCCTCCGCTTCACCCACAGTTTCGGCGCGGAGAAACTCGGCTCCCTGCTGGAAAGCACCGGCGCCGGCGCGGTCTGGTTCGATTACAACAACGATGGCCTGCTCGACCTCTACGTCGTCAGCGGCAAGCCCCTCGCCAAGGGCATGCATCCTTATCCTCTCCGCAAGCCCCCGGCGGCGCCGCCCCACAACCACCTCTACCGCAACGATGGCAAAGGCCGCTTCACCGACGTCACCGCTCAGGCGCACGTCGCGGGCGACCTCTTCAGCATGGCCGTCACGGCCGCCGACTACGATAACGACGGCCACACCGACCTGCTGGTCACCGGCTACGGCGGCGTGATCCTGTACCACAACAAAGCAGACGGCACGTTCGAGGATGCCACCGCCAAAGCAGGCATTCAGGTGCCGGGCTGGTCCATCGGCGCGGCGTGGCTCGACTACGACAAGGATGGCTGCGTGGACGCCTTCATCGGGCGCTACGTGAAGTTCGATCCCGAATACCGCAACTACTACGCAGCCGATAATTATCCCGGCCCGCTCGATTACGAACCCGACAGCAGCGTGCTCCTGCACAACAACTGCAACGGCACCTTCTCCGACGCCAGCGAGAAGGCCTGCATCGCGAAACTCAAGGCCCGCGCCATGGGTGTCACCGCGGCCGATTTCGACCTTGATGGTTACCCCGATCTCTACGTCGCCAACGACAAGACCGAGAACTTCCTGCTCCACAACCAGCAGAACGGAACCTTCAAAGAAATCGCCGTCACCGCCGGAGTGGCCTACGGACAGAACGGGGAGAACACCTCCGCCATGGGTCCGGTGTTTGCCGATTTCGATCACGATGGCCTGATCGACCTGTGGGTGTCAGACTCCAAATACAACCGCCTCATGAAGAACGCCGGGCGGCAGCAGTTTCAGGACGTCACCGAGCGTGCCGGCATCTCCCAACTGGCCGCGCAGTACGTGAGCTGGGGCAGCGGCGTGCACGATTTCGATAACGACGGTAACGACGACATCTTCATCGCGCATGGCGGGCTGATTCACATGGTGCCGCAGGAACATTCCCTCTTCCGCAATCTCGGCGGCATGAAATTCGCGGACGTTTCGCGCGCCGCCGGAGCCTTCTTCGACGTGAAGAGCGTGGCCCGAGGCGCGGCCTTCGCCGACTACGATAACGATGGCAAGGTCGACGCGTTCATCCTCAATCTCGGCAGCCCGGCCTTCCTGCTGCACAACACTTCGCCCGGCACCAATCATTGGATCGCAGTGAAGCTGGCCGGCAAGAAAAGCAATCGCGATGGCATCGGTGCGCACGTCGAAGTCGTTGCCGGCGGCGTCACCCAGCAGCACGAACGCACCGCCGGCGCCGGCTACCTTTCGCAGGACGATCCCCGCCTGCATTTCGGACTCGGCCCCGCTACCAAAATCGACAAGCTCACCGTGATTTGGCCCAGCGGCATCAGACAAGTGGTGGAGAATCCGGGCATCGACCGGATCCTCACCGTCGAGGAGAAATAGCATGCGGTGGCCGGGCGCACTCTCGGTTCCGGTGCTGGCGCTGGCGGCGCTGGCTGCCAATGCCCCTACCGTGCGCTACCCGTCCCCCATCGAACTGGCGCTCAGCAACGATGCAACCCGCCTCTACGTGGTCTGCCAGGGCACCGACGAAGTGGTGGTCTATAACCTGGCCACCCGCACCGTCCTGCGCCGCATCAAAGTCGGGCGTCAGCCCAAGAGCATCGCGCTCTCCGCCGATTCCCGGCGCATCTACGTGGCCAACTCCTGGAGCGACACAGTGTCGGAGATCGACGCCGCCTCGCTCGCCATCACGCGCACCCTGCCCGCGGGCGCCGAGCCCAATTCGGCAGTGCCCGATCGTGAAGGGCGCTACCTGTATGTCGCCAATCGGATCGGCGGCGACATCTCCGTAATCGACCTGACCAGCGGCGTGGAAGTGAAACGCCTCGACGCCGCGCCGGGCGCAAGCTACCTCACACGCTCGCCCGACGGCAAACAAATTTACAGCACGCACATCTATCCCGTGACGCCGGCGAACCTCCGCGCGCCCGCCGAATCGGAAGTCACCGTGATCGATACCGTGCGGCAAGTCGTGGTGCGCCGCGACCGCCTTCCCTACGCCGCGGGCGTCTTTCATACCGCGATCTCCGCCGATGGCAAGCTTGGCATGATTGCCCAGATGCGTCCCAAGAACCTGGTCCCATTGGCGCACGTCGAGCATGGCTGGGTCTTCGGCAATTCGCTCTCCCTCTTCGGCGAGGATATCGGGGAACCCGTGCAGGTGCCCCTCGACGAACTCGACCGCTACTTCACCCCGCCCTTCGATATCGCCATCGCCCCCGATAAAAGCGTGGCCTACGTTTCCACTACCGGATCGGACAGCGTCACCGTCCTCGACATCCCGAAGCTGCTGCAATTCGTGCGCGCCAAGAATCCCGAGGAGCGCCGCACCCTGGCCAACGATCTGTCCGCATCCGCCAATTACGTGGCGGCCCGCATTCCCGTGGGCATGGCGCCCAAAGGTCTGGCACTCGCGCCCGATGGCAAGCGCCTCTACGTCGCCAATCTCACCGGCGATACCATCTCGATTGTCGATACCGCGACGCGCAAGGTCAGCGGCACGCTCTCTCTGGGCGCGCCCGCCGCGCTTTCGCCCCAACGCCGCGGCGAACGCCTCTTCTACAGCGCGCGCTTCGCCTTCCAGGGACACTTCGGCTGCGCCAACTGCCATCTCGAAGCTACCCTCGACGAACTCTCCTGGGACCTGGAGCCCGACGGCTTCGGCAAAGACATCGTGGACAACCGCCTGCTCGAATGGGTGGACGGCACCGCGCCCTACAAGTGGAACGGCGGCAATCCGGACCTGCAAACCGAGTGCGGGCCGCGCACCGCGGCCTTCTTCTACCGCTCGCAGAGCTACAGCCCCGCCGAACTCGAAGATCTCGTCGCCTTCATCAAGTCCATCCCCCTGCGCCCCAACCGTTTCCGCGCGCCCAACGGCGAATTGACTGCCTCGCAGGAGCGCGGCAAAGCCATCTTCGAACGTACACGGACCAAGGCCGGCACGCCCATACCCGAGTTCAATCAGTGCACCGTATGCCACGCCGGACCGCACTACACCAACAACGAACAGACCGACGTGGGCTCGGCGAAAGCCACCGATCACGTGCGCATGTTCGATGTTCCGCAGCTCAACAGCATCGCCCTTTCCGCGCCCTACCTGCACGATGGCTCGGCGCGCACGCTCGAGGAAATCTGGACGGTCTTCAACCCCAGGGACACCCACGGGGTCACCAACGACCTTCAGAAAGACGAGCTCAATGACCTCATCGAATACTTGAAAACGCTATGAAGAAAACTTGCCTGCTCGCTGTGTTCGCTGCCAGTGTCAGCCTCGCCTCGGCGCAAGACATGCCGCGCTTCCGCTGGCAAAACTTCACCGTGGCCGACGGCTTGCCCGACGATCACGTGTTCAACGTAGCGGTGGACGGCGATCGCCTGTGGGTGGGCACGGATAACGGGCTCGGCCTCTACCAGAACGGAAAGTGGAAAGTCTACCGCCCGGAGGACGGACTCGTGCATCGCGCCGTGCTCTTCGTGGCGCCGGACAAACGCACCGGCGACGTGTGGATCGCAACCATGGGCGGCTTGAGCCGTTTGTCGGCCGGCCGGTTCGACAACTTCACGCAGTTGAACAGCGGCCTGCCCAACGACGTCGTGTATGGCCTGGCCGTACAGGGCGATGACGTCTGGGTCGCCACCGCCGCCGGAGGCGCGCGCTACAACGTGCGCACCAAACAGTGGGCGCACTTCAATGAACGCAATACGCCCATGTACGAGATCTGGACGTATGCCGTGACCGCCACTCCCAGCAAGGTCTACTACGCGGTCTGGGGCGGCGGCGTGCTCGAATACGACACAAAGACAGAGGCCTGGAAAGACTACAACGATCCCGACGGCGAGACCGAACTGGTGCTCTACAAAGACCAGGGCCTGATTCATGAAATCACCACCTCCGTGAGTTACATGGAAAAGGATAAGATGCTCTGGGTGGCCACTTACTTTGGGGCCAGCCGCTACGATGGCCGCAACTGGAAGAACTTCCTCGAAAAGGATAGCGGCCTGCCCAGTAACTTCCTGAATCAGGTGAAAGCGCTCGACGGCACCCGCGCCTGGTTTTCCACGGATAAGGGCCTGGCGTATGTGGATGGCGATCAGTGGGCGGTCTACCGTCCCGCGCTCGACACCCACAAGCCCGAAATGCTGTTGCGCGATGCCGCAGGCAAGACTACCTCAGTCGCCGTGGACAGCGCGCCCGCCCACAACTACATTCTCGGCGTCGATTTTCAAGGCGACGATCTCTGGGTGGCCACGGCCAAAGGCCTGAGCCACGGAATCCGAATCAAATAGGGGAAAGACCTATGAGCCACGGATGCACACGGCTTCACACGGATGAACACCACCGAAAGTCTTATCGGCGTTCATCTGCGTTCATCGGCGGCCCAATCTTCCGTCTCTTTCCCAGGAGTCGCGTATGACGCACACTAACTTCACCACGCTCGCATTGCTCTTCTTATCCGCGGCCGCGCTCCACGCCCAGCCTCCCGCCACCTGTGCGTGCGGCGCGAACCCGCCCGCCCCGCCGGCCAATCGCGAACTCCACCCTTATGCGAAGGCGCCCGAAGATATGCGGCCTTACTCCACCTTCACCGCGCCTTACTACGAACACTACGGCAAACTCGTGGAATACAACGGAGCCGCGCGCGAGACGCCCCCCACTCCCGCCGCCGCCATCGACGAAGTGCGCATCGGCTTTCTCGGCCCCATCGAAAATCACCGCGACCAGAAACTCGGCCAGGCCATGCTCAACGGAGCGCAACTCGCCATCGATGAGGCCAACGCCAATAAGGGCTATGGCGGCAAACCCTTCCGCCTGATGGTTCACAACGATCAGGCCACCTGGGGCGCATCGAGCAACGAAATCGTCAAAATGGCCTACGACGAAAAGGTGTGGGCCATGCTCGGCTCCATCAGCGGCGATTCCACCCACATCGCCCTGCGCGTCACGTTGAAAGCCGAAGTCCCCATCGTGAATAGCGCCGCCACGGATCCCACCATCCCCGAAACCATCATCCCCTGGTACTTCACCACCCTCCAGGACGATCGCGTGCAGAGCTACACCCTGGCGCGCCGCATCTATAGCGATCTCAAATTGCAGCGCGTGGCGCTCCTGCGCGTCAATGACCGCTACGGCCGCTTCGGTGTGATTAAGTTCCGCGACGCCTCGCGCCGCCTCGGGCATCCCGTCGTGATCGAGCAGAAATACATGCCGGGCGACACAGATTTCAAGCGCGCCTTGCGCATCATCAACGAATCGGGCGCCGACGCCATCGTGCTTTGGGGCGATGCCGCGCCCGCCGGGGGGATCCTCAAACAGATGCGCGAAATGGGCATGAAGCAGCCCGTCTTCGGCTCCTACCGCGTGCTTGGCGACGACATGCTGAAGATCGCGGGCGCCGCCGCCGAAGGCTTGGAAATCGTATTCCCCTTCGACCTGACCAGTGAAGACCCCGCGTGGGTGGCCTTCCGCGAGCGCTACCGCCAGCGCTATGGCGCCTTTCCCGATGCCTTCAGCGCGCTCGCTTACGACACCATGAGCATCCTGCTGCGCTCGGTCTGCCAGGCCGGCTTGAACCGCGGACGCATCCGCGACGCGCTCACCAGCGTCACCAGTTACAAGGGCGTCACCGGCGAAATGGCGTTCGACCCGAACAGCAAGAACATCGTCCCCATGTACCTCGCTACAGTGAAGAACGGCAAGTACCAATTCCGCCGCTACCCCATGGAAGCGCCCTATGCCAAGGCTGCCGACGCGCCGCCCTATCACGGACCGGCGCTGCCCGATGCCCCCGCCGGCCCCGTGCGCATCGGCCTCTTCGGGCCGGACGCGGAACAGCAGGCGGCCGCACTCGCGCCGCTGCTCGCCCCCTTTGCCGGGCGCTACACGGTCGCGGGCGTATCGTCCAACGTCCCCTGGGGACAGGCCTCCACCGGCCTGGTGAAACTGATCTATGACGATCGCGCTATCGCCCTGATCGCGCTCGATCGCAACTCCGCCCATCTCGCCGAGCAACTCGCCGCCAAAGCGTTCGTCCCAGTGGTGGCGCTCTCCGCGGACCGCAGCCTCACCAGCGTGAACCTGCCGTGGATCGTCCGCCTGCCCGCGGAAACACCGCTCGCCGACGTGCTCCATCTGGTCATCAGCTCCGCCGAACAATCGGGCGCCAATCGGGAACTACTGCGCGGCGTGCTGGCGTCCTCCATGAGTGCCAAAGCGGCGTTGAATTACCAGAAATAGGAGGCCAGTACGCGAGGCGGTCCCGGCGTGCCGTCGATGATTTTCGTGCCCAATACGAACTGCACGTTCCTGCGCCGCCAGTCGCGCGGCGCCGCCGCGAGCGCCGGTCCCAGATATTCGGCATCAGTGACGAACTCGCTGGCCGCCAGCGTCCCATAAGTTTCGATTCCCGCCACGGAGATCACCGTCTTCTCGGTGGCCGAGTCGAAGACCCGCGTGACAATGGCATAGTCTTCGCCCATCGTTCCGCCGGCCGGCTGCGCCACCTTCCAGTCGAACGCAGCCGGATTGCGGCGGTCGCTGATGTAGTGGTACGCGACTCCGTCGATTGTCCGTTGGTTGCAGACGAAGCGCAACTCGGCCGTAACCCGCATCGACCACGCGTTATTGAACGCGCCAATCGCCACCAGCGGTTCGTGCCGGATGCGCGAGTAGTTCGTCTGCGCCACGGGCATCAATTGATAGGCGCGCCCCCGGGCCTGCACCCACGACGCCACCTTGAAGGCTGAAAGTGCATCGCGCATGAACAGGTATTCGGGCGCGACCCACGCCATCTCGCCGCCGCTGATCGATTCGGACGATGCCGGGCGCCCAGCCGTGGGCGGCCCCCCGAAGACGCGGTTCAGTTCCTCCATCCGCGGCCCTACGAAACGGTAGAGGCGTGTGGGCTGGCCGATTGCGATCTGGATGGTCTTGCGATCCCGGAACAGCGGTTCCCAGAAAGCGTCAAGCTGCGATCCGGGAGTGGTCCGCGCACCCCAAAGAACGGCCCCGGCGGCGCCCATCAACACCAGGATCAGGGCGGCCACGTAAACCCGCCTCGAAGCATGGCGGCGTGGAGGCTCAACAGCTTTGGGTGGTTCCGCCGCCGGCGCCTCGACCGTGAAGCTGGGCAGGTACGAACCGGTGGGCAGCTCGATGCGCAATTCGCAGGTATGCTCCGGCTCCAGGTAATACTGCGCGAGGCGCTTGCGGACTTCGATGGCCGCGTTGCGCACCACGGGATCCTGCGCGGTGTCGTAAGCCGTATCCCGTCCGAAAACCGCCGCGCCGATTTGACGTTCTTTGAGCGAGTTCTGCTCCCCCGCCAGCGCGGCTTCCACTACGCACCGAAGCAGCCCCTGACTCCGCTTGCTTTGGCGGAAGTGGGGACTTCCCAGGATCTTCGCCAACTGCGCCTGCACGGCAGCATGGTCGAGACCTATGGAATCTGGAATATCGGTATGGGGAGTTCGCAGCATTCCCGAATCAAGGTGCGGACAAATTCTATCACGGCCGCAACGCCTGCACTGTACCTCGCTTCGCCTTGCGTCGCCAACTGGTAAAACTAAACGGCGAAAACGCTGAAAACGCTTAGATTATTTACGTCCGGTACCGTAGCCTACCTTGTTTCAGCGAGACGCTGGGGATATTCTTCGATGCCGGCCGAGCTGGGCTGAGGGGTCAAGCCAGTCGGGCTGTCTCACCACCAACCTGAGGGGGTTTCGATGCGTTCGATTCGAGTCGTTTTCTGTTCTCTGCTTTTGCTGGCTGCCGCCTTCGCCCAAGGCGACCGTGGCGCCATCACCGGGACCGTTACGGATCCGGTGGGCGCCCTGGTGCCCAACGCGATAGTCTCCCTGCGCAACACGGAAACCGGGTCGCAGCATCAAACCACCACCACCGAAACGGGGAATTATAGCCTGCCCCAACTCCCGGCCGGCATCTACGAACTGAGCGTCACCGTCCCCGGCTTCAGCCGCTATGTGCAACAGGGAATCCGGGCTCAGGTGGCCTCCACCGTACGCGTGGACGTCGTGCTCCAGGTGGGCGCGCCGACAGACTCCGTCACCGTGACCGCGGACGCTGCGCTCCTCAAAACCGAGAGCGCCGAAATCAGCCACATCGTCAGCGCGCGGACCATCAACGCCCTGCCGCTGAACTTCTCGGCGCGCGGACCGGGCATGCTGCGCGATCCCTTCACCTTTGTGGAAACCCTGCCGGGCGCCAGAATCGACGGACGCAACGCAATCAAAGTGAACGGCGCGCCCACCACCACCTTCGGCGTCCTGCTGGAAGGGCAGGATTTGAGCATGCCGATGAGTCCTGACGGATCGGATGCGGTCTCGCCCTCGGTGGACGCCCTTCAGGAGATTACCGTACAAACCAGCAACTACGCCGCCGAGTACGGACAGGCGGGCGGCGGCCTCTTCAACTTCACCACCCGCAGCGGCACCAATGCAGTGCACGGCAGCGCCTACGAGAACCTGGTGAATGAGGTATTCTCCGCGGGGCTTCCGTTTACCGACAACGGCAGCGGCGGCCACGTGCGGCCGCGGATCCGCAAGCATGATTTCGGCGCCAATCTGGGCGGCCCCGTCTACATCCCCAAACTCTACGACGGCCGCCAGCGCACTTTCTTCTTCGCTAACTACGAAAAGTACATCGACCGCAAACGCTATTCCGGCACTTATGCGACCGTCCCCACCGACGCCTTCCGCAACGGCGATTTCGGCGCGATCCTCACCGGCCGCAATCTGGGCACAGACCAGATTGGCCGCGCGATTCTCGAAAACACCATCTACAACCCGGGCACCACCCGGGTGCAAAATGGCTTCGTGGTGCGCGACCCGTTTCCGAATAACGTGATCCCGCGGAACCAGATCGACCCGACGGCCGCGAAGATCCAATCCTACATTCCAGCGGCCACGCGCGCCGGGCAGACCAACAACTTCGAACAGATGGGGGCGACGGAGCGGCTGAACGAAATCACCAGCATCAAAATCGATCACAGCTTCAGCACCAGGAACAAGCTCTCGTTCTACGATCACTATTACCGCACCAAGTTCGCCAACAATGGCGCCGACGGCCTGCCGGAGCCGATCACCTCGCTGCGCCACGGCCTGGCGCGCACCCATACCGTGCGCATCACGAACGATTATTCGATCACACCCACTTTCCTGCTGCACGCCGGCGTGGGTATGGTGCGGCAGCGCATTCCCGACCAGGCGGTGGATGGCGTGCTCAATTACGATTCCCTCAAGGAACTGGGCCTGAAGGGTGCGGTGGGGCTCGGCTTCCCGCGCATCACCGGGCTGAGCGGATCGCAGGGCGGCATGAGCCTGGGCATGGGCGTCACCAATGCTCAGGTGTATTATGCCGATAAGCCGTCGGCTAACTTTGCGCTAAGTTGGGTGCGCGGCAACCACTCCTACAAATTGGGCGGCGAATGGCACCGCGATATCTTCGCTAACAAGAACCGCAACGGCTCTTACGGCAGCTATTCGTTCGCTACCACGCAAACCACGCTGCCCTCCACGCAAGGGCAGAGCCTGGGCGGCGGCAGCATCGGCTTCGCTTATGCCAGCTTCCTGCTGGGAGCCGCCAACGGCGGCAGCATCTCCAACGCCAGCGATCCGCAGTACCGCAAGGAAGCCTATGGGCTGTTCATACAGGATTCCTGGAAGGTCACGCGCCGCCTGACTCTCGACTACGGACTGCGCTGGGATTACCTCTCCGCCATGCACGAATTGTGGGACCGCATCACGGCCTTCGCTCCGAATACGCGCAATCCGGCGGCCGGCAATCTGTTCGGGGCCACTGCCTACGAAGGCTCCGGACCGGGACGCTGCAATTGCCGCTTCGCCAATACCTATCCCTACGCCCTTGGACCGCGGCTCGGCGCGGCCTATCAACTGAATGCCAAGACCGTTCTTCGCGGCGGAGCCGGCATCACCTACGCGCGCACCGCGGACTACAACTACATGGGACCGTTCAGCGGCGTGGGCTATAACACCCTGAACTTCAGCACGACATCTTTCGGTGATCCGGCGCTGACCTTCGGCAGCGGCATGCAGTACAACAATTCCGATCTCTACAGCTCGTCCTTCGACCCCGGCCTGCGCCCGCGCGCGGGACAGGTGGAAGCTCCCAGTGCCTATACCGACCGCAACGGCGGACGCCCGCCGCGCACCTTCCAGTGGAGCCTCAGCGTGCAGCGCGAGATCTTTAAGAACCTCTCCGTGGATGCGGCCTACGTGGGCAATCGCGGAGCCTGGTTCGAAGCCAACGGTTTAGTCGATCTGAACGCCATCACGCCGGCACGGCTGCAGGCATTCGGCCTGGACATCAATAACGCGAACGATCGTACACTGCTCACCTCGCGCCTGGATTCCACGCTCGCCGCCAGCCGCGGTTTTAACAAACTCCCCTACGCGGGCTACCCCGCTTCCAGCA
Source organism: Candidatus Solibacter sp. (assembly GCA_039934035.1). Taxonomy (GTDB): domain Bacteria; phylum Acidobacteriota; class Terriglobia; order Bryobacterales; family Bryobacteraceae; genus Solibacter. The sequence continues at coordinate 30,723 of JBDTMZ010000027.1, read as the reverse complement.
CAGTAGCCCAGAGCCTGCGGCCCTACCCGCAGTTCACCGGAGTCGGCACGCGCCTGGCGCCCCTCGGCCGCACCTGGTACGACTCGCTGCAGGTGAAGGTCAATAAGCGCTTCTCGCACGGACTGGAACTGACTTCCGCCTTCACGTGGCAGAAGGAGCTTTCCACCCTGGGACCCACCAACGACGTTTTCAACCGCGCGAACCAGAAGGGGCTCGACGGCTCCTCTCAACCCTTCCAGTTCGTAACCAGCTTCAACTACACGACTCCGAAATTCGGCCACAACCGGGCCTTGCGCTTAGCCACGGGCGGCTGGACCACCAGCGGCGTTCTGCGCTATGCCAGCGGCGCGCTGATTGGCGTGCCTGGCTCGTCCAACGCACTCAGTTCCCTGCTCTTCCGCGGCACGCGCATGAACCGGGTGGAGGGTCAGCCGCTGGTCACAGCGGACCTCAACTGTCATAGCTGCTACGACCCGCAGAAGGATTTCGTCCTGAATCCGAAAGCCTGGTCGGACGCGGCCGCCGGGCAGTGGGGCTACTCCGCCGCCTACTATAACGACTATCGGGACATGCGCCATCCTGACGAACAGCTCAGCCTCGGCCGTCAGTTTGCCCTGAAGGAACACGTGAGCCTTTCGGTGCGCGCCGAGTTCTTCAACGTGTTCAACCGCCTGGTGCTGTCGGGCCCGTCATCGGGAAACCCGCTCTCCACGCAGGTGCGGGATCCGAAGACGGGTGTCCCCACTTCGGGCTTCGGCTTCATCAATACGGCGACGGGTCTGGCGGGCGCCACGGCGAACACGTTCACCAACCGCTCGGGCCAACTGGTGATGCGGCTGCAATTCTGAGCGATACGCGAGGCAGGCTGCCGCCTTCCGTGCAGCCTGCCTCTTCAGCGGAGCATGAGCGCGTTCAAGTCTCACCAACGTTAATTCGGCATGGGCTGCAACGCTTCCTACTGGTCGCGGCTCGGCTTGGGCTACAGCCCGGCGCGGATACGGGCCCGAAGCGGCCTACGCGATGCGTTCGATCGGCGCCGGTGCTGCCGTCTCGCCGGGACGCTGCGAGAGCGACATCAGCACATTGGTCAAGTCGTCGTGAAACTGCTGCTTCTCTTCCGGCCGCGCGTCGGGCGGAGTGAGCATGCCGCTTAGCTCGCGGCGGTCGAAGCTCAGGAATGCCGCGCGTCCTTCCGGAGACGAGAGGTACTCCGCCAGGTCGCGCCGCTGCTGCTCTACCTTGAGTCCGACCCAGTGGCGGAAGACCGTGGCATGCATCGAAGTGACCGTGCCCGAGACCGTGGCCGTGTCGTATTCGCGCTCTGCCGCCGCATCGCGATAGGCGCCGCTGGCGCGATCGCGCAGCGAGGCCAGATAGGCCAGCTTCCCGAACAGGGTATCCACTTCTTCGACGCGATCCGACCAGTAATCCATGCAGGGGCGCGCCGGCGCCGCCTGTACGATCACCGCATCATCCGTATTTGCGTCCTGCTGCTCTTGCACGAAGCAGCTTTCGTAGGCGCGGTCCAACACCTCGGCGGTCAGCCGGTAGGGCAGCCGTTCGAAGTGCATCAGATTGGTGGCGTGCGTGAGCACGTCGCGCGGGTGGCAGCGCCGGAAGGTTTTGTCCGTCTTCTTGTAGCGCCGTTCGATGAAATCGTCCAGCGTGGCGCGGTCGAAGGGCAGCGATTTGTCCACGCAGGCGTTCTCTAAGATCTTGACGAACTCGTTGAGTGCCGGGCCGCGCAGCAGCAGCTTGTATTCCATGCGGCGAAGGAAGGCTTCGTCGCCCAGGTCCTGCGGATTCAGGTTCGTGGAGAAGATGAGGAAAGCTTCAAACGGCACCGTCATCTTGCCGCCGGTCACGAAACTCAGATAATCGACGCGGCGTTCCATCGGCACGATCCAGCGATTCAGTACCGCGGCCGGAGCAGCGATCTGGCGTCCAAAGTCGTCAACCAGATAGATTCCGTTATTGGCCTTGAGTTGGAAGGGCGCTTCGTAGATCTTCGACGTCTGGTTGTAGCGCAAGTCCAGCATGTCGAGCGTGAGTTCGCCGCCGCTGACGATGAACGGGCGTTTGCAGCGGACCCAGCGGCGATCGTAGGTGGCTTCCCTGCCCACCGCGGCGATGCCGGTCTCCTCTTCGCCCAGCGCGTCGTGGTAGACGGGGTCGAAGACGCGAACGATGTTGCCGGCGCAATCGATGGCGTGCGGCACGAACACGGGCGACGATTCCAGGCGGCTCAGCGATTCGATCAGGTACGTCTTGCCATCGCCGGGCTTGCCATACACCAGCATGGAGTTGCCGGAACTTAACGCGGGACCGATTTGGGAGAGCACCCTTTCGGTGATCACCAGGCCGCGCAGCGCCCGCGAAAGCGCAGCCTTGGTCAGCCATCCCGCCGCGGGACGCTGCCGGCGCACCTGTTCGACGTACTGCTCCAGCGGCACCGGCGCGGGCCCGGCGTACATGCCGCTCTCCAGGCTTTCGCGCGCCACCACCCTGCCCGCCTCAGTCAGGCCGACTAGCGCGCTCACGCCGCCCATGCCGAGCGAGCGTCTCACCTGCAGATGGTGCTTTAATTTCAGCGCTTCGACAATCTCCTCGATCACGCTGAATTTAAGTCCGATTGCGACGGAAAGGTCCTGCCCGTAGAGATCTCCACGGAAGTAGAGGATCTTGAGAATCAACTGCTCCACCGCCGAGACAGGCAGCCCGACATCCGCCAGCGACTCCGGTTCTTTCGGTGCGTAAGACAGTGTGGTGTTCATAGCGCCGGCGACAACCGATCCTTAGATTGAATTTCAGCAGATGTAGGGGCGAGGGAATAAGACGTCTTTAGTTAGTACAGTAATGGAAACTCTCCCGGGGAACCTTCCTTATACCTCGGGCGGATGGGCGCAAACCGCGTGTTTGCAAACGCCCAATGACGCAATCGGACTGCGTCCCGTCAGCGGGCCGCCTCGTAGATGTATGCGCTCAGGCCGCCTTCCGCCGTGCTCACCGTGGTGACCACGCGGCGGTAGTCCACCCCTTCGAATTCATCGAGACGCGCCCAATGCTGCGGCAGGTCGGGCGATTCGAACAGGGAGACCTCCACGACCGGTCCCGCGGGGTCGAGGAACAGGGCCGGGAAACCTTGCGTGTGCGCCCACCCCGTTGCGACCAGCTTCCCTCGCACAGTTCCTTTCAACCACCGCCCGTCCAACCCGGCCAACTGGTGGTGATTGCTCTGCCCGGGTTGCAGCGTCCCGTAGGAAGCCAGGCGCGTCTCCGCATTGCGATCACTGGTGGATATCATGAGGCTCTCTTCGATTTTACGGCGGCCCTGGCGCGCCTTGCGTCCGGCGGACCGCCACCTGTTGCAGAATAGAGTTCGGGGCGCACTTTCCGCAGGCGCCCGGAGGCCTTATTTGAGCGAATCGACAAGCAAGGCAGCGGTGCTGGTGCGCTACCAGGAACCGCTGGAAATCAGGGAGTACCCCACCCCGACCGAAGTGGCCCAGGGCGAGGCCTCGGTACGCGTGGACGCCGCGGGCATCTGCGGCACCGACGTGCATCTGTGGCTCGGACAACTGAACATTCCCATTCCGGTGATTCTGGGACACGAGACCGTGGGCCGCATCGAGCTGCTGGGCGAGGGTCTGAAGACCGATTGGCGCGGCACCCCTCTGGCGCCCGGCGACCGCGTGACCTGGGCCAGTTCCATTGTCTGCGGCGAGTGCTACTACTGCCGCATCAAACGCCAGCCCACCCGGTGCGTGGGGCGCCGCGCCTACGGCATTTCGTACTGCGCGAACGACGCGCCGCACCTGCGCGGCGGCTATGCCGAGCGCATTCTACTGCGCGCGGGCACCGCCATCTTCCGCGTCCCCGATTCGGTCAGCAGCGAAGCGGTGGTCGGCGCCGGGTGCGGGCTGACCACCGCGCTCCACGGCCTGGAACGCATGCCGGTCACGCTCGACGATATCGTGGTAGTGCAGGGTGTCGGGCCGGTGGGAATGGCGGCGGTCGCGATCGCGAGTCTCTCCGGCGCATCGAAAGTCATCGCCATCGGCGGACCCAAACACCGCCTGGAACAGGCGCTGGCCTTCGGCGCCGATGAGGTGATTGCCATCGAGGACGCGAACACGGTGGAAGCGCGCCGCCAGCGAGTGATGGATTCCACCGGCGGTTTCGGCGCCGATATGGTGATCGAATGCGTGGGCCATCCCGAGGCGGTGCCCGAGGGGTTGGAGCTCTGCCGCGATGGCGGCGCCTACCTCGTGCTCGGGCAGTATGCCGATGCGGGCAATGTGAGTTTCAACCCGCACACGATTACGCGCAAACAACTGCGCCTCGCGGGCAGTTGGGGGTTCGAGCCGCGCCATGTGGATCGCGCTCTGCGCCTGCTCGAAAGGACGAAATACCGCGAACTGTTCGAACGCCAGGTGACGCATCGTTTCCCGCTCGAGCGCGTCAACGAAGCGCTGGATACGGTGCGCAGCCTGCAATCGGGCAAGGCGCTGATCGTACCGGGCGCCGAGTAATTCCTCCGCTCTACCCGTGCCCGCCCGACTTACTCCGCGGGCACGGAATCACCCTGCGAGGGCAACCTCAATCGCGCCACGCGCTCCGCGCCGTCCGATCCGAATGTTGCGATTGCCACGGGCTCGACCCTCGTCAGCATCCGGGCGGGCCAGGAAGTTAGGACGCTTCTCGTTTGCCAAACTGCGATTTTACCTGCCGGTACATCGCGTCCGGTGCCAGATCGATGTCGCCAGGCCAAGCCACGGCTCCGTCATCGATGAAGACCCGGTTGAAGAACTGAGGCTCCTTCAAAGGAGCCAGCACTCCGGTCAACTCTTCTGGCCGCAGGCAGAGGCGCCCACTGAGTCCATCGCGAAAACGAACGAACAGGCAGCAATTTGGTTCGGGCTCCACAGCGACGATATCCCAGTACATCTTGGCTCCAATCAGGCCAGTGGCTCAATTCGTTCAGGAGCGGCATTCTGGCGGCACAACCGCCAATTCTCCTCCAACTCCACCCTATTCATCATCGCCCATTCCTGAACCAGTTTCAAAGCCCGCGCAGGCAGCCTCCCTTCCAGAACCCCAGCTGTCGAAATCTCGACCGTAGCCTCGAAATCGCCGTAACGGGCGTGGAAATGAGGCGGCGGGTGATCGTTGAAGAACATGCGAATTTGAATCCCATAGAACGCGCTGATTATGGGCATGGCGCCGCGCCAATAGTATCATCGTGCGGTTCTCGATTTGACGGGCCGCACGGACGCTCTTTGACTGCGGGAGGTAGCGAAATCGTCCTATCCGGACAGCGGCAAGCGTAACCGCGCCACGCACCCGGGGCCGTCCGTTCGATTCTCCAGCGTGAGCGCGCCGCCGTGCCCTTCCGCAATCTGACGGCTCAGCACCAGCCCAATCCCACTGCCTCCGGGCTTCGTCGTAAAGAACGGGACGAACAGATTCGCCGTGCTCGACAGGCCCGGCCCCTCATCCTTCACCCACAGTTCGACCATCGTGTCGCGCTGCCAACCCACCGTCACCTTCCCGCCGGTGGTCAGCGACGCATCGGCCGCATTGCGCAATAGATTGATCAGCACCTGCTCCAACTGGTCCGGATCGCCCTGCATCATGAAATGCGCTCCCGCTTCCACCGTCACCGGCAACCGCGTTTCGAAACTCACCGCGCGCCCCACGCAATCGGCCACCGACATGGGCTGCAACTGCGGCCGCGGCAATTTCGCCAGCCGTGCATACGCGCCGATGAAGCGGCTCAAGCTATCGCTTCGCGACATGATCACGTTCAAGCCGCGGCGCATGTCGTCGCGCCAGTCGTCGGGCAGCGTGGGTCTGGCCACGATCGCTTCCAGGCTCCCCGCAATCGACTTGATGGGCGTCAGCGAATTATTCAACTCGTGTCCCAGCACGCGCACCAGGCGCTGCCAGGCGTGCAGTTCCTGCTCGCTCAAGGCCTGCGTCAAATCGCTGATCACCACCAGTTCGAGCGGCAGACCGTGTTCGCGAATGCGCGTGCGGCGCACACCCCAGCGTCCCGCGCCGCCGGGGAACTGCGTCTGCAGCGTCGTCACCGCGGGACCATCCAGGCACACGTCCATCTGCAGATCCGCGGCAGTCTGCCCCAGCAGGCGTTCGGCGGGGGCGGCCAGCAGGCGCTCACCGGCGCGATTCACCAGCCTCAGCCGCTGATGCTCGTCGAACGCAAAAATGGCCACCGCGATTTCGCGCATCACGGTGCGCAGCAGGGTGGTGGCCTCCATCGCGCCCAATCGCTGCTCGCGCAGCGTGCTGCCCAGCGTATTGACTTCGCGCATCACTTCGCCCAGCGCGTCGTCAGGCCGCGGCGAACGGCCGCGCACCGAAAAATCGCCCTCGCGCAACGCGCCCAACAGGTTCGACAGAGTCTGCAGCGGGAACACCACGCGCTCGCGCACCGCGAAGGCGAAGCCCAGCCATGCGCCCACAATCAGCACACTGAGCGTCCACTGGACTTTGCCCGAAGCGTCGCCGCTCCACAGCATCCAGAGCGCGATCCCGGAGCCCGGCAGTCCGGCCAACAGCGAGAGCAGGACCACACGGCCTTCGTGGCTCAGCAGCGCGGGCTTTTCGCTGACATTCATTTCTACAGGCCGTAGCGTTGCAGGCGGCGGTACAGTGCGCTGCGGCTCAGACCGAGCGCGTTGGCGGCGTGGCTCACGTTGCCGCTGAAACGCGCCAGCGCTTTCTTGATCAGCAGCGCCTCCACATCTTCGAGGCTCATTTCTTCCAGGCGCGGCGGACCCTCGCGGCCGGCGCGCAGGCCGAGATCGGCGGCGCGCACCACATCCCCCTGCGCCATCAGCACCGCGCGCTCCACCGCATGATCGAGCTCACGCACATTGCCGGGCCAGCCATGCGCCAGCAGCGCCTTGATGGCCGATTCATCGAAGCCCGTCAGGTTCTTGCGGTAGTGTCCGGCATGCTGGCGCAGGAAGTGCGCGGCCAGCACGGGAAGGTCCTCACGGCGATCGCGCAGCGGCGGCAGGCGCAGTTCGATGGTGTTCAGCCGGAACAGCAGATCCTGCCGGAAGCGTCCCTCGGCGACGTCGGTGGCGATATCGGCATTGGTCGCGGAGAACACGCGCACATCCACGCGGCGGGTCTTCGACGACCCCACCCGTTCGAACTCGCCGGTCTCCAGGGTGCGCAGCAGTTTCGCCTGCAGCGCCATCGAGATGTTGGCGATCTCGTCCAGGAACAGCGTGCCGCCTTCGGCCATTTCGAAGCGGCCCACGCGATCGGTCTTGGCATCGGTGAACGCGCCCTTCACGTGGCCGAACAGCTCGCTTTCGAAAATCCCTTCCGCCAATCCGCCGGTGTTCACCTGCACCAGGGGACGCGTGGAACGTAACGAGACCGCATGCAGGGTTTGCGCCACCAGTCCTTTGCCCGTGCCGTTCTCGCCGGTGATGAACACGTTGGCATCCGACGGACCCACGCGCGAAATCACATCGAGCACCGGACGCATCGCAGCCGATTGCGCGATCAGTTGCGGAAAGCGCTCGGCACGCAGCGCGCGATTTTCGTCTTCCAGGCGTTGTCCGCGGCGCAGCGCGCGCCCCAGCTCGATCTGCGTCTTCAGAATGGCGGAAAGGCGCGCGTTGTCCCACGGCTTCTGGATAAAATCCCGGGCGCCGCGGCGCATCGCTTCCACTGCCAGTTCGACGCTGCCCCATGCCGTCATGACGATCACCGGCAGGGTCGCGTCCAGGGACTGTATGCGATTCAGCAGTTCCAGGCCTTCCTGCCCGCTGGTGGTGTCGCGAGTGTAATTGAGGTCCATCAGAACGGCGTCGAAATCGCGCGATTCCACTTCGTTGACGGCGGCAGCAGGCGAGTTCACCAGTACCGCGCGGTAGTCTTCGCCCTTCATGAAGAAGCGGAGCGCTTCGAGAACATCCGGCTGGTCGTCCGCCACCAGGATGCAAGGCGTAGTTTGAGCGGCTTTCATGGAGATCCGGTTCTGCGTGGCACTTGCAGGGCCAACCGCTATATCTATCACAGGTAAGCGGTTATTACCACCCTAGCAGTGTACCAACTGTCCGGAAATGGGACGCGGCGTGCGTGCGCAGTGTTCCACTTTCAATGGGCGGTTCCTCCACGGCTATCGTGCGGAAGCCTGCCGGCGCCGGTGCCCGCAAGGGATGCTATGAGCCGGCTCGGTGATCTCTACCGCGCTCAAGGGAGCCAACGCATGCGACAGGCATGCGCCTCCGCGACCGCCACCGCAGGAAGAACCGCCGGCCGAGGAACCCAGGCGGACCGCCGCCGCACGATGTCGGAGCGACGGCGAGAAATGGAGAGAACGGGGCGCGCAGATTCTCCGGGTACCAGCAGGGCCGCCCGGTACGCGTCCACCGTATAGGCGGGACCCGGCACTTCGGCCCGTCCCTAATGAAAGCTGTAGCGCCCCGGCGCCCTTAGTGCAGAATCGCGAAGATAGCGCCCATCGCCATCACGATGCCGTAGCCCGAATCGCGGTCCACTCCAGGAGCCCGAATGTCCAAAGCCGTCGATCTCAGCGCGTTAGATATCTCCGCACCGGTGGCCGAGGGCCTGGCGGATTTAACGATCGCCGCCACCGCGGCAGCATGGGGAGCCGCTGCCGAAGTACCGAAGAATTGGTTAAAACCGGGGGTGCGGGTGGTTACACCGTCGGCCGCTGCGATATCAGGCTTCACCAGCACCACGCCTCCATTCGTACCGAAGAGAAAATTGTTGGCGGTAATCGGCGTCCCATTCGCTTTGTAGAACATGCGGCGCGGTCCGTCCGAACTAAAGATCTCAGTCGGATTTAAAGCGCCTCCCGGGAAGGGCCGTGTGGCGCCGCGAGCGCTGTTCCACGCCACCGCCGCCACGCCGAATGCCCGGCCTGCGCAATTCGGGTCCGACAGGACGCACCCCGCTGGAGCGTTATGTCCGTGAGTCTCGCCGGCCGTACCTCCGACCAGCGCTCCTCCAAAAGTTCCCACATGGAGCGCGCGAGGTGCCGCACCCGCTTTAGCCACTACCACGACACGGGAGTTCGCTGCAAACCCGCTCGCTCGGAACACCTCTTCGATGGGGTCGAATCCCGCGCCTGCCTGGGGGGTAGTGGAAGAGCCTCCAGCCAGAACCGAAGTACCACCGGAGTTCAATATGAAAAGGTCGTAGTCATTGGTCGAGTTTCCCAATGGGTCAGCCCAATGTAGTGTCACGTCCACGGTTCCGACGGCCAGACGTATGAAATTGTTGGCGCCAAAAGAATGCAGCGTGTAGCCGAGGGGTAGAGGAGCCCCCGAGGCGGCTCCCGGGTTGAAGTCGCCTTCCCACGTTCCCGTCGTGCCGTTGGTCAGATTCCCCCCATTGCCGGCGGAAGAGAAATACAGCGCGCCCTCCTGAGTCACGTCGTTCACTGCCTGGGCAATTACGCCGTCCTGGAAGGCCGGTTCGTCACTGTAGGAGACGTCATCCACGATGATGTCGCAATGGTAAGTATTGCGTAACAGGCGAATGTTGTCGGCAAAGGAGTCCGGCCCGTTGTAGGCGGAGGCGAAGAACAGTTGCACTCCCGGCGCCAGGTCGTAGACGATTTCCATCATCGCTGACCCTTCGCTGCTGCCGGGCCCTCCGTTCAGGACCTGATCGATATCGGCCACATTGAGCGTGCCGGGCGGCAGGTCGCCCGTGCCGATCAGGAAGGGTAATGCCTCGGCGGAATCCGAGAGCACTCCCACCCTGACGCCGGCGCCCCTGGCCCCATATGTACTTCCGGCAGTATTCGCGCCATGCGTAATCACTCCCTGGCTGGTGAGCGACCCAATGAACATAGACAATCCCAGAAAAGGATCGAAGCGATACGGCTGTCCCGCGGTCCGGCCGATGCCGTTGGGTGGCGTGCGGTAGCGCCGCAACAGGCTGGCCAGGGCAACGCCAGTCAATTTGGGTGGATACGCCGCCGCAATGCCTGCCACATCCGCACGCGCGGCCAGCGGCTCCAGGAAATTCACCGGCACGCGCGCCTGAATCGAACCCCGCGCGGCGTTGGAATAAAGCACTCGTCCACCAATCTGCGCGATCGTGTTGAGCAGGCCTGGCGTTACGGTCCCTTTGATTCTTACCAGCGCGCCCTGCGGACCCACCTTTAGCGTGAGCGCCGGATCCCCCAAATCGGTGACACCACCTGGGTGAATCCCCCGCGCGTTCAAACTGGCGTAGACCAGCGAGGCGGACAGCTTATTCTGTACCGCGTTCCGGCCTTCCTTTTCGATAAGAAGATCTCTGATCTGCTGGTACGCGGAGTCGCTGATATCCTGAGCGTCGGCTACAACAGCGATTCCGAAGGCGCTGAGCAGTAGCGCGGCGACAGTCAGTGGACGTGGTGGTCCTAGTGTCATCTTACGCATGTACTCCTCCTTAAAACGCGGAGTGCGGAAGTTAAAAGTAAGTGGATTCTACCATTGGCGTTCTGGGGAGAACAGCTTTTTATTCCTGTGCTCGTTCTAACAAGTACAATCTATGTTTGTCTTGACGTTATCCTTTTTGTAACTTACTGTCAGAGTGACCAATTCCTGGAGGTCTCGAATGGTCTCAAATCGCTTGTGCTGTCGCGAGCTTGCGTTGGTATGCGCGCTTGTATTTTCTGGAGGCTTGGCGAAGGCCTCAGTGCTGTTTTCCGGTGATGTCAGTGTCCTCGTCACTGATCCCACCCAACTCGGGCGCCTCAGCCGCAATGGAATTCCTCAAGATTGGGCCAACACAGAGCCTTTTCCCGGGCTGGTCAATACCACCACTTCGTACCACTACCGAACTGTTTCAATATTCGTGCCCAACTGGTTTCCCTTCCTCCAAATCAGCCTCGATAGCGAAAACCCTAATATCTTCGGCTCCGCGTATGACACGACCTACAATCCGGCGAACCTCTCCGCGAATTGGTTAGGTGATCCAGGTTTCAGCGCGAACGCTTTCGGCAACCCGCTCTTCTTCAACGTTTTCGCGCAGACGGCGTCCGCCACACCGTCGGGTGGAATTGTCATCATCGTTTTGAATGAGACAACCACTACCGGTGGGGGGCGCAACTCACCGGTCGGTTTAGTCGTCGAAGCCTTCAGCGACACAGAGTTCAATGAAACTACCCCCGAGCCATCCACTTATGTGTTTTTCGGCACGGGCATCTTAGCCTTACTCGCACTGTATCGCCGCAAAGGGCTTGTCCATCAGTCCCAGGTTTGAAGATCGGTCCGCTCAGCGGTGAGAACACTTTTCGACGGCGGCGACTTCATCCTCAAGGCTCTGGAAGACCGTGTACAATCTGGTGATCTTCAGAAGATCATGCGCACGGTGGCAGAGCCCCGGCGACACGCTCGCCGGGGCCGCTCCACACTTCGATATGTCCCCGGCCTCTGCGCCGCCGGGGCCGTGCAGCCGTCACTGTCTCCAGTCGCCCACCGCAAACTGCCTCCGTGCGACACAGACAATTACCACGCCCGGGTCGGTCGTGAGAATTTGAATTTCATTCGCCATGTTGTCGATCACGAAATAGGCGTTGGCCGTGATACCAAGAGGCGAAATCAGGACCGTATACGTGCCGGTGCAGTCCGAATTCACATGGTACGTGCCCTTCTCGGTCGCCGGGACGATGGTGCCGTTCAGGCTGTTGATCAGAGCGCCGGTCACACCGCCGCGCCCGTCGAAGGTCAGCGTGCCGACGTTGGCGATCGGTCCGGCGATCTCCGCCGGGGTGACAATGACGCCGGTTCCTTTTTGTGAGAACGTGCCGCTCAGGGTGGCGTTACTGCATCCCTTGTCGTCGGCCCTCGCTGCGGGCGCGAGTCCCAAGGCCAGTACGGCGACTGCTGCGATGGTAAACGTCTTTGCAATGATGCTGCGGTTTATGGTCGTAACTTTTGCGCTCATCTGCTGCCTCCATTTTGGAGAGGAGATCGTTCTCCTTCCAGCGCTACAGGCGGCAGCGGACGCCCAAAGCGGCCACGTTTCGTGTATATTTTTTGTAGTCTATGGGGAGAACAAGTGTCCATCGAAGCGGACGCCGGGGAAATCACATATCTGTTGAAGGCTTGGGCGAGCGGCGACGAGGCTGCCCTGGTGCGGCTCACGGAGCAAGTCTATCCGGAGCTGCGGCTCATGGCCCGCAGGTACATGAAGAACGAAGCCCAGGGCAATTCCCTCCAGGCCACCGTGTTAGTACACGAGGTTTACCTTCGCCTGGTCGGCGTAACCAACGTCGAATGGGAGGCGCGCGCGCAGTTTTTTGCCGTCGCGGCGCAGATGATGCGCCGCATCCTGGTAGACGCTGCCCGCCAGCGCGGCTCGCGCAGGCGCGACGGAATCCCGCTCAAAGTGGAGCTGGATGAAACCGCCATGTTGTCCCCCGCGGCCGATCGGGCCATCCTCGCTCTCGACGAGGCCCTGACCGCATTCTCCCAGGTGGCGCCCCGCCAGGCCAAGGTAGTCGAATTGCGCTATTTCGGTGGCCTGACCGACGAGGAGATCGTCGCCGCCATGAAGATCTCGACCCGCACTGCCCGACGCGATTGGCAGTTCGCCAAGGCTTGGCTGCTGCGGGAATTAGGCCATACCGGCCCGAAATCCGCGGGAAGCCAGGCATGATTTCGGAGCGTGTCCGGCAGATCGAGACCCTTTACCACGCGGTTCGCGATGCCGGTCCCGCCGAGCGCGCGGCGCTGCTCGCGAAGGCAGATCCGGAGTTGCGGCGCGAAGTGGAATCGCTGCTGCTCCAGCCCTCGGGCGGCGAATTTCTCGAGCGGCCCGCAATTCGCAATGCTCCCCCACTGCCCGGAGATTTAACGCTTACCCACTTGGATCCGGGCGCCTGCCTGGGTCCCTACCGCATCGAAAGCAAACTCGGGGCGGGCGGTATGGGCGAGGTCTTTCGCGCCATCGACACCCGGTTAGGCCGTGCCGTCGCGATCAAAATCACTCGCGAGCAGTTCAATGCCCGCTTCCAGCGCGAAGCTCGCGCCATTTCGTCACTCAATCACCCCCACATCTGCATTCTTCACGACGTCGGACCGAACTACTTCGTAATGGAACTGGTGGAAGGGGAGACCCTCGCCGCCCGCTTGAAAAACGGTCCGCTGCCCCAGGAAGAGGCGCTTCGTTACGGCACACAGATCGCCGCCGCGTTGGAGGCCGCTCACGAGAAGGGCATCATCCACCGCGATCTGAAGCCCGGCAACCTGATGCTCACCAGGTCCGGCGTGAAGGTCCTGGATTTCGGGCTGGCCACACTCGAGGGAGACCAAACCCTGACCTCCGAGCGGATGGTGATGGGCACCCCCGCCTATATGGCGCCGGAGCAGCGCGAGGGCAGACCTGCCGATGTCCGCACCGACGTCTACGCATTCGGCCTCGTCCTCTACGAAATGCTCATGGGCGAGCGGGTCGCCCTCCCGAGGAAGCGCGTTCGTGCTCGCAAATTGGAAGCCATCGTGAGCCGGTGTCTGGAAGAAGATCCTGCGCACCGCTGGCAATCCGCGGCCGAACTACAGCGGGAGCTGTTAGCCATTCCCAAGGCGAGCCGTGCACAGAAAACCGCTTCACAGCCTTCGCCCAAGCGAATCCCGAAGCCCACCCGGAAGACCCGGATCGTTGTGGGCGAATTCCAGAATAGGACGGGCGATCCCGTATTCGATGGAATTCTCCGTCAGGGCCTCTGTGTGCAACTGGAGCAGTCCCCGTTCCTGGTTCTTGTCTCGGACCAGCAGTTACAGCAGGTTTTGCGCATGATGAACCGCTCACCTGAAACCAGGCTCACCCCCGAGGTGGCCCAGGAGATCTGCGAGCGAACCGGCGGAGCGGCTGTCCTCGAAGGCTCCATCGCAGGCCTCGGCAGCCAGTACGTCTTATGGCTAAGCGCCCGGAACTGCCACTCCGGCGACGTGCTTGGCCAGGAACAGACGCGGGCGGGAACAAAAGAAGAGGTCCTGGATGCCCTCACGCGAATTGCCGTTCAAATCAGGGAGCGGCTGGGCGAATCGCTGTCCACGATTGGGGAGCACTCCACACCCCTCGAGCAAGCGACAACGTCGTCCCTCGATGCACTGAAGGCGTATACTGCCTCCCGCAATGCGTTGTACGCCCGCGGCATGGCTACCGCGATTCCTCACCTCCAGCGCGCCATTGCCATCGACCCTCATTTCGCCATGGCGCAGGCCGATTTGGGCTTCTTTTACTGGAATATGGGACAGACCGATCTGGGCGCCGAGTATGTCCGGAAAGCCTACGAGTTCCGCGACCGCGTCAGCGACCGCGAGAGGCTTTTCATCCTCTTTCTGTATGACCGGCAGGTGACCGGCAACCTGCAGAAGGAATTGGAGACGCTCGAGTCGTGGGTGCAAACGTATCCCGGCGATTTCCTGCCCTTGGGTTTGTTGGGCGGGTGGGGCGCGCGCGGCACCGGCCAGTATGAGATGGGAATTCGGAACACCGAGCAAGCCCTGCAAATCAATCCGGATCTCACGCCTGCCATAGCCAGTGTGATCGAACTCAATATCTGCCTTGGCCGCTTCGCTGAGGCCGCCGCCGCGCTGCAGCGCGCCGCGGAACGCAAACTGGTGAATCCGCTGTATCTGCTGTATAGCTTCTATCTCGCGTTTCTCGCGGGCGATGAAGCGGCAATGAAACGCGAAGCAGATCGGGCTCGCGGCAACCTGGAAGCAGAGAACTGGATGTCGCACAACCGGGCGCTCGTCCTGGCACGTTCCGGGCAGATGAGAAACGCCAGAATCCGCTGGCAGCATCCCATCGAACTGGCGCAACAGGACGGGGATCGCGAGAAGGCGGCAATCTACCAGGCCGCACTGGCAGTGTGCGAAGCCCATGCTGGAAATCGGGAGCAGGCGAAAGCCGGCGCACGGGCAGCGCTCGAACTGGGAAAAGGCCGCGATGTGGAGTACGCCGCGGCGTTTGCGCTGGCGCTTTCCGGCGACCCTGCCGGGGCGCAATTGCTCACCGAAGGCCTGGCAAAACGATTCCCGGAAGATACCCCGACACAGTTCGAGTACCTTCCCACGCTGCGCGCGCTTCTGGCGCTATGCGATGGCGAGCCGTCGGCCGCGATCGAGCGGCTACAAACGGCGCTTCCCTACGATCTCGCGATGCCGGGCACACTGTTCTTCGCCAAGTTCGGAGGGCTTTATCCCGCGTATGTGCGCGGCCAGGCCTATTTGCAGGCAGGGCGCGGACGGGAAGCGGCGGTGGAATTCCAAAAAGTCCTGGACCATCGAGGCCTCGTTCTTGCCGATCCGATCGGTGCGCTGGCGCACCTGCAATTGGGCAGAGCGCTCGTCTTATTGGGAGAAAGGGACAGTGCCAGAAGCGCATACCGTGACTTCCTCACCCTCTGGAAGGATGCCGACTCCGACCTCCCCATCCTCCAGGAAGCCCGCGCGGAATACGCGAAACTATAGGCCCCCTGTCTTCCCTGTTAGTGCGGAGTACCGGTAACCACAAGGCGAGGACCGCCTACATGAGGTGTGCGACACCGCCAGTCCGCGCCCCGTCAGATGCGGCCTTATCTCCTGCTTCGCGATGGTTCTGCCGGTGTCGCCCCGGCTCCCGAAGCGCCTTCAGATCAGACGGTCGAAATGCCTGAATTCTGTTACAGTCTGTGTTGAACGCTGATGTTTGATCGCCTTGATGGCCGGAGTCGCGTGTTCCGGCCGGGAGACCCCGCCAGGTTCGCGAGGCCTTTTTGCTTCCCGCGGGCCAGTGGCCGCACGGAAAACCATTTGCATTGACCGTGGCAGTCCACTTGGGGGGCATCGATGAGTTCATGGAATAGAAGGTCGTTCTTTGGCGCCGGGCTCGGTATCGCCGGCGCATTCAGCATGCAAAAACTGTCCGCTGCCGTGGAGGAGATTACCACGCCCTATCAGCGGCCAAAATTGAAAATCACGGATGTGAAATCGGCCAACATCCAGGGCTTCCACATTCGCATCTACACCGATCAGGGCTTGTTCGGCGATGGGGAAGCGGTGGACGCGGTCAGCGGCGGACCGCAGATTTTGCAGGGCTTCCCCAACGCCCTGATCGGCCAGAGCCCGCTCAACATCCAGGCGATTTGGGAACGCATCCGCACCAGCGGCATCTTCGGCGGCTCCCAGGCCGGGCAATACATCGCCACTTTGACGGCGGTGGATCTCGCCCTGTGGGATCTCGCCGGCAAGGCGCTGAACCTGCCGATTTATCAGCTCATGGGCGGCAAGGTGCGCGACAAGATCCGCGTGTATTGCGATTCCGGCACGGATAGCCGCAGCGATCCGCAGGCGAAGGCGTACATCCAGCAGATCATCGAGAACGGCTTCACCATGACCAAGATCGATATCGATGACGGTGCCGACCCCGCGCGCTTCGATCGCATGAACTGGACCGCCAACAATACCGAAATCGATCACATGATCGACAAGGTCGCGTTCATGCGCGAATCGCTGCCGAAGAGCATCGACCTCGCCGTCGATATGCACGGCAGGTACGATCTGCCGACCGCCAAGCGCGTCGCGAAAGAACTGGAGCCCTTCCGTCTGACATGGCTGGAAGAGCCCGTGCCGCCGGAGAATATCGATGCCATGCGCGACATCCGGCAATCCACCCACACGCCCATCTGCGCGGGTGAGAACGCCTACCTGCGCTGGGGCTTCCGCGAACTGTTCGAGAAGCAGGCTCTCGACATCATCATGCCCGACATTCAGAAGTGCGGCGGGCTGATGGAAGGCAAGAAGATTGCCGACATGGCGCAGACCTACTACATTCCGTTTGCGCCGCACTCCCAGGCATCGCCCATGGGCGCCATGGCGACCGCGCACATGCTGGCCACCGTGCCCAACTTCATGGTGGTCGAATGGCACTGGAGCCATCCGTCGCAGCGCTGGGATCGTTGGAAGCACTTCGTCAAGGAAGGCGACATCATCGAGAAGGGCTACATTACGGTGCCGGACAAGGCCGGTATCGGCGTCACAATGGACGAGGACTATCTCAAGAAGAACGGCGCTCAGTGGTTCACCTGAGCCCCACGCTCCGCTGAAGAGGCAGGCTGCACGGACGGCCGCGCAGCCTGCCACGCCTGTCGCTCCGGAAATTGCAGTCGATGCTGAATTAACGTTCGCGAGACTCGTACGCACTTACGCTGTTCTGCTCGATTGGCCGTGCATTCCGTGAATCCCCCAGATTCAGGCGCACACGCCTCTCCGCACCCGCCCGCGCGCGTTTCGCGAATCACGTCCGCTACAATTAGAGATTAGTCCACTCACAATAAGGAAACTCCGTGACAGGTCCCGAAATCAGACAGCGTTTTCTCGACTTCTTTGCCGAGCGCGGCCACAGCGTGGTGCGCAGCTCATCCCTGGTGCCCGCCAACGATCCCACCCTGCTGTTCACCAACGCAGGCATGAACCAGTTCAAGGACGTTTTCACGGGCCAGGAGAAGCGAGGCTACACGCGAGCAGCCAGTTCGCAAAAGTGCGTCCGCGCCGGCGGCAAGCACAACGATCTGGAGAACGTGGGCTATACGCGCCGTCACCACACGTTCTTTGAAATGCTGGGCAATTTCTCGTTCGGAGATTACTTCAAGGCCGACGCCATCGAGTATGCCTGGGACCTGATTACGCGCGAGTACGGCCTGCCGAAGGACAAGCTCTACGTCACCGTCTTCCGCGAGGATGACGAGGCCGAAGAACTCTGGCAGAAGGTGACGGGCATTCCCAAGAGCCGCATTTTCCGGCTGGACGAGAAGGACAATTTCTGGCAGATGGGCGAGACCGGGCCCTGCGGTCCGTGCTCGGAAATTCACTACGATCTGGGCGTGGAAACCGCCGAGCCCGGCCGCGAAAACGAGCAATTCCCCAGCGATGCGGGCGGACGCTTCGTCGAGATCTGGAACCTCGTGTTCATGCAATTCGATCGCGACATCACCGGCAAGCTGACGCCGCTGCCGCACCCGTCCATCGATACCGGCATGGGGTTGGAGCGCATCGCCGCCGTGATGCAGGGCAAGATCACCAACTACGATACCGATTTGATCTACCCCATCATCGAGAACGCCGCGCAGATCTTCGGCGTCACGCCGGGGGACGATCCGCGCGTGGATACCGTACTGCGCATCGCGGCCGATCACGCCCGTGCCACCGCCTTCCTGATTAACGATGGCGTTATGCCTGCCAATGAAGGGCGCGGCTATGTGCTGCGCAAAATCATGCGCCGCGCGCTGCGCAATGTGCGCATGATCGGCGTGGAAGATCCCTTCCTGTATAAGATGACGGGCTTCGTCGCCCAGCACATGTCCGGTGCGTACCCCGAGATGCTGGAGAGCATCCAGCGCGTGGCGCGCGTAGTGAAGGACGAAGAACACCGCTACGCGTCCACCTTCCTGGTGGCGGAGCGCGTCTTCAACGACGCCATCAAGAGTCTCGCGGGCGGGGCGCTGCCGGGTGCGGTGTCTTTCAAGCTGTACGACACCTACGGCCTCGCGCTTGACGAACAGGAAGATATGGCGCGCGAGCATGGCATCGCCATCGACCGCGCCGCCTTCAATGCGGAAATGGAGCAACAGCGCGAGCGCGCGCGGGCCAGTTGGAAGGGCGCAACAGGTGCGGCTGCTGAAGTCTACATCCACGCGAAAGACTCTAACCAAGACTTTGACCGCGACCAGCTGATATTGCCCACCGTCATTTCCAGAATCATCGTCGATGGTAGGACATTGACAATGAGTGTAGATGCGGATATGGACGCCGAACTCGTGCTGCAAGACACGCCTTTCTATCCGGAGTCAGGAGGACAGGTCGGTGACGAGGGTGCGCTGTATGTCGACAACATCAAGGTCGCCGACGTGCTGAGTACCTATCGCCCAATCCCAGGCTTAATTGTCCACAAAGTCCGTACTCGCGCACCCCTCAGAAAGAATGATTCTGTTCGAGCCGAAGTGGCCGTGCCTCTGCGCGATGCCACGCGGCGCAATCACACCGCCACTCACCTGCTGCACGCGTCGCTGCGCCAGGTGCTGGGCACGCATGTCAAACAGGCGGGCAGCGTGGTGGATCCCGGCCGCCTGCGCTTCGATTTCTCGCACTACGCCGCGCTCGATCGCGCCGAAATCGAGGAAGTGGAGCGCCTCACTAATCAGCAGATTTTGAAGAACACGGCCGTCACCACGGACGTCCTGCCGCTCGATCAGGCGATTGCCACCGGAGCGATGGCGCTGTTCGGCGAGAAGTACGGCGAGAACGTGCGCGTGGTCACGGTGCCGGGCTTCAGCCGCGAACTGTGCGGCGGTACGCACGTGCAGCGCACCGGCGATATCGGCGTCTGCAAGATCGTCTATGAAGGCAGTATCTCGGCCGGCGTGCGGCGCATCGAAGCCGTCACCGGCGAAGGCGCGCTGCGGCAATACCAGGAGACCACGGGCGCCGTGCGCAGGATCGCCGAGATGGTGCAGTCCGGCGAACCCGAGTTGATCGACCATGTCGAGAAACTGGTGGCCGCGGAGCGCGCGCTCGAAAAGCAGGTCGAGCAGTTGAAGAATAAGCTCGCACAGGCGGCGGTAGGTCAGGTGGAGACTCTGGCGCGCAGCTTCGGCGAGGTGAAGGTGGTGGCGGCGCGCCTCGATGGCATGGACCGCCCGCAAATGCGCGCGCTGGCCGATGCGCTGCGCAATAAGTGGAAATCGGCGGTGGTGGTGCTGGCCGCGGCGGAGGATGGCACCGTGTCGATCATCTCCGCGGTGACGAAAGATCTCACGGCCAAGGTTCACGCGGGCAAGCTCGCCAGCACGGTCGCCCAGGCGGTGGGCGGCAAGGGCGGCGGCCGGCCCGATATGGCGGAAGCGGGCGGCAAGGACGCGTCGGCGCTGAATGCGGCTCTCGATGCGGTGTACGCGGACGTCCAGGGGAAGCTATAGGTGCCGGAAACGTTTGATGCACTCGTGGTGGGCGCTGGTCCCACAGGTCTGGCCTGCGGCATTGAGTTGCAGCAGCGCGGCCTGAAAACGGTTCTGATCGAGAAGGGCTGCGTGGTGAATTCGCTGTACAACTACCCCACCAACATGTCCTTCTTCACCACGCCGGAACTGCTCGAAATCGGCAACATCCCGATGACGAGCCTGAACGAAAAACCCAATCGCACCGAGGCGCTCAAGTATTACCGCAAGGTGGCCGAGCACTACAAACTGAATGTCCATCAGTATGAAAAGGTGGACGCCATCACTGGCGAGGATGACGCTTACGACGTCGCCACCACGGACCGCCTGGGCGAATCCCACGTCTATCGCGCCCGCAAGATCGTGCTCTCCACGGGATATTACGATGTCCCCAACATGCTGAACGTCCCCGGCGAAGAGTTGGCAAAGGTGATGCACTATTACAAGGAGCCGCATCCCTATTACAACCACGACGTCGCGGTGATTGGCGCCAAGAATTCGGCGGCGATTGCGGCGCTGGAGCTCTTCTGGACGGGTGCGAGGGTCACGCTGATTCATCGCGGTCCGCGGATTTCGGACTCCGTCAAGTATTGGATCAAGCCCAACATCGAGAACCGGATCAAGGCCGGCGAGATCACCGGGTATTTCAATTCGAGCGTGACGCGAATCGAGAAGGAGTCGCTTCAGCTGGCAACGCCGGACGGGGAAATCTCCATCAAGAACGATTTCGTCTTCGCGCTGGTGGGCTATCAGCCCGATTTGAAGTTCCTCAATGCCACAGGGATTTCGCTGGAGCCCGATACGCGGCGTCCGCGCACCAATCCGGAAACGCTGGAGAGTACGCGACCGGGAATTTATCTGGCCGGCGTGATTGTCGCGGGCATGCACACCAACGAAATCTTCATCGAGAACGGCCGCTTCCACGGAAAGCTGATCGCCAAAGACATCGCTACGAAAGTAGCGTAGGACAGGCCTCCCGGCCTGTCCTACTTCAGCATGGTGGAACAGATGATCGTTTTCCGTCTGTTCCCTGCCAGCATGGTGGAACAGTTTTTTCGTCGTCTGTTCGCTTGAAAAGCTGGGAAGCCGGAACCTTATGCCACCGTAATATCGCCCAGCACAACCGCGTGCCGCGCCCCAGTCGCCGAGGGCAGATTCGCCGGGCGCCGCCGCCACGTCTCGTGCGCCAGTACAGCGAACGCAATCGCTTCCTTGGCATCGGCATCGATCCCGTGATCGCTGCTGGTCGAAATCGTAATCCCGGGCAGATACCCAGCCAGATGCGCCATGATCTGCGGATTGTGTACCCCGCCGCCGCTCGCGATCAGGTCGGCCGGACCCTCAATTGCACCGCGTACCGCCCTCGCAACCGTCGCCGCGGTCAGCACCGTGGCCGTCGCCATCAGGTCGCGCATCGACGAGCCGCTCGCCTTCAAACGCGCCACGAACTCCACGCCATACTGCTCGCGTCCCGCGCTCTTCGGCGCCTTCTTCCGGTAATACGCATCGCGCAGCAAATCATCTAGCAGCCCGCGATTCACATTGCCTGTCTCCGCCAGTTTGCCGCCGCGATCGCACGTCAGCTTGCCACCCGAGAACTCCCGCGCCAGCGCGTCGATCACCATGTTCCCCGGCCCCGTATCGAACGCCACGACGCCCCCGGGCGCGCACCCCGCGGGAATCACCGTGATGTTGGCGATGCCACCGAGATTCAGCGCGACGCGCGTACGCCGTCGATCGCGAAACAACAGGTAATCCACGAACGGCACCAGCGGAGCGCCCTGCCCACCGGCCGCAATATCGCGCGCGCGAAAATTTGACACCACCGGCACGCCCGTGCGCTCGGCCAGCACGCCGGCCTCGCCAATCTGCAGCGTGTTGCTGCGCCCCTCGTGAAAAATCGTCTGCCCGTGGCAGCCGATCAGGTCCACCGCGCCGAAGCGCTTCACCGCGCCCAAAACCGCGCGCGCATATAATTCGCCCAACTGGAAATTCAGCCGCGAAATATTCGCGGTATGCGTCACGCAATTCGATACCCCAAGGATCGCCTCGCGCACCGCCGCGGGATACCGCACCGAGGTAAAGCCCACCGTCTCTACGCGCCGTCCGCGAAGCTCCACCACCGCCACGTCGATGCCGTCGAGCGACGTGCCGCTCATCACCCCGGCGACTCTCATTGCCGCTTCAATTCCTGCTGCAGATCGTGCAGCAATTGCAGCGCTTCGATGGGCCGCAGCTCATCCACCTTGATCGATCGGATCCGTTCCGCGATGCCGTAGCCCACCGGTTCGAACATCTGAATCTGCACCGGACCGTGATCCTCGGCCTTCACTAACTCCCCGCTGACCTCGCGCTCGGAGCGCTCGTGCAGTTTCAGCACCTCGCGCGCGCGTTCAATCACCGCCATCGGCAAGCCCGCCAGACGAGCCACTTCGATTCCGTAGCTGCGGTCGGCCTTGCCGGGCTCCACCTTGCGCAGGAAGATGATGTGGTCGCCGGCCTCTTTCACGCTGACCATCAGATTGCGCACACCCGTGAGTTGCTCCGCCAGTTCTGTCAACTCGTGGTAGTGCGTGGCGAACAGCGTCTTGGCCCGCGTGCGTGCGTGAACGTGCTCCACCACGCTCCACGCCAGCGCCAGCCCATCGTACGTGGCGGTGCCGCGCCCGATCTCGTCCAGCACGATGAAACTGCGCGGCGTCGCCGTATTCAGAATCACCGCCGTCTCCGTCATCTCCACCATGAACGTGGAGCGCCCGCGCGCCAGATTGTCGCTGGCGCCGATGCGCGTAAAGATGCGGTCGATCACCGGCAGGCTCGCCGATTCCGCCGGCACGAACGAACCCATCTGCCCCAGGATCGCGATCAATGCCGCCTGCCTCAGATAGGTGCTCTTGCCGCCCATGTTCGGCCCCGTGATGATGGCGATCAAATCGCTCGTATCGTTGAGATACAGATCGTTCGGAATAAAGCGGCCCGATTCCTGCTCCGCCAGCCGTTCGATCACCGGATGCCGTCCCGCCAGAATCCGCATCTCGCCGGTATCGTTGAACACGGGGCGCTGATACCGGTTCTCCGCCGCCACCTGCGCCAGCGACGCCGTGACATCCAACTCCGCCACTGCGGACGCGGTGGCGCGAATCCGCTGCGCCTGCGCCGCCGCCTGCTTGCGCACGCCGGCGAAGAGTTCCTTTTCCAGCGTCAGTATTTTGTCTTCGGCATCCAGCACCTTTCGCTCGTAGTCTTTCAACTCCGGCGTGGTGTAGCGCTCTGCATTGGCCAGGGTCTGCTTGCGTTCGTAATCGGCCGGCGCCGCGTGCAAATTCGCTTTGGTGATCTCGATGTAGTAACCGAAAACGTTGTTGAAGCGCACCTTCAAAGAGCCGATGCCGGTACGCTGCCGCTCGCGCGTTTCAATCTGTGCGATGTACTGCTTGCCGTTCTGGCTGAGGTCGCGGAGTTCGTCGAGTTCGGCGTGGAAGCCCGGACGGATCGTGCCGCCGTCCACCAGGTTCAGTGGAGGCTCGTCGGCGATCCCGTCGAGGATGAGTTTGCAGACATCCTCCAGCTCATCCAGCCGCTCGTGCAAATTGCGCAGGCGCGCCGCCTGCTGCGTGTCGAAGCAGCGCTTGAGCCCTGGAATCTTCTCGAGCGACCTGCCGAGCGCCAGCACATCGCGCGGACCCGCGGACCCGAGCGTCACCTTGGCAAGCAGGCGTTCCAGATCGAGAATGCCGCCCAGATGCTTGCGCAATTCGGCGCGCAAAATCGTCTGCTGCCGCAGTTCGCCCACCGCGTCCAGCCGCTCTTCGATCTCGCCGCGATCCATCGACGGGCGCAACAGCCGCTGCCGCAGCAGGCGGCCGCCCATGCCCGTCTGGGTTTGATCGAGCACGCCCAGCACGGTGAGTTGCGCCTGCGACCCGCTGCCGCTGTCCGCCGCGAAAATCGGTTCCAGCAGTTCCAGGTTGCGCACCGTAACCGCGTCCAGCACCATGGAATCCGCACGGTCGTAATAGGTCGGACGGTCCAGGTGATCGAGCGCCGCGCGCTGGGTATCGCGCAGGTAATGCAGAATCGCACCCGCCGCGCCCACTGCCGCGGGTCGATTGGCCAGGCCGCACCCGTCCAGCGAGAGCAGGCGGAAATGATCGCGCAGCGTGCGGTCCGCGTAGTCCTGCGTGAAGATCCAGTCTTCGAGTTCCGTGCGAACGAAGCGCGGGCCCGCGCGCTCTTCTCCACTCAACAGCGGCAGATCGGTAGGGAACAAAACCTCGCGCGCGCCGAGTTGCTCCAGCGCTCCGGCCACTTCCGCTGGATCCAGATCGGTGACCTTGAACTCTCCCGTCGAAATGT
Source organism: Candidatus Solibacter sp. (assembly GCA_039934035.1). GTDB lineage: Bacteria > Acidobacteriota > Terriglobia > Bryobacterales > Bryobacteraceae > Solibacter. Next base: position 6,377 of record JBDTMZ010000027.1, on the reverse strand, counting down.
CGACGTGCGCCACGGCGCTGCGCGCCCCAATTCTGGCCACCGCGGCGAGGAAATTATTCTCCCGCGAGCGCACCAGGTTGGAGTCCATTGCGGTGCCCGGCGTGACCACGCGCTGGATCTCGCGCCGGACCAATCCCTTCGCGGTTTTCGGGTCCTCCACCTGATCGCAGATGGCCACCCGGTAGCCTTTCTGAATCAGGCGCGAAATGTAGCCTTCGGCGGCGTGAAAGGGCACGCCGCACATGGGAATCGCGGTCCCCTTTTCTTTATTGCGAGCGGTCAGCGTGATCTCGAGTTCGCGGGCGGCAGTCACCGCGTCCTCGAAAAACAGCTCGTAGAAATCGCCCAGCCGGAACATCAGCAGGGCGTTCGGAACCTGCTCTTTGATCCCGTTGTACTGCCGCATCAACGGCGTCGAGGCCTCGCTCACAGTGGGGGAGAGGCCTCCAGGCTCGTCGCAAGCATGTCGCTTTTAGGCGTACAGCCCCCGCAGCTTGATCGCATTCGCCACGCGATCCAGAGCCAGCATATACGCGGCCGTCCGGTTGTTTACGCGATGCGCGCAGGCGTACTCCACTACAGAGTCGAAACTCTCCTCCATGATCTCCTGCAGGCGCTCGTTCACCAGTGCTTCGTTCCAGAAGAAGCCCTGGCGATCCTGCACCCACTCGAAGTACGATACCGTCACGCCGCCCGCATTGGCCAGAATGTCAGGGATCACGAAGACGTTCTGGTCCGCCAGAATGAGGTCAGCCAATGGCGTGGTCGGCCCGTTGGCGCCCTCGCATAGAATCTTGCAGCGCACCTTATGCGCGTTCTGCGAGGTCAGCACGTTTTCGGTGGCCGCCGGCAGCAGCACATCGCATTCGAGGTACATGGCTTCGGTCTTGTCCATATCTTCCCCGCCCGCGAAGCCCGTGATCGAACCCGTCTCTTTGCGATGCTTCTGCAGCGCCGCGATATCCAGCCCGTTGGTGTTGTAGACGGCGCCGTCATACTCCACGATGGAGATGATTTTGAAGCCGATAGCCGACATCAACTTCGCCGCCATGCCGCCCACGTTGCCAAATCCCTGAATCACCACCCTGGTATCTTCGGGGCGCTTGTTGATCAATTTCAGCGCCTTCAACACCACCATCATGCAGCCGCGACCCGTGGCTTCCGGACGGCCGCGCGACCCGCCCAGCGCCATCGGCTTGCCCGTAACGATCGCCGTCACCGTGTGCCGCGCATGCATCGAGTAGGTGTCCATCATCCACGCCATCACCTTCTCGTTGGTGTTCACGTCGGGCGCCGGAACATCGCGCTCCGGTCCAATGAAATCGATGATTTCGGCGGTGTAGCGCCGCGTCAACTTTTCCAGTTCGGTGTCGCTGAGAATGTGCGGATTGCAGATCACCCCGCCCTTACCGCCGCCGAAGGGAATGTTCACCACGGCGCACTTCCAGGTCATCCAACTGGCCAGCGCGCGCACCTCGTCCAAAGTCACGTCGGGAGCGAAGCGAAGTCCACCCTTCGCCGGACCGCGCGCAATCGAGTGTTGCACCCGATAGCCGGTGAATACTTCAATGCGGCCGTCATCCAGTTGCACCGGGATGTGCACGGTCACTTCTCGTGCGGAAGTGCCGAGCACCTTACGCATTCCGTCGTCCAGTTTCAAGCGGGCGGCGGCATCATCAAAGCGCGCTGCTGCGGCGAGCCATGGGTTCTTCTCGTTCTCGAGGGATATGGACTGTGGTGATGTCAACGTGGCCACGATCAGCCTCCGGTTTCATTATGCCATTGTCCACACGCGTCACTTTGCCATCGCCGTCCGCCTCGCGACACGCGTAGGATCGCGCCATCAGGCCTAGAAGTCGCGGTACTTTTCCGGCTGAAGATACGATATCAACGGTATGTTACTGTGCCCACTAACACCGAGATGCCTCTTTTGGCAGGCTGCTGAAAAACGATATTCAGCCGCCGATAAACGCCGATAAACGCCGATGAACCCAGAAGATTTTCGTCATCTACCTGTTCCTATCTGCGTTTTCTTATCGGCGTGCATCGGCGTTTATCGGCGGCCAAAGGTTCTAGTCCTTTTTCAGCAGCCTGTTAGAGCTATAGCGACCAATAGGTTGGATGACTCTAACATGTCTTCCTATTCAATGCCTTGCAGAGCCGCGAATGTGAGGGAGCGATCTTCGCCTTCCGCCGCGCCGCGGACGCGGGCGCAATTCCAGGCGGCTCGACAGGAGCCGCGCTCCAACGACCTGCGCCGTTTAGCGACTCGCCGGCGCTACCAGTTATAATCGCGAGTTGACACCCAAAACCGCTTTTCTATTCCCCGGCCAGGGCTCTCAAGCCGCCGGAATGGGCAAGGCTCTTGCCGATTCGCACGCCGCCGCGCGCCGCGTCTTCGAGGAGGCCGATGACGCGCTCGGCTTCGCCCTTTCCCGCCTCTGTTTTGAAGGTCCGGACGACCAGCTCAAATTGACGGAAAACACGCAGCCCGCGCTGCTTACTGTCTCCATCGCCGCCTGCCAGGTGCTCCGCGCCGAAGGTATGACGCCGGATTACGTGGCCGGCCACTCCCTCGGCGAGTATTCCGCGCTGGTCGCCGCCGGCAGCCTGACCTTCCCCGACGCCGTCCGCCTGGTGCGCAAGCGCGGCCAGTACATGCAGGAAGCGGTGCCGCAGGGCGTCGGCGCCATGGCCGCCATTCTGAAATTGCCCGAGGGCAAGCTCGACGCCATTCTCGCCGAGGCCGCCCAGGGCGAAGTGGTCAGCGCCGCCAACCTCAACTCTCCCGACCAGGTGGTGATCGCCGGACATGCCGCCGCGGTCAACCGCGCCGCCGATCTCGCCAAGGCTGCGGGCGCCCGCCGTGCCGTGCTGCTGCCGGTCAGCGCGCCCTTCCACTGCGCCCTGATGGCCCCCGCGCAGCACCGCCTGCGCGCCGATCTCGACGCCACCGAATTCCGCGACTTACTCATCCCCCTGGTGAATAACTGGCAGGCGCGCGAAATCCGTAGCGGAGCCGACGCCCGCGAAGGCGTCTATCAACAGGTGCCCAATCCCGTTCGCTGGCTCGAGAGCGTGCGCTATCTCGCCTCCCAGGGTGTGCAGCGCTGCATCGAAGTGGGGGCGGGCGCGGTGCTCACGGGCCTGCTGCGGACCATCGATTCCAATCTGGAAGGCCTGAAGTTCGGCGAACCCGCGGACCTCGATAAATTACGCACCAGCTAGTACTTTAGAGCCTTGTAATGACTCAAAACAATGGTAACCTCGCATAAAGCGAGGCGAAGATTGAACCAAGCGCGGAAACCCACGTGCCCCGCCTGCGGCGGCATCGACATACGACATTCCCTGCCCGGCGGCGTTCTCGATTCGCTGATGCAGGTCTTCCGCCGTGCGCCCCATCGCTGCCGCTGCTGCGAACACCGCTTCTATTTGGCTACCCCACCGGAAATTCCCGAACCGCGCAACGTCCCCAACCAGGCCTCGCCCGACGCCAAGCGGTAGTCCACCCTGCCACGGACTGCCGGCCTAAACCCGCCGGACTTCGACCTTCGCCTCGCGAAACAGCACTTCCACCATCCCGAAATGCTCGTTGTAATAGTCGCTGCTGTATTCGGCCATGCGCTCCCCTGAAATCACCACCCGCATGATGCCCGCCTGCACCACCGCGCGTGCGCAATCCATGCAAGGCATGATGTCGACATAGATCGTGCAGGCCTCCGTCACCGTGCCCACGCGCGCCGCATTGCAGATCGCGTTGCGCTCGGCGTGCTCGATCCACAGGTATTTCGTCGGCCGCACCAGCCGTTCCGGCACGTCGTCCCGAATCCCCCGCGGAAACGAGTTGTAGCCCGTCGACCGGATCTCGTGATTCGGCCCCACGATCACGCAGCCAATCTGAGTGTTCGGGTCTTTGCTCCGCGAAGCCACCACTTTGCAGATATCCAGGTAGTATTTGTCCCAGCTGGGGATCTCGCGCATAACATTACAGTTGCATTTCTCCGTCCGTTCAGGCAAGCTAAAAGGTTTTCCTCAGCCAAACGAAATGCTCACACGGGTGCTTTATCACGACCATTGTTTCGACGGCGCGGCCTCCGCTGCCTACTTCAGCCGTTTCATCGCGGGGGCCGTTCACCCCGACGCGGAGTTCCGCTACACGGGAATGGCGCACAAGGCCTCCCAACTCTTCGACGCCGGTCTCTTCGACGGCGATGAAAATGCCATCGTCGATTTCAAATACTCCAGCGACCCCAAGCTCACCTGGTGGTTCGATCACCACCAGAGCGCCTTCCTCAACGCGGACGATCAGGAGCATTTTCGCCGCGACACTTCGGGACGCAAACTCTACGACCCCAGCTACAAATCCTGCACCGCGTTCATCTGCCACGTCGCCAATGAGCGTTTCCATTTCCGCGCGCCCGATCTCGACGATCTCGTGCACTGGTCGCTGATCATCGATGGCGCACAGTATCCCGACGCCAAAACCGCCGTCGAACTCGGCGCGCCGGCCATGAAGCTCACGCTCGTCATTGAAGCGGCCAAGGGGAGCGGCATCGTTCAGAAAATCATCGGCTGGATGCAGCGCATGCAGCTTGCCGAGATTATCGAGCAGCCCGAAATTCAGGCGCTGTACACTCCGCTTTACGAACGCCACGTGGAATCCATCGATCTCATCAAACGCCGCGCCCGTCAGGACGATGGCGTGGTCTTCTTCGATCTCGCGGGCGATAACGTGGAGGGCTACAACAAGTTCATCCCCTACTACCTCTTCCCTGCCTCCACCTACACTGTTTCGGTGAGCCCGTCGAGTTTCCGCACGAAGATTTCGGTGGGTTCGAATCCCTGGACCCCCGCGGAACCCAAGCACAACCTCGCTTCTATCTGCGAGCGCTACGGCGGCGGCGGACACGCCCGCGTGGGCGCCATCAGTCTCGCACCGGGCGAATTGGAGCAGGCGCGCAAGATTGCTACCGATATTGTCGCGGAGTTGAAAACCTAGCCAGGCGGATTCCGCCGGAGTGAAACCAGCGCAGGCCCTGGCTGAATCTTGGTAATAATATAGTTGGCTGACACTACGCTTGTAGTTGCTTGCTACAGGGTGCCCGTTGCACAATGGCAGATGTGGGATGGGTTCACAACAGAATCGAAGATGAGTTTGCCTGCAATAGCCATATGGGCAATCTCTGGAACGCGGTACGCGATGCCGTCGGGCTTTCAATCCAAGAGTTCACGAACAGTAATAGGATTGAGGAAGAGCGCGTATTGCGGGCAGACTGCACATCAATGTCTCGGCGCTGCATTCGCGTCACGCGCGGAGCCAAATTCGTTGAGATTTTTATGGACGAGCAGTCCCATCGCATCCAATTCATACAGCAGCCAAACTTATCTGCCACTATTGCGCAATTTCGGCCAAACAGCGACCGGAGCGGTCTTGAATGTTTCACTGTGGGCGATGACGGAGAAATATCTCTGTCGATGGATGCGATTGCTGAACGCGCTCTATCAGGATTGCTTTTCGACCCATCCCCCAAATACTACCCTTTGGCTTGAACTCAATCCTGTTTGCATCTAGGCACACTCCAGACGTACGATTGAAGTGGCCCGAAGCATATTTGGCGATTCCTGGTTTGGGCGTACCTGATGGTCGGAACATTGTAAAGCTTACGTTCTAAGCAGCGTTGCCGCGCCGCAAAGTACTCTGCGCCTTACTGTCCAGTGGTGTATCACACGCACTGGGCAGGGAAGGGGTATCGGGGATGATCCAGGAGTTAGCGCGGCTATTGCATTCGGAAGAGTCTGTTGATCGGTGGATGCTGATGCTACGAGCATACTGCGACGAAAGCGGAAATCATGACGATGCTCCATTCTTTACGATGGCCGGATTTTTGGGGCGAGAACGAGCATGGAAGGTTCTCGCCCGAAAATGGAATAGGGCACTCAGTAAGGAGGGCCTCGAAGAGTTTCACATGAAAGACTGCGAAGGAGGGCACAACATGTTCTCCCATCTGCATGAGCAAAAATATCGCCCTGAGCGTGACCGAATCCAAAAGCGCTTCATCGAGATCATCTTGGATTCCGAAATCTATCCAGTGGCTGGCGGCGTAGATATGCAAGACTACAATCGCTTGCTGCCGCGCTTGAGGTTAATAAGGAAAGATCCGAGATACACGAAGTCCCCGTATTACTTGGCTTTTGAATATTTTGTTATGGCTGTCTGCCGACGTGCGGAGTTCGCTTCAAATTTAGAGCAGATCGCATTCGTCTTTGACCGCCAGCAAGAGTTCAGCAAGCGAGCGAAGGAATTGTATGACCAGGCGATATTATTGCCTCGTCGGCGGAATTTGTGGGTGAATTTGCCCGGATTCAGCAGGACGATT
>JBDTMZ010000026.1:0-12371 GCA_039934035.1 Candidatus Solibacter sp. | reverse complement strand
TGATTCAGAACGACTTATCTGCCGCCAACCCCTTCAACTGCGAAAGACAGGTTAGCGTAACGGGGCCGCGGATGCTCGAATGCCGGCGGATATAGACCGGAATCCGACCCGCGTCCCTCCGCAGCCTCAATTGTGCGTGCTGGTGACGCCTTCGCGTCCGCGCTGGAGCCATCCCGCCAGTTGCCCGTTCGCGAGATTGGCCAGGAACGCGTCGATCCGGGCGCGATTCCGTTGATACGCGACGGTCCCCACAATAATTCCAACCCCGATCACCGTCAGCGCCATGGGCAGGAAGAGCGACCCATGGAAGAGGCGGAAGATCAGGTAGCTCAGGTACCCGCCCACGCCCAGCGAGCCGAACACGGCGAACACGCGGCGGCGCAGCAGGGTGGAGAGCACCAGCAGCACCACATTGATCAGGAAATACCAGAGCCGGCCCCAGGGACCGCCGCTCTCCATGAACGAAAGTCCTCCCCAGGAGGCGGTCAACCCAATCAGATAGAGCCAGAACGCGTACTCGTTGCGGGTGCGCCGGTCCAGCAGCCAGGCGGCGCAGGCAACCGCAACGCCGAAGCCCACCGAAGTCCAACTCTGTTGATCGGCAGGCGTCAGGTCGATGACCAGATACCAGAGGGCGCAGGCGGGGGGCACGAGCAGAAACGGGACGCGCAGGAAGTACACCGCCAGCGACCCGGCGGCCAGCGCGGCGAGCTCCATCAAGGTCCAGTTCGCATCTTCCAGGAAGGTGCGCTCCACTCCATATACCGCCAGCGGAGTCATACACACCGCCACGGCCACTAACAGGCCGCCCCCCACCTGTAACTTACGGGCGCGGAGCAGGTGCAGCCCCATGGCGCCGAAGATACAACCGTAGGTGAGGGCCATGGCCAGAATTCCCAGGCCGCCCACCCTTTCCCATGCCAGGTGAAAGAAATAACTGACGGCGGCAACCACGATCAACGCGCCGAAGTAGGAGGCGATTTGCAGGGGATCGTACGTCGGCTGGTCTTCGACCGCGACGGACAGGCCCTTCCAAAGGTCTTCGATCTGCTCGCGGGGAATACCGGCGTTTTCCGCCTCCTCAAAAAGCAGGTCCCTGGTAACTTTCATATGGCGCACTCACCCTACACGTACCGCAGTCACTCTATCACGGGAGGTAATGCGGAATAATGTTATCTAGAGTTAGTAAACAGCTATCCACCAGTTATCAGTGCAAATCCCGAAGGAAGAAATTGGATTGTTTCTCGCGGGCGATGGTGGTGGGGTCTCCATGGCCCGGAAAGACCTGCGTGTCGCCAGGCAGCGGCATCAGCTGCGCGTGGATGGATTGGAGAATCTGTCGGGAATCGCCTCCCGGAAGGTCGGTGCGGCCGATGCTGTCGCGGAACAGGGTATCGCCCGCCACCAGCGTTTTCAACTCTGGCAGCCAGAGGCAAATGCTGCCCTGAGTATGCCCGGGGGTGTGGAGCACGTGCACTTCCGTGGCGCCCACCAGCAGGGTATCGCCGTCCTTCGCCGGCACGTCGATTTCGACGGCCTCCGGGGTGCTCATGCCGAGCCAGCCGGCCTGCACATCCAGCATCTGCCGCAGTTCGTGATCCGAGGGGTTCATGTAGACCGGGGCGCCAGTGGCGCGTTTGAGTTTCTGCGCGCCGCCAATGTGATCGATGTGGGCGTGGGTGATCACGATGGAGGTGACGGTGAGCGCGTGCCTGGCCAGCACTTTGAGAATCTCGTCGATTTCGTCGCCCGGGTCGATCACCATCGCCTGACGTGTGGTTTCGTCGCCGAAAATGGAGCAGTTGCACTGCAGCATTCCGACGGGAAGGATCTCGTGGATCATAAGGCGAGTATACTCAACCAATATGGGTGAAATTCTCACGGCAGTCATGCGTTGGGTGCATATTTCGTCGATGGCGACGCTGGTCGGCGGGATTTTGTACTCGCGGTTTGTCATGATCCCTTCGGCCGAGGCACTTTCGCCCGAGGCGCGCGGTGCGCTGGACGAAGGCGCCGCGAAGCATTACCGCCCCTTCGTGGTCGCGGCCACGATCGGGCTGATCCTCTCCGGAATCTATAACTACCTGGTGAAACCCGGCCACTCCGTCACCTATCACGCCCTGTTCGGAATCAAGATCCTGCTGGCGCTGCATGTGTTGAGCATAGCGATTCTGGCGACGGCTCCGCACAATCCGCGGCGGGCGCGGCAGTTGTTCGGCGCGGCGATGTCGGGCCTGATCATTCTGTTGATTTCGGCGTATCTCAAAGGGATCGCCTAAACTGGAAGCATGAGTCTGGGTTATGAAGCGCTGCGCCATCGCGCGGCGTGGTTGGATCTATCCGCGCGAGGGCGCATTGTGGTGCGAGGGCGCGACCGCGCGCGCCTGCTGCACAACATTACCAGCAACGAAGTGAAGAAGATGACCGCCGGCAGCGGGTGCTATGCCTTCCTGCTGAATCCGCAGGGGCGCATTCAGGCGGATCTCTGCCTGTTCGGCTTCGACGATCGCATGCTGATCGACACGGAGGCCGAGTTGCGCGAGAAAGCATTTCTGCACATCAAGCGGTTCATCATCGCCGATCAGGTCGAACTGGAAGATGTGACGGAGACGCTGGGGTCGATTGGGCTGGAGGGTCCGGGAGCGGCGGCGATGCTGGCGGAGTTGGGAGCGCCGGTGCCGCCCGCGGATTACGCGCACATCGAGTGGGAGGGCGCGACAGTCGCGGCGGTGACGGTGACGGGCCAGCCGGGGGTGCGGATTTACGGCACGCCGGAGCGGATGACTGCCATCGTGCGCCAGGTGGAGGCCGCCGGAGCGGTGGCGGCGAGCGCGGAGGAAGCGCGCCTGGTGCGCATCGAGAACGGCAAGCCGCGCTATGGGGAGGAGATTCGCGATACCTCTCTGCCGCAGGAGACGCAGCAGATGCACGCGGTGTCTTTCAATAAGGGCTGCTATCTCGGGCAGGAGATCGTGGAGCGGATCCGCGCGCAGGGCCGCGTGAACAAGAAGTTGACGCGCGTGGTTCTGGAAGGCTCGGAGGTTCCAGTGGCGGGTACGAAGACCACGGTGGATGGCGCGGAGGCGGAAGTGATGTCCGCCGTGCAGTCGCCGGAGACGGGAAGCGTCGTTGCGCTGGCCTACGTTCGGCAGAAGTAGGAGATCGCTCCGAGCCAATCGGAGCCGCGACCGTCAGGGAGACCGAGCCAATTGGAGCCGCAGTCGTCAGGGGGCGACCGAGCCCCACTCGGAGCGAGGGAGAGATTCTTGCCACGGGCCGCCCAGACCAAGGCGGGCGTCCCGCGTCTCTTCAACCCCTCAGCGCCACCAGTAAGTTCTCCGGCACCTTCAGATTTCCGTGATAGCCTGTGCCCAGTTTCACGTTGGGCTTCACGGCGCCATGATAGTCGCTGCCGCCGGTCACCAGAAGACTGTACTTCTTCGCCAGATCGAGATAGAGCTGCGTGTCTTGCGGCGTGTGATCGCTGTGATAGGCCTCGATGGCGTTCATGCCACTCTCGCAAAGTTCGGGCATGAGAGCGGGAACATCGCCTTTGACGCGCACCGGGTGCGCCATCGAGGCGATGCCGCCGGCCTCGCGGATGCGCGCCACGCCTTCTGCGAACTGCGGTTCGCGGCGGTACACATACCCTTTGGCGGATTCATCAAGGTAATCGTCGAACGCCTGCCGCAGGCTGGCCACATAGCCCTTTTCCACCAGGATCTGCGCGAAGTGCGGACGGCCGGTCATGCCGCGTCCGCGGGCCTCGGCCTCTGCCAGCGTGATATCGAAGCCGAGTTCCTGCAAGCGGGTCACCAGACGGATGTTGCGGTCGCGCCGCGCTTCCTGCTGGCCGGTCACCCAAACGCGGAATTCGTCCGGCCTTCCGCCGTTCAGGAAATAACCGAGCAGATGCACGGAGTGTCCGTGCAGCTTGGTGGAGAGTTCGATCCCGCAGACCAGGTCGATGCCGGAATCGCGGGCCAGCAGCAACGCCTGATCGTAGCCCTTGAAGGTGTCGTGATCGGTGATGCCGAGCGTGGTCACGCCGGCAGCCGCGGCCTCCGCCAGCAGTTCAGCGGGCGAACAGGTACCGTCGGATTCGTTAGTGTGTGAGTGAAGATCGATCAAAGCTAACCAGACCTAAACGTTCCAGTGTAGCCCAGATCTTGCCGACGCTTTGCTCCGGCGTTTCAGTGGAGGAATTCACGGTGACCTCAGGGTGGAGCGGCGGTTCGTACGGGTCGGTTATTCCGGTGAATTGCGCAATCTCCCCGGCAAGGGCGCGCTTGTAGAGTCCCTTGACGTCCCGTTCGGCAAGCACTGCCACGGGACACTCGACGTACACTTCCACGAAATTGGGAATACGAGAGCGCACTTCGTCACGCACCTCGCGGTAGGGCGAGATGGCGGCGGCCATGGCGATCACGCCATTGCGCGAGAGCAGTTCGCAGACAAAGCCGATGCGGCGGATGTTCTCGTCGCGGTCTTCCTTGCTGAAGCCGAGCCCTTTGGACAGGTGCGTGCGCACCACGTCGCCGTCCAGCACTTCGACGCGCGCGCCCAGTTGACGCAACTGGTGTTCGAGCAGGCCGGAGATGGTGCTTTTGCCGGCGCCGCTCATGCCGGTGAACCACAGGGTGAAGCCTTTATGCATTGGAGTGGGTTTCCGTATCTTGGCCGGCAGGAGTGGCCCGGGTGATAGTGCCGTCCGGGGCGAAGTGGATGCCGCATTCCTTCTTGGCGTCCTCTTCCCACCACCAGCGTCCCGCGCGTTCGTTCTCGCCGGGTTGGATGGCGCGGGTGCAGGGAGCGCAGCCGATGCTCGCATAGCCGAGAGCGTAAAGAGGATGCACCGGAACTCCGTGTTCCTGCGTGTAGCCCTCCACCTGGGCCGCGGTCCAATCGGCCAGCGGGGCGATTTTGACGCGTCCACCGGGGCCGAGTTCCACTTTTGCCACGCTGGCGCGGGTTTCCGACTGTTCCCGGCGGAGTCCGGTGGCCCATGCCTGAAGGGTCGCGAGTTTGCGTTCCAGGGGACGCACTTTGCGGATTTCGCAGCAGCGCTGCCGCTCGGGAACACCCGAGTAAAAGAGATTGGGCCCGTGAATGGTGACCAGGTCGGAGACTTCCGCGGCGTCCGGCGGGACCGACTCGACGCGAATGCCATAGCGCTGGTGGACAGTTTCCATCATGCGGTAGGTTTCGTCGGGAAGGCGGCCGGTATCGAGCGTGAAGACGCGGATTTTGGGGTGGATGCGCTGCGCGAGATCGAGGATCACCATGCCTTCCTGTTGAAAGCTGGTGGCGATGGCGAAGTGCTCGCCAAAGGTGTCGATTGCCCAGGAGAGGATGTCCGAGGCAGGCACGGCCTCGAATCGCGTCAAGTTATCCAATCTCTATCAAGATTAGGGGATTAGGTGCGTGGGTGTCAAATGAGCGCCCCCGCAGCGCTCCCCAGCATGCCCCCACCATCCTGCCCCGACTGCCGGTCCGCAACAAAATCTGAGAACCTCACCCCGTCCCCGCCACTACCGTCCTCATGGCCCTGTTTAAAACCCGCGGCGCTGCCATCTACGGCATCGATGCACACCTGATCGATGTCGAGGTCGACATGTTTGCCCAAGGCAATCCGCGGGATTCGGTAATGGTCGGCATGCCAGACACCGCGGTCCGCGAAAGCCGCGAACGCATCAAAAGCGCTCTCATCAACTCCGGTTTCGGCTATCCCAACAAGCGCATCACCATCAACCTCGCCCCCGCCAACGTGCGCAAGGAAGGCGCCGGCTTCGATCTGCCGGTCGCCATCGGCATTCTCGGCGCCATGGGGGCGGTCAAAGACGCCAGCCGGCATATCTTCGTCGGCGAACTGTCCCTCGATGGCGCCGTGCGCCCCGTGCGCGGCTGTCTCTCCATCGCAGTCTGCGCCCGCGAACAGGGCATTGCCACCCTGTTTGTGCCCGCGGACAACGTCGCCGAAGCCGCCGTGGTCTCCGGCGTGAACGTGTACGGCGTGCGCTGCCTGGCGGAAGTAGTCGCGATTCTCACCCGCCCCGAGGAATTTGCGCCCGCCACCGCTTCCCTCATCGGCCACCCTGCCGCCGACGGCATTGCCGATTTCCGTGACGTGCGCGGCCAGACCATGGCCAAGCGCGCCCTGGAAGTGGCGGCCGCCGGAACGCATAATGTGCTCATGATTGGGCCCCCCGGATCGGGCAAAACCATGCTGGCGAAACGCCTCGCCGGCATCCTCCCGCCCCTCACCTTCGACGAGGCCATCGAAACCACCAAAGTACACAGCATCGCGGGCACCCTGTCCCCGGGAGGCGGCCTGTTGCACCAGCGCCCGTTCCGCTCACCGCATCACACCATTTCCGATGCCGGCATGATCGGCGGCGGCGCGGGCATGCCCCGCCCGGGCGAAGCCAGCCTCGCCCATAACGGCATGCTGTTCCTCGACGAGTTTCCCGAATTCCCCCGCGACGTGCTGGGAATCCTGCGCCAACCGCTGGAGGAGGGCTCCCTCAGCATCGCCCGCTCCTCCATGACCCTGCGCTTCCCGTCGAGCTTCATGTTGGTGGCGGCGATGAACCCGTGCCCGTGCAGACATTAACTGAACATGGGTTGAACCGCGAGTGCCGGACGTCCTGAAGCACGCAAGTGCCCAGCAGGGATTGAGGAGAGCGCGCTCCCTCTCGGGCTGCGTGCGGGCCTGTGCTGCCAAGGTGGCGGGATACTACCACTACGCGCCAGAAAACACGCCCACGGTGCCGGCGCAGGTGATGCCCGACGTGCGTTACGAGCCATGGCACTTCTTGTACTTCTTGCCGCTCCCACACGGACAGGGTTTGTTGCGGGGATTTGGGCCCGGCGTTATCACGGCCGGTTGCTGCGGAATCGGGAACTCGGAGATCTTTTCTTTGAATTGGGTAATATTGGTTAGCAACCGGAGGTCTTCTTGTAGGCTGCGGGCATGCGCGTCCATTTCGGCGTTCCAAACCCGCGCGTTCAAGTAAAGTGCATCCTCCGACCGCGAAACAGTGTCGATGCCTGTATCCGTGGCGATCCCAACGATATCGCGCGCGTCCGGGAACATGAGCTTGGTCACGCGGCATAAGGCCTCCAGGAAATGCCCTCGGACTTCCCGGTACTCTTCCCGAGGTCGCTCAAACAAGTGGGGCAAGACAAGGAAACAGTAGTAGGGATCACCCAAGTTCGACGGAAGCATTACGCGAGTGCCACGTTGCGTGTCTTTGGTCTTTTCAACCAGTCCCACCAGCGCTTCTGCCAGCAAGCGTCGACGGACCCTTGGCTCGCGAGCCAAGAACCGCATTATTTTTTCCCGATCAGCTATGGGATATGCTGCCCTGTCGTACGACGTGCCGCCCAGGATGTTCTTATTGAAGGTCTCGATGAGATCGTCCCATGCATAGCTGATCTTGTCAGCCTCGATCTGGGCTGCGCGCTGGGGAGTTGCCTGGAACGTCAACCAGTCTCCCTCTGGAAGGAAGAACACGTTTAAGTCGTCGGGTATTGAAAACCCGTGTCTCCCGTCCTTGAAGACCATTAAATAATCTGCAAGAAGGTCCTCCTCGCCGCAGTACATTAAGCGGACAGCCCGTCTTCGGGCTGACTGCAACAACTCCTCCTTCCATCGTAAGTATTGGCAGAAGTCGGTGATCGTGTCCCGTGCGCCGAGCAGAATTTCGAGAGACATGTCGTCCAAGACGTGTACAAAACCTCGGTCAGCGTCGGGCCAACCCACCTCAAACGGACGGCAAGTCGCTATGTCGACATAGTGGTCCCCGCCGCGCAACTCCGAGTCAAAAACCAGCGTGCCGCTGCTGCCGCGGCTGAAGTAGGCAGCACAGCGGTCCGAGACATTATGGGCCACGACGATTCTGTGAACCCTAATGCGATCCGGCGGCGGAACCTCCAGAGGCAAAGCCTGCGTGCACGCCCGATCCAGGAAAATGCGATTCGGGTTCTCGCGAAGCCAACGCTCGGCTCCCCACACCTGTTCCGCCGACTTCAAGACAGCCTTACGATACCAACGCGACCAATCCAGTTGATGGTTACCAGTGGCCGGAAAGGCACAACTCTTGTCCGAGAAGATCAATACGTCGTCACCGAACACAACCAGAAGATCGCAGAGTTCCTTCCCGTCGCCTTTCCCACCTGTCTTCTGGTCCCGAAACACGCCGGGGTAGCTCCACAACGTCAGGAAAGAACGTTCGCATAGACGCTGGAGGTAGCGTTCGGCATGAGTGACACCCTGAGCCCGAATTGCAACCTGGTGCCTCGGTGGGGATTCAGCGTCGGCCACTTCGCCATTACAGCACCTCGCAACCCCATTCGCGGTTCCGCTTTAAGACTGTGCGCGTTATGTACGTGGGACAGGGGCGAGGTCGTGCCAGAGTTGGGCGTTGCCGACCGACACGATGCCACTGGAAATCGCACAGCCCAAATGTAGGCGAGCAACGCCTCTAGAGGGCGCAGATTAGTGCCGAAAGGACCGGCTTCTGTCGCCAACGCAGTTGGTAGTATTACGACAAATCCATGTTCTGTTCCGGGCGTGTCGGCCACGCGGAAACAGAACCGCGGAACTTGGCCCTCGATGGCACGAGTGCCCAGTTCTTATGCTCCTTCCGCACTTCGTGCGAAAATCAGCCTTCAAGCAAATGGCCAAAGTATTTCCATTCTCCGGACTGCCGACCGCCGACCTCGTTATCGATGCGGTTTACGAGGGCGGCACGAAGGGTAATAGCGCTGACGACGTTCTGGGCAAACTCATTCCAGGCGCGGGCAATCAAGGCGGATTCCGCGCGGTCGGTAGTTGGGATGCGCCACGTCTCGTGATCCTGTATTCCAGCATGGACGACCCCGACTGGCCCGATTTTATCGACGTGTATACCGGCGTGTTCACCTACTTTGGCGACAATAAGAAACCTGGCCATGACCTCCACGACACGCCCCGCCGCGGCAACAAGTTGCTTCAGTCATGCTTCACCAGCCTGCACAATGCGCCAGACCAAAGGGCGAAGGTTCCACCTTTCCTCGTGTTTACCAAGGGCCAGAAGGGGCGGGACGCTGTCTTTCGGGGCCTGGCCGCGCCCGGCGTCGAGGCCGATCCTGCCGACGACCTGGTCGCCATCTGGCGGAGCAAGAAAGGGGAACGCTTCCAGAACTACCGTGCGAAGTTCACGATTCTCGATACCGGCACAGTGCCCCGCGAGTGGATCGAAGCCGTGAGGACAGGAGATCCGCTCCATGCCTCCGCGCCCGCTGCCTGGCGGAAATGGATGGAGAAGGGCGTCTATGAACCGCTCACGGCGGACCCCACGATCGAATATCGGACCAAAGAGGAGCAACAACCTGCGGCAGGTCGTGACGAATCCCTGGTCCAGTGCATCTACGGCTACTTCAAGGACAACCCACACGGTTTCGAGCACTGTGCTGCCCGCCTAGCCGGACTCATGGACCCGAACATCAAGATCGAGACGGTGACCAGACCATCTGTCGACGGAGGCCGGGATGCGATCGGTACGTATCGGGTAGGCCCACTCGCAGACCGCATCGCGCTCGACTTCGCCCTTGAGGCAAAGTGCTACGCTCCAGAGAATGGAGTCGGCGTAAAGGAACTATCGCGCCTGATCTCGCGACTACGTCATCGGCAGTTCGGAATCCTGGTCACGACCTCGTTTCTCGGCCACCAGGCATACCAGGAACTACGCAGCGACCGCCACCCGGTTGTCGTCATCGCCGGCGGGGACATTGCGGCAATCTTGATGAAGGCGGGGCTGGGGACTCCGGAGGTGGTCCGGGAATGGTTGACCGCTGAGTTCCCAACGACGACTACACGTTAGGGCTCTCAAAGGCTCCGGTGGCGCGGCCCATTTCGAGTGGCGGACACTGCCACAGCACAAATCGCCGCTAGGCAAGATGCCCCCGGCGCCACAGTTTGACGTCCGCCCAAGGCAGCGTTGCGGTCATTTCGCAAGCGTGACTCAACCACACCCCAAAAACGACGTCAATCCGCCCATCTATGGCGGATCGTTAGCGGCGAAATGCACGCTCGAAGACAGCCGCTACAACCTATGCTCATGAGTTTTCGAGGGTCTCGCCTGAGTTTCTTCCTCGTTGTATCGCCGGTGCGTTTCAGCGGGCGGCGGGGGTCTGCGGCGACATTTCGTCGAGCAAGCAGGAGCCACAGTAAAGCTGCTTGCAGTTGACCCAGCGCGCGGACAGCGCCGGGAGGTCTCTGTGGGCACCCACACTTCCAGGGTCCGTTCATGTTGAGCAAAACACCACGAACAAGAGTGCGTATTGTTGGGGGCCCCGGCGCGGGGCCGGCGGAATCCTTGGCCGGGCGGGCCGGATTCAGGGCCGTAGAATCGTCCGGTGGCTTTCTGGTATTTTGAATGTTCACCATGCCAAGCGTACACACTGGCCACAGCGCGACATCCCCGCTGGCCCGAAAGATCACGCAATTCTGCAATGACGCTTCCGGGGAACGGAACCTATATCCATTCATCCGGGACTTGCTCACCAGCACGACGTTTGGAATCGGCCTGAAGTCTGACCAAGTGGTGGTGGACTCCGCGCTGCCCGGTGGCCGCGATATCCCGGACTTGACAGTCTTCAGCACCAAGGCTGGCCGCGCGATCAAGACCCCTGACCACGCCTATGGTGTCTTTGAAGTAAAACGCGGGCACGATGTTCGTGACAATGCCGCAGCGATCTACGAAGAGAAAAAGAAATACATCAAAGCCGGCACCCGTTGGTTTTTCATTTTGGACCAAGAGGAAGTTCATAAGTGGGACGTGATGGCCAAGACGGAAGCCAGCGTCCACCGGTGGGAAGACCTGAAGGACCCGGAAAAGTTCAGCGTGTGCTTTGCGGAAATGCGGCCAGACCGGGTGGCGCTGGAAGAACAACTGAAGGATTTCCGCGACAACAAGACCCGCTACGCGTTTCAGTCCATTGACGAACTGGGCAGGCTCCACTTCATTGAAACCATTCGGGAAATAGCCTCCATACTCAGCACAGCAGTCACCCAGCTTGTAGACACCAAAGTCATACCCGACCTTCGGGCCGCGACCACGTTGGTTGAAGTGATGGAAGGACGCTGGGGGCCAGCCGTCTATGACTGGGCTTCCGCGGAATTCCCAATCGAGTTCACCAACCTTCTAGATGAAGAAATAGCGCAGACGCTGACCAGCACGGACATCGCGGAATACCCGGAAGCCCATGACGATTTCGCTGCTGAAGTCGAAGCGCACCTATACGCTTTGCGTATCGAAAAGCATCTGTTAGGCGAATATGCCTCGCGCATGGGCATTGAAGGGGAGG
Source organism: Candidatus Solibacter sp. (assembly GCA_039934035.1). Lineage (GTDB taxonomy): Bacteria > Acidobacteriota > Terriglobia > Bryobacterales > Bryobacteraceae > Solibacter. Next base: position 1,019 of record JBDTMZ010000026.1, on the reverse strand, counting down.
TGTCCCTGCTGAAGCCTAGACGCACGGGTAGCAAGCTGTCAGACAGCGGCAAGGCCGTCGAATCATTCATCTACGAAACTGCATCACTGATTGTTTCGCGCATGCTGATGGTGCGGTTTTCGGAAGACCACGGCTTCCTGAAACGCTACATCAGTAACGGTGGTGTGGAAGTGTTTGCTCGGTACGCGGATTACTACGCCAAGCCCATGCAGGCGCTGCTGAAGGAAACTTACAAGCAGTCCGCTGAACTGTACCGCAATCTCTTTGATCCCAACATCCTTGATTGGGCGCTGGACAGTTCCGATGAAAACCTAAGCAACGCGTTGTTGCACGCCATGTACCTGCTGTCCCGCTGGGACTTCAGAACCATCCACGGTGACATCCTGTCCGGTGTGTATGACCACTACCTGGACGCCAGCAAACGCAGGGCGCTGGGTGAAGTGTTCACGCGCCCAGAAATCGCGCGGTACATGCTGGAACGTTGTGCGTATGACGCCACTAAAACGGTGTTGGACCCGGCCTGTGGTACCGGGACGTTCCTTGTGGAGGCACTGAATCAGGACGTGAAGAGGCTGAAGAGTCAGGGAATGCTGAACGAACAGACAGTGACGCTGTCGTTGAAACGGCTTCACGGCTTAGACATCAGCCCATTTTCCGTGTCCCTTGCTCAGATACAACTGCTGTGGCACAACATTGACATCTTCACAGGCAAGTCACCGGCTGAAATCCGCGCGCTGGCCGCGTCCCTGGTGCCAGCCATCAAGGTGCAGGGTGGCAACTCCTCTCTGGACACGCTGGGCGTGCCTCTGGTGGGTGGCCTGCTTGTGAATGCTTCACAGGGCGGGCTTGAGTTTTCCACCGTGGCCAGTGACCTACGCCGTAAACGGGTGGCCAATGTGCCCAGACGGTTCAGACACATGGTGCTGGACAAATATGACATCGTAATCGGCAACCCGCCGTATGTGCTGAGTTCGATCATCAGGCCTGGCCCACTTCGATCATCTAATTTGGCCCACCCC
>JBDTMZ010000025.1:0-80019 GCA_039934035.1 Candidatus Solibacter sp. | reverse complement strand
GGCCGGAGTTTGCAGTACGCTATCTGCCGGGCAGAGGGTAATTCCGGGAAATTTCGGTCAACATTTCCAGTTCGGCTGGCGAGAACCGGTTCTTGAACGCTTCGCTGCCGAGTTGTCGGTTGCGCCGGTCCTCCGGCATATTGCGCAGGCGCTGCAGGACGGGGCGTAGTTCCCTGCGGCGATCCTCAGGCAGCGCGTTGAAGGCCTGCATCTGCCGCGTGACCGATGCCTGCGTCTCGGGAGGCAGGCTGTTGAAGGTGGCCCACATGCGGTTGAGGCGTGCTCTCTCGGCGGCTGGCAGCTTGTCGAACCGGTCCAGGCGCTCGCGCAGATTGGCCTGCTGCTGCGCCGGCAGCTTTTCGAGCACCCGCTCGCGCATCTCCGGAGACATCGCCATCAGCCGCTCCACGGGATTCAGGGGATTGGCCAGGCGAGCTGCCCCATTGCCTTTGGCCCCATCCGGATTGCGAGGCGGATTCCTGCCAGGCGCTCCCGGCCGCAGTTCATTGCGCGGGAGCGGCGGATTCCTGCCAGGCGCCGACTTCGCCGGCTGCGCAAACGTCCCCGCCGCCGTCAACAGCAGCAAAAATCCGAGAGCTGGCGCGCGTTGTTTCATGGCGTTATAGCTTTGATTCCGGCGCATCTGGGCGCACTCGCTGGCTGAATTCTTCCAGCACCTCCATGCTGTCGAGCGTGTATTCCACTTGCTCGGGTTGGAGCGTTTCTCCCTGCGCATGCTCCACCGCGCGTGCAGGCGGCGCGACGGGCGAGACGCCCGGGCGCACCAGGACGATGCCGGCCATGACCAGTAGTCCGGCCATGGCCGCGGCGGGAATCGAACGGCCGAAACTCGCCTGCCGCAGGGGCAGCAGCAGCCGCTCCCACCACGAAGTCTGCGCCGCGATCCGGCGGTAGAGGCGTTGATCGAAATCCGCGGAGACGGGCGCCGCTTCCCAGGTATCCATGGCCTCCCAGACCGACCGCTGCTGTTCTGTGAACGCGCGGCAAACGGCGCATTCCGCAATGTGGCGCACCAAGTCCCCGGCGGGCGCTGCGTGGGCTCCCCCGGTGCAGCGCTCCAGCAGCAACTGCGCGCCTTCCCGCGACTGTAATGGGCAATCCATAAAACCGTCCTTCACGCCATATGCGCCAGGCGCGCGCGCAAAGTCTCGTATGCCCGGAAGAGCAGCGATTTCACCGCCGATTCCGAGCAACTCAGCACCTTCGCGATTTGCGAATATTCCATTTCCTGGTACTTGTGCATCAAGACCGCCGCCCGCTGCTTGGCCGGAAGCACAGCGATCGCCCGCCGCACTTCCTCCATCTTGGCCTGATGCACCAACTTCTGCTCCACTGTCGGACTGCGGTCCGATACCTGCCGGGCGGGCACGCCGCCGGTATCATCATCCAGCCGTTCCTGCAAGCGCTCGCTCTTCCCGTCACGGAGCGCGTTGAGGGCCAGATGCGTCGCGATCCGGAACAGCCAGGTGGTGAACTTCGCGGTCGGCACATAGGTATTGCGCGAACGATACACGCGCAGGAACACTTCCTGCGCCAATTCCTCGGCCACTGCCTGGCTCTGAACCATGCGGAAAAGAAAGTGGATCACCGGCGAACGGTGTTTCCCGAGCAGCAGAGCGAAACTCTCGCCGTCTCCTTCCTTGACCCGGAGCATCAGCTCCGCATCCAGATCCATAACTGCAGCAGAAGCGCTTATATTCGTGCTAACCCGTTCCGCCATCCGAGGTTGCGATCCGTTCCGGAAATAATGCGACCGGAAACACGTGTTTACTCGCCTTTGAGCGAGCGTTCCATCAGGCGCCGGATGGATTCCTGGGGGGAAGCTCCGGAGTGCAGCACCTGGTACATCTGTTGGGCGATCGGCATTTCCACCGAATAGCGCTCCGCCAGTTCTACCGCAGCGTTGGTGGTTTTCACCCCTTCGGCCACCATTTTCATGGAACTGGTGATTTCAGACAACTTACGCCCCTTGGCCAGTTCCACGCCGACGGTGCGGTTGCGGCTGAGGTCGCCCGTGCAGGTGAGAACCAGGTCGCCCAGCCCGGCCAGTCCGGCGAGGGTGGACTGGCGTCCGCCCATGGCCATCGCCAGCCGGGTCATTTCGGCAAGCCCCCGGGTGACGAGTGCAGCCATCGCATTATGTCCCAGCCCCATGCCGTGTAACACGCCCGCCCCGATGGCGACTACGTTCTTTATCGAGCCGCCAATTTCTACACCTATAGGATCAGAGCTGGTGTAGACGCGGAAGGTGGGTCCGGAAAACGCTGCTTGTACGCACTCCGCCAGTCCCGGTTCGTGGGACGCAGCAACCACCGCAGTCGGTTCCAAACGCGCCACTTCGCGGGCAAACGAGGGTCCGGAAAGGACCGCCACGCGGGTGGTTCCGGCAACCTCGCGGATGACTTCCGTGACGCGCAGCAGCGAGTGGTTTTCCAACCCCTTGGTGGCGCTCACGAAAATCATATTTTCATTAATTCCGGGAAGCATTTGCTGGTAGACGGTACGTGCCAGGTGGGATGGCATGACTCCGAGGACGATTTCGCCATCCTCCAGGGCGGCCGGCAGTTCGGAAGTGACCGCGACGTTGTCCGGAAGCACTGCGCCGGGCAGGAATACGTCATTGACGCGGCCGGTTTGCATGCGCGCGGCCAGATCGGTCTCGTAGACCCACAGCCGCACCCGCTCGAAACGCGGCGCGAGTACGATGGCGAGTGCGGTGCCCCAGCTTCCACCGCCGATAATCGATAGATTCTTCAAAACTTAAACACGCTCTCCGTCCCCGCCCGAAGGCGCTGGATATTACTACTATGTCTGTAGATAACAAAGCTCCCCGCCACTAGCGCAGCCACGATGGCGGGCAGTGGAGCGCGCGCAACCATGAACACCGCAAAGGGCAGCGTGGCTGCGGCCACGATCGAAGCAGCCGAGATGTGGCGCGTAACCGCAACAATTACTACAAATATAAATGCTTCGGCTCCGAGCGCAGCCGGAGTCAGGAAGAGAAACGCTCCCACCACACTTGCCACCGCCTTTCCGCCTTTAAATCCAAGAAATACCGGATAAGCATGACCCAGCATGACCGTGACGGCGGCGATGCTGCCCCAAAGCACGTCGTGCCCTGTGAGTTCACAGGCAATCCAGACGGCCGCCCACCCTTTGGCGATGTCCAGGAGCAGGGTCAGGATCCCGGCGGCGCGTCCGGTAGTGCGCATCACATTGGTGGCGCCGATATTGCCGCTGCCGGCTTGGCGGACGTCGCCACCGGTCTTCAACTTCACCAGGAGGTAGCCGAACGGGATCGCGCCGAGCAGGTACGCAATCGATACAGCCGCAAGCGGAATCATGATTTGGTGAGCGGAAACTCCGCAAGTTTAGTGTACACGGAACCACTGGGGTGCAAGGTGCTGCGGTAGAGGAAGAAACGGTCCGCCGGGAAGCTCCCGAAATCGAGCGAGGCGAGTTTCGCAATGGCTTGCTGGAGCGAGTCCAGGGGTTCCGGTTCTTTGATGCGCGCCAGAGTCAGGTGGGGAGAAAACGCCCGCTTATCGCGCGGCACGCCGAGGGTAGCGGTGGCTGCGTCGGTGGCGGCGGCGAGTTCCGGCAATCCCGGCGCCTCGATGCCCACCCAGAAACTGCGGGGAATGCGCGCGTTGGGAAAGAAACCCACCTGCCGGATATGGACCTCCAGAGCGGGACGCGCGGGCAGGCCACCGAGCGCCGCCTTCAATTCGTGGAGCCGTTCCTCGGGCCATTCGCCGATGAACTTGGTGGTGACATGGAGGTTGGCCGGCGGACTCCAATTGACGCGAGCGGTGGGCTTGAGGCGCCTCAACAGCTCATCCAGCCGCCCGACAACTTCGCGCGGCAGATCCAATCCAGTAAACAGACGCATTCCGCGATTAACATTGTACAGTGCGCTTTGGCCGAATTCTTACCAGAAGCTTTTACGCGCGCGGCGCCGTCGAGGTGGCTCGCGACCTGCTCGGGAAGGTGCTGGGACACGGTCCGGCGGCCGGCCGGATCGTGGAGACGGAGGCGTACCTGGGCGGCGACGATCTGGCGGCACACTCCGCCCGCGGGCTCACCGATCGCACGCGGGTGATCTTTGGTCCTCCGGGGCACGCGTATGTTTATCTGATCTACGGAATGTACGAATGCCTCAACCTGGTGGCCGAGAAAGTGGGACAGCCTGGCTGCGTGCTGGTTCGCGCCCTGGAGCCGGTGGCAGGCGAAGCACTGATGCGCGCGCGGCGCCCGTCCGCCCGCAAACTTACGCAACTCGCCGACGGGCCGGGCAAACTGACTCTTGCCATGGGCGTCACGCGCGCGCACAATGGCGTGGACGTCACCCAAGGTGAGTTAGTGGTGCGCCAGCCCGCACAGCCCGAGGCGTTCGAGATCGCGGTGACGCAGCGCATCGGGATTACTCAATCGGCGGACCTGCCGCTGCGCTTTCTGATCGCGGGCAACGAATTTGTAAGTGCGAGACGTTACAATATGGCTTCCCCGAAATGACACCCGAGATCAGCCTCATTCTGCCCGCCTATAACGAGTCGCGTGTGATTCCGAAAACCCTTGGCGAAGCCGTGGATTACTTCGAGAGCCGCAAGATGAGTTACGAGATCATCGTGGCGGCTGACGGTTCGGACGGCACGCGCGAGATTGTGCGCAGCCTGGCGGCCAATAACCCGGCGCTGTTGGCGATCGGGTCCGACGCCCGGCGCGGCAAGGGTCGCGGGGTGCGCGAAGCGGTGAGCCGGGCCACCGGCAAAATCATCGGCTATGCCGACGCCGATAACAAGGTTCCGATTGAAGATTTCGACAAGTTCCGTCCCGTGCTGGCACGCGGAATTGAGATGGTGATCGGGTCGCGCCGCAACGGCGCGGTGATTGAAAAGGCGCAGCCGCTTTACCGCCGCGTGGGGTCGGTCGGATTCCACTTCTTCATGCAAACCGTAGTGGGCCTGGGTGGCATACAGGACACGCAGTGCGGGTTCAAGTTTTTCCAGCATGACGCGGCGAAGGAGATTTTTCGCCGCCAGGAGACGGACGGCTACATGTTCGACGTGGAGATTCTGGCGCTCGCGCGCCGCCTGGGCTACCGGATCGAGCAACTGCCCATCCGCTGGCGCGACGATGCCGATAGTCGCCTCAACCTGGTGGCCGGCAATCTGCGCAATGTACGAGATATTTTCCGGATCGGTCTCAAGCACCGCTTCGGCGGGAGCTTAAAGTGAGAGCACTGGTAACCGGCGCCGCGGGATTCATCGGCAGCAGCCTGGTGGATCGCCTACTGGCGGATGGCCACGAAGTGATCGGCCTGGACAACTTTTCTACGGGATTCCGGCGGTTTCTGGAAGGCGCTCAGGCCAACCCCCGCTTCCGGCTGGTGGAGGCGGACCTGATGAACCCGGAGGCCGTTACGCGGGCGATGCAGGGAGTGGAAACGGTCTTCCACCTGGCGGCCAATGCCGATGTGCGCTACGGATTCGACCATCCGCTGCGTGACATTGAGCAGAATATTATCGCGACTTCGAACGTGCTGGAGGCTATGCGGGCGAGCGGCACACTGCGAATCGCGTTTTCGTCGACGGGTAGCGCGTACGGCGAACCCGAGGAGCATCCTACGCCGGAAGAGTTGCCGTTTCCGGTGCAGACCTCGCTCTACGCGACGTCGAAAGTGGCGGCGGAAGGGCTGCTGACGACTTACGCGGCGGCGTACAACATGCAGGTCTACATTTTCCGCTTCGTTTCGATTCTGGGTGAGCGCTACACCCACGGACACGTCTTCGATTTCTACCGGCAGCTTCGGGAACATCCGGAACGGCTCGAGGTGCTGGGCGACGGGCTGCAGCGCAAATCGTACCTCTACGTGCAGGATTGCCTGGATGCGATTCTGCTGGCCACGGAGCGTTGCACGGAAACGGTGAACATTTTCAATCTCGGCACCGATGAGTACTGCCGGGTGAATCAGTCGATCGGGTGGATTAGTGGCGCGCTGGGACTGAAACCGGAGTTGCGGTATGGGGGCGGAGAGCGCGGATGGCCGGGCGACAGCCCGTTCATCTTCCTGAAATGCGAGCGGATCCGGTCATTGGGCTGGAAGCCCCAACTCACGATTCAGCAGGGCATCCTTCGCACGCTGGAGTTTTTGCGGGACAATCCCTGGGTGCTGGAGTCGCGGGCATGAAGGGGGGGCGAGCGTTTTCGGCGGAGGGACGCTCCAACTTCGTGCCGGATGGACAAGGCAAGACCGTATGCCGCTGAAACCGCTGCACAGCGAGGTCGCTTTCGCGACGCCCTGGTTTGAACTGCTGGCCAAGACGATGCGCGAGGACGAAGCGCCATACTACTCCCTGCACCTGCCCGATTATGTTTCGGTGGTGGCGTTCACCGAAGACGGGCGCGTGTTGATTGTGCGGCAGTACCGTCCGGCCGTGGAGCACCACACGCTGGAACTGCCCAGCGGACTGGTGGACCCCGGCGAGACGCCGCAGGAGACGGCGCGGCGCGAGTTGCTGGAGGAAACCGGCTACCAGGCCGATGAGATGGAACTGCTCGGCGGGATGGAGACGGATGTCGGACGCCTGGGCAATCGCATCTTCACCTGTGTTACGCGGAAGGTGCGGCTGGTGGAAGGGCGCGTTCCGGAAGAAGGCATCGAAGTGGTGTTGTGGACGCTGGAAGAATTGTCCGCGGCGATTGTCGACGGCCGTTTCGATCACGCGCTGCACGTGGCGGTGATATTGATCGCGATGGCAAAGGGCGGCGTGAAGTTGCCGGGGCTGTAAGGGGCGCGCGGCCGGCGGACGGGATCGGACGCCAGGCGGTAAGCCCGAATGCCTATCCTGACGTGTTGCCGTTAAAAGGCCTGGGCGGTGAGCGATTTGTGGGGTCGCTCGCGGCGGACAGTTTGTCCCACCCTGCTGTTGGCCCAGGGTACCGGGTAGGTGCGGAGGCAGGTGCGGCAACGATATAGGCCATTTACGGGCCACATAGATTCGTGATGCGCGAAGTGGCACCAGTGTTCGGCAGCCTCTTCGTAAAACTGATCCATCTTCTTCAGCATGGTCTCGACCTCCTTGACGATGCTCACTTGTTTGGATGAGAGCAGACGCGATTCGGTTTCGAAGCTGCGTATCAGGTGAATTTAGTAGACTCTAGGGCAATGAAGATTTTGGGCTATTTGCTATGGGGTTTGGTGGCCTGCGGTGCGGGAATCGGGCTCGGCGGAATTGCGTTGCATCGCGGCGAGCACATCAACAGCCTGTGGTTGGTGGTGGCCTCGGCCTGCAGTTATGCCTTCGCGTATCGGTTCTACGCCAAGTTCATTGCAGCGAAGGTGATGGTGCTGAACGACCAGCGGGCCACACCGGCGGAGCGCCTGCGCAACGGCCACGATTTCGAGCCGACGAACAAATGGATCGTCTTCGGACATCACTTCGCGGCGATTGCGGGTCCGGGCCCGCTGGTGGGGCCGGTGCTGGCGGCGCAATTCGGTTATCTGCCGGGCACGCTGTGGATCATCATTGGCGGCTGCCTGGGCGGCGCGGTGCAGGATTTCGTGATTCTCTTCGCCAGCATGCGGCGCGACGGAAAATCGCTGGGGCAGATGGCCAAGGAAGAGATCGGCAAGGTGGGCGGGTTGATTGCGCCGGTGACAGTGCTGATGATCATGGTGATTCTCCTGGCAGTGGTGGGGCTGGTGGTGGTTAATGCGCTGAAGGGGAGTCCGTGGGGCACGTTCACGATCGCGGCCACCATGCCGATTGCGGTATTGATGGGCTTGTACCTGCGATTCTGGCGTCCGGGCAAGGTGCTGGAGTGCTCGGCGCTGGGTTTCGTACTGGTGATGGCCAGCATTTTCGCGGGGCGCTGGGTGGCGGAATCGGCCAGCCTGGCGCCGGTGTTCACCTTAACGGCGATGACGCTGGCGCTGGCGATCATCCTGTATGGCTTTCTGGCCAGCGCGCTGCCGGTGTGGCTGCTGCTGGCGCCGCGCGATTACTTGAGCACGTTCGTCAAGCTGGGCGTGGTACTGATGCTGGCAGTGGGCATCTTGTTCGTGCGTCCGGAATTGCAGTTGCCGCCCTTCACCCGGTTTGTGGACGGCACAGGCCCGATTTTCGCGGGCAAGATCTTTCCGTTCTGTTTCATCACGATTGCGTGCGGGGCGATTTCGGGCTTTCATTCGCTGATCTCCTCGGGTACCACGCCGAAGATGATTGCCAAGGAGACTCACGCGGCTCCGGTGGGCTATGGCAGCATGCTACTGGAGAGTTTCGTGGCGATCATGGCGATGATTGCGGCGTGCGTGCTGCAGCCGGGCGTGTACTTCGCGGTGAATTCGCCGGAGGGGGTAGTGGGCGCGGTTCCGGCGGCGGCGGTGGCGACGATTTCGTCGTGGGGTTTCCCGGTCACGACGGCGGACATGGCCACGCTGGCGCAGAGCGTCGGGGAGACTACGCTGTTTTCGCGCACCGGCGGCGCGCCCTCGCTGGCGCTCGGGATGGCGCACATTTTCGCCCGCTCGGGCGGCGGGCAGGCTGTGATCGGGTTCTGGTATCACTTCGCCATCATGTTCGAGGCGCTGTTCATTTTGACGATTATCGATGCGGGCACGCGGGTGGGCCGCTTCATGCTCCAGGACCTGCTGGGACACGTCGTGCCGTCTCTGGGGCGCACCAGTTGGATGCCTGGCGTGATTGCGACGTCGGCGGCGGTAGTGGGCGCCTGGGGCTACTTTCTGGTGCAGGGCGTGCGCGATCCCCTGGGCGGAATCAATTCGCTGTGGCCCCTGTTCGGGATTTCCAATCAGTTGCTGGCATCGATTGCGTTGTGCGTGGCGACCACGATTCTGTTGAAAATGCATGGCGCCAAGTTCATGTGGATCACCTGCGCTCCCCTGGTGTGGTTGGTCAGCGCCACCTTCACGGCGGCATGGCAGAAGATCTTCTCGCCACTGCCGGCCATCGGCTTCCTGGCGCAGGCGGAGAAACTGGAGGCGGTGTTGCGGGCGGGCACCGCGGCTAATGTGGCCGACACCCAAACGCTGATTTTCAATGCGCGCCTGGACGCGGCCATCTGCGGACTGTTGATGGTGCTGGTGGCGATGATTCTGCTGGATTCGCTGCGTATCTGGGTGGGTATTCTGCGGGGCGGCGAGCGCCAGGTCCACGAAGCGCCGTTCGTGCTGTCGCGGTTGCAGGCGGAGGAGTTATGAGGCGGGTGGGACGGTTCCTGCTGGCGTTGCTGCGCGAGTTGGGTGACGAGAACGCCTACCGGCGGCATCTGGCAGCCCACGGGAAGACGCATTCGGGGGAGGAGTGGCGACGGTTCAGCGACCATCGGTTGCAGAAAAAATATGCAAACGCAAAATGCTGCTAATCCCCTTAGCTAGTGTGCTTTGGATATGAAATCTAAGGGCAATAATCACCTGCTATAAGAAATTCCCTGTTGATTTCGGTTGATTAGGTATGATTTGTCACGTACTATTGAAGCACCTGCGGTGTTCTGCAAATTTTGGGTTGCGGCGGGATGTTTGCTCCTGGCGCACCCTATGGCGGCCGGTGAGCCGGGAATCAAAGCGCAGTTTGTGGGCGGGACCGAAGCCAGTCTCGCCGGCAAATCCGGCATACTGATCGATCTCACCGACGCCGAGGCATTGCGGGTTCATTCAGGCAAAGAGGACCTCCAAATTGCCTACCGGAAGATCAACACGGTGGAGTACGGTCAGAAGGTGAGCCGGCGGTACGCCGAAGCCGTGTTGATTTCGCCCTTGCTCTTATTGAGCAAATCCCGAAAACACTTCGTAACCATCGGGTATGTGGACGCGGGCGGCAATCAGCAGGCGGTAGTTTTCCGGGTCGATAAGGGCGACATACGCTCTGTGCTGGCGAGCCTGGAGGCTCGTACCGGCAGGCGTGTGGAGTTTCAGGATAACGAGGCAAGAAAGGCGGGAAAGGGATGAACTGGATTCCAGTTCTTTTAGCCGGCCTGGGATTGTCCGCGGTGGCGGCGGACAATCTACCTTCATCCGTTGCGATCGAAGAAAATTCATTGAAGCAACTGCTCCAGATCAAGCGGGTGTATGTAGACCACCTGACCGGCGGGGAGACTGCAGCGCAGATGCGCGATATCCTGCTGAGCAGTTTGGAGTCGAGCAAACTCTTCGTCCTCACGGAGAATCCGGACCGGGCGGACGCGACGCTGAAAGGCGCGGCGGAAGACATGGTCTTTACCGAAGTGCACAGCAGTTCGGAAGGTGTGACGGCGCGCAGCAACGTGGGAGCCAGCCGCTCGAGCAGCAGTTCCCGCGGGGCGTACGCGGGTTTCGGCGTGGGGGAGAACGAAAGCGAGCACTCCGCGGAGCGGCGGCACGAAGCCGTGGCAGCGGTGCGCCTGGTGAATAAGGAAGGCGATGTGATCTGGGCGACCACGCAGGAGAGCCTGGGCGCGAAATTCCGGGGCGCGAGCACGGATGTCGCCGAGAAAATCACCGCGAAGCTCAAAGAGGACTTCGCTCGCGCGCGCAAACTTTCGACGTGGGTGCAGCCGGAGGCAGGACCGCAAACGGTAGCGCTGAAGTCGCCCGGCATGAAGTAGGCCGGCGGTTGGTTTACTGAGCCGAAATACCATTCGGCTGCGCGTTGTTTATCAGACGGGCCAACGTGCCCATAATGAAGACAACGGTGACCAACTCATGATATCCACTCGATTACTAACCGCAATCGCGGTGCTGGCGGGGGTGGCCAGCGGCGCGGACTTCTTCCCGCTTGCCACGGGCAATACCTGGACCTACAAAGACGCCAAGTTCGGGCAGACCCTGACGGTCAGGGTAGGTCTGCCATTCCTGATTAATGACAAGGTTTACTACAGCCTACGGGGCTATACCGACACCCAGTTACTGGTCCGGAAGGACGAACGCGGCCAGTTGGTGTACCTCGACGAGGATCGTCAGCAGGATCTGCTGCTGACCTTCTTCGAACCCTTCGAAAACTGGTGGGAGTCTCCCGGTCGCACGTGTGCGCAGTGGGGTCTCACTTCGGGCAAGCGCGGGCAGCATGAGGGTCCGGCCGGCTCGTTCCCGGATGTGCTGGAGGTACGGTATCGAACCTTCACTTGCGCCGATGCCGGGACGCAGTTAGAGCAGTTTGCCGAAAACATCGGCATGGTGCGGCGCGTGGAGCAAAGCTTCACGGGTCCGCGAACGCTGGATTTGGTTTCGGCGCGGGTAGGCAAACTTCGTCTGGACACGGCGCCGACCGGGCAGTTCCGGGTGACGGCGGAACCGGTGGGAGACCAACTAGCTATCACCCTGGCGCTGGAGACCCCCGAAGCGTTGAAACTGCAGTTCGGTAGCGGGCAGGAATACGATGTGGCGGTGCGCGACGAGCAGGGAAATGTGGTGTGGCGGTGGAGCAATGACAAGGCCTTCACGCAGGCGCTCCACGAGCGGGTGGTAAGCGGCTTGTGGTTGATCGCGGTGAACGCGCCGCTTCCGCAATCGAAGAGTTACACGGTGCAGGGGTGGCTCACCACGCTGGGAGACGCACCGTACTTCGCCGCGGCGATCGCGCTGCCGGCGGCACGCTAAGGGGATACGGCTATGACAAGAGCGCGAATCCTTGCGGGGCTGCTGGTGCTGGCGGCCCAAATCGGGATGGCGGCCGACACGGGGCAGTGGAGTAACGTGTTGGCGCTCCGCAAGGGAGACAGGATAGGCGTCATCCAGACCAATCAAAAACGGGTGGAAGGACGCTTCGAAAGTGCCACCGACGGGCGCATCACCATCAATGCGGATCAACTGGTGTCGGTGGAGAAGGCCGATGTGGTGCGCGTTTACGAGCCCCCCCGCATCAACAGGGTGTGGGGCGCGGTGCTTGGCGGCGCGATTGGGGTGGCCGCCGGCGCTGTTGTCGACGCTACGGTGGGCGTGAGGTTCCGCAATGAAGGCCAGGGACCGGAGAAGGGTGTGATCACGGTGATTGGCGCGGGAGCGGGAGGGGGAATCGGCGCGGCAGTGAGCGGGCGCTATCGCACGGTGTATCGGGTCAGGTAATCAGATCGCGGATGGCGTGCAAAAGTTCGCGGGTTCGGACCGGTTTGACAAGAACCCGCGAGACCAGTTGTTCTTCCGGCTGGCCGTAGAGGTCGTCGGGCCATCCCGAGAGCACGATCATGGGAAGCCGCGCGGACGTTTGCCGAATACGGCGAATGAGGGCGAGTCCTTCCCTGGCGTCGGACTCGCCTTCCGCATTGGCCAGGCGAAGGTCGACAATGACCAGATCCGGCAGTGCATTTTCGAGGCGACGCACGGTCTGGTTGGCGGTGAAGGCGACCTCTACCCGATAGCCGGCAATTTCGAGGAGTTGCTTGCGAAGATCGAGTTGTACTGCGTCGTCGTCAGCGACCAGAATGCATGGCATCAGGCGCCCATCTTGAGTGCGTACCCTATCGTAATAAATCCTCGAGCTGAATGCGCGTGTCGGTCTTGGCGTCGCGGTATTTGACGATGACGGGGGTGTACACGCTGATGCCCCAGTCTTTGCCGGGACCGTTGGTGATGGCGCGCGATCCGGCGATGACCACGGCGCCCTCGGGAACGACCAGCGGCTGGTCGTCGGTGGCGCGGTGGATGGTGTGGTTCACGAGGTCGTAGACAGGGGTGGAGCGGTTGAGGATGGTGCCGGTGCCGAGCACGGCGCGGCGCTTCACGATGGTGCCTTCATAGACACCGCAATTGCCGCCGATCAGGACGTCGTCTTCGATCACGACGGGAAGCGCGCCAATGGGTTCGAGCACGCCGCCGATCTGGCTGGCGGCGGAGATGTGGCAATTCTTGCCGATCTGGGCGCAACTGCCCACCAGCGCGTGCGAATCGACCATGGTGCCATCATCGACATAGGCTCCCACGTTGATGTACATGGGCGGCATGCAGGTGACGTTCTGGCCCAGATAGACGCCGTTGCGAACGCTGCTGCCACCGGGCACGATGCGAATGTTGTTGGCCGCGGAGATCGTTTTGGTGGGATAGGTGTCCTTATCGCGGAAGGCGAGCGTGCCCACCGACATGTCGACGTTCACGCCCATGCGGAAGCCGAGCAGGATTCCTTTTTTGACCCATGCGTTGACGCGCCAACCGGTGACGGCAGTGGGGTCGGGTTCGGCGGAGCGGATCTCTCCGGCGTTGAGGGCGCGCAGGAATTCATCGAAGATGGCGCGATGTTCCGGCGTGTAGGCGGCGGGCTTGTGGTCGAAGAGATTCTCGATAGTAGATTGCATGGGTTCTCGATAATCAGACATTGTCACGGTAAGGGAGCACCGTCTCGGTGCGAGAGCTTACACGGGGTTCGCGCCGCCTGAAGGCGGCGGCAGACAGGAATGCCTGCCGCACTTTGTTATTGATGCACCAGCAGGCCGACCTGGGCGAGGACCGCTTCGATCTTACTCAGGCTGGCGGCGGAGGGCGGCACCATGGGGAGCCGCCAGACGGGTTCGAGCAAGCCCATCAGCGCCATGGCCGCTTTCACCGGGATGGGGTTGGATTCCACGAAATTGATGTTCATCAGGGGCAGGTACTTTGCCTGAATTTCGCGGGCGGCGGGGAAATCGTTGCGCAGGCAGGCTTGCGCGATGGCCGTCATTTCGGCGGGAATTTCGTTGGAGGCGACGGAGATGATGCCGCGGCCGCCGAGAGCGCAGAGCGGGATGGTGATGGCATCGTCGCCGGAGAGGACGACGAAATCGGAGGGCACTTCGTTCATGATCGTGGCCATCTGTCCGATGTTGCCGCTGGCTTCTTTCACGGCGACGATGTTGTCGATCTTGGAGAGGCGGCCGAGAGTCGCGGGCTCGATGTTGACGCCGGTGCGTCCCTGCACGTTGTAGAGCACAATCGGCAGGCGGGTGGCGGCGGCGATGGCGCGGTAGTGCTGGTAGAGACCTTCCTGCGTGGGCTTGTTGTAATAGGGCGTGACGGAAAGGAGTGCATCGGCCCCCATGGCTTCGATCTCGTGAGCGAGTTCGATGACCTCGTAGGTGTTGTAGCCGCCGGCGCCGGCGACCACGGGCACTTTGCCTTTGGCCTCTTCGATCGTGATCTCAACGACGCGAAGATGCTCGGCACGCGTCAGCGTAGGGCTCTCGCCCGTAGTGCCGCACGGAACCAGGAAGTTGATTCCGGCGTCGATTTGACGGCGCACGAGGACGCGCAGTGTTGCTTCATCCAGGGACAGATCCTGCTTGAACGGTGTAACCAGGGCTGTGCCGCATCCAGTAAACATGTACCACCTCCAGAAAATACTTTATTAAACCTTGTTGGCTGCAGATGAACGCCGATGCACGCCGATAAGAACAACTCGGTTTTATCTGCGTTTATCGGCGTTCATCGGCGGCCCATTCTTTCTAGCACCTAAAACTCGATCTCGCTAAATTCGTAAAAACCCTTCTTGCCGGCGATCCACCCGGCGGCCTTGAGCGCGCCGCGGGCGAAGCCTTCGCGGCTGCGCGCGGTATGGCGGAGCGTGATGGTGTCCGCCGCGCTATCGAAGCCGATTTCATGGGTGCCGGGGATTGTGCCGGCACGGTTGGAGCCCACGTCGATATTGCGCGTGTAGCCCGCTTTCTTCATTTCGTCCACCAGTTTCAGCAGGGTACCAGACGGCGCATCTTTCTTGGCGGAATGGTGAATCTCCCAGGCCCAGGAACCGTAGGCCGGCTCTTCAGAGAGCAGGCGCGCGGCCTCGGCGACCAGACGGAAAAAGACGTTGACGCCGATGGAGAAGTTGGGACTCCAGACCAGTCCGGAATCGTGCGCGGCGACGGTGCGCTTCACCTGCTCTAAGTGTTCCAGCCAGCCGGTGGTGCCGACCACGAGAGGCACTCCCAACTTCGCGACGCCTGCCACGTTGCCGGCGACGGCCGAGGGGATGGAAAATTCGATGGCGACATCGATGCCCTGGAAGTTTTCGGCTGTGAGTCCGCCGCCGTTGACGTTGTTGAACTCGTCCAGCTTGAGCGCGACTTCGAAACCGTACTCGGGAGCAAGTTGCTCGATGAGCCTGCCCATTTTGCCGTAGCCGACGATGGCGAGTTTACGCATGCACGGCCTCTTTGCGTTCGAAGACATTGGGGTCGAGCTCGGCGAAGAACTCGTCGTGCAGGGCTTTCACCGTGCGCAGGAGATCGCTTTCGGCAACCACGAAGCTGAGGTTGAGCAGCGAGGCGCCCTGGCTGATCATGCGGATGTTGATGCTGTCGAGCGCGTTGAAGACGCGGCGCGCCACACCGGGCGTATGGCGGATATTTTCGCCCACCAGGCAGACGATGACGCTATCGTGCTCCACCGTGACTTCGGCGAACTGGCGAAGATCGCCCAGCACGAGATCGATGCGCGACGTGTTGTCGATGGTGAGCGACACGCTGACTTCGCTGGTAGCCACCATATCGACGGGCGTCTCGTAGCGATCGAAGATTTCGAAAATGCGATGCAGAAAGCCGTGGGCCATCAGCATGCGCGTGGAGTGTATGTTGACAGTGGTGATCTTACGCTTGCAGGCGATGGATTTGACGGTGTTGTCGCAGTGCACGGAATCGGCCGTGATGCGCGTGCCGGGCACTTCGGGACGGCGCGAGTTGAGAATCAGCACCGGAATGTTCTTCTCGATCGCGGGTACGACGGTAGCGGGGTGCAGCACCTTGGCTCCGAAATACGCGAGCTCGGCGGCTTCAGCGAAGGAGATGATTTTGACGCGGTGTCCGCCGGGAAGGATGGTGGGGTCGGCGGTGAGCATGCCGTCCACATCGGTCCAGATCTGGATCTCTTCGGCGTTGATGCCGGCCCCCACGATGGCGGCGGTATAATCGCTGCCGCCGCGGCCCAGCGTGGTGGTGACGCCGTCTTCGGTGGAGCCGATGAAACCGCCCATCACCACGACGCTGTTGGCGGCAAGGGGAGGGATGGTGGCGGCGAGTCGGGCGTAGGTTTCCGGAAAGTTGGGCAGAGCGGCGGTGTGGCGCCTGTCGGTGATGATGACGTCGCGCGCATCGACGTGCGCGGCCTGCATCCCGAAATGGCGGAAGCCGAGAGTGACGATGTAGCTGGAGAGCCGCTCGCCGTAGCTGGAGATGGCGTCGATGGAGCGCGGCGTGAGTTCGCCGAGTACGGCGAGACCTTTGACCAGTTCGGTGAGCTCTTGAAAGTGCTCGTCGAGGAAGCGGTCAAGCTCCGCGCGGTCGCTGAGGGGCACAATCTGGCGGGCCTCGCGCGAATGGTAGTCGCGGAGGTCGTGGAGCAGGCGGATGTATTCCTCGCGCTTGCCCTTGATGGCGGTGCCTGCGATTTCAAGCAGTTTGTTGGTGGTCTTGCCCATGGCGGAGACCACCACAACGGGGCGGCGCGCCTCGCGGGCGCGCACAATTCCGGCAACGCGTTCGATGGCGGCGGCGCTCTCTACCGAGGTGCCGCCGAACTTCATGACAATCATTACGCGAGCATCCCTTTCGCATGCATCAGTTCGGCATTCAGCACGGCAGCGCCGGCGGCGCCGCGAATGGTGTTGTGGCTGAGCACGACGAACTTGTAATCGAAGACGGTGCAGGGGCGCAGGCGGCCGACGAAGGCGGCCATGCCGCGCTCGCGTTCGGCGTCCTTTCGCGGTTGCGGGCGGTTGGCTTCCTGCATGTAGATCACGGGATTGGGCGGCGCGCTCGGCAGGTTGAGGGCCTGCGGTTCGCCGCGAAAACTTTCCAGCGCGTGGCGGACTTCGTCGAGCGAGGGCTTGGTGGCAAACTCGACGGAGACGCTCTCGGTGTGGCCGTCCACCACGGGGACGCGGTTGCAGTGCGCGCTGACCTTGGCGGAGAGGGGTTCGATATGGTCGCCCGCGAAATCGCCCAGAATCTTCTGGGTCTCCATCTCCATCTTTTCCTCTTCGCCGCCGATGAACGGAACTACGTTGCCCATGATGTCCATGGAGGGCACGCCAGGATAGCCAGCGCCGGAGATAGCCTGCATCGTGGTGACGATGATCTTTTCGATGCCGAACTGCTTCAGTGGGCCGAGTGCCATCACCAGTCCGATGGTGGAGCAGTTCGGGTTGGTGACGATCTGACCTTTCCAGCCGCGCGCTTTCTGTTCGGGGACGAGCTTCAGGTGGTCGGCATTGACTTCGGGCACGAGCAGCGGCACATCGCGCTCCATGCGGTGATTGCGCGAGTTGGAGACGACGACGTGTCCGGCTTCGGCAAACGAGCGCTCGATTTCGGTGGCGACGCCGGCATCCATGGCGGAGAAGAGCAGCTTCGGCGCATTGCCCGGCCGGCACTCTTCGACCGTGAGTCCGGCGACGGAATCCGGCGTGCCGCCCGCAAGATGCCACGTCATGGCGTCCTTATACTTCTTGCTGGCGGAGCGATCGCTGGCTCCGAGCCACTTCAGGTCGAACCACGGGTTCCCCTGGAGGAACTTGATAAAGTGCTGGCCCACCATGCCGGTGGCGCCGAGAATGCCTACTTCGATTCGCGTTTGCATAATTCCTTTACGATGGTCTGATAGATTTGCACGGCTTCGAGGAGCTGCGCTTTGGGCACGCGCTCTTCGGAAGTATGTGCGACGTGAATGGTGCCGGGGCCGATGAGAAAGGGTTCGCCCCAGGCTCCGTTGAAGGCCGGGATGTCGGTGGTGAAGGCCACCACGGTGGTGGGAATGCCGGCGACCGCACCGAGGCGGACGGCGGGAATTTCGATTACTTCGCGCAATTCGGCGCGGCCTTCGGCGGCGCGCTGCAGGGCGGCTTTAGTGTCGCTGGAATCGCCGACGAGACGAATCATGATATCGGCCTTGGCTTCGTCCGCGATCACGTTGGGGGCGCGGCCCCCGGAGAGGGTGCCGATGTTGAGGGTGCTGGGGCCGAGCAGATCGTCCACCGGTAGCGCGATCTTGCGGATGTCGGCGAGCGCGTCGAGCAGTTTGTGGATGGCGGAATCGCCCAGTTCAGGGTAGGCGGAGTGGGCCATCCGGCCGGAGGCGCAGACTTCATAGCGCAGGGCGCCTTTGCTGCCGAGGGCGAGCTGGTTTTCGGTAGGTTCGCCGTTGATGACGTAGCGCGAGCCGCGCGGAGTTTGGGCGGCCTTGTAGGCGCCGGCCGAGTTGCGCTCCTCGCCGACTACAAGGAGCAGGCCAAAGCCGCGCTGGCCGGCTTCGAGCAGGGCCTCGATGGACTTGATCATGCTCGCGATGATGCCCTTGGTGTCGCAGGCGCCGCGTCCCCAGATGAAGTCATCGTCTTCGCGCGAGGTGAAGAAGGGCGGCACGGTATCGAGGTGGGTGGAGAGGGTGACGATCAGCGACTCGCCCCAACTGGCGAAGACGTTGAAGCGGCGCGGCTCCACCTCGATGCGCTCGATGTGGCCGTCGTAGAGGGCAACCAGAGGGGCGAGGTAATCGTAGAGGTAATTGCCAACGCGCTCCTCGTTGTTGGTGATGGATTCGATATCGATGAGTGCGCGTGTCAGTTCAAAGACATTCATAAATTTCCGTTTGGGGGGAGGCGAAGGGGAGGAGACAGCACACAGATGAGCGTGCATCATTCCCGATAGCGCTCCACCCGCCTGAGAAACGGGTGACAGTGAGCAGGATTTGACCTGGCTCCCCAACCGGAAGGAATTGAGTCTCCGTTCCGATTTCGGCGGGATCGTGACCGGCCCCTTTCGCCCCGGCCTCCGAACTCAATCGGAAATCCGGCAGGGCTACTGATGGCCGCCGCGCCTCTACGGTAAGTTTCAGGATAGCGGAGGCGCGAAGGAGGTGTCAAATGAAAGAGCGTTAAGCGGTGCGCGGGAATTGCGGGAAGTCCACCGGGCGGTGGAAGGGAATCCGTGGGAACGCCGTGGAAGCGAAGGCTGGGAAGTTCGAAAGAATCGACCGTTACGGTCAGCGAATTACCGACAATGTGAATCTGTGGCGCGAATAAATGCCGATAGCGCGGGCGCCACTCCCGAGCGGATATTGCACTGCCGACCCTTATTCTTCTGCTATTCCTCTGCGTGCAGGGACTTGCCGGCGTAAGCGTTCAACACCTCATCCGGCGTGCCGATCAGCACCGCCTGCCCGTTGTCGAGCCACAACGTGCGGTCGCAGAACTGGCGTACGAGTTGGGCAGAATGAGAGACAAAAAGGAGCGTCCGCCCTTCCTCTTTGAACCGTGCGATGCGCTCAAAACACTTCGTCTGAAACGCCTGGTCGCCGACGGCAAGTACTTCGTCGATGATCAGAATGTCCGGGTCCACGTGCACCGCCACCGAGAAGGCAAGGCGCATGGTCATGCCGCTGGAATAGGTGCGGATCGGGTCGTCGATGAAATCGCCAACGCCCGAGAACTCGACGATATCGTCGAAGGACGCTTCCGCCCGTTTGCGGCTGAGCCCGAGCAGCGACGCGTTGAGCATGATATTCTCCGCACCGGTCAGGTCCGGATGGAAACCGGAGCCGAGTTCGAGCAGAGCAGCCACACGGCCTTTGACGTTGATTCGTCCTTCGGTCGGCCGGCAGAGTCCCGTCACCAGGCTGAGCAGGGTACTCTTTCCCGCCCCGTTCCCGCCCACGATCGCCATGCACTCCCCATGCTCGACGTGGAAGGTAACGTCCTTCAAGGCGTAGAACACTTCGGGTTTGCGCGTGGGGCGAAAGCGGTGCTCGATATGCGCGCGCAGCAATTGGGCCCCGCCCGAGTGGGTGAAAGTCTTGGAGACGTGCTCGAATTCGATCAGCGACATATCACAGGTAATCGTAAAAATTCGGTTTCAGCTTGCGAAACGTAATCACGCCCACAGCAAGGATGGCAAAAGAACTGAGCGAAAGCTTGATGAGGAGCGTAGCCGGCGGCGGGGTTCCGCTCATCAGGATATAGCGCAGCGCGCTCACCATAGCGGCCACCGGGTTGTACCAGACGATTTCGCGGAATTGCGGCGGAATGGACGCGTCTGAGTAGAAGATGGGCACCAGCCAGAAGAGCATCGTGTTGACCGATTCCACCACGTAGCGGGTGTCCCGCACGTAGACATTCAGGCACGACGTGATCAGCGTAATGCCGCAGACGAAGACGATCTCCATCAGCCAGATCACGGGCAGCCACACCCAGAAACGGTTCACACCGAAGCCAAAGGCCAGAGTGAATGTAAGCAGAAGCCCAATCTGAATGAGCAGGTGAATGCAGTTGCCGAGGACGGTGGCAATGGGAACAATCTCGCGGGGGACGGCGACCCGTTTGATCAGCGCGGCGTTATCCAGGAGGGAACTCGTGCCGCTGCTCCAGGCGAGAGTGAGGAAGTTGAACGGCACCAACCCGCAGAGCACGAAGACCGGAAAAGCGGGCTGCTTGGTCGGGAAGAATTTGGTGAATACCAGGGTGAGCACACCCATGGTGACCATGGGGTTCAACAATGACCAGAAGATTCCCAGCGACATGTTGCGGTAGCGAACCTTGAAATCTTTCTTGACAAGATTCGACAGTAGAAATGCGTAATCACCGTTCCACATGGAATCATCCCCACTCCACGTCCCTGAGTGGGGCAAGCCGGAGCGTTATAGGCGCAAAAATACTAATGACTCCGTTATTATACGTGATCGTGGGTGCGGAGCGGCGCCCGCCGCGATGCGATCCGCCATCCATAGGGGGCGACTTGGCGCCGCCCTGTGCGCGGCCCGTCCTGAGCGCGACATTCCCCCAGGATCACGATCCTCGCCGCTCCCAAGCGCGAGGTGCGCCGCCCGCCCTGACCGCGTACGCGATTCGTCCCGAGCGCCTACCCGCCGCTCCCAAGCACGACGCTTCCCGCCCCCGCGTCTGGCAGAGATTTAGGAAATAGCCTTGCGCCAGTCCTTGATACGGTAGATTGCCGGCAGCCCAAGCGCCAGCACCACCACATACCCGATGGCCTGCGAGACAAAACTATACGCCAGCGCTGTATCGCGAGGGACGCCAAACGGCGACAGCACGCTGACCGTGACGAATTGGAAGATTCCCACGTATCCCGGGGTCGAGGGCAACGCGCTCCCCAGCCCCAGCGCCGTCACAAGAAGCAGGCACACGGGAAATGAGAGGCTGATGCCGAGCGCCCGCGCCCCCGCCATCGTCGTCAAACAATCCAGCGACCAGATCACCACCGTCAGCGACGCGAAACCGGCCAACCGGCGCACACTGTGGAAGGTGCGCAGTCCGAGCAGAATCTGCCCCGCGAAGCCAAGCAACGGCGCGCGCAGGCGAGCCGGCATCGGCAGCGCGCGCAGCAACCTCTCCACCAGATCACCCGTGTGCGGCAGAATCGCGATGGCCAGCAGACCGGCCCCGGCGACAATCGCCGTGGTGCGACTCACTCCTGCCAGCCACTCCGGCTTGGGCTCGACCCCCAGCAAAACCACCGAACTCGCCAGCACCAGCGTAATGGCATCGACCATGCGCTCGCTCAGCGCCGTCGTCAGAACATAGGTCTTGCTTAGCGTGGAGCGGCTGCTGATGACATAGCTGCGGACAAACTCCCCGGCGCGCGCCGGCAGGAACGAGTTGCCGAGGTACCCCGCCATCGTGGCGCTGAAAACCGTGCCCAGGTCGAACCGCGCGCCGGCATTCAACAGAATCCGCCAGCGGCAGGCGCGCATGAGGAAGGCACAGCACGTGATCAGGCAGGCGACGCCCAGAAAGAATCCGTCGGCGTGCCGGATGGTGTCCCAAACCCGCCCCCATTCCACGCCGCGTAGCGAGTAGTAAAGCAGCACCGCGGCCAGTGCGGCGGAAAGCAGACCGTACCCTAACTTACTGCGCTGCATCACCGGGGGCCCGGCCACCGGAGTGCCGGGGCTCATGCGCCCACAGCAACGGGCTTCTCAGCGTCCATGAAGTAGTAGCAGATCATGTGCATCACAATCATGTGCACATCTTCGATGCGGCCCATGTGCGGATTGGAGGCCTGCAGGTTCAGTTGGGCCATCGGCCCGAGTTTTCCGCCATCGCGGCCGGAGAGAGCAATGGTCTGGCAGCCAATCGAGTTGGCGTATTCGATGGCCTGCAGGACGTTCGGCGAGTTGCCGGACCCGCTGATCGCCATCACCACGTCACCGGGCTCCGCGAAGTTCTTCAGCTGCTCCACAAACACGCAGTCGTAACTTACATCGTTGGCGTAGGCCGTAATCGTGGGCAGGGAATCGGTCAGCGCCATGATCCGGAAGCGCCTCTCGCGCTTGAAGCTTGCCCCCTTCACCATGTCACAAACGAAGTGCGAAGCGGTGGATGCGCTGCCGCCGTTGCCGCATACGAAAATTCGGCGGTCCTCGTTGCGAGCCCGGATCAGGACGTCGATTGCCTGGCCAACTTTACCCAGATCGATCGTCTCGATGGCCCTCAACACATCGGCTTTGTACATCGCGGGAAAACTCGCGGTCATAACTCATTAGGACTCACACGCTTCCGTTCTGTCAACCACAGGTAGTCCCGGGAAGGTCCTGCGCACCCTCTACTCGCGATGTTAAATTCAAATGAGCCCTCCCTGGGAAACCTCTTATGTGTGGGATCGCCGGTTACGTTCGTCTCGACCAGCCTGCTCAGCCTTCGCTGGTGCACGCCATGTGTGGAGAAATACGTCACCGCGGGCCGGATGACGAAGGGATCCACGTCGATGGCGGCTGCGGCATCGGCATGCGCCGCCTCAGCATCATCGATCTTTCCACCGGCCACCAGCCCATGTGCAATGAAGACGAATCCGTGTGGATCGTCTTCAACGGCGAGATCTACGAATATCAGGACTTACGAGCCGAATTGATCGCCCGCGGCCATCGCTTCCGCACCGCCAGCGACACCGAAACCATTCTCCACCTGTACGAGGAGCAGGGCGTCGAAGGGCTCCAACGCCTTCGCGGGATGTTCGCCTTCGCCATCTGGGACGCTCGCCAGGGACGCCTCCTCCTGGCCCGCGACCGTTTCGGCAAGAAGCCCCTTTACTATGCTGTACTGCCGCACGGAATCTACTTCGGGAGCGAAATATCCTGCCTCCGCCAAGCCGGCGTGCCGCTCGATACCGATCCCGACGCCCTGCGCCTCTACTTCCAGTTCAATTACATCCCCGATCCCCTGACCGCCTACCGCGCCATCCGCCGCATCCCCGCCGCCGGTTGGCTGACCTACCAGCGCGGTACGGTAAAGCAGGGCCGCTACTGGCAAATGCCGGTGGCTGCCGCGCAACCGGCGCCAGGCTTTACCCACGCCCAGGCCGTCAAACAGGTGCGCGACAAGTTCGACGAAGCGGTGCGCATACGCATGATCGCCGACGTGCCCCTGGGCGCCTTCCTCAGCGGCGGCATCGATTCCAGTTCCGTGGTCGCCTCCATGGCCCTGCAATCGCCTGACCCCATCCGCACCTTCTCCATCGGGTTCGAGGAGAGCCGTTTCAACGAACTCCCCTACGCCCGCATGGTCGCGGAGAAGTACAAGACCGAGCACCACGAAATCGTCGTCCGGCCCGATTCCATCGCCATCATTCGCAAATTCGTCAAGCACTTCGGCGAACCCTTCGCCGATTCCTCCGCCATCCCCACCTTCATCGTCAGCGAGTTCGCCGCCCGCTACGTCAAGGTCGCGCTCAGCGGCGATGGCGGAGACGAACTCTTTGGCGGCTACACCAGCCTGCAACAGGTGCAGCGGCTCAGCGGACTGGATCGTGTCCCACAGGTCGCGCGACTGCTGCTCTCCTGGATTTCGGCGCGCCTACCGTATTCGGCCTACGGCAAGAATTTCCTGCACATGGCCGGCTGCCGCAACGGTCTGGACCGGTACTTCGCCTTCAATTACGCTCCATATCACATGCGCTCCCGCCTGCTCCGCCCCGAATGGATGATGCCCGCCGAAGCGGGCTTCCTCGCGCGCGTGCTGCCGGATTGCATTCTGCCCGAAAGCGCGGGCACCCTCTCGCAGGTCATGCATTGGGAGGCCAGCGCCAACCTGACGGGCGACATGCTGGTGAAGGTCGATCGCATGTCGATGGCGAACTCCCTCGAAGTGCGGTCCCCGCTGCTCGATCACGAACTGGCGGAACTCGCCGCCACCATTCCGCACGCCTGGAAAATTTCCCAGGGTCAGGGCAAACGCATCCTCCTCGATGCGGTCGGCGACCGCCTGCCTCCCGCGCTGCTCAATCGCCCCAAGTGGGGCTTCGGTGTCCCCCTGGTAGATTGGTTCCGCGGCGAACTGCGTGATTTTCTGCGCGACAACGTCACCTCGGCGGCGTTCCTCGATCGAGGTATGGTATCGCCCGAATTCCTGCGCGCCCTGCTCGACGAACACGATAGCGGCCGCCGCGACAACAGTCACTGGCTCTGGTCGCTGCTCGTGCTCAGTCTCTGGTTCCAGGAGATGGAGCAACCCGTCGCCACCGTTGCGTGATCGCGGATGTGGGGCAGCGACACGGCCTATCCGCACGCCACCTGTACTACCTTGAATTCCAGGACCTCGGGGACCGGAGGCCTGGCCCGGCTGCCGCAGTTCAAATCTCGTTTCGTCCAATCTGGCTCGGGATGCCCAAGTCACTTACCCGGCAGCGGACCCCCTGCGCGGCACGCTAAGCTGAAAGCTGATCGCTGAAAGCTTACAGCTGTATAACTTCCATGTTCGACTGGACGCAGGATCCTCATCGCCGCTTCAACCCGCTGACCCGCGAATGGGTGCTGGTTTCTCCGCACCGCACCCAACGTCCCTGGCAGGGACAGATGGAAGAAGAGGCTGCCGCCGCGCAGCCCGCCTACGACCCTTCCTGTTACCTCTGCCCCGGGAATCCGCGCGCCGGCGGCGCCCGCAATCCCCCTTACGCGTCCACCTTCGTCTTCGACAACGATTTCGCGGCGCTCAAGCCCTCCACAGCGGCCGGGAGCTTCGATCAGGACGGCCTGCTGCGCGCCGAATCCGAACCCGGCGTGTGCCGCGTGGTCTGCTTTTCGCCACGGCACAACCTGACCATCGCCAACATGGAACTGTCCGATCTGCGCAGCGTGGTCGACACGTGGGTCGATCAGTTTACCGAGCTCGGCGCCCGTCCCGAAATCAATTACGTGCAGATCTTCGAGAATCGCGGCGCTATGATGGGCGCCAGCAATCCGCATCCCCATTGCCAGATCTGGAGCAGTCGCTCGCTGCCCAACGAAATTGCGCGCGAACAGACTTCCTTGCTAGAGGGGCGCGACCGCCGCGGCGCCTGCCTTCTCTGTGATTACGTGCGCACTGAGCAATCCGCCGGCGAGCGCATCGTCGAGGAGAACAAAGCCTTCCTGACCGTGGTTCCCTTCTGGGCGGTGTGGCCGTTCGAAACCATGGTGCTCGCCAAACGCCACATGGCATCGATCGACCAGTTGACCCCGGCCGAACGCGATGCGCTGGCAGACATTCTGAAACGGACGACGGCGCGCTACGACCGCCTCTTCCACGTATCGTTTCCCTATTCCATGGGCTTCCATCAGCGTCCCACCGACGGCGCGGCGCACGACGAACACCACCTGCACCTGCACTTCTATCCGCCGCTGCTGCGCTCGGCAACGGTTCGCAAGTTTCTGGTGGGCTACGAAATGCTGGCCACGCCGCAGCGCGACATCACGCCCGAGTCCGCCGCTCAGCGCCTGCGGGACCTTTGATCGCGCGACCGGCGAGGCCCGCCAGCACGGCCACGGCGCAGAACGGCAATTCCGACCACAGGATTTCGCCGGCACGATCGAAGAACCGCGCGATGCTCAGCGGCGACACACGAATCGGCCGCCACGGGAAGAACAGACGCTCGCTCGAGAACGGAACCAGCAGCATCACTCCCGATCCGCCGTCGGTCAGCATGTCGAGCAGCGGGTGAGTGATCGCCGCGCAGGCCCACAGCGCGCCCAGCGGCAGCACGCTCCGGCCACGCACCGCCAGGGCCGCGATTCCCAGCGCCAACAGCGTGAGGAAACACGGCGAGTGAAAGAAGCCCCGATGACTGAAGAAACTTCCACGTGGGATGTTGAGCGCCAGCATGATCCAGGTATCGAGATCGGGTGCGACCGCGAATAGCCCCGCCGTCACCGGGATCGCCCATCGCGGCAGCACACGCCGCAAGGCCGCCGATTCCGTGCAGCCCAGCGCCAACCCCCCGCCCACCGCGAAATGGGTGATCGCCGATGCCATAACGCCGCTACCCGCGCAGGTACGCGTCGTCCTTCTTGAGCCAGTCGTGGCGCAAGGGACTGAAGATGTCCAGATCGAGCGTATCTTCCAACGCCACCGCCCGGTGCGGCACGTTCGAAGGAATGCGCAGCACCTGGCCTTTGCCCACCACAATCTCCTTGCCCTCGATCTCGAATTGGAGCGCGCCTTCCAGAATGTAGGTGATCTGCTCGGCTTCGTGATGGTGCTCCGGCACAATTGCACCTTTGGCCAGGAAGACTTGGGAGATCATCGCCTTTTCCCCTGCAATGATTTTCCGGGCGATCGTGGGGCTCAGGACTTCCTTTTCCATCTCGTCCCAGGTGTAGAATTCCATGCTTCCTCCATGTTGCGAAAATCGAAAAATATATCTATCTTACCCCTCAACATACGTCTCTCTCATTGCAGATCGCATTCACCGCATGCCGCGGCCCGTGGCGCATTCCGGCACCCATTTCCACATCGCGTTCCAGCAGCAGCTTGCCTCAATGCCAGCCGGTGGAGATGACCGGATCCACTCAACCTCGGGCTCCGACCTCGTACCAGCAACCGCCTGCGCGATCAACCTGGATGATTACTACGCGACGCGCAGTGTACGATTGAAATTGCGATGTCTGAAGCCCCGGTCCTGACCGCTCCCGAGCGCCATCGTGCGTAGCCCGCGGGAGATTTCCTTCCGTCTGCGCCAGGAGTTCGGCAATCTCGCGATGTTCCTGCTGCCGCCAGCGGGCCCCCATCCGCAACAGCCCCGTTCGCCCCGATTTCCCGAGCCCGCCTCCGTCGCCGCCGCCCTGCGCGGCACTCCCTATGCCCTCGAAGTGGAGCGCATCGCGGACGACCTTCTCCACCACCGCTTCCCGATCCTCGGCCTGACCGTGAACACGGGACCCGATATCGACTGGCGCCGCGACTACCTCCACAACGTCTCCACCGGCACCCCGTATTTCCGCCGCAGCCCCTACCTCGACTTCTCCCGCGCGGGCGATCACAAAGTCATCTGGGAGCTGAATCGCCACCAGCACCTCGTCCTGCTCGCCCAGGCATTCCTTCTTACCGGGCGCCGCACTTATCTTTCCGAAGCCTTCCGTCAGGTGGAAAGCTGGCTCGCGGCCAACCCCCTCCTGCGCGGCATCAACTGGGCCAGCGCCCTAGAGGTGGCATTCCGCGCCCTTTCCTGGGCGTGGTTCTGGCATCTGGCGGGAGACGAAATGCCCGCTTCCCTGCGCGCGCGCTTTCTCACCGCGTTGGAGCGTCACGGCCGATTCCTGGAATTCAACCTGTCGGTGTACTTCTCGCCCAATACGCACCTGCTCGGCGAAGCTGTGGCGTTGCACGCGCTCGGCGTGCTGTTCCCTGGGTTCGCGCGCTCCCAAAATTGGGTTCGAAAGGGCGGCCAGATCGTCGAGCAGCAGATGGACCGCCAGGTGCGAGACGATGGCACGCACTTCGAGCAGTCCGCCTACTATCACGTGTACGCGCTCGATTTCTTCCTGCTATATCGCCTGCTCGCCGCGCCAAGCGAGAGCTACGACACCCGTCTGACCGCGATGGCCGGTTATTTGGATGCCCTACTCGGCGTTTGCGGCATTCTGCCGCTCATCGGCGATGACGATGGCGGACGTCTGTTTCATCCCTACGGCCCGCGCGACCGTTTCGGCCTGGCGACCCTGGCCACCTGCAGCGTAGTGCTGCAACGTCCCGAGTGGCTGCGCAGCACCGGACATCTCCCCGAACAGGCCGCATGGTGGCTCGGTGCGGTAGTGTTGCCCAAGGCGGACGCGGCACCCGCGCCGCACGGGCCGGACCCGCCACTCGCTCCGAACGCTCCACTCGCCCCGAACACGCAGCATGCGCGACTCTCACCACAAGCGCCACACCCTCAACACGCGGCAGACGGGCCGCACGCGGCAAGCGAGCCGGCCTCGCCGCACGCGCCGCACGCGCTCGAAGCAGCCCCTACGCCCCATGCCGGCGCGCCAGACGCGCCCAACATACTACTCGCGCCGCGCTCCTCGTGCCTGTTCGCCGTCGGAGGCACCGCCGTCATGACCGCGGGCGATGTGCAACTGGTCGTCAAGACCGGCCCATTCGGTGAAGGCTCAGGTGGGCACAGTCATTCCGACATTCTCAGCCTCACCGCACGCTTGGGCCCGCGCGAAATCCTGATCGATCCCGGCACCTTCACCTACATCGCCGATCCCGACGAGCGCAACCGCTTCCGGGGATCGGCAGCTCACAACACCCTGCGCCTCGATGGCCGCGACCAGGCGCTACCCGCCGGACCGTTTCGCTGGAACGACAAACCCATTGCCAGCCTGCGGGAGTGGCAGTCGCAGCCCGATCGGGACTACGTCGACGCCACCTGCTCCTACGCCGGCTTCACTCACCGTCGCCGCATTATCTTCGTCAAGCCCGCCACCGTCGCGATCCTGGATCGCGTCGACGGTCCCGAGGGCGAGCACCTGGTCGAGCAGTTCTGGCACCTGGATCAGCCCGCCGACGCCGCACGGCTCAGCTTCAACTCACCCGCCATCGAAATCGATACGTGGCGCTCGCGCGCTCTCTGCAGCCGCGAACCCGCGAAGGCGCTTTGCGTGTCCCGCCGTGCCTCGCTCCCGATCTATCTCGCCGCGATCTTAGATCTCTCGGCCGCGCCCGCCGCCGGCCCGCTCGAGATTCGCCTGGAAGGAGAAGACGTCGTCGTTTCGCGCGCCGAACGGGGTTACCCGCCTGTTCGCTTCACACGCTAAACCGTACTCAACACGACGCGGTGCACCTTAATCAGCAAATCCACCTCCTGCCGCGGAAGTTCCAGCGCCGATGCGATCTGGTCCGCTGCCTCGCCCCGGCGGTGCATGCGCAGCGCCTGAGATCGCTTATTGAGGTTCAGCCCTGGCTTGGGCAGTCCCGGCGCCACCGCTACCGGCGGATGGCTCTGCAAATCGTGCAACTGTGCCGCCAGAGCGTCCACTGTGGTGCGCAGCGACTGCAGGTCGCTCTCGTCCTTCGCGCTCTCCACCGCGTTCAACTTCTTTGTCTCGCGCAGCAGGCAGTGTGCGCGGTAGACCGCGAACAGGCAGACCGCCGTGGCGCTCAGGACCACGCCGCTCAGGATGCTGAAAGTGAGGACCAATGTGTTCATCGTACGCTCCGCAGCCGGTCCGGCCGGCTGATGATTTCCCGTATTCTCACGCCGTAATTACCTTCCACTACGACCACTTCCCCGCGCGCAATCAGGCAGTGGTTCACCAGCACTTCCACCGGCTCGTTGACGCCGCGATTGAGTTCCACGATGCTGCCCGTGGTCAGCTTCAGAACATCCTTCATGGCAATTTCGGTCTTGCCGAAGGAGATGCTCACCGGCAACTCCACGTCCAGCAGCAGGTCCATGGTGGGTGGCACGTCTCTTTGCGCGGCGAGTGCTCCCGGGCTCGCGCCTGAGGCATGCGCAGGCGCTTCCGGAACGTCGCCACCCGCCGGATGCGACAAAAGGTCCACCAGTTTGGCGGAAAGGCCGATCCACAGCGGTGGCTGAGGCTGGTCGCCAAAAGTAAGCCAGACGGTGGCGCCCGCCTCGATCTGTGCTTCCGGCCCGCGTTCAGCCCCTGCCTCACACGAAACTTCCCTACCCAACTCCCCGCCGAGCGACAACGCCAGACCGGATAGCGATTGTGCGAGAATTTCAAGCCACGTATTGCGCGCCTCATTGGTCTCGACCGTTTCCAGCCCGGCGGCCTTGAGCGTGACGGTGCCGGCATAGTCCCAGGTATCGCGCGGCGTGGAAACCCATACCGGCGCTCCCGGGACTCCCTGAAATGGCTGTTCCCACCAGAGCAGTTCCGCATCCTGCGGAGGTCCGCTGGCCGCTTCCCAGCGGATCTCGGGCTTCTGGTCGGCCATGGAGGCGACCACATCGGCGAGGCCCGAAGCCCACCGGTCAAGCAGCCCTTTTACGGTGTCGGTCAGATTGGCGTTTCCCGCGGACATCACACACCCACCAGGCCGCGCGTTGTCGGCCATTGCTGCGCCAGTTGGCCGCGCAGGCGCAAGATCGCCTGCGACTTCAGTTGCGAGATGCGCGACTCGTGCAGATTCACGACCTGGGCAATCTCGCGCAGTGTCAGCTCTTCGTGATAGTAAAGACTAAGCACAGTCCGTTCAATCTCGGGGATCTGTTCGATGCTGGACGCCAACAGTCTCTCCAACTCGGACCGCTCCAACAGCAGCGAGGGCAGATTCTCGCCGGTATCGGGCAGGTAGTGCAGCAGATCCTTGCCCTGATCGCCGCCGGCGTATTCCAGGCTGGCGAGATTCAAGCCGCGAATTTCCACCAGCCACTCGTGGTATTCCTCGAGGGTGATTCCCAGTTGCGCCGCGATGTCCTCTTCCGTCGGCGCACCCTGCAGGCGCTGCTCCGCAACCGCGATCGCCGCTTCAATCTGCTTCGACTTGCGGCGCTTCTGGCGCGGCGCCCAGTCCAGCCCGCGCAGGCTGTCCAGAATCGCGCCGCGAATTTTGTATTCCGCGTACGTCTTGAGCTTCACGTTGTGGACAGGGTTAAAGTTGTCGATGGCCGAAATCAGGCCGAGCACGCCAGTGGAGATCAGATCGTCCAGACTGACGCTGTCCGGCAGGCGTTCCTGAATCCTGCGCGCGATCAGCCGCACCTGCGGCAGATGTTCGAGGATGAGGCGCTCGCGCTCTTCCTCCGTCATTTCGCCAGACACCGTGTAGCCATGCATATGCTTCCACCCATTTCCCGCTGCGCTCAGGCGGCCGACCGGACCTTACCTGCCTGGTGGAAGACCAGCTCCATCACCCGATCGCAGTTGGCCGCTTCGAGGTCTTCCGGAATTCGCTGGCCGCTGGTGAAGAACGAGAGAGGCTTGCCGGATCGCGCCGCTTCGTTGAAGATCGACCCAAACGTGGTGGTCTCGTCCAGCTTGGTGAACAGCAGGTGTTGCGGCCGCAGAATCTCGAACGCGTCCACCATGTGCGTAAGGTCGACGGCTTTCATCGAGGCCGGCAGCACCAGGTGCGTGTCGATGTCCAGCCGCGTCGCCAGGAAGTGCGCCAAGCTGCCGGCGTCTTCCAGGTCACCGTATGCCAGCCCGGGCGTGTCAATGAAGATCAGTTCCTTCCCGCGGTTTTCCTCGATAGCCTGCGCCAGCGCGGAGACCGTTTCGAGCAATTGGAAACCTACGCCCAGAATCGCGGCATAGGAACGCAGTTGGTCGGCCGCGGCGACACGGTGCGTGTCCATGCTGAGCAACAGCACCGGGCGGCGCGCCGCCAGCCCGTAACTCACCGCCAGCTTAACCAAAGTGGTGGTCTTCCCGGAGCCCGGAGGCCCCACCAGAGCGGCAATGCGCGGCTGTGCCGGACCACGACCCAACGTGGCGTCCGCGCTAAACCTGCCGGCGCATTCTTCCATCAGGGCGCGTTGAAAGCCCGCGCTGTCGAAACGCTGCGGCCGCCCGCCAGGCAAATGCTGTACGTTCAGGCGATCGCCCGCTGCCTGCACGATCTCACGAGCCAACTCCGGCCCGACTTCGGCGGCGGTCAGCGCCGCATAGGCGTCGGAGATCTCGTGGGAAACGCCCATCCACTGCGTGGGCGGGGCGTAGGCGGTGCGCGTAATGGCGCGCCGCATCCCTTCCAGTTCCTTCTTCAACTCCGCGACCTCCATGGAAAGACGGTCGCCGGGCGCAGGCAGCACGGAGAAGGCTTCTTGCGGCTCGCCCGCCAGTTTCAGGGAACGCTCTCCAGGCGTCACGGCGCCACCCACCACGCCGAATACCACCTCGTATTCGCCCAGATGGCGCGCCTCGGGCGGCGTCTTGCGGCTGTTGACCAGCATCGCCTCCGGCCCCATCTCCTGGCGTGCGGCGGCAATGGCGTCTTCCACGGTTCGCGAATAATAAGATTTGATCTTCATCTGGGTTTCCGGCCGCTTCTTCGCGGCCCCGGCTCTGGCAATCTATCGGCTGACCTGCGTATTTCCTGTAGGGTGCGCTACTGAATATTTCCCAGCGATTGCACGCGGATTCCGGGCGGCACCTCGTTGTGCGCCAGGAAGAACAGGTTCGGCAGGCTGGGTTCGCACAACTGGCGCAGGAAGTGGCGCGCCCCGCTGGAGGTGATCGCCACCACCGGGGTCTCCGGTGATTGGATCCGCGCCGAGACCCGGTTCATAATGTCCCGGATCTGTTGCGGCGGCAGTGCGACATGACTGTTCTGCTCGCCATGTTCCACCGCGCCTTCCACCGCCTGTTCGATCGAGGGATCGACAAACCACGCGGGCAGATCGCCGGCTCGGTTCAGGTACGGCCTCACGACGCCGCGCCGGATCGCCTGCCGGACGTACTCCGTCAGCAGCACCGGATTGCGTGTGGAGCCGCCGGCTTCGCCCAGCGCCTCGAGGATCGACACCGCGTCCCGAATCGACACCCGCTCGCGTAACAGGTTCTGCAACACTCGCTGCACGGTCGAAAGCGGCAGCAGCTTGGGAACCACGTCCTCTACCACTTTCGGATGTTCCACCCCGACGCGATCCAGCAGGCGTTTGGCGTCCTGCCGCGAGAACAATTCGTGCGCGTGGCGGCGAATCAGCTCGGAAAGATGCGTGCCCAGCACGCTGACGCTGTCCACCACGGTATAGCCCGCGTGACGGGCGCGTTCGGCGCGGTCCGCCGGAATCCAGAAGGCGTTCATCCCGAAGGCCGGGTCGCGCGTGGCCTGCCCTTCGATGGGCCCGCTGGCGGCGCCGGTCGGAATGGCCAGTTCGCAGCCCTGCGGCAATTCGTAACGGGAAATCTCGACGCCCTTCAGCGAAATCACATACTCGCGGCTGCGCAGCGAGAGATTGTCCGTCACCCGCACCGGTGCCAGCAGGTACCCGAGATCGCTCGCCAGTTGGCGGCGGATCGCGGAAATGCGGCGCAGCAGCGGCGATTCCGCCGCACCCTCCACCAGCCCGATCAGCCCCAGCCCCACTTCGATCGCGAGCGGTTCCACCCGCAGCAGGGTTTCCACGCTATCCTTCGCGGTCGCGGGCTTCCCGGTCTGCTCCGCGGGAGCGGCCGCCAGCGCGACTTCTTTCTTGCGCATCTGCCAGCCCGCCGCACCAGCCCCACAGCCCAGCAGCAGAAAGGGAAAGATCGGCATGCCGGGCATCGCCGCCATGGCGAGCAGCACCCCGCCCGCCAGCATGATCGGCTGGGAATTACCCAGAATCTGCTTGTGGAACTCAGCCCCCAGCCGGGCTTCGCTGCTGGCGCGCGTCACAATCAGCGCGCCAGAAATCGAGATCATCAGCGCAGGAATGACCGTGACCAGACCGTCGCCGATGGTCAGCACCGAGTACGTCTCGATGGCCCTGCGCAGGTCCATGCCGTGCTGCAGCACGCCAATCAGAAAGCCGGCAATGATGTTGATCGCCGTGATCAGGATGCTGGCGACCGCGTCCCGCTGGGTGAACCGCGAAGCGCCGTCCATGGCGCCGTAGAATTCCGCTTCCGTGGCCAGCGCCTTCCGCCTGCGCTTGGCTTCGACTTCATCGATCAGGCCGGAATTCAAGTCGCTGTCGATCGCCATCTGCTTGCCGGGCAGCGCGTCCAGCGTGAAGCGCGCCGTCACTTCGCTGATGCGCACCGCGCCGTGATTGATCACGACATACTGAATGGCGATGAGCACCAGGAAGATGACCGTGCCGATCACGTAATTACCGCCCACCACGAAGCTGCCGAATGCGCCGATCACTTCGCCCGCCGCCGACGTGCCCGTATTCCCGTTGATCAAAATCAGGCGCGAACTCGAAATATTCAGCGCCAGGCGAAACAGCGTGAGCAAAAGCAGGGTGGTCGGAAACGAGGTGAACTCCACCGGGCGCACCAGGTAGAGCGACACCATCAGCACGATCACCGAAATCAGAATGTCGATCACGATCAGCAGATCCAACACGAAGCCTGGCAGCGGCGTGATCAACGCCACGACGATCGCCAGCATGGCGAGCGGTACCACCAACTGGCCCAGCGTTTCCATGGGCAGCGCAGCGAGCCACCTGGGCATGCTGCCGGCGGCGAGGGGCGCGGGAATGGCCTTCGAGGGAGTCATGCTAACCGGGCATCCTTCCGTTCATGAGTTTGAATATGTAGGCCAGGATTTCCGCCACCGCGCGATATAGGTGCGGCGGGATTTCCTGTCCCACTTCGACCGATTTGTAGAGCGCCTGCGCGAGCGGCGGATTCTCGATAATCGGCACCTGATGGTCGATGGCCTTCTGCTTGATGCGCAGCGCGAGATAGTCCTTGCCCTTGGCGACCACCAGCGGCGCCGCCATGCTGTCCATGTGATAGCGGATCGCGACCGCGAAGTGCGTCGGGTTGACCACCACCGCGGTGGCCGTCGGCACGTCCTTCATCATCTGCTTGCGTGCCCGGTCGCGCTGGATACGGCGAATCCGCGCTTTCATCTGCGGGTTGCCTTCCACGTCCTTCATTTCTTCGCGGATTTCCTGTTTGCTCATGCGAAGGTCGGACTTGTGCTTGCGCAGTTGCCGCGCCAGATCGACGAAGCCGAAGATCAGAAATACCGCCGCCGCCTTCCAGAACAGGTCCATCATCGACGTACCGATCAACCGGAAACCGCTCTCCACGCTCTGCAGGGGCAGCGTCATGAAGATATCCAGCCGGTCGCGGGCTACCACCCAGACCGCGTAGAGAAAGACCGGCAGCAGCAACACCGCCTGGCCGAGCGAGGGCAAGTTCTGCTTCGGGAGATCCTGCAGGCGAGCGATGGGGTTGAAGCGCGCCGCGTCGGGTATGAGCTTCTGAAAGCTGATGCCGAACTGCGTGGTAGCCAGCCGCAAGGTGACCGTGGTGACCGAAATGGCCGCCCCGGCCAGCGCCAGCGGCAGAATATTCTGCTGGAAGACCTGCCATGCCACATGCGTCAGGTCCTCGGCGCGCAGGTCCCCCGCGAAGGCCAGGCGCAGAATGCCCCGCGTGGTCTGCCGGAACTGATTGAACCAGGCCACTCCGCCGGAGCCCAATAGCGCCAGGAACACCATAAACTGCAGCGCCGCGACAAATTCCTTGGCGGCGGGAAACTGACCCTGTTCGCGCGCCTTTTTGAGGCGCTGCTGGGTCGGTTGTTCGGTTTTCCCGCTCTTGTCCGCCATGGGTGCTCATAGGCCCAATACTTGGTGCGCGGCCTGCCACGCGTGACCGCTGATTTCACGCAATATCCGCGGAAACAGACTCGCCATCCAACTCAACAGCAACAGCGTGGTCAGCATCTTCGCCGGAAATGCCAGGCTCAGCAGTTGCAGTTGCGCGTTAATGCGGCCCAGCAGCGCCAGTGCCACATCCACCATCACCAGCAGCGCGACTACCGGCAGTGCCAGCCGCACACCAGTGGAAAACAGCGTGGACCCTAGCCGGATCACCGGCTCCGCCGTGGCCCGGCTAAAGACATAATCGCCGGGCGGGATCTTCTCCAGGCTTTGCGCGAACAGGCGGAGTACTTCGCGGTCCAGCCCGGTTACGAAGAACAGCATGCCGCCCACCAGTTGCGCGAAGACCAGCAGGATGGGAGAATCTGCCTCGCTGTTGGGATCGATTGTGGATGCGTAGGAGTACCCCGCCTGCAGCGCCAGTACCTGCGCGGCCAGGGTAAGCGTTTCCAGCGTAATCGCCACACAGACTCCTATGGCTAGCCCTACGGCGGCCTCCGAAATCGCCCAACCGGCGAGCACCGGCACAGTCATCCCCTCCACCGGCATGACCGGCCACTGGCTGTAGAGCGCCAGCGTGAAGCCCATCGCGAGCGCGGCGCGCACCCCTTCCGGAGCGCTCTTGATGCCGGGTAACGGCACAAAGACCAGCGCCCCCGCGACGCGCGCCAGCACCAGCAGGAACCCGTACAGCGCACCGACCGGCAGGTTCACGTTAGCGGGCATAGCGGCCGAAATCCCCAAAGAGCACGATGGTGTAGCTCATGGTTCGTTGCAGCATCCAAGGCAGCAGGAACAACAGTCCGGCGAGAAATGCCAGCAGGCGCGGAATGGTGCTGAACGCGTTGTCCTGCATCGAAGTGGCGATCTGCACCAGGCTGATGACCAGGCCGGCGATGAAGCCGATCGCGAGCAGGGGCGCCGCCAGCCAGAAGGTGGTCATTAGCGCCTGACGGATGATCTGGACTACGGTTTCCGGTGTCATGAGTAGAAGCTCTTCATCAGCGAACCAATCACCAGGTTCCAGCCGTCCACCAGCACAAACAGCAGGATCTTGAACGGCGCGGAAATCATGACCGGCGGCAACTGCACCATGCCGATCGACAGCGTGACGGACGCGATCACAAGGTCAATCACCAGAAACGGCAGGAACAGCACGGCGCCGATCTGGAAGCCCGTTTTCAGTTCGGAGAGAATGTATGCCGGAATCAGAATCTTCAGTTCGAGATCGTCCGGGGTACGCGGTGCGGCGGCGTGGGAAATTTCGATAAATAGCTTGATGTCTTTTTCCCGCGCGAAACGCGCCAGGAATTTATGCAGCGGTTTGGCGCCCTGCTCCAGCGCCTGGCCCGGCGTCAGTTGTCCGGCATCGAGCGGCTCCCACCCCTGGTGGTACATGTCCGCGACGACGGGCTGCATCACCAGCAGCGCCAGAAACATCGCCAACCCAATCAACACCTGGTTGGACGGGGTCGATTGCGTGCCCAACGCCTGCCGCAAAAAGTGGAGCACCACGACGATGCGCAGGAAGGGAGTGATCGACATGACGGCGGCGGGTAGCAGCGTCATCAGCGTCAGCATGATGACGATCTGCATCGGCACGCTCAGCGTGGCCCCGTTCTTCCCCGCGGACACCCCGAGGAGAGAGAACGGTTCTCTGTCGGCCGCGGCGGCGGGCAGCGCGAGCAGCAGGCAGGCGAGCCCGGCGGGAAGGGTCCGCATCACCCTGCGCAGCCAGGTCATAAGGTGGGCTCCGCGCCGCGCCGCGCCAGAGCCTCCACCAGCGCGCAACCGGAGGGCGAAGACGCCACCAGGAGTTCCCTACCGTCTACCCGCACCAGGTGCAGCGTGTGCTGCGGACCGAGCGGCAGCCGCTCCACACATTCCAGGCGGCGCTTCGACCCTTTGCCTGTGAGGGCGATGCCACCGAACCCGCGGCGCCGCAGCACCCACAGCGACCCGGTAAGCAACAGCAGCACCAGGCCGACCGCGCCCATCTGTTGGATTAGTTCCATTCGAGCGATCATCCTTCGTCAGAGATCGTCCCGGAAGTCCGTAATGCGTACGCCGAGCGTGTTCTCGATCACCACGATTTCGCCGGAGCCGCACAGCACCCCGCCGATGTAGATATCGATGTTCTCGCCCGCGCTGCGCGAAGTGCCGATCACGACTCCTTCTTCCAACTGCAATACTTCGCGCGTGGTCATGACTTTCCGGTCGAGCTCGACTTCGATATCGACCGGCACGTCACCAAGCGGCGCAATCTCTTCCTGAGGCGTCATATGTCTTCCTGCGAAGTGATCGGCAGAGCGCGGGAAAAGGTTTAGGGCCTTTCTCTTAGTTCTGGTAGGACGCGGCGGCTACCGCTTCAAGTTGATGGTTTCCTGGCTCAGTTCATCGACCGTCGTGATCACCCGCGAATTGGCCTGGTAGCCGCGCTGCAGCACGATGAGATTGGTGAACTCGCGGGCGATATCCACGGTGGACGCTTCAATGGCGCCGCCCACGATATCGCCGCGGCCGCCCTGGTTCGGCAAGCCGATGGCCGGCGTCGCCGTGCGGGCGCTGACCTGGTAATTGTTGTTCCCGGCCGCGATCAGCGATTCGGGGTTGCGTACGCTGGCCATCGCCACCTGGCCGACAATTACCTGCTGGCCATCGGAATACTGCGCCAGCATCTTGCCGCCATCCGCCAGCCCGACGCGGATCAACTGCGCGGCTGCCGACCCGTTCTGGGAGCTCGCCGATGGAGCCGAAGGCTGCCCGAACTGGGTGATGCGCGCCGTACCGTTGCCGTTGTAGCAGTTCCAATCCAGATGCATGTCCGCCGCGCCCGTGGCGAGGCCTGGGATATCGAAACCGATGAGGGAGCCCGGGGCCGGACCCGTCAGGAGGCCGTCGCTGCCGAACGTCAAAGTGCCGCTCGAGCCGGTGATATCGAAAGGCGTTCCCAACGTTCCGCCGGTAATTTCGTCGCCGGGAATAGTCACGCTGTAGGACCATTGACTGGGGGCGGTCTTCTCAAAGTGCACGGTCAACACGTGCGAGGTTCCCAGGCTGTCGTAGATCTTGATCGTGTCGGAGAACCGGGAACTGGAATCAGGCGTAGCCGAAGAATTGAGGTTGACATCCAAAGTGAACTGGTTGGTGGCGATGGGCTGTTTGGCCGCGCCCACCGGCACCACGATGTCGCCAATGGCGCCGTTCGTGTCCAGTTTGCCCGTAATCGGATCCAGGTTGGTCCACCCTTGCACCAATTCCCCGGTGTTGGTCTTGAGATTGCCGTAATCGTCCACCTGGAAGGCGCCGGCACGCGTGTACAACGCGTTGCCCTGGGCGTTCTTGATCACGAAGAATCCGTCACCCTGGATGGCGGCATCCAGCAACCCGGTGCTGGATTGAATCGCGCCCTGGGTAAACTGGCGGACGGTTAGCGGCCGGCCCGTGCCGAAACCTACTTGAGTTTCGCCCAGCCCCGCACCGAGCGATTGGGTGACCAGATCGCGGAAATACACCACGTTGGTCTTGAAACCCGGCGTATTGAGGTTGGCCAGATTGTTGCCAACCACGTCTACTGCCGTGGCGGTGGCATTGAGAGCCGAAAGAGCGGTCGAGAAAGATGTGAACACGGTGTTCTCCTGTTAATTGGTGGTTTGGTTGGTGGTTGACTCAACGAGTTTGTCGAGATCCGAGCGGATCGCTGTCAGGTCCTGGCCGGAATTCATTCCCTGCTCTAGTTGCTGAAACTGCGCCAGTTGAGTGAGAAACTGTACGC
Source organism: Candidatus Solibacter sp. (assembly GCA_039934035.1). Taxonomy (GTDB): domain Bacteria; phylum Acidobacteriota; class Terriglobia; order Bryobacterales; family Bryobacteraceae; genus Solibacter. The sequence continues at coordinate 40,781 of JBDTMZ010000025.1, read as the reverse complement.
CGTCGGTGGGGCTCATCGGGTCCTGGTTCTTGATCTGGGCCACCAGCAGTTGCAGGAACATGTTCTTGGTGACCTGGGTAGTTCCCGTATTGCCGGTGCTGGAACTGGAACTGGAACTGGAACTGGAACTGCCGGATTTTGACGAATTTCCGGTGCTGGAATCGTTAAATAGAATGGGCGCAATCATGGAGTGCTCCTTCAGGCCATGTAGGTGCCGTCGAGTTCGGCGGCAATCATCTTGTCCACTGCCTGCTGTGTATGGCCGCGGTCGTAGAATGCGGCCACCAAGCCAGGGTTGATCAACTTGCCGTCCGGCATTTTGACCATCAGATTGGGCTGGTTCTGCACGAAAGGACCGGAGGGCGTGATCGCATTGGCGGCCACGACGGTCCCGCCCAGCATCTGCGCCACTTTCGCCGCCGTCGACGGGGTGGCGAAATAGGTGCGGTTGTAACCGTAGTCCCCGTTGGGACCGGTGCCGCCGGCATTGGTCACCCAGGGGTTGGAGCCGAAAAGCGATTCCGCCGTGGGCGCCATCTGGGAAGTGGTCGCGCCGGGTTGCGCGATGACGACCGGTGCGGGCGTATACGGCGTGACGGTCCCGATCGTACGCACGGGAGTCTCCGTGGTGGTCGAGGCCGGCGAGGGGTTGGTCGTCCCTTTGAGCACCGTGCTGAATTCGTCGGAGCTGGCGCCAGCCGTGGTAGTAGGCCGGCGTGATGCTGGCAGAGTGTAAAGAGCGTGTGCGGCGTTGCTTAGCCTAGGGTTGACATGAACCATGCGAAGTCTTTTCCTTTCTGTTTGGGAGCTACGTTTTCCTGCGGATTGCGCTGGCGGCGCGGATCGCCTTCCTGCGCATCCCTATCGGGCTGGCGATGCTGCCCGCTTTGATCCTGGGAATTGCCCGGCTGCGCGGCCTCTGAAGGGCTCCGCGACTCGCTGGTTTGAGCCGACGCGGGATGCCACGCCTGGCTCTTTAGTCCGCTTTCCGCCAGGCGCGCGTGCAGCGCCGGCAGATTCTCGCGCAGCGTGCCGGCCAGCGGCGCGTCAGGCGTGCGTACGGTCATTTTGACTTCGCCGCCGCGCTCCGTGAGACGAACTTCGACGCGGCGGTCGCCCCCGGTGACCTCGAGTTTCACATCGCGTACGGCGGTCGCCTTGGGTGTCTCCGCGCGCACTTCGCGATCCGCGGCCTCATGCGCCACGGCGGGTTTGGGTTCGCCGGATTCGGTGCGAGCGGGCGCGTCGGGCCTGGCAGGCCCCGCTGCGACCGTCTGTGGGTGAAATTTCGGAACTGCCGGCGCGTCGGCGATGGACGCTTGCTCGACCGGCGTACGCTCCGCCGCGACGGCCGGACGGCGTTCGCGGTCTTCGCGCTCGGCGGGACGCTCGGATTCCGCTGCCGGCACAGGTCCCGGGAGGCGGTCTTCCTGCGCCTGCGAATCGCCTGGGGCGGCGGGCGTGATCGTGGCGCTCTCCAGCGCGGGCGACGCGGTGCGCACGGACTGGTCGCGCCCGACGGGTCGCGCTGGTTCGATTTGGGTTCCGCGGGGCTCTCCGTCCGCCACGACGCGCGGGCCAATCGGTGGTTCGCCTCCTGGGGCATGGATTGCGGCATCCTGCGCGAATCCCGGCGCAGCCGGGTTGTTGTTTCTCGCCGGCACCTGCTTCAGGCTTTCGGGACGGGCCTGCAGGATGAACGCGACCTCATCCCGGTCCGCAGTGGCCGCATTGAGAGTGCGCACTTGAGGATCGCCAGGAAGACCGGCCTCTGCCCGGGGTTGGTCGGCCTGCGGTTGATCGGCCCGGCTTGCGACGGGCGCCGCATTTGGCGACGGTGCGGTTGCCGGCGCCTCCTGTGCGGTTCCCGGCCAGAGAGGCTGTGCCACGGACGCCTCGGCCTCTGCGCCCTTACGGCAGGTGACTGGAGGTGGCGCTGCTTCCACCGGCGCGATCGATTCCAGGTTGCGGGGCACCTGCCCGCTAAGAGCCAGCACCTGCGCCACCCGGTTGCCATTCGTCTTTCGCGCCGGCTGCGGCGTGTCTGTCATGCCGCTCTCGCGCGGGACCGGAAACGGCAACGGACTGGGGGCAGCAGCGGTTGCGAATTCGGCCGCGGACGTAGTGGTTGCGGCGCCTGACGCGCCCGGCGCTTGCGGAGTGCGTGCCGCATCCGCGGTTTGCGGCGGAATTTGCGGCAGGGCGCGGAACAGGGCGGGCGCCGTTTCGGGACTCGGGTGCGGCGCGGGAGCCGCATCGGCCCCAGCCTGGGAATCTGAGAATAGGAGCGAGGCTTTCTGCGCGACCGGCGCGCCGGATTTCTCAGCGACGCGCGGCAGTTGCGCCCACGGAGCTTTCGCCTGGCGCGGCGCATCGGGCGCCCGCAGTCTCGCCGGCCTGCCTGGCGCGGCGGGCTGCTGAGGCTCTTGCGCGAGTTTGGGCGCTTCCTGCACCGGTTCCCGCGCGATGCCGGCGGGCATGGGCGCCGGGCCATTCGATGGCGCATCCAGAGCGGCGCCGCCCGCTATCGGCGGCATCACGCTGCTGGCGGCGTTGGGCACGCCGACTGGCGCAGCTTGCGATTCTGGCGGCAGTTCGCCGGCGGCAGCTCGCGGCGACTCGCCGGAGGTCTCCGCAGCCGCTGGGCTGAATGCCTGGCTTTCCTGGTTGACCGCCTCCGCCCGTGCCGTGCGTACTTCCGGCGCAGCCACGGTTCGCTCGGCGCGGCGCGGTGAGATCGTTCGCGGCTGCCCCGGTTCCGAGGATTTGCTCTCCGCGGGAATCTCTGCCGGGCTGCCTGGGGGCACAAGTGCGAATTGCGTTTCGCCGGGCATCGGGGGCATGTCTACTGCCGCGCCCTCGGGTTGGCGATCCGCGGGAATTGCTTCGGCAATGTCCAGCGTCCGCAGCGCCGGCTGCGGTTCGCCGGGCGCCTGGAAAACGCTTCCCTCCGCCTGGTCCGGTCTGCTGCCGCCGCGCGTCCGTGGCATGTCCGCCTCCGCCGTGGCAGGAGTGCCATTGATGACGGTGGCGGGAACTGGCGTGGAGAGAGTGGGCCTGTTACCGGCGGACCGGCTCGCGATAAAATCGGCCCGCAAGTGAGCATCCATGGCCCATGTGGTCTCGGATGACCGCTCTTCGATGATTTCAGATGGCGCGCTCTCCGCCGCAAGCAGCGTCTTCGGGCTGGCGCCTTGGATCTTTCCTGCCGCTGTCCCCGCCTGGGAGAGCTGCGCTTCGCGGCCCTCGTGCGGCATTTCGACCGCCGGGGTGGACACGCTTGCAGGCAGCACGAGCGAGGGAAAGATCGCGTTCGATGCCTCCGCGAGTGCGCCTGGCGTGCCGCCTTCCTTCCCGTCGATGCCCAGGGCCGGAGTGTCTTCCGCGGCCACCTTGCTGTGCACCGCAGACTGCCAGGACGCGGCATCATGCGCCTCCGCCTGCGTGTCGCCCTCCAAAAGGCCAGCGAACAGATTCGGAAAGGCGCCGGCGTCTGCCGCGCTTTTGCCCTCCGCTACCGGCGGGGGCGGCGTGTCCGTTTGCGCGAATCGGAGAAAGGGGCTGGCGATGCTCGACACGCACCGACAAATGCAGATCGAAGGCCAAACAGGCAGCGTCCCATTTTCAAGGAGTTGGTCCGCGGAGGTGCGCCACTATCTTGTCACCTCGCGATCGAACGGCAAGATTCTGTCGCAGCGCAGAGCGTGTTCTACCCGTCATATCGGCCGCAATCGCTGTCCTTTGAGAAATTTGGCCGGCCGCCCGCAGGTGGCCCCCGGCGTGCTTTCACCTCCGCGTATGGACCCGATCACCGCGATCGCCGCCAGTGGACTCCGCGCACGCATGGAGTCGCTCGACCTGCTGGCCAACAACATCGCCAACGCCGGCACCGGCGGCTACAAGGCGGACCGTGAATTCAATAGCCTCTATATGGCGCCCGAGGCCGAGGGCCTCGATAACACTTCGGCCATGCCGCTGATCGAACGCCCCTGGGTGGACCATGCCCAGGGAACACTGCAATCCACCGGCAATCCGACCGACATCGCACTCTCCGGCAAAGGCTTCTTCGCGGTCAACGGACCCAGCGGTCCATTATATACGCGTAACGGCAGTTTCCGGGTTTCGGCGGACGGCACGTTGACGACCGCCGAAGGCTATCCGGTGCGCACTGCGCAGGGCGGGCCGCTCACCCTGCAGCCGTTGCGTCCCGTGGAGATCTCGCGCGACGGCACCATCACCCAGGACGGCATCACCACCGGCAAGCTTGAGATCGTGGATTTCACCAGCACCGCCGGAATCGCCAAACAAGGCAGCAATTATTTCCGCGTGACCGATGCTTCGGCGCGCCCGGTCCCGGCAACCGGAACCAGCGTCGAACAGGGCCACCTGGAAGCGTCCAATACCGGCGCCGCGGAAGCCGCGGTGCGCCTGGTCAGTGTCATGCGCCAGTTCGAGATGCTGCAGAAGGCTGTCTCACTGGGGTCGGAAATGAACAAACGGGCGATCGAAGAAGTCGCCAGAGTTTAAGGAGTCAAAATGATTCGAGCATTGTACAGCGCCGCCAGCGGCATGACTGCGCAGCAGATGAACGTGGACAACATCGCCCACAACCTGGCCAACGCCAACACCACCGGGTTCAAGATGCGGCGCGCCCAATTCCAGGACCTGCTCTACCAGACCGTGGTGCAACCCGGTTCCGCGGCGGGCCAGCAGACCACCGTGCCCACCGGACTGCAGGTAGGTCTGGGCACGCGGGCGTCGTCCAACGAGATTATCTTCACCCAGGGTTCCTTCGCGCAGACGGATAACCCGCTGGACATGGTGATTCAGGGCAAGGGGTTCTTCCAGATCCGCATGCCGTCCGGCGAACTGGCATATACGCGCTCTGGCGCCTTCCATCTGGATAAGGACGGCAGTCTGGTGACGCAGGACGGCAACCCGCTGGAGCCCCAGATCACCCTGCCATCCAACGTGCAACAGATCTCGATCGCACAGGACGGAACGGTGAGCTACACCTCGCCCGGGCAGACCGCCGCGCAACAGGCAGGGCAGGTGCAGTTGGCCGGATTCGTCAACCCCGCCGGCCTGAACAGCGTGGGCGGAAATCTGTACCTGGCCACCGAGGCCTCGGGCGATGCCACCGTGGGAACGCCGGGCGGGCAGGAAGGGCTCGGCAGCCTCATGCAGGGATACACCGAACAATCCAATGTGTCCGTGGTGGAAGAGTTCATCAATCTGATCGTGGCGCAGCGCGGCTATGAGGCGAACTCGAAAGTGGTGAAAGCGGCGGACGAAATGTATCAGCAGGTCAACAATCTCACCCGATGATGCCTCTCGCCGCATTTGCGCTCGCCGGGTGCCTCGCCATACACCCCGGCAGCGACCGGATCCTGGCCGGCGATCTGGCTGCAAGCCTCCCGGAATGGGCGGCGCTCCCGGTGGACACTCCGCTCGCGCCAGCGCCAGCGCCCGGCGTGCAGCGCGTGTTGCGCGCGCCGGAATTGCGGCGCCTCGCCGAACACTGGAAGCTCGCCGTCGCTCCGGACCGCGAGGTCTGCGTGACCCGGCCGGCAGCGGTGATCGATGCCGCGCGCATGCTCGACGCCATGCGTAAGGAATTGCCGGACGCGCAGATCGAGATTCTCGATACCAGCCGCATGCCGGCGCCGGAAGGCGAATTGGTATTTCCGCTGGCCCGCTTGCGGCAAACCGCCGCGGGCGGCTATTGGCACGGGTATGTCCGCTACGCGGGGAATCAGCATTTTTCGTTGTGGGCGCGCGTCAAAGTGCGTGTCAGCGTGACCCGCTTGTTTGCGGTGGAAACGCTGGCCGCCGGAGTTCCGGTCCAGGCGGCGCAGGTGCGCACCGAAACGAGCCAGGAGAATCCCGCGGTCGGGTTCGCCTCCGAAATGCGCGAAGTCGCCGAGCGCGTGCCGCGCCGCACGATCGCGGCCGGCACGGTGCTGCGCGCGGAGTGGTTCGACGCGCCCAAGGCCGTGAAGCGCGGCGACGCGGTGCGGGTCGAAGTCACGCAGGGCGGCGCGCGCCTCAAGTTGGAAGGCATTGCGCAGGCATCCGGAAGCGTCGGCGACACCATTGCGGTGGAGAATCCGACTTCGCGGCAGCGCTTTACGGCGCGAATCGCGGGCCGCGGATTAGTGGAAGTGAAAGGAACTTTATGAAAACTCTGTTGTGGATTCTACTGGGAAGCGTGGCGGCGTTGGACGCGGCCAAGAAGCCCGCTCCCCTCCCGGCTGCTCCCCTGGACCGGTATGTGACGGATGCGCGCGAGCGGTCGCTGGCGGCGCCCGCGCCCACTCCGGGCGGCATATGGGCTCCCGGCTCGCGGCTGGCGGATGCTGCGCGCGATCTCAAAGCCAGCCAGATCGACGATCTGATCACGGTCCTGGTGGTAGAGAGCGCTTCGGCCGTCGCCAAGGGCACGACCAAGACGGCGCGTACTTCCAGCACCAAGAACAATATCAGCGCGCTCGCCGGCATCACCCGTGCAGCCGGACCGTGGGCCAACCTGGCGGGCGTGAGCGGCGAGACGCAACTCTCGGGGCAGGGCACCACCAGCCGCGATGTGGTCATCTCCACCACGCTCACGGCTCGAGTCTCCGCGGTGCTTCCCAACGGCGCGATGCTGGTGGAAGCCACCAAGGACGTCGAGGTCAACTCCGAACGGCAGACCATCGTGGTGCGCGGCATCGTGCGTCCCGCCGATGTGGCCGCCGATAACACGGTGCGGTCGGACCGCCTGGGGCAACTCGAAGTGCGCGTAAATGGCAAGGGCGTGGTCGGCGACGCCATCAAGCGGCCGTTCTTCTTATACCGTCTACTCCTGGGCTTGCTGCCCTTCTAAAATGAAGCGCTATCTCCCAACCATCTCGTGCAGCCTGCTGCTGCTGCTCACTGCGGTTCCTGCGCGCGCCACCCGCTTGAAAGATCTGGTGTCGATTGAAGGGGTGCGCGACAACCAACTGGTCGGCTACGGCCTGGTGGTCGGCTTGAACGGCACGGGCGATCGCCAGCAGGCCGTGTTCTCGGCGCAAAGTTTGACCAATCTGCTGGAACGCATGGGCGTGTCCGTGTCGCCGTCGGCGATCCGCGTGGCCAATACGGCGGCCGTCATGGTGACCGCCACCCTGCCGCCCTTTGCGCAACCCGGAATGCATGTGGACATCACAGCGGCGGCCATCGGCGATGCCAGCAACCTGCAGGGCGGAATTCTGGTACTCACCTCGCTGCGCGGCGCCGACGGCCAGGTCTACGCCGTGGCACAGGGTCCGGTGATGACCGGCGGGTTTTCGAGCGGTAAGGCAGGCGGCGGGCAAACCGTCAATCATCCGACGGTGGGCCGCGGCATGGGTACCGCCACCGTGGAACGCGGCGCGCCTTCGATTGCGCCCAAGGGAACCATACGCCTGCAGGTGCGCCAATCGGACTTCACCACCACCACCCGGATTGTCGAAGCCGTGAACCAGAAGTTCGAAAGCGCCAAGCCCTTGGCGCAGGCCGACAACGCGGGCCTGGTCAGCGTCACCGTGCCGCCCGACTACGCCACACGCGTCACCGAATTCATTTCCGCGCTGGAGAATCTTACGGTGGATGCCGACCGCCCGGCGCGCGTGGTGATTAACGAGCGTACCGGCACGATCGTGCTGGGCAAGGATGTGCGCGTCGCGCCCGTCGCCATCCTGCACGGCAATCTCAGCGTCGAAATCCAGACCACCATGCTGGTGTCGCAGCCCAATCCGCTGACTGGCGGGACTACCGAAGTGGTGCCGCAGACTTCGGTGTCGACCAAAGAAGAGAAGGCGCGCAACGTGGTCCTGAAACAGGGCGCCACGGTGGAGGAACTGGTGCGCGCGCTGGCGCTGATCGGGTCCACGCCGCGCGATGTGATCGCGATTTTACAGAATCTGCGTACGGCGGGAGCGCTCGAAGCAGAAGTCGAGGTGATCTGATGGGCAGTGTTGCGATCTCTCCGTACCTGAGTACGGGCGTTACTACGGCGGGCGTTACGGCGGTCGGCGAGAGCCGCGCGCCTGGCAGGGTGCACGAAGCGGCGCAGCAGTTCGAGGCGCTGCTGCTCGGGCAGATGCTGCGCACGGAGCGCGAGAGCGGCTCGGGCTGGCTCGGCAGCGGCGAAGATTCGTCTGCTGAGTGCGTCACGGATTACGCGGAACAGCAGTTCGCAGCGGCATTGGCGCAGAACGGCGGCTTGGGACTCGCCTCACTGGTGGCGAAGGGCCTGGAGCCCGCGAAGCAAGCCGTTGCCCCACAACCGTGACCCGCGGTCCCGCACGGTCTCGGGCGGGTCCACGCCTTCGCCGCCAGGTAGATCGACGAGCACCAACCGCGACACGCGTTTCGCACGGTCTCGGGCGGACCCGCGGCCTTGGCCGCCGCGTTTCCGTACGCTCGCGGCAGGTCGGGGTAGGGCGCCGCTTGCGACACCGCCCGCCCGCTACTTCACCTGAACGGTGACGGGCTGCGCATCCGTTTCGCCGCCAGGGCCGGTGGCCGTAACGGTATAGGTCGTGGTCTTCTTCGGCTGGTCCGAAGCGCAGCCTTTCCCCGCCGCGCCGCGGTGGCCAATGGGATGGATCGTCACGCTGCGCGCATTTTCCGCCGTGTAGCAAATATTCACCAGCTCGCCTGCCTTGACTTGCAGGGCGCTGATGGTGACGTTGACGATGCGCGCGTGGGGCGCGCCGATGGTCACCGTGATTTCGCGCGTGACGGGCTGTCCGCCGGGACTCTGGGCGGAAAGCTTGTACGTCGTGTTCTCCGTGGGCGTGAGCTCGACGCAGCGTGAGAGCGCCGCCGAAAGTTCCTGGTGGCCGGGATCGAGCCACACGGCCGAAGCGTTCTCCACGCCGTAGCAGAGCAGCGTCCGGTCGCCACGCGCCACTTGCGTGGACGTGGCATAGAACTGGGTGATGCGCGCTTCGTCGGCAGGCGCAGCTTTCCGGGTTTCCGACCCGGCCGGTTTTCCGCTGGAGCAACCGGCCAGCAGCGCGCCGGCAGCCGCCAGCGCCAGGCACCATCGGATGCGCATTTAACGCACGACGGGCGTCGGCCCCACCTGGCTGCCCAGACCCGCGTAGGAATCCTTTACCTTGATTACCTTATCACCGGCGAACGTCACGAAAGTGATCTTGCCGGGAGGCGTACCGAAAACCCAATCTTCAATGTCCAGCCCGTCTTTGGTTTCGCGCGACTTGTGCTGCGGCGGTCCCAGAGCCAGCCGGACCTGCTCGTGGTCCATCCCGACCAGCGCGCGCTTCTCCTTGATGGCCGTCTGCACCTCGGGCGCCAGGGTCTCGGAGTAGAGTTGGGTGGCGCTGCGCTTCTCAAAATCCAGCACCGGCGCCAGCATCTTCTTAATTTCCGAGGCTTTGATCGGCTCGAGCGGCTTGCGGAACAGAATCGCGATGGAAGTGCCCCCTGGCGCATTCGAATCCGACCCCGTGGACACGGGCGCAGTGGTGCTCCCGACGCCGATTTGCACGCCATCGTACCACTTGCGTCCGCCCTTGAAGCCGCCGTTGATCTGCAGCACCAGCTTGTCGTCTTCGATATCGATTTTAGTGATCTGTACCAGATCCCCGGTACGCGCGGCCGGACCGCTCTCGCGAGAGATCTGGGTCCACACCTTCTTGTCGTAGCCCGACTGTGCGTCGAACTCGAGGGCCTTTTTCGAACGCGGAAGCAGTACTTTGACCGTAGCGTATTCGGCGGTGAGGCCGCGCGTCAATTCCACGCGATCTTCCCAGGTGAGTTTATTGCCCGCCGGCAGCAACGCCGGCGAGAGGGTCAGGATGGCGATGACGGCGTAGCCTCGCATACTTCACTCCCCGCGGGCGGGTCCGTCAATGGCGAAACCTGCCGGCGAATGGGTGCCTTGCGGAGGTAAATAAACAGCGCGACCAGCACGGCCGAGGTCAGAAGACTGCCTTCCGGACCGTACTCTCCACCGCTCCACAGACTGCCGGCGGTCCACGTCATCTCGTAGCCCGTCACCTTCATTCTAAGCCCGCTGACGTTCACCCCGAACAGGGGCAGTGTAAAGTTCCAGCCAAAATGCAGCCCGATGGGCAACCACAAGTCCCGGCTGCGCAGGTAAGCATAGCCGAAAAGCACGCCGAATCCGGCGGTGTTCGCGGTGCTGAGGTAATTAGCGCCGGGGTTGGACCCGTGCAGCAGCGCGAACAGTACGCCCACCGGAACCACGGTGGCGAATGGACCCACCGAGGCCAGCAATTCCTGAAATCCGTAGCCGCGGAAGAAAAGCTCCTCTCCAATGCTGCCGGCGGCCAGCAGGATGCTGACGAACAGAATCGTGCCCACGGTGGGCTGGTCGTCCGGCGTCGGCCGGAAGTGCGCGGCGCCGGCGAGCACGGGCGGCAGCAGCACCAGGGCGGCGGTGCATGCGCCGCCGGCGAGTCCCAGCACCAGGTTCTGCCCGGAGCAGCGATTCACCCGCAGGCCGATATCGGCGATCCCGCGATTCTCGTAAATGCGCAGCGACAGCCAGTTGGCGAAGGCGGCAGAAAGCAGCGTCACCCCTGTAATTCCCGTAAGATAGCCGCCCAACCAGACGATCGGCCCGGTGAAAAGGAAGGCCGTGGCATAGAAGATCGCGATATAGACCACCACGTGGATGCTCAAGCGCAGGGGGTCTTTGCCGGGGGCCACACCTCAATATAGCGGACGCAACCTTGCGGGCCCGCGGTGCATCAGATGCTGCAGATGAACCGTAGTTGTCTGGTTCGGGATTTCCGGCGGCAGATTCTGCCTGCCCCGCATCGTCCGCGTCCGCACTTATGGCCCGACAGCGGCTTGCACGCCGCCTGGCTGGGCCACACCACGGTGCTGCTTAAGATCGATGGTGTGACTCTCCTCACCGATCCGGTGTTCAGCGCGCGCGCTGGCATCGGGCTGGGACCGGTGACGGTGGGCCTTAAGCGTTTAGTGGAACCGGCGCTGAGCCTCGCCGAACTGCCCGCGATCGACGTGATCCTGCTTTCTCACGCGCACATGGATCACTTCGACCTGCGCAGCCTGCGTCGCCTGGAAAATTCCGCAACTACGGTTGTGACTGCCGCTCGCACGGCTGATTTGCTGCGGCCCGGGCGCTACGCGGCGGTCCATGAGCTCGGGTGGGGACGGCAGGTGCGCGTCGGCCCCCTTGAGGTTCGCGCTTTTCAGGTGCGCCACTGGGGAGCTCGCATGCGCAGCGATACCTATCGCGGCTACAACGGCTACACCATCGAATCGCCTAACCATCGCGTGGTCTTCGGCGGCGATACGGCGATGACCTCCACGTTCCGCGCGCTGCGCACCTCGCGGCCGTACGACCTGGCGATCATGCCGGTGGGTGCTTACGATCCCTGGATTCATGCCCACTGCACACCGGAGCAGGCATGGCGGATGGCGCAGGACGCGGGGGCGGAATTCTTCTTTCCGGTGCATCATCAGACCTTCCGCTTGAGCCGGGAACCGTACTACGAACCCATCGAGCGCGTCCAGGAAAGCGCGGCTGGCCATCCTGACCGAGTGGCGGTCCACCGCATCGGACAGCAATTCCACCCCGCCTGAAGTCCCCGGTTACGTCCCCGGGCAGCGGGCCATTGCCGGCATGCGGCTCGACAACAACGAGACGCTTCACCGCGGTCGGCGGCATTGCGCATCGCCGGCACTCGGCCGAATGCTACAGCGACAAAACGATCACTACGCTCGGCGGCATTGCTCATCGCCGGCACTCGGCCGCTGCCGGACTCTCGATAGCGGCGACGCGCGTCCTGCCGAAATTCTCTTTTCAACCCGCTGCCTACGCGTGGCTGTCCGGCGCCGCCCCCTCTGCTCTCGCCCCTCGTCCTGATGACTGGTTATCTGCCCGCGCGGCGGGCATCGCGGCCGGATCGTGTGCAGTTGCGTCAATAGCACCTTCTGTCTGCTCAACAGTCAGAAGCAGGCGACCGGATCGAGACTGCGCATTTTGGCCGAAAGCGTGGTGCGCTTGAGGCGCAACAGGTCGGCTGCCGCCTTTTTGTTGCCGCCGGTCTTGCGTAGCGCCTGTTCGAGAATGCTGCGCTCGAAGACGGCGACCGTCCGTTCAAAATCGAGGCCGCTATCGGGCACGGCCACTTGCGGAGTCCGCGGCGCCGCCGGATGCTCGGGCGGCAGCAGGGGAAGTGGAAAATCGGCTGGCGTGAGGGTGAGGCGATCCTCACTGAGAGCGACCGCCATCTCCACGGTGTTCTCCAGTTGGCGCACGTTGCCCGGCCATGAGTACTCGATCAATCGATCGATGGTGTCCCGCAGGAGCGTCTTGAGAGGCAGGGCCTCGGCGCGGCACACCCGGGACAGGAAATGCGCCGCCAGCAGCGGCACATCCGCCGGACGGCGGCGCAGCGGAGGCATCTCAATGGGCACCACGTTCAGACGGTAATACAGGTCTTCACGGAACCTGCCCTGCTCGATTCGCCGCGCCAAGTCGCAGTTCGTGGCCGCTACCACGCGGACGTCCAGCTTGAGGGTATCCGAACTGCCCAAGCGTTGCAGTTCCCGCTCCTGCAGAACGCGCAGCAGTTTGGTCTGCAGATCCATGGGCAATTCACCGATCTCATCGAGGAAGAGGGTACCACTCTGGGCCTGCTCGAAGCGGCCCACGCGGTTCTGAAAGGCTCCGGTGAAGGCGCCGCGCACGTGGCCGAACAATTCGCTTTCCAGCAGAGTCTCGGGCAGCGCGCTGCAGTTGACCGCCACCATCGGTCCGGCGGCGCGCGATCCGGCGAGGTGCAGGGCGCGGGCGGCCAGTTCCTTCCCGGTGCCGGTTTCGCCGGTGATCAGCACGGTGGCGCGCCGGCTCGCGACCAGCCGGATCACATGCTGCAACTGCCTCATTTCGTGGCTGTTGCCTACCAGCAGGCGCTCCCAGTCGGGACGATTCACCCGGTCTGCCAGGTTCGCCAGTCCGGTCAACCGGCCGGCTTCCACCGCGTTTTGGATCAGGGAGGAAGCGCTTTCCATGGCGGGCAGCAAGCGATGCACGCCCAGATGGGCGAGGCGGACGGCATCGTCCAGCGAGGCGCCGGGGACATAGGCGAGTAGGGGGATGCCGGGGGCGGCCCGGCGCACGCCTTCGATTAAGGATGCCGCTTCCCAACCGGGTACGGGCAGGCATAGCACGACCACGGAATAGGGCGTGGCAGGGAAAGCCTGTAGTGCTTCGGTCGGAGATTGGACGTCGTCCACCCAATCCGGAGGGGCGATCCATCCGGCGGGCGGTTGCGGCTGCGCGCTGATCCACAAAATGCGAGTGGTTGCCATGGCTGACACACCAAAGCATCGGCAGCGAGGCGCGGAAACATTAGGATCGAGCCCGGTCACGCCGCGGCATATCCCGAAAGAGGTACTCCAAAAAAAATCGGTCGCCAGCCTAAAGTTCTCTAGACCGTCTGCCGATATGTCTCTTAGCCAGAGTGGCGTTGGTATGAAAATCTACGATCAAAACCCTATCGGGACTACCGCTTCGCAAACCGGGCGGGCCCAAGAGGCCCAGAACACCGGCCGGACGGATTCGTCCCGGGCCTCCAACTCAAGCTCCGATTCATCCGGGGATCATGTCGAATTCTCCGGGAACCTGAGCAGCCTGTCCCGCACGCTGGGCAGTTTTGCAGCCAGCCGGGCCAACCGGGTACAGGCGCTGGCGGAGCAGTATCAGGCTGGCAGGTACACGCCTAACACGACGGCGACCAGCCGGGGCCTGGTGTCGGAGCTGTTGAGCGCGGGGTCCGAATGAAATGACTGCGTCCGGGCTGGTGGAACAACTCGCGTCGACCCGGCAGCAGTTGGATTTCGCCGGCAGCCTATTGCTCAAGCCGTCCCCGGAAGCGCTCGATGAATGCTCCACCATATTAGAGGCGACGGGCCGGCAGCTGGCACAGTGGCAGCCGGAGTTTGCCCGTGAAGCGGGCAATGCCGCGGCGATGGAAGAGGCATGGCGCCTGAGGCGCAGTTTCCAGCGCACCTCGCGGCTGCTGCAGGGCGCCGCCGATTTTCACTTTAACTGGCTGCGAGCGCGGGGCGCCATCACCGGCGGCTACACCGGTACCGGCGATTCGGCGCCGTTGCAGCACGGCAGCCGGATCTGCCTGGAAGGGTAACCGTCATGTCGAATCTTCTTGCAAGTCTCGTATCGTCGGCCGCCACACTGGAAGCCTATGGACGGGTGCTCGAAACGGCGCAGAACAACGTCTCCAACGCCTCGACTCCCGGATATGCCAAGCAGCGGCTGGAGCTTTACGCGCTGCCCTTCGATCCGGACGGTGGGGTGACCGGCGGAGTGCGTGCTGGCAAACTGGTTTCGTCGCGCAGTGAGTACACGGAACAGGCGGTCCGGCAGCAGACCAGCGGGCTGGGATACCAGCAGCAGCTGGTGGATAACCTGACCGCGATTCAGGCCAACTTCGACATTTCCGGCAATCAGGGAATCCCCCAGGCGCTCAACAACCTGTTAAAAAGTTTTTCGGCCTGGGGCGCGACTCCGGACAACGTATCGGCTCGGCAAAGCGTCATTCAGCGTGCCACAGACATGGCTAGCGCCTTCCAACAGGCGGCGCATGATGTCTCGGCGCGGTCCGCCGACGCCCAGCAACAGATCGTGCAAACCGTCGACCAGGTGAATCAACTGGTGGGCGAGATCCAGGGCTACAATCACATCGCCATGCAGGGCGCGAAGAACGATGCCGGATTGAATGCCCGTATGCATGCCGCCCTGGAAGAACTCTCGAGCCTGGTGGATGTGGATGCGGCGTTCCAGACGGACGGCACGGTAAGTCTGATGCTCAACGGGGAGACTCCACTCCTGCTGGAGGAGAAGCAGTACCAGTTGAGTGCATCGCTGACGCGGCCCCAGGATCCGCCCCCGGTCAACGTCAACGGCCCGGCGCTGATGCGCATCCTCGGGTCGGACGGAAGCGACATCACCTCGAAGACCACGGGAGCGCAACTGGGGGCATTGCTGAAACTGCGCAACCAGATTCTTCCCTCGGTCATGGGCGACGGCGCGCAGGCCGGTTCCCTGAACGTCATGGCGAAACAATTCGCCGACCGCGTCAACGCGCTGTTGACCTCGGGGAACATCACGAACGGGCCGCCGGCCGAGGCTGGAGTGCCCCTGTTCAGTTATGACACGAGTGACGCCACCGCGGTTGCCGGTTCGCTCGCGGTCGACCCCTCGCTGCAACCGGAGCAACTGGCCGCCATCAGTCCAGGCCCGCCCTCGGTCTCTAACGGAGTCCCTCTGGCGCTGGCCGCGCTCGCCAACCCCGTGCAGGCCGCGGATAAGATCGGCGGCTTGAGCTACAGCCAGTTCTTCGGCCAGATGGCCGGGAACGTCGGTTCGGAGCTGAACGATGCCAAGAACAACCTCGACGTACAGCAATCGCTGCTCAGCCAGGCGAAAGATCTCCGCCAGCAGTATCAAGGCGTCTCGCTGGATGAAGAGGCCATCATCCTGATGCAATTCCAGAGGGCCTATCAGGCAACATCCAAGTTCCTCACTGTGCTGGACCAGCTCACTGAAACCGCCATCAATATTCTGAGGTAGATGCCATGATCAGCAATCTCAACGCGTCGTCCGAAGCCTTTCTGGCCAACATGAAACGCGTCCAAGGCCGGGTCGAGAACGCCAGCCGGCAGGCGTCCAGCGGTAAGCGTGTGAACGTGGCGTCCGATGCGCCCGCGGAGATCGATACCATTCTGCAGCTGCGCACGGATTCGGAACACAATGGGCAGATCCGGGAGAACCTCGCGGTAGCGCGCACCGATGCGGATTCGGCCGATGGCGCACTCACTTCGGCAACCAAGATCATGGACCGGGCGCGCGTGCTGGCGGCGCAGGGCGCGAATTTCACCATGGATGCCACGGGCAGGCAGAGCATCGCCGGCGAAGTGCAGTCGCTATTGGAGCAGATGGTAGCGGTCAGCCGGACAGCGGTGCAGGGACGTTATATTTTCGGAGGCGACAGCGATGGCGCGCCTCCGTACGAGGTCGATCTTACGGCGGCGAACGGGGTGGCGCAGCTCACCAACACTCCGGCCACCCGGCGGGTGGAAGATTCCGCGGGCGGCAGTTTCGCGGTATCGCGCACCGCGGCGGAGATTTTCGATACGCACAAAGCCGACGGTTCGGCGGCCGGGGACAATACGTTCGCCGCACTCAATCAATTGCGTTTGGCGCTGTTGGCCAACGATACGACGCAGATCCAGATGGCCGCCGGGGCGATTCAGCAGGCTTCGGGAAGGCTGAACGTCGCACAGGCATTCTACGGGACGGTAGAGAATCGCATTTCCTCCGCCACCAATTACTCCGAGAGTTACGAGGTGCAGCTCAAGACGGAATTGAGCCAAAAAGAGGACGCGGATCTGGCGTCGGCGGCGTTGATGGTGACGCAGGGCAATTTGCAGTTGCAGGCCGCGTTTCAGATGCAGGCCAAAATGCCGCGCACGACGCTCTTCGATTTCATCGGCTAGGGCCGGCCCGAGCAGCGCCGTGTCGGCCGGAGCAACGCAAGCGTCCTGCGGAACGGGCAATGAAGGGCGAAGCCATGACGCAACCTTACCCCTCGTAGGGAAATGTCGTAAACCACCTCATGTGAATTCCCCCGCTGTACTGGTACACGAGACTCTATGCATCCGTCGCCAGGCTCACTACAATCGCACTTAGATGTCCCTACGCTGCTGGTTCTATATCGCGATTCTAAGCGTGCGGGGCGTGTATGCCGGCGCGATCGTGAGCACCGACATCTCGTCCGAAACCACACAGGTGGTGCGCACGGGCGACCGGCTGCTCTTCCACCTCTTCACCTGGAACTTCGCCAGCAATGCGGAGCGTTTGAACCTGCCCTTGTACGCGACCGACCTGAGCTTCGCGCTGGCCACGCCGGCCGGCGATGCAGGCGCGTTCGAGGCAACGGTGGAATCGGAAGGGGGCGCCGTGTCCTTCGTGCTGGGCGAACTGAATTTCGTGCCGGGGACCTTGAGCGCGAGCGGGTACACGGGCGACGTTTCGACATTGCAGGGCTATCTCCATTTTTCGCCGCAGCTTTCGGCAGCGATTTTCAAAAATGGCGGGATGGTGATTGCATTGCGCAATCTGGGGCCGGACGTGCGGCTTGGCCTGGAGCCCTATTTGGTACGCCAGAATCTGTTTGCGACCCTTTCCGGGGCGGGCGTTTCGGTGGGGGCGCTGCCGGGCTGGGTGGAGTTGGAAGCGGGCGCGGAAACCCGCATCTACGGCATGCGTCTATCCAGTATGGAGGGTGAGGATTTTCCGGTAACCCTGGCGGAGGCGCCGGAACCAAGCCCGGCGGTTTCCCTCCTGAGTGGAGGTGTGTTTCTTTTGGCGCTTTCGGGGCTTTTGAAGCGATTAGCCCGCTCCCGCCGTTGAGCCCTTAGCTCACGAAATACCAGCCGTTTGCATCCCGTTATCCACTCTGTTACTATTTATATGGCAGATCGGAATCCTCCCCTTGAACCGCCGCAAATCCACAACGGAGTAACACAATCAACTGAATGAGCTTCACCGTATTTCTTGGTAATCTCCCTACCTGGGTCACCGCAGACGACATCAAACAGTGGCTGGCAGCCGAAGACCTCGTCGCAGACGCCGTCAAAGTGATCCGAAACCACGAAACGCAAGAATCCAAGGGTTTCGCTTTTGTTGAAGCGCCCACGAATGATGAGATGCAATCGATCATTCGCCGTTTCGACCGTGCACCTCTGGAAGACCGGTTGTTGCGCGCCAATCCCGCGCAGCCTCCGAAAGGCAAGGATGCTCCCCGCGGAGCGGCGCCGTCGCAGCAGCCACAGACCGCAGCAGCACCCAATGCCCTTCGCACCGAACGTCCCGACCGAAAGAAGCGTGGTGGACGAAATCGCGAACAATCGCCGCGCAGCGCATTTGCTACCGAGTTGGCGAAGGTCCTGTAAGCCAGGCCTCGCCTCCCCGGGCGGCACCCGGCCCAGCCGGTCGTCATTCCACACCTGTGAACCCAAGGCACAATCCGCCTTCCCGCATCTTTCCTATTTTCAATTATTTACAATTGGTCTCCCGCGTGCTTTTGCACACTCCATGAGATACACCTGGCTGGGCTGTCTAATGGTGGGTAGCCTGCTTTTCGCCGGAACGCAAGACTCCGAACTCAATGTGAACAAGCGCTATACCGTCGACACAGTGATCGTCGCGGGCAAGGGTTGGAAGACTAATCTGGCCGACCAACAGAACGATCGCATCAGCAACGGTTTGCGCAAGGATCTGCTGGCCCTGATCGGGCAAAAGCTCAATCCCGGCATCCTCGACGGACTCTCATCGCGGCTGAAGAAGGAATTTTCCGCCCGCGAGGTCAGCCACCAGGTGCTGCGCGGCGATCAGCCTGAGCATGTCCGGGTGGAGTTCGAAGTGCGGCCAGCCAGCTTCGGCCTGGATGGCACGGTCACCAAGTTCCTCTACGATTCCAAGCAGGGCTGGAGCGGCATCGGCGCGGTGGGTTTCACGGCACAGCAGAACAGTTTCGCCTTCGGGCTGGCCAGCGATGGCGATACGCTCAACGAGCGCTATGCCGGTATTAGCGCCCGCTATGAGAACAAGCACCTGGGCACGGAGCGTGTGGGGCTGCACTTTAAGTTCGAAAGCTATCACCAACTGTGGAACCAGAGCACCCTCAACGCCTTGCAAGCCAACCCGGGCGTGACGTCGGACGCCTACCGGACGCGGCAGAATTTCGAACCCACGGCCACCATTACCCTGGCCAAACCGCTCACGCTCGAAATTGGCGTGAGTTTCCAGCGTTTCCAGGATCAGTATCCGGTCGCGCATTACGAGGCCGCCAACGCCCTGACCACAACCCTGCGCTATCACCGCCGGTTGGCGGATGCGCAGTATCCGCAGGACGTGGATGCAGCGTACAACCTGCGCGCGGCCACCAAGGTTCTGGACAGCGATTTTATGTACGCTTCCCATACGGTGGGGTTCAACTACCGGGTGGTTCACGGAAAGCATCAGGTCGCCGATCACGTCAATGCGGGGCTGATCGGGGGGAGGGCGCCTCTGTTTGAGCGACTGGTGGCGGGGAATAGCTCCTACCTGCGCGGTTGGAACAAGTATGACATTGACCCGATCGGAGGAAACCGTCTGATCCATAACAGCGTCGAGTACCGGTATGGGCCGTTCCAGGCTTTTTACGATGCCGGCGCGATTTGGGATAGCGGGCAGCCCGCTACGCCGCGCCATTCGGTGGGAGTAGGCATCAAGGAATCGATTTTTTCGCTCGCTGTAGCGTTTCCCGTCCGGTCCGGGCGGGTCGAACCGATCATTATGGTAGGCATGATTTATTGATGGCAACCCGCTCGCGGGAGACACGGATGAGCCGCAGGCGCTGGCTACTGGCCGGCCTTACGACTCCTCTACTCTCGCTCAGCGCGAGCGATCCCTTGAAAGTAACCTACGATGGCGACAACCTTCATGTCGCCGCCCCGACCCTGCATTTTCTTACAGGTAAGCCGCTGGAACGCCTGAAATATGGCGATGTGGTGGCGTATGTGGCGCAACTGGAACTGCTGAACGAGTCGCGCACGGCGGTGGTGCGCCCGCAACGAGGCCGGTTTGTGGTGAGCTATGCACTCTGGGAGGAAAAGTTCTCCGTGACGCGGTTGGGCAGTTCGGCGGGCAGCACGGCGCACACGGTGGAAGGGCTTTCTCTGGCCGCTGCGGAGGCCTGGTGCCTGGACAACCTGACGATGAGCACGCAGGGGCTCTCGGCCGATCTATCCTACTGGCTGCGGCTGGAATTGCGCACCGGCACGGCGCGGGACTTCGCCGACGAAGCCAAAATCGGTGTAAGCATTCACGACCTGATCGATTTCCTGGGCCGGAAGAACACCGAAGTCACGCATTGGGGACCGCTGGAGACGCGCGTGCGTCTGGCCGATCTGCCCCGGATGGCGGGCCGCGGGTCGCGAAACGGGTGAACCGGCTACGCAACAGGCTGGTCGCGATCTTCCTGGCGGCGACGCTGGCACCCCTGGCGATGACGATCTGGATTACCACCTCGCTGCTCGAGGAGAGTGTCGATACCGATACCTCTTCCGCCGCCCGCCTCGACACGGTTTCCAAATCGCTAAAAATCACCGCGCGCGAGCTTTACGACCGGGCCAGCGACGATCTCAGACGGAAGGCCCGGGTGGACGAAATCGAGCCGCGCAAATACCTGCCGATCGACCGGGCCGCATGGCCCGAGGCCGTAAAAATCTTTTCCGGCGGGCTGGAGGGCGACCGCGTGGTGCGCGCCGGACCCGACGGCAGCCGCCTCGAGTATCTGGTGCGCCACGGCAACGAAATCTGGGTGTATTCGGAGAGCCTTGGCGAAGTTGCGATGGACCGCTTGACGCGCGAAATCCGGGATGCCCGGCGCGCCGTGGAAGAGGCCAACGCGCGCGATCTCCGGCTCGGCATCAAGCGTACCTACGTGCTGTTGGCGACGGCCATCTGGCTGGTGTCGCTGGCGCTATTGGTGTATCTCGCCCACCGCATCAGCCGTCCGATTCAGGAGCTGACTACGGGGCTCGGCAAGTTGGCCGCCGGGGATTTGAATGCCCGTGTGCAGGCGCGCCGCGACGACGAAATCGGCCGCGCCATCGGCGCCTTCAATAACATGGCGGGCCGCCTGCAGGAAAGTACCGAGCGCCTGGTGTATCTACGCCAACTGTCGAGCTGGCAGATGCTGGCGCGGAAAATGGCACACGAGGTGAAAAACTCGCTCACGCCCATCCGCCTGACCGTCGAGGAAATGTCGGTGCGCTATGACGAGGCGGATCGCAATTTCATGACGCAGGCGACGCAGATCGTGGTGGACGAAATCGAGACGCTGGAGCGGCGCATCCGGGCCTTTTCGCAATTCGCTACCGAACCTCCGGTGGCGCTGGCTCCGGTGGACGTCAACGGCCTGTTGCAGGAGCGTATCGCGTTCCTCAAGACGGCCCATCCCGAAGTGGCCTACGATACTCGCCTTGCCGAAGAAGCGCCTCCCGTGGTGGCTGACCAGGATCTGCTCAAAGGCATTCTGACCAATCTCCTGGAGAACGCCGCCGAAGCCGCAGGGGCGGGCGGAAAGATTCTCGGTGTGACCGCGGCCGCAGGCTCGCGGGTCGCGATCGAAGTGCACGATTCGGGTCCGGGGCTGAGCGAGCAGGCGCAGAGCAGTCTGTTCCAGCCCACCATTTCGTTCAAGAAACGCGGCATGGGGCTGGGCCTTTCGATCGCACGCAAGAGCGCGCTGTTGAGCGGCGGAGACATTGTAGTGGTGAAAGGAGAATTGGGCGGAGCCGGCTTCCGTGTGCTCCTGCCTGTGGCAACCAATGGCATCCAAACGCATCCTGATCGTGGATGACGAAGAGAATATCGGCCGCTCGCTGCGCATGATTCTGGAGCGCGAGGGGTACGCGGTCAACTTCTGCCGCAGCGTGGCGGAGTTCACCAGGCACCCCGACGCCGGGCGGGCGGACGCCTACCTGCTGGATATGAAACTACCCGATGGCAGCGGCATCGACTTGCTGAAAGCGGTCAAGCAGAATGGAGCCACGGCGCCCGCCATCATGATCTCCGGCCACGGCACCATTGCCGACGCGGTGGAGGCGACGCGCGCCGGAGCTTTCGATTTTCTGGAGAAGCCGCTGTCGCGCGACCGCGTCCTGCTGGCCGTGCGGCATGCCATGGAGCACTCCACGCTCAAGCAGGAGAACGAGCGACTGCGCGAGTTGGTGGGCACGGTATCGCCCAAAATGATCGGGAGCACCACCGCCTGGCAGCGCGCCGTGGAGCAGGCGACGATGGCCGCGCGCAGCGACGCGCGGGTGCTGCTGATTGGCGAATCGGGCACGGGAAAGGAACTGCTGGCCGCGCACATTCACAATGCCAGCCCGTTCGCGGGCGGTCCGTTTGTGAAGGTGAACTGCGCCGCGATTCCGACGGATTTGTTGGAGACGGAGTTGTTCGGGCACGAGAAGGGGTCGTTTACCGGCGCGACGGCGATGCGCCGCGGCAAGTTCGAAATGGCCGAAGGCGGCACGATTTTTCTGGACGAGGTGGGCGATCTGCACGGGGCGTCGCAGGCCAAATTGCTGCGTGTGTTGCAGGAAGGCGAATTCCACCGGGTGGGCGGCGAGCAGATCATCAGGGTGACCGTGCGCGTGGTGTCTGCCACCAATCGCGATCTGGCGGCGCTGGTGACGGCCGAGAAGTTCCGCGAAGACCTGTATTACCGGCTCAGTGTGGTTCCCATCCGTGTGCCGGCGCTGCGCGAGCGTCCGCACGACATTCGCCTGATGGCGGAATACTTCCTGGAAGATTTCTGCGCGCGCAACAACTTCAAGCCCAAGGTTTTGGACGATTCCGTATTCGCGCTGCTGGAAGCGTATTCGTGGCCGGGGAATGCGCGCGAATTGCGCAACATCATCGAGCGCATGGCGATCCTCACCACGGGGGAGAGACTGACGCGCGATGCCATCCCGGTCGAGGTGCGCGTGCAGCGGGAGCAGGGTCCGAAATCGACCATTCAGGAAGCGCGCGAATCGGCCGAGCGCGAGCACATTCTGCGCGCGCTCGATGAATCGAACTGGAATGTCTCGGGCGCCGCGCGGGCGCTGAATATGGAGCGGACCAATTTGCACAAGCGCATTCGCGCGCTGGGCTTGACGCGCGGGAAATAGGTTAGAGGGCCGCCCGGTTCGCATTGCTCACGCCGGGCGAAAAACCCAAAAGGGCGACGCAAGACTACGCAAGACTGCGTCCCCTTGCCGCCGGCCCGCGAAACGGCTAGCCTGATAGTATGAGAACGCAAACAGACCAGCTTCTGGAGGCCTTCCTGGCGTTACCTGAAGACGAAATGCGTCTCTTTGCGGTGAAGGCCTTGCGTCGTGCGGTTCCCTTTGACTCAGGCCCTCTAGAGGACGCGGAACTCGCTCATGCCGTCGATGAGTTACTGGCCAGTCTGGAATGATCCCGACAGGAATCGCCCGCGCGTTGCGGTGAGCCTGTGAGCGCCAACGCGACTGCGTTACTGTGAACCACGCAATTTGCACAGGCGTCGCAAGCCGCTTATCGTGAGACTATGCCCAAGCGTGCCGCGTTCAAGGTGTCGGCGCAATTTCTGGAGAGCGTTCGCGGCCTGATCGCCGGGGCGCGAGACACCGTAGCGCGCGGCGTGGATCTGGTGCAGGTCTACACCAATTTCGAAATTGGCCGCCGGATTGTGCAGGAGGAGCAGCGAGGGGAGGACCGGGCGGCTTACGGCGAGCAGGTGGTCAAGGAATTGGCTGAGCGGCTCACGGAAGAGTTCGGTAAAGGGTTCTCTAAGAGCAACTTAGAGTACATGCGCCGTTTCCATTTGGCCTACCCCGACCGGGTTCCGCAGATTACCCAGTCACTGACTGGGCAGTTGGATGCACTTCAGATTGCCCAGTCACTGTCTGGGCAATTTGACGTCCTACCAATTGGCCAGACAGTGTCTGGCCAATTCAATGCGCCGCAAAAAGGTCAGTCAGTTACTGACCAATTGGCGCCCACCCCAACCCGCCCCTTCACCCTGAGTTGGTCCCACTACGTCTTTCTCCTCACCATCAAGGACACGGACGAGCGCGGCTTCTACGAAATTGAGGCCGCCGATCAGAACTGGACCGTGCGCGAACTCAAGCGTCAGTACGATTCCGGCCTCTACGAGCGCCTCGCCCTCAGCCGCGATAGAGAGGGCATCCGCCGCCTCGCCCGCGAAGGTCAAAAGATCGCTCGCCCCAGCGACTTGCTGAAAGAGCCGCTGGTCCTCGAGTTCCTCGGCCTCGACGAGCGCGCAGCCTATTCGGAATCCGAACTGGAATCCGCGATCATCACCCAACTCGAAAGTTTCCTGCTGGAACTCGGCAAGGGATTTCTCTTCGAAGCCCGCCAGAAGCGCTTCACTTTCGACTCGGACCATTTCTTCGTCGACTTGGTCTTCTATAACCGGCTGCTGCGCTGCTACGTCCTGCTCGATCTTAAGATCGGTAAGCTCACCCACCAGGACCTCGGGCAGATGCAGATGTACGTCAACTACTTCGATCGCCACATGAAGACGCCCGAAGAACACTCCACGATCGGGATCGTGCTCTGCAAGCAGAAGAACCAGGCGCTGGTGGAAATCACGCTCCCAAAGGACGCCAACATTCACGCTCGCGAATACCGGCTCTATCTGCCCAGCAAAGATCAACTGCGACAAAAACTGATGGAACTGGCAGGCGATGCAAAGGCTCGCAAGCCGATACCATAAGACCATGTCCAAAGAAGGGGCGAGGCTCGGCCTGAAGGCGGCTTTCGCTCTCGCGACGCTTGGCTACTTCCTCTACTTCAACCTGAACAGCTTATGGACGCGCTTTGCCGCCGACGACATGATGAACATGGCGTCCTACTGGCGGCTCAAGCCCCTTCGCATGCTGCTCGACCCCTTCATGCCCTGGCACGGAGCTTACCGGCCGTTCGCGGCGTTCTACTACCTGCCCCTTCTCGGCACGTTCGGACTGAATCCGCTCCCCTTTCACGCCGCCATGTTTGCCCTTCTCCTGGCGAACGTGTACCTCACCTACCGGTTCGCACGCCTCGCCGGCTGCGGCGAATTGCCCGCTGGAATTGCAGCCTTGCTCGTCAGTTACCATGCCGGCTTGAGCGTGGTCTATTACAGCACCGCATTCATCTATGACGTGCTCTGCTTCACCTTCTTCATGGGCGCGCTGCTCTGCTACCTCGGAGCCCGCTCGCAGGGCCGCCTCTTGCGCCGCGGAGAGACGGCGCTGCTGCTGCCGCTCTTCCTGTTCGCGCTCGATTCGAAAGAGATGGCGCTCACGCTGCCTTTAATCCTGGTAGCGTACGAACTCATTTTTCATCCCCTCACCAGTTGGAAGCCCGCGGACCGCCTGAACTGGCTGCGTGGCCCGGGCCGCGTCGTACTCTACTGTGCGGCGCTCAATCTGGTGTATCTCTATGGCAAAGCCTTCGGGCCGGACCCGATGATGGCGTCCGCTGCCTACAGGCCTCAACTCTCCGTACATCGCTTCTTTGCGTTTGAAGTTGCGGCGATGAACGATCTCTTTCTGAGTCCGGACGGCTTCACGTGGCGCGGCGTGGTAGCACTTTGGATCGTGACGGGCTACCTGGCGTTTCGCCGCCGCCGGCCAGTGCTGCGCTTCAGTTGGGCCTTCCTGATGCTCACGCCCATACCGCTCGCCTTGCTCGAAGGGCGGAGCGGCGGCTGCCTGTACATCCCGTACGCCGGCTGGGCGGTCTTCACCTCTGTGCTGCTGGTGGACTTCGCCGGCGCGGTCGCGCGCCTACTCGCAGGCGAGCCCATCTTCCGCCTTGCCGGCTCCCGCGCGCTGCTCGCTCTTGTGATCGGCGCCGCCCTCTTCTGCTGGGCGCGCGAGAACCACCGCCAACGCCAGTTCGTCCAGGTCGGTATGGACGACCTCGGCCGCGTCACTGGCCTTACCCTCGACAAGATGCGAGCGCTCAACCCGCACGTGAAGCCCGGCAGTCACGTCGCCTTCCGACACGACCCCTTTCCCGATTGGGACATGCTCTTCATCGGCGAGCTATGGTTCCGCGACCGGACCCTGCAGTTTCATCTGCTGAACAAAGTACCGCTGCCGCCCGAAGAGCTGGCCAGAATGACCGTCTTCGATTTTCAGGGCGACCGTATCGTACAGCTTACAAGTGACGGATTATCGCGTCCGTGAATTCGCTGGTGGACGAGTTGCCGCCAACGTCGCCGGTCAGGTGGTCGCGTTCCGCATAAGTCTGATGAATCGCGTTCTGCAGGCGGACCGACGCGTCCCGTTCGCCCAGGTGCGCCAGCATCAGCACGGCCGATTGCATAAGTGCCGTGGGATTCGCCAGCCCTTTGCCCGCGATATCGGGCGCGGTGCCGTGCACCGCTTCGAAGATGGCGTGATGGTCGCCGATATTCGCTCCCGGCACGATGCCCAGGCCGCCCACCAGTCCCGCGGTCAGGTCGCTGATGATGTCGCCGTAGAGGTTCGGCAGCACCAGCACGTCGAAGGTTTCCGGGCGCATCACCAGTTGCATGCAGGCGTTGTCCACAATCAATTCGGAATAGGCAATGTCTGGAAAGTGCGAGGCCACATCGCGGCAGCAGCGCAGGAAGAGTCCGTCGCTCAACTTCATGATGTTGGCCTTGTGAATGGCAACGACCTTTTTACGGCTGTTGCGGCGCGACCACTCGAAGGCGGATTTCGCGATCTTGGTGGACGCTTTCTCGGTGATGATTTTCAGGCTTTCCACCACCCCGTGCACCACTTCGTGCTCCAACCCGGAGTAGAGATCTTCCGTGTTCTCCCGGAAAATCGCCATGTCGAGGTCCAGATCCGCGTAACGGGTTTTCAAGCCGGGGAGCATGCGCACCGGGCGAAAATTTGTGTATAGCCCCAATTTCTTGCGGAGGGCTACATTGATGCTCTGGTGGCCGCCCCCGATGGGTGTCGCCGTCGGTCCCTTGAGTCCGACACGGGTCATTTCCAGGGAGGCGAAGACATCGTCGGGAATCAACTGGCCCTGTTGGGCGAGCGCGCGCAGGCCGGCTTCCACGCGCTCCCATTCAATGTCCACCCCCGTGGCATCCACGGCTCGTACGGTGGCGTCGGCGACTTCGGGTCCAATTCCATCGCCAGGGATAAGTGTGATCTGGTGGGCCATCTATAGCTATTATAAAGGGGGGTGTGAGAGTGGTTCCCGATTGGTTGTCGGAACGCCGCCGCATGGTGGAGATGCAACTTCGCCGGCGCGGCATTCTTGACGAGCGGGTGCTGCAGGCGATGCTGCAAATTCCGCGCGAGGAATTTGTCCCGCCAGAATCGCGTCTCTTCGCCTATCAGGACCAGGCGATACCGATTGGCGAAGGGCAGACCATTTCGCAACCTTACATGACCGCTCTGATGGCCGAATCGCTGGCCTTGCAGGGCGCCGACCACGTGCTCGAAGTGGGCGCCGGCTGCGGGTATGCAGCCGCAGTGATGGGGTCGCTGGCAGCGCACGTTACCACCGTGGAACTGCTCCCCAGGCTGGCACAGCAGGCGCGCGACCATTTGCGCCGTACCGGGCTCGACGGCAACGTGAATGTGGTGGCGGGCGACGGCTCGCTGGGCTATACGCCCTCCGCGCCCTACGATGCGATCTCGGTAGCCGCGGGCGCGCCGGAAGTTCCGGCGGCACTGCTCGAGCAACTGCGTGATCCGGGAGTGCTTGTGATTCCGGTGGGCCCCCCTGATGACCAGGAACTGCGCGTGATTACACGCCGCGGGGGGCGGGATGAGTATCGCGTGCCCACGATGTGCCGCTTTGTTCCGTTGCGCGGCGACGAGGGATGGCGCTGAATGCGCCTGCGTACTGCCAAGAACCGCCTCAAGATCGAACACAGCATCATCGATGGGGTGCGTCCGATTCTGGAAGAGCTGCTCACGGCGACGCCGGAAATTCGCTCCATCATTCCCGGCGTGATTCGTCCGGTGCGCGACGCGCGCGGCAAGGTGAAGGTCCGCGTCACGGTTCCGACACAGAACGGCTGGAAGGCTATTGCGCTCAGCCAAGGCGCCCGCCAGGAACTGTTCATCAGCACCGAACTGTCGCAGGAACAACTGGAAGCCGCCCTGCTGAAAGCGGGGGCCATTAAGTAATGCTGGCGCACTTACTTCACGGAATACCCGGTATGCCCCTGAATTAACTGTGCGTTCGCACGCATCCTATGCGGCTGAAGTGACTACATTCACAGGTCGGCGGACGACACGGCGGGATTTAACTCTTACTACATGGAGCCCATGATAGGCTCGAACCTGTAAAACAATCTTACTCATGGAGAGTACGAATGTATAAGATAACACTTGGCTTACTGGCCACTTCGCTATTTCTTCCTACAGCCACGGCAGACACCACGCCTCTCACGATTCTGGACCCGAACCTGACTGTCGCCACGTTCCTGGGTAGCGGGATCTCGCAACCTATCGGCATTGTGTTCATTGGCCCGAACGACGCTTTCGTCCTGGAAAAGGCTTCCGGCAGAGTCGTTCGGGTGATCTCCGGAGTGATTCAGCCGACCGCCGCTCTCGATCTCGCCGTCAACTCGAACTCCGAGCGCGGCCTGCTCAGTCTCGTACTCCATCCCAACTTTCCCGCGACGCCCTTTGTGTACATACGATGGACGGAAAGCAGTACGGGCGCCGATAGCACGTTGGTGAGCGAAGTACCGCTATTGGGTAACCGGGTGGACCGGTACATCTGGAATGGCAGCACGCTGACCTTCGATCGCAATCTGATTCAACTGCGCGCGCGGCAGACCGACAACACCGCCGTCCCCGGGCACGATGGCACCAACAACGCCAATGAGCAGGGCAACCACAATGGCGGGGTCCTGCGTTTCGGACCGGACGGCAAGCTCTATCTCTTCATGGGCGACCAGGGACGGCGCGGGTGGCTGCAGAACCTGCCTGGCGGTCCGTTTCTTACCGCGCCTCAGGTGGACGATACGTTCGGCGGTCCGGCTCCAGACAATCCCCATCTTTCAGGCGTGATCCTTCGGGTCAACGAGGATGGCAGCACGCCCGGCGACAACCCGTTCTTCGCAGCGGGCGCATCGATGGGCGGAGATGTGGGCGCCAACATTCAGAAGATCTTCTCTTACGGGCATCGCAACGGCTTCGGTATGGCATTCGACCCGGTGGGCGGCAGGCTCTGGGACACGGAGAATGCCGACGATGCCTTCAGCGAGTTGAACCGCATCGTGCCGGGGATGAACGGCGGCTGGATCCAACTGGCGGGACCGCTCAACCGGATAGCCGATTTCAAGCAGATCGAGACTACGCTGTTCGGCAGCAATATGCAGCAGGTGCGCTATCCTCCGACACGCGTCGCTTACTCCGCCGCACTGGCCCTGGTCCGCATGTTCATGCTGCCCGGCGCAGTCTACCGAGATCCCGAGTTCAGCTGGAAATATGAGATCGGTCCGGCCGGAACCACGTTTGTGAATGGCAATGCGCTGGGTGCGGAGTATAACGGCACGCTGTGGATCGGCTCCGCGCGCAGCTTCCAGCAGGTGGGAGGTAATGGCGGCAGCCTGTACCGTCTCCGTCTGACGCCCGACCGCCTGCACGTGGATGTCAGCGCCGACCCGCGCCTGGCGGATCTGGTGGCGGACAATCTGTTCCGCGCACAGAAGTTCGACGGCACGGAGAGCGAGACCCTGCAAATTGGACGCGGATTCGGCACGACTCCGGATATCGAACAGGGTCCGGATGGCGCCTTATATGTGGTCTCGATCACCGACAACGCCATCTATCGCATCAGCCGGCTCCCCATCTAATTCACGACTCAAACGGAGGAATACATGAGAATCCATAGCTATCTCAAATCGATTGGTGCCGCCGGCGTGGTGGCTTGCGTACTGTCGTCCCACGCTTTCGGCGCGGTGATTGTTAACGGAGGCTTCGAGGCCGGCTTCTCCGGCTGGAGCAGGGCGGACCAGCTTGGCAGTGACGGCACGTTCGCGCTGCAAACGGGCATTGTGAGTCCGGTGAATGGCGACCCGGTGCCGTCGCCAAGCGGGCCGGCAACGGCAGCCATGTCGGACGCCCAGGGCCCCGGTGCGCACGCGCTCTATCAGGACTTCACGATTCCCACTCCGGTAGCTGCCGGTACGATGCTGACGTTCGATCTGTTCATCGGCAACCGGAACACAGCCTTCTTCTCGCCGGCCACACTGGATTTCTCCACTCCGGCGCTGAATCAGCAGGCGCGCGTGGACATCCTGCTGGCTGGCACCGATCCGTTGAGCGTGGGTTCGAGCGATGTGCTGTTGAACGTATTCCAGACCAATCCGGGCGACCCGCTGGTGTCGGGCTACGCCACGCACTCCATAGACATCACGGCACTGTTGAATGCGCATGTCGGTACGGCGCTGCGTTTGCGTTTCGCGGAAGTCGACAACGTGGCTGCCTTCCAGTTGGGTGTGGATCAGGTGGATATCGTGACCGGCGCAGCCGCGGGCGTTCCCGAACCCGCGTCGTGGCTGCTCGCGGCCAGTGCGCTTGCGTTGCTGTCGGCGCGTCGGCGTTTGGGCGGACGGGCCTGAATCACGCGGTACTACATTCTCTGATTTGCGCCGCAGAACGGGCCGGGTGGGCGGCCAGAATCAGCAGCCAGTCGTAGGCCGGGCGGGGACCAGCGCTGGATGGGCATTCGTGTCCCACAACCGTCCCCGTCTCAAAATTGGAAGTAGATGAACGGCACTGCCACGTCCGTAATTCCGATCAATTCGCAGCCCGAGCAGTAGTACCGCCATCGCCGCGCCATAGGCCCAGGCGGGCGCCTTGACCAGCCGTTCGAACCACTCCCACCTCTCTTCCAGAATCGCCAGCGCCAGCAGCAGCAGTACGAGGTAAACCTGCCACCGCGCCCACAATCCCACGCCGCGCGGACCACTGAACAGGTGCGCAATTACGGTAAGACTCTCACCCAGATTCGCCGCGCGGAAGAACACCCAGCCGATCGCCACCAGCAGGAAGGTCAGCACGCGCGGAATGCTGCGCCCCACGACACGCTCCAGCGCGAGCAGTGCGCCGTGATAGCCGCCCCACACCATGAACTTCCAGTTTGACCCGTGCCACAGGCCGCCCAGCAGCTGGTGGCCATCAGGTTCGCATACGTGCGCACTTTCCCTTTGCGATTGCCGCCGAGCGAGATGTAGAGGTAATCACGCAGCCAAAACGAGAGCGAGATGTGCCGCCGCCGCCAGAAATCCGCAAGCCCCGCCGCCAGGTAAGGCCGCCGGAAATTCACCGGAAAGTGGAAGCCGAAGAGCAGCGCCATACCGATCGCTATATCCGTGTAGCCCGAGAAATCGAAGTAGATTTGCACGGCGAAGGCCAGCACGCCGCTCCGCGCGGCAAGCGCGCCCGGGTGCGCCGCCACGTTGGCGAAGTAGCGGTCGGCCAGCAGCGAGAAAGGGTCGGCAATCGCCATCTTCTTAGCCAGCCCGAAGATCACTAGAATCGCGCCGCGATTCAGTTCCTGTCCGCTGGACGCGCGCCATGCATACAAATCGGCGAAGAACTCGCAGGCCCGAACAATCGGTCCGGCCACCACTTGCGGGAAGAACGCGATGAACAGCGCATAGGCCACTACATTGCGAATTGCTTTCTGCTGCCCGCGATAGACGTCGACCACGCACGAGATGCTTCGGAAGGCGTGAACGCTGATGCCGAGCGGGAGCACGATCTTCAGGGCGAACACGTTCTCCGGCCGCCCGGCCAGCGCGGCGAAGTTGCCCCAGGAAATTAAAGTACTTGAAGAACGCGAGGAAGCCGAGATTCGCGGCCAGGCTCACCACCAACAGCGTCTTGCGGCGCGAGCCCGCGGCGGCCGCTGCTTCTCATCGTAGAGAATGCTGCGCAATATTCCGGCGGAGGAATCCGGCTCCAACAGACGGGCATAGAAGCCGGTGCGAAACATCGCACCTTCCAGCACGGCGAACATGCCGGCGGCGCACAGCAAGCGTAAACCGAAACCGCGGACCGGCAGCACCGCGCCAACCGGTTACCGCAATTCCGGAATCTGCACCCAGGCGCGCTTCCGCCAGGATTCGATGCCTCTTTCGGCCAATTGCACGCCCTTGGCGCCTTCCAACAGGCCCCAGCGGAAAGGTTCGTCTTTCACTACGTGCCGCAGGTAGAGCTCCCACTGCCGCTTGAATGCGTTATCGAACGTGTCCTGTTCCGGCACCTTCTGCCAGCCGTCGAAATAATTCAGCGGACTCTCCACATCCGGGTTCCACACCGGACGCGGCGTACTGCCGTAGTGCTGCGTCCAGCAGTGACGAAGTCCGGCCATCGCCGAGCCTTTGGTGCCGTCCACCTGAATGGTCAACAGATCGTCGCGCCGCACGCGCACCGCCCACGACGAATTGAAGTGCGCCACGATGCCACCGTCTTTGCCCTCGATCTCGAAGGTGGCGTAGGCGGAATCGTCGGCCGTGCAGTCGTAGGGCTTGCCGCCTTCGTCCCAGCGCGTGGGAATGTGGGTGGCGCCGAGGCACGACACCGCCTTCACCGGCCCGAACAGATTGTCCAGCACATAGCGCCAGTGGCAGAGCATATCGATGATGATGCCGCCGCCTTCTTCCTTGCGGTAGTTCCACGAGGGCCGCTGGATAGGCACCGTATCGCCCTCGAAGACCCAATAGCCGAACTCGCCGCGCACGCTAAAGATGCGGCCGAAAAAGCCGAGATCCATCAGCGTCTTCAGCTTCATCATTCCCGGCAGCCAGAGCTTGTCCTGCACCACGCCGTGCTTGACGCCCGCCTTTTCGGCCAGTGCCAATAGTTCCAGGGCAACGTCCAGACTGTTCGACACGGGCTTCTCACAATAGATGTTCTTGCCCGCGGCAATCGCCTTTTTCACATCGTTGGCCCGTCGGTCTGTGGTCTGCGAATCGAAGTAAATGTTGTTTTCCGGATTGGCCAGCTCCTGATCGAGATTGGTGCTCCAGCGGAGCCCGCCGCATTCCGCGCTGATGGTTTCCAACTTAGCCGCATTGCGCCCCACCAGGACCGGTTTGGGCATGACGGTTTCGCCGGCGTTCAGCTTGACGCCGCCCTGCTGCATGATGGCGTAGATCGATCGCTTCAGGTGCTGGTTCAGCCCCATGCGTCCGGTGACGCCGTTCATGATGATGCCTACCGGGTGAGTGATTTTGTCGGCCATGGGAATCTCAGTCTTGCGGCTTCTCGGTGCATTGCGGACGCGCGCCCTCCGGCAGCGCCGGAACGTCCACCCCCGCCTTCGGTAGCGTGCCGGCCAGTTCCTGCCGCCAGTGCGCGACATCGCCCGCCGGACCGTAGCAGTACAGCATGCGCAGCGGCGTGTCGCCTATATTCGTCAACTGGTGGAAGACCGTCGGCGGGATATATACCGCCTGACCCGCGTGCATCACCGTGCGCTCTTCGCCGAGACACATTTCGCCCGTGCCCTCAACGATGAAGTACACCTCTTCCTGCTCCTGATTGTGCCAGGGCACCTGCCCGCCATTCGGCTCAAGCGTGACGTTGCCGAGAGCGAAGTGTGTGGCTTGTATGGGACTGGCTCCGCCCACCAGGTTTTGCGTGCGCCGGCGCGCTGGATAGGTGCGTCCTGCGATCTGCGCGAGGTCCGCGATGGTCATACGATTGGCTCCGTAAGGTTTAGCATACCTAAACGGTGGAAGGGATGGCCGCCTTTCGCAGGCCCGCGGCGGCGAAGCCGCAGCTTCCGGCGAAGAACGCGGATCCCGCTGCCCTGCGCTTCGCCGGCGCGCTCCACAAACCGATTTCGTGGTTCGGTGGCTGGCTCACACGGCAAAACCGTGAGCCGCGCCTATTTCCATTTCGCCGTGAAAATATTGAACTCGTAGCGCTCTTTGGCGTCCTTGTCCGAGCAGAACACCAGCGTCTTGCCGTCCGGTGAAAACTCGGGGAACGACGTGAAGCCGCCGAAATTCGTCACCTGCTCCAGGCCCGAGCCGTCCACGTTGACCATGAACAGTTCGAACTTGCGGCTATCGCATTCCTGCTTGTTGGACGCGAACAGAATCTTCTTGCCGTCCGGCGTGAACGTGGGCGCAAAACTGGCGCAGCCGAAGTTCGTGATGGCATGCGCGTTGCTGCCATCCGCATTGCCCACCATCAGTTCCATCTTCATGGGCGCGGTCAGGTTCTCGGCCAGCAGTTCCTTGTATTTCGCGGTCTGCTGCGCATCCTTCGGGTACCCGGACCGCCACACCACCTGCTTGCCGTCGCGTGAATACACGGCGCCGCCATCGTAACCCAGCGTCTTCGTCAACTGTTTCTTGCCGCTGCCGTCGGCCTTCATGGTCCAAAGATCCAGATCGCCCGACGCCATTGACGTATAGACGATATTGCCAGTGTGGTAATTGACGGTGGCCTCGGCGTCGTATCCCGGCGCGTCCGTCAACCGCCTGACGATCTTCCCCTGATCGGTTGCTTCGAAGATGTCGTAAGTGGAAAACACGCCCCATACATAGCCCTTGCTGCGATCTGGCGGCGTGGGGCATGCATCGCCGGCGAGGTGCGTGGAGCCATAGACGATGTGCGTGTTGTCGGGCAGAAAGTAGCCGCAGGTGGTGCGGCCCTTGCCCGTGGAGACCAGATGCTGATCGCTGCCATCGGCGTTCATGATGAAGATCTGGTCGCATTCGTAAGGGGGCCTGGTGGTTTGAAAAATCAACCGCCGGCCGTCGGGCGACCAGTAGGCCTCCGCATTCTGCCCCCCGTGAGTCAGTTGCGCTATTCCCGCCAGGTGCGAGGATTGGCCCGCTGCCACAGCAACCGTTACCAGCGCGGCCAGTGTAATCGTTTTCATGGTGTTAATCAGCCAGTATACTGTGTCGCGTGAACCGGCGGCTTCAACCCTCGCCATTTGGCGTCATTGTGTCGCCGGGTGGCTGTCGCCGCTCGTGCTAACCTGAAAATCTACCAATGCGAAACGTAGTGATTATTGGTTCGGGCTGCGCCGGGAATACTGCGGCCATTTACACCGCGCGCGCCAATCTGAAGCCTCTCGTCATCTCCGGCCACGAAGCCGGCGGGCAGCTTTCGTTGACCACCGAAGTGGAAAATTTTCCCGGCTTTCCTGAAGGCATCAACGGCCCCACGCTGGTGGAGAACATGAAACTGCAGGCGCAGAAATTCGGCGCCGAGTTCATGCACGGCTCCGTCATCGATACCGATCTTTCCCAGCGTCCTTTCCGCCTCAATGTGGAAGGCGATTGGATCGAGACCCGTACCCTGATCATCGCCAGCGGCGCCAGCGCCCGCTGGTTGGGCCTGGAGAGCGAACATAAGCTGATCGGCCACGGCGTTAGCAGTTGCGCCACTTGCGACGGCTTCTTCTACCGCGGCCGGAAAATTATGGTGATCGGCGGCGGCGATTCCGCCATGGAAGAGGCCAACTTCCTCTCCCGCTTCGGCAGCGAGGTCACTCTGGTGCATCGCCGCGAAGAGTTCCGCGCCTCCAAAATCATGCTGGACCGCGCCCGCCACAACCCGAAAATCAAATTCCTCACCAACACCCTGGTGGAAGAAGTGTACGACGCCAGCAAGAAAGTGGTGACCGGCGTCCGCCTGCGCGACACCAAGGAAAATCGCGTTTGGGATCAGGAAGTGGATGGCTTCTTCCTCGCCATCGGACATATCCCCAACACCAAAGTCTTCAAGGGCCAGATCGAAACCGATCCCGATGGCTACATCCTGTCCAAGGGCGGCGCGCGCACCAACATCGCGGGCGTGTTCCATGCGGGCGACGTCGAAGATCGCATCTACCGCCAGGCGATTACCGCCTCGGGCGCCGGTTGCAAAGCCGCCATCGAGGTCGAGCGCTTCCTGGAAGCGGAAGGACACTAAGTCATGATCGAGCGCATTTCGCCTCCCGGTATCGCCGCCCCCCGCGGCCCCTATTCACCGGCCGTCCGCGCCGGCGATTTCATCTTCGTTTCCGGACAGGTGCCGGTGGACCCGGCCACGCAGCAACTCATCACCGGCGACATCGCCGCCGAAACCCGTCAGGTATTGAATAACATGAAGACGCTGCTCGAAGGCTGCGGCGCCACGATGTCGCAAGTTGTGAAATGCGGCGTCTTCCTCGGCAGGGCGGAAGATTTCGCGGCTATGAACGCCGTGTACGCGGAGTTCTTTGGCGAGTCCAAACCCGCGCGCGCCACCGTAGTCACCGGCTTCGCCGTGCCCGGCGTTCACGTGGAAATCGAAGCTGTCGCTTACGTAGGATAAGCGGCCAGCCCGCTATCCCCGCCATTAGGCCAAACGCTCTGCATTGCATTCATTCTGCCTGTATGTAACCATCCGGGTGGAGCGTATATGTCCATGCGCCGCTTTCTGCCCTGCTTACTCCTCGCTGCTCCCTTTCTGTACGGTCAGAGGATAGCTATTCCCCGCACCGCCGAAGATGCCCAGAAGATGGAAACGCAGCTCGAAACCGATCCGGATAATCGCTTCGGCCACGAGTTCTTATTGCTCTTCTACTCCGCCAACAAGACCATTCCGCCGGAACAACTCAGGCCTCTGCGCCGTAAGCACTACCTCTGGATGATCGAGCACCAGCCGGACTCCTTGATGCTGGATTCGTTGAGGATGCTGGGCCCGCCCCTGGACGACCCCGCCTCCTATGCCGCCGCGGCCGCACTCTGGCGCAAAGTGCTGGCAGCCCATCCGCCGGCCCCACCCAAGGTCTTTGCCAACGCGGTCATTTTCTTCTTATACGCGGACTTGACCGTTGCCCGCGAACTTGCCAGCGAGGCCTTCGCCGCCTATCCGGACGACGCTAATGTTGCCAAGGCGAAAGGCCAGGTATTGGCGCTGACCATCCTTGGTGTCGCCAGCATGAACCGATTTGGAATGGCCAACGCCATCGATGAATCGTTGGCAACCAGCGAAGTTGCTGCACAGGCGCGCCAGGAATTAGACGCCACCTCGTCCGCGTCCTTACTGGGCGCCGCCGCGACCACGCTCTCCGCCCCGAAAGACCCCGTCCTGGCCAGGACTCACGAACAGCAAACCATCGAGGCAGCCGCCTTAAGCGAACATCTCTTCCTGCGTGCCATCGAACTCGACCCCCGAAACCAGAACTGGCGTAGCGGACTCGCCAGTGTCTATTGGGTTTCCTCCTCGCGAAAGGCGGGCGCCGCAAGGGTCGCGTTGCTCGAAAAGGCGCTGGCCACCGCGGGCAATGCTTCTCCGCGCAATTTCGTACTTCCCGCGCTGGCCGAAGCCTGCTTCGCCGCCGGAGATCTGGACCGCGCCGCGGAGACGGCGCAGCTAGCCCTGGACCTCGGCGCGGACGACGGCAACCGGGGCGGCGCATGGCACACCGGCAACATCGTTCTCGGCCGTATCGCCGTAAAAAAGGGCGATATCGACGAAGCCAAACGCCGCCTGCTGGCCGCCGGAAACACCACCACAACCCCATCCCTCGGTTCCTTCGGGCCGGACTGGAATCTGGCGCAGGAACTTCTCCTCGCCGGCGAGCCGGAGACCGTGCTGCAGTATATCGACCTGTGCCGCGTCTTCTGGACGATGGGCGCCCGGGACCTCGACGCGTATGCCGCCGCGATTCGCAACGAAAAAGCGCCGCATTTCCACAACGTCCCACCCCCGGCCACGATGCAACAAATCGGAAAACGGGCGGCCGCCTTCCAACTCGCCCGTCTCTCCGGCGGCGAAGCCTCGCTCGCCGATTACAAAGGGAAAGTCCTGGTGCTGGATTTCTGGGCCACCTGGTGCGCACCTTGCCTCCGCGAAATGCCGGTGTTCGAAAAGCTCTACCAGGAGTTCGCCGGCACGGAAGTCGCGATTGTCGCCGTGGACGTGAAGGAAACGGAACGAATCGTGCTCGAGAGCATCGCCAAAGGGAAATACACCTTCCCGGTGCTCCTGGCAAAGGAACGCGCCATTCCGGATAGTTACGCGGTGGAAGCCTTGCCCACGCTCATCGTCATCGATAAGAACGGGGTGATTGCCGACGTCGTGGTCGGCTCCACCGTCAGTCCCGAAGCGCGCATTCGCGAGGCCATCGCCAAAGCGCGCCGCTGATTACAGCCTCTTCAGAAACTCGATCAGATCTTTCTTCTGCGCATCGCTCAGCGCCTTCTCGCCATCCAGCCTCGTGCCGAAATAGTGGCCGCGATTCACCACGTAATCGGGACACGCGCTGAGTTCGAACAGCAGCTCGACAAACTTGGCGAAGTCGCCTTCCGTCTTCAGCTCTTTGCTCATGCGCAGCAATAACGGCGCGGCCTTATCGGACAACAAATTGAGATTCGCCAGCAGACCAACCGGCGTCCCCGCCGGAATCGGCCCGAGCTCCAGCGGTGCGGCCTTCGACAGGCCGAGCAAGCCCGCCGGCATCAGCGCCTTCGCTAGGCCGGCGGTCAACATGGATAAGGGACCGGAGAAAGGCTTCGCGATCGTCCAGCGGCAGGTGGATACTGGTCACTTCGCGCGTCATGCCAGTACATGCTATGCGCGGTCACAGGCTTCGCCAGCAGCACGCGCACGTTGGCCTCACCAGGAGAAAGGCCAGCAGGTTGATGGCGATGGCCGCTGTCACGAACAGTTGCCAGCCCGTGGACGCGGGTATGCGGTCAAAGAATGTCGTGCGGCCAGACCTCATGAGGTAAGAACTATCGTACGACAAGCGCCCGCAGCCGCCCAAGAAATCCAGCGTCCACCTTCGCTTTGACCGTGCGCCGGTCCAGACCCAGCCGCCTGGCCGTTTCTTCGTAACTTCCCGTGCGGCTGTACACGATGGTCACGTAACCGGTAAGCAGTTCCTCGGCCGTGAGCCGCCCGTCGCGCATGTGCCGCGCAAATTCCTCCACCGCGTCATCGCTGGCCGCCATAGCGGGACGGTAATTGCGCCGGATCAACACATTCTTCACACACTGCTCGAGTTCGCGATAGTTCCCCGGCCAGGCGTACGCGCTGCCCAGGTTCTCAGCGATCCACGGCAGCACTTCCCCTGCCAGCGTATCGCCGTCGGCGCCCGCCACCCGGCGCGCCATATAGAACACCAGTTCCCGCAACACTCCCGGAGACGCCGCCAACTGCTCCGCCAGGGAAGGCGTCGTGATCTGGTCCGAACACAGCCGGTAATACAGATCCTCCCGGAACTGCCCTTTCGCCATGGCGCGCGCCAGGTCGCGATGCGTCGCCGCAATCAGCTTGCCGCGAAATTGCCGTGCCGCCGTGTCGCCCACCGGATGAAACGAACGCGTCTCGATCACGCGCAGCAGTTTCACCTGGATCGACGGGTCCATATCCCCCAACTCGTCCAGAAAGACCGAGCCCAGCTCGGGACACGCTTCCAGATATCCCGTGCGATCCGCCGACGCGCCCGTGAACGCTCCGCGCTTGTGCCCGAACAGTTCCGATTCCACCAAGGTCGGCGAAAGCGCGGAAATATTGATGGGCAGAAACACCGGCTCGCTCTCCGCAAACGTCAGCCGCCGGTCATCGAATGGCACGTAGCGGGATTGCGCGATCGCCCGCGCCACCAGTTCCTTGCCCGTACCCGAAGGACCCGTAATCAGGGTCGCGAACTCGCCCATGCGCGCGTACAACGAGCGGTGATAGCGCCGCATATCGTGGGTGAAAATCGATTGCCACACCGACCCGCGCAATCGAGCCGCGGGCAGGGAACTGCCGATGATGTCCCGGAACGTGATGTCGAACGCGCGTTGGATCTGCCGGAACCAGGCGAAGGTGTGCCGCGCATCCACCACGTTGGGAAACGCCACCCCGTCCACCGCGAAACTGCGCCGCCAATCCGCCAGAAATTCGTTGTAAAAGCGCCAGCGCGCCGGATTGGCGTGCTCCGTTCCGAAACCGGCTTCGAAAAACTGCCGGTAATACCGCTGGTACAGCAGGTGCATCGCGGCGTCTTCGTACAGCTCCAGATCCTGCCGCGGGTACGAAGCGCCGCCGCGCAGCGAGGCCTGCATCCGCGCCACCACCGGTTCCAACCTGCTAACAATCCGCCAGACGTTGGCGCGCGGTTCGGGATGCTCCGCGCGGTAGCTCCACACCGGCTCGCCTGCCACGAATTCGTCGCCCAGCGCCTCCCTCTCAACTTCCACCCGCTCCGGAAGAAACGGGTTCGCGTACCCCAGCCGGGATACCGCTTGAAGAAACTTGCGCTGCTCCGGGATGATCATTGCCCATTCAATATAACAAAACACGTACATAGGACGTACAGCGGATGTATACTATAACCCCATCGACTCCTGCCCTCCGTTCGCGTAAACTCCTACTAATGCTTGGCTTAACCTGAGCCTTCGCTTAGGACGCCCAGATGCTTTTACTAACGGCATGGCACATAGCGGATTCGGCAGCGTCCTCAAAAACGGCGGCTTCCAGGCGTTCCTCTGGACTCAGTTTCTGGGCGCCTTCAACGACAGCGTCTATCAGACCCTGGTCGCGCTCCACGTCGGCAACGCCAATCCGGCCTACGTGCCGCTGGTGCCCGCCGTCTTCACCCTCCCCTCCCTGCTCTTCAGCGGCTACGCCGGCTACCTGGCCGACCGCGTCAGCAAGCGCAGCGTCCTGATCGCCGTCAAAGGCCTTGAAATCGCCATCATGCTTTTCGGGCTCACCACCCTGATCTCCGGCTGGACGGAGGGCATGCTCGGCGTCGTCTTCCTGATGGGCCTGCACGCCGCCATCTTCAGCCCCGCCAAATACGGCATCGTGCCCGAGATGCTGAGCGACCGCGACCTTTCCCGCGGCAACGCCCTGCTGGAAATGAGTACCTTCGTCGCCATCGTGCTCGGCATCGCCGGTGGTGGAATCCTCTTCGCCCTGTGGAGCGGCGCGCCGTGGCGGATCGGCGCTGCCACGCTCGCCATTTCCGTCATCGGCTTCGCCACCAGTTGGCGTATCACCCGCGTCCCGGCCTCCGGCGCCTCCCACGCCTTCCGCTGGAACCCGTTCGGCGAGATCGCGGGCAGCACCCGCCACCTGCTGGCCGACAAGCCGCTCTGGCTCGCCGTGCTAGGCGTTTCCTACTTCTGGTTTGCAGGCGTGCTGCTCAAAACCGGCCTGCAATATTTCGGCAA
>JBDTMZ010000024.1:0-10697 GCA_039934035.1 Candidatus Solibacter sp. | reverse complement strand
TTTAACGGACGCGCTCCCAGCTCAGATCCCGGCTTCGCAGTAAACTCCCGCTAGGTGTTTCATGCTGCGCCCTCTCCTGCTCCTGCTGCCCTTAGCCCTTAGTGCGTTTCCCCTGCGTTTCGAAGCCAGCCCCTCCGGCGACAGCTTTACGGTTCGGCACGCCGTTTTGCGCCGGCATGCCGTGGAATTCGCCGGCGGCACCCGTATGACGCTGCCGGGCGGCAGCATGCACATGCCCGTCGCAGGCGCCGCGGCCGGATCGGTCAGCTACCTGGAAAGGCGCGACCCCTCCAAGTGGCGCCTGCACGTACCGCAATACGCCTGCGTGATGTATCGCGAAGTGTACCCGGGAATCGACCTGGTATTCCACGACGCTTCCGGACGCCTGGAGTACGATTTCCGCCTCCAGCCGGGCGCCGACCCCTCCGCCATTCGCGTGCGCTTCGACTCCTTGGACGGCGTGCGCCTGGAGGGCGGGGAACTGGTGGCGGGCAGCCTCCGGCAGCACCGTCCCGTTGCGTTTCAGGACACTCCCGATGGCCGCCGCGTGGTGGCCGTGCGCTACCGCCTTCGCGGCACCGAAGTGACCTTCTCGCTGGACGCCTACGACCGCTCTCTGCCGCTCGTCATCGACCCGGTGCTCAGCTACGCCACCTACGCCGACGCCAGCGGCGCGGAGGTTGGCAGTTCCGTGGCCGTCGACAGCACGGGCAACGCCTTCCTTGCCGGCACCACCGATTCCGCCAACTTTCCCCCGAAGCCCGCCGGCACAGCGGCGCGTGGCTTCGTGGGAAAGCTGGATGCGGCGGGTGCGAACTTCACGTCCATGGTCGTCATAGCGGGCGCTTCGATTGACGGCATGGCGCTCGATTCCGCCGGCAATCCGGTAGTCACCGGCAGTGTCTCGGACCTGGCGCAGTTTCCCGGCGCCACGCCCGCCGGCTATCAGGCGGGCACGTCGGGCGGCTTTATCGCGCGCTTCACGCAGGACGCCACAGGCTTCAAACTGGCATTTATCGCCACCTTCGCAGCCAGTCCCGGAGCGATCGCGCTCGATCCGAAGGATTTCATTTACGTCACAGGCGCCGCCGGTCCGTCCTTCCGTACCACCGCGGGAGTTGTGCAGGGGGCCCCGAGCGGCGGCATCGGCGACGCGTTCGCCCTCAAGTTGAGCGCCGACGGCGCGCGTGCCGTCTACGCCACCTTTGTCGGCGGCAGCCGGGAAGACGCGGCGCGCGCCATTGCGGTGGACTCCGGCGGTGAAGCGTACATCACAGGGGACACGGCATCGGCCAACTTTCCGGTGACGCCGGGCTCCCTGCAACCGGCATTCGGCGGCCGCGTGATCGACCCCTTCACGGGCGCGGTCTTCGGCGACGCCTTCGTGGCCAAACTCGATGCCGGCGCCGCGAGCCTGGTGTTCTCTACCTACCTCGGCGGCAAGGCGCCGGACGTGGCGTACGGCATCGCGCTCGACAAGGACAATAACGCGTATGTCACCGGCAGCACCCAGTCGGCCGATTTCGCCACCACCCAGGGCGCTTTGCAGACGAAATACGCGGGCGGAACGCCAGTAACGGAAGCGGCGGACCCTGCGGGCGATTCCTTCCTCGTGAAACTGACGGCAAACGGGGTACGCCTTTGGTCGACATTCCTGGGCGGCAGTGCGCGCGATATCGCCGAGGCCGTGACGGTCGATTCTTCCGGCGACGCAATCGTCACCGGAGCGACCGATTCGCCGGACTTTCCCTTCACAGTTGGCGCCCTCGCAGGGTGCCGGACCGGTGGGCCATGGCTGGCATCCGTGGACAGTGCGGGGGCCAAACTGCTGGCATCCACCAGCCTGCCCGGGTCGGGACTGGAAGAGCCGCACGCCCTTGCGCGCGACCCGCAGGGCGAGTTCTACATCGCGGGCGACGCCACTTCCCGAGCCTTCCTGTCGACTCCCGGCGCGGCGCAGACCGCCTATGGCGGCGGCGATACCGATGCCTTCGTGGCG
Organism: Candidatus Solibacter sp.; assembly: GCA_039934035.1. Lineage (GTDB taxonomy): Bacteria > Acidobacteriota > Terriglobia > Bryobacterales > Bryobacteraceae > Solibacter. Next base: position 8,698 of record JBDTMZ010000024.1, on the reverse strand, counting down.
AAAGTGGACCTCGGCGCGCCTTCGCGTATGGCCGTCTCCTGCGTCTTGAACGCCGCCAGCTTTCAGCCGGGGAATTTCAACCCGTTCCCACTGTTCACAGTCGCGCCGGGAGAAATCATCAGCCTCTTCGGAGCCGGACTGGGCCCGGAACAGGGTGCCGTCGGGCAGCCGGCTGGCGGCGTCTTTCCCAAGACGTTGGCTGGCACTCAGGTACTGTTCGACGGAGTGGCCGCGCCGCTGCTGTATGCGGGTTCCAATCAGATCAATGCCATCGTGCCTTACGGCGTCAAAAGTCCGGCGACACAGATGACGTTGCAGCGGGGCGGCATTTCCGATGGCCCGTGTCCGCTCCCCGTAGCGGCTGCGGTGCCGGGATTTTCACGGCGAACACCGCCGGCTTCGGGCAAGCGGCGGTGCTGAATCAGGATGGTTCGTACAATAGCCCGTCCAATCCGGCCCTCAAGGGTGGCGTGATCGTGTTTAATGCGGTGGGTGCGGGCGTCATGACGCCGGGAGCAGCGGACGGCGCGGTGTCGGGCGATGCGCTGCCGCTGCCCGTGCCGCAACTCAAAGTGAGCGTATCGATTCGCGGCGTGGACGCTCCCGTTTTGTACGCCGGCGCCGCCCCAGGTTATGTGTCGGGCCTGCTGCAGGTCAAAGTGCGGGTGCCGGAGGAAGTCGGTTTCGGTAATTCCGTGCCGCTCAAGATAGTGGTAGGCGATCAGGAAAGTCAGTTCAACGTCACGATTGCCGTGAAATAGGCATGTGCCGGGCGCGCCTCGGCACTGATTCGCCTCGCCGCGCACAACTTGAGTCGGCCTTGCCACAGATGTGAGTCAAGATCTGCCTCGCCGCGCCATAGCCTCGCGCCAAATCCCCAACAAAACCGAGAATTCCGATTTGGCCCCCCAAATGCTCCACTGTGGGCAGGATGGGAGCTACTTTATGATCGTCGCATCGGGTCTTGGACTTCTGGTGATTGTGTGCCTGCTGCTTTCCATGGTGCAGACACCGCCCGCCATCGGCCGTTAACCACTTCGTTAGAACTGAAAATAGATGAACGGGATTGCCGCGTCCAGCACCGCGAACGTCTCCAGGCAGAACAGCATCGCTGCCAGCGCCGCAGCGTAGACCGGCACCGGCGCCCGCGCCGCACGCTCGAACCATTCCCAGCGCTCCTCACCAATCGACAGGATCAGCGCCAGCCCCGCCAGCCCGAAGTGCCAGGGCTCCAGCAGCAGCGCCCCCTGACCGCCGGCGAACATCTGGCCGAGCACCTGCCTGCTCTGGTGCAGGTCCGCCGCCCGGAAGAATACCCAGCCGATCAGCGCCAGGCAGAACGTAAGCAGCGCGCGCGGCGGATAGCTCCAGTCCCACACGTCCGATGTCGGGCGATCGCCGCGAATCAGACGCTCGATCGACAGCAGCACGCCCTGGTAGCCGCCCCAGATCAGGAAATTCCAGCTCGCGCCGTGCCATAGTCCGCCCAACAGCATCGTCAGCATCAGGTTCCGATACGTCGCCAGGTTCCCGCCCCGGCTGCCGCCCAACGGAATGTACAGGTAATCCCTCAGCCAGCTCGACAGCGAGATGTGCCAGCGCCGCCAGAAATCCGTAATACTCGCCGCCAGGTACGGACGCCGGAAGTTGATCGGAAAGTGGAAGCCCAGCAGCTTCGCCATGCCGATCGCCATGTCCGTGTAGCCCGAGAAGTCGAAGTAGATCTGTAGCGCGAAGGCGAAAATGCCGCTCAACGCCGCCGGCGCGCCGGGGTGCGCCGCCGCGCCGCCGAAGTAGCCGTTGGCCACCTTGGCGAACTGATCGGCGAACGCCATCTTCTTCGTCAGCCCGAGGACGATGAGAAAAATGCCGCGCGAGACCTCGGCCGAGGTCGGCGGCTGCCAGGCCCACAGGTCGCGGAAGAAATCGCGCGCGCGCACAATCGGCCCCGCCACCAGTTGGGGGAAAAAACAAATGAACAGCGCATAGTCCACTGGATTTCGTACCGCGCGCTGCTGCCCCCGGTACACATCCACCACATACGACATGCTCTGAAACGTGTGAAAGCTGATGCCGAGTGGCAGCACAATGTCCAGCAAGAACGAGTTGGATGGCCGCCCTAGCCCCAGTGCCAGGTTCCCCGCCAGGAAATTGTAGTATTTGAAGAAGCCCAGAAAGCCTAGGTTCGCTGCCAGGCTGAAGATCAGCACCGCCTTGCGCCGCCGCCCCGCCGGCACGCGCTCCAACCACAGCCCGCTGGCGTAATCGATCGCCGTCAGTGTCAACAGCAGCGCCAGGAACTTCACGTTCCACGTCGCGTAGAAATAATAGCTCGCCGCCAGCAGCAGGTACTTCCGCAGGGACTTCGGCAGTCCGTAAAACAGCGCCAGCACCACTACCAGGAACACGAGGAACTGTGTGGTATTGAACAGCATCGCTACTTCAGCAGTCCGCTGATCTCCCGGGCGAGCATTTCCGACAACCGCGTGCAGCCCTCGTCATTCAGGTGAAAACCGTCGCGGAAAAGCTCCGGGTGCTCCAGCGATTCGAAGGCGTGCTCGTTGGCCAGCACCACACCCGGACGCGCGCCGAAATCGCGGATGGTATGCGTCACCTTCCGCACCAGATTCTCCGGCCGCGGCTGCGGTCCGCGCGGCAGCCGGACGAAGACAACCATGGTGGGGCTGCCCGAATAGTAGTCCAGCAGTTGCCCGAACCACTTGCGGCGGAAGGCCGCCCGCCGCCCGGTCTGGGGATACGGCCGGTACAAGATGAAACGCGCGACCTCATCGCGCAACTGGTCATTGCCCGGGGGGAACTCGGCCGTAAACCGCTCCCAATCGATCTTGAGCCCCACCACGTTCTGCGTGGTCTCGTGGTAGCCGTAGGTCCACTCCTCGTACCCGCCGTTGACGAACTCCACGTTCGCCAGCCGCTTCTGCGGATGGGAGAGAAACGCCAGCAGGTCACGCTGAAACACGGTGCCCTTGAACAGGCTGCCGCGCAGCGCCTGAAAACGCGCCGCCGGATCGCTGAACGATAAGGTGAACGGGGCCACATCCGTCCAGCGCAGCCGTCCTGCCACGTAGTGCAGCGTCGCCAGATCATCCCCAATGTCGTACGCGCCGTCCTCGTCGTCATAGTCGTCCACGCCGATCACCACCGCCTTGTAGCGGTCGTGCGTCGGGTCGAGATCGCGCAGCATGTAATACCAGGTACGCGCGTCGGTGCCCGCGACGCCGGCCTGGCGGAAGGCAAGTCCGGTCTCCGCGGTGTGTTCGTTCGCGACGCGCGGATAGTAGGCGAATCGCGAATCGCCCAGGGTGACCACCAGGTTCTTTCCGTACCAGGGCTGCGCATTGCGCTCGCGCCGCAGAATCAACTCGAAAGTGCCGGCCGACGATTCCGGTTCCAGAATCGAGGTGTACAGTCCGGAGCGGAAGATGGCGGCATCCAGCGAGAACAGGCCGGCCAGGCCAAACACCAACCCCCAGAGTGCACGTCCGCGTCGTGGTTGCATGCAGGGAAGCCACATTAGAGCATGCGGCGCCCGGGCACGCCACAAAAGTGCATCTTTTCCACGGGGGATTGCGTATTGAGGGGGTAGAGGAAATGTAATGAAACTCGCCGCTGTACTTTGTGGAGCCATTCTCGCAGCCGTGCCCGCCTTCTCGCAGAAGGTCGAATTGAAGTTCGACGATATCGCCGCTAGGGCCGTCGAAAAGGCCGAGGTCGATCTCGACGGAGCCATGCTGACCACCGCGATGCAGTTGCTCGGTAACCAAAAGAAGGGCGACAAGGCTAGCCAGGACCCCAAGGCCCAAGCCCTGCCCGAATTCCTCAGCGGCATTCAGGAAGTCCACGTCCGCCACTACGAATTCGACAAGGCCGGCGCGTGGAGCGATAAGGACCTCGAAGGCGTCCGCAAACAGGTCAGCACCGGCGCCGGCTGGTCGCGCATCGCCAGCGTCAAAGAGAAGAACGAGAGCGTTGAGGTCTACGTCCTGTCGCAGGGCGGCAAACTCGGCGGCGCGCTCATCCTGGCCGGAGAGGAAAAGGAACTGACTGTGGTCCACGTACTCGGCACACTGACACTGGCACAGATGAAAGAACTGGTCGATTCCAAAATCGCCTACAACCTCGGTGGCATCGATATCCTGAGCGCCCTGCCGAAATAGCGCGGCCGCGGACGCCGTGCGATTTCCCTCCGTGGTGGCCACTGTGCCACTCTGGTTACAGATCCATGGCTTCCACCGCGCGCGGGTTCAGCGCACAATTTTGGGCACTCGTCGCTGCCACGTTCCTCGGGTTTCTCGGCATCGGAACAGTTTTGCCACTGCGGGAAGTGCGCTTGCCTTCGCTTGCCTGGCTTTTACCGCGACGGCCGCGGCGCGAAATCCACAATGAGTGGAGTCGCCGGCTCGTAAACATGCCGACAACTGCCTTCTCCCGATCAGTCGCGAGAATTTGCTCAGGACTTACCTATAAGCTCGCGAGGCGCTCGCCAAGGCTTCCACGCGCCTCCCCTCCAGTTAGCACTGAGCTGGCGCTGGAGGTTCGGGCACGCAGGGAACCTCGCCCATTCTGATCAGCTGCCTATATGCGCCCGAGGGCCAAAGGCCGTTACCGCGCCGGCATGCCGGGACCCACGAGCGTGCGCGTTTGGGAGAGCATGACGCATCGACTCTGCATGGCGGCCGCAGCGCCGGGAACGCGCATCCAGGCCCGCGTGGAACTGGCACCGCCTCCCAGCACAGACAGGCAACTGGCGAGCCAGGCACTCAGCGCGCGGAGAATGGCACCCCCTTTCGGATGTTGCATTTTGTTCCAACCTTCCAGCGCGGAATGATCGTCGGTGTGGCGAACCCACTGGTCTCGCCAAGAAAAGCCGCGCGGCCTGCGGGCCTGTTGCGATCGCGTCACCTCTTACGTGCAGGGTCCGGCTCATCGAGCGATGCCCTGGGGGATTTCTCCCCCACAAGGTTGCATTTTGTTCCATCACGGATTCCCAAGCGGGATCCTCTTCCTTCACGAACCCCCCGTATTTAGCGGCTTTGACGCAATCGAACGTCGACGAGTCCGTTTTCGACATCTCGCGATCGCAGGTGAGCGATTCCGGGAGCCCTGGGGCGGGAAAAAGGGCTTCTGGGAAGGGCGATTTGGGAAGCTTAAGCTGTCGAGAATCTCGGCAGCACAGAGGGTTTCAGAATCTTAATGTGTTTTTTTATTGATCCTTGCGATAAATGGGTGGAGAATATCGCCAAAGGATGTTCAAAACGGAAATCTGCTTTGAACTCTGCAAGCAATAAGGAGAATTCTAGATGAGTCACACCCCGGGACCGGATACGCTGTTCCTGATGCCCACTCTCGGCCCCGCGGTACCGAAAGGCCCGAAGGTCATGTTTTCTTGGTCTCGCGTCGCATGCGCAATTGCCTTCCTCGGGCTAGTGCAATTCGAAGCGCGGGCGGGTGTGATTTACAGCTTCAGCACTTCGATCACTGAATCATTCATTCCCGGTCTGCCAGTGGGAACGCCCGTTTCGGGAACGTTTTCGTATGACCCAGCCGCCACCAAAACATCGACGTGCGTAAATTGTGCCGGGTACGATACGGGCACGATACAGGCCAATTTTCTTGGCGGATCCCTCTCGGTCCCGTCCGGCGAGACCTTTGCAGCGAACCATACGTCGATTGGCTTGTACTTCCTCGTCTACAATGATATCGACTACCTGGAATTGTGGGGTGCTGCGAGCCTGTCTGGACTTCCTGCTGGACCAGTCATTACGTATGCCACCCTATTTTTTATCTATCCGCCGGGTACCCTCGATCCTCCCGACTTGCCGCCGTTGCTGCCATCCTCAGTGGTAGACGGTGCGCTCCTCCTGTACGACGGCACGAACACCGCGGTGGGGCCGGTCACGTATTCTCCCGCCCCAGCTATTCCCGAACCCTCGACTCTCTTTCTGCTCGGATCGGTGCTTGCCACGGCCGCGCTCCGGCGAGTTTTGCGCGGTGAGAAGGGCTGGCCCAAATGTGCCAGTTCACCGCTCCAGATTTGATCGGGACGAAGACCTGCTCTTCCATGATGAGATCCACGCGAAAACCTGCCTCAATCCGAAGGTTCTAGTAAGTGACCGGAACCAATGGCTCACGCACGTACTGAACTCCGCGATCGTTCAGTTCCAGCGCGAGAGCGGAGGCATAGAAGGAGGCCAGCAAATCCGGTCCGAGTTCCTTGTGAACCTCAGCCGCGGCGCCGGCAATCTGGTGAGCGATTTCGTCTTCACTCATCGCGCAATGGAAGGGAACGTAGGGCGGGCTGCCCACCCTACGTCAATCGAAGAAAACTAAACGCTGACCGTTTCCCTCTTGTACTTCGCGGCGAACTCAGAGAGGGGAATCGGCTTGTAGTCCTTGGCGTGACCCGCCTGGCCGAACTGCTGCATGCGCTGCGCCACGACCTTTTTCATGGCTTCGCGCGCCGGCTTCATATAGGCGCGCAGGTCGAACTCCTCGGGCTTCTCCATCAGCACTTTGCGGATGGCGCCCGTCATGGCGAGACGGTTGTCCGTGTCCACATTGATCTTGCGCACGCCGTTCTTGATGCCGAGCTGGATTTCTTCCACCGGCACGCCCCACGTCGGCTTCAACTTGCCGCCGAACTTGTTGATGATATCCTGCAGCTCTTGCGGCACGCTGGAAGAGCCGTGCATCACGAGGTGAACGTTCGGCAGCTTCTGGTGGATTTCGATCAAGCGCAGCATCTTCAGTGTTTCGCCCGTGGGCTTGCTGCTGAATTTGTATGCGCCGTGGCTGGTGCCGATGGCGATGGCCAGCGCGTCCACGCCGGTCTGCTTCACGAACTCTACTGCCTGATCGGGATCCGTCAGGTGTTCCAGACCGTCGCCGCCCGCGCCGTGTCCATCTTCAATGCCGCCGAGGCAGCCGATCTCGCCTTCCACCGTGACGCCCTTGGCGTGCGCCATTTCCACCACTTCCTTCGTCACCTGCACGTTGTACTCAAAGCTGGAAGGCGTTTTACCGTCGTCCATCAACGAGCCGTCCATCATCACGGACGTAAAGCCCATGTCGATGGCGCTCTTGCAGGTTGCGGGGCTGTTGCCGTGATCCTGGTGCAGCGCGATCGGAATGTCTGGGTAGACTTCGGTTGCGGCAATCATCAGGTGATAGAGGAAACGGTCCTGGGAGTACGACCGCGCACCGCGGCTGGCCTGCACGATGACCGGCGACTGGGTCTCCGTGGCAGCTTCCATGATCGCCTGAATCTGTTCCATGTTGTTGACGTTGAATGCGCCAACACCGTACCCGCCCTTGGCCGCTTCGTCCAGAAGCTGCCTCATTGAAACTAGTGGCATGTGACTTTATTCTCCTTCGGAAATAGAATTGCGTGAAATGGTGGCCGAACTCCTAAATTTCAACGCTAGCATGTTTGCGCAAAGGCGGGCAACGCGCGACACTGGGGCCGTGGCCCTAGACTCGCTCGCCGGCAAGCCGCCGGCACCCGAAATGCTGGTGGATCTGCCCCGCCTCATCACCTCCTACTACACGCTCAAGCCCGCCCAGCCGGTGGCATTCGGCACGTCGGGCCATCGCGGCTCCGCCTTTGACGGCGCCTTCAACGAAGACCATATTCTCGCCATCACCCAGGCCATCTGCGAGTACCGGGCTCCCAACGGCGCCGATGGTCCGCTCTTCCTGGCGCGCGACACCCACGGGCTCTCCGAACCCGCCTTCGCCACCGCGCTCGAAGTGCTGGCCGCCAACGGCATCGAGGTCATGATCGACGACGCGCTCGGCTACACACCCACGCCCGCGCTCTCCCACGCCGTCCTCACCTACAACCGCGGGCGCGCCGGAGGGCTCGCCGACGGCATCGTGATTACCCCCTCGCACAATCCACCGGCCGATGGAGGCTTCAAATACAATCCGCCCAATGGCGGACCCGCGGACACCGGTGCCACCAAGTGGATTCAGGATCGCGCCAACGCAATTCTCGCCGCGGGCTTGCAGGGCGTCCAGCGTGTCTTGTACTCGAAAGCACTCTCAGCCGCCACCACGCACTGCCACGATTACCTTTCCGCTTACGTCGACGATCTCGCCAGTGTGGTGGACCTCGACGCCATCCGCGACGCCCGCCTCAATCTCTGTGCCGATCCCCTGGGCGGCGCCGGGGTCGCCTATTGGGGCCGCATCTCCGAACGCTACCGGCTCGGCCTCAGCCTGCAGCACGTGCATCCCGATGCGACCTTCCGATTCATGAGCCTGGACTGGGACGGCAAGATCCGCATGGACTGCTCCTCGCCCTACGCCATGGCCGGATTGATCGCGCTCAAGGACAAGTACGACGTGGCCTTCGCCTGCGATACCGATCACGACCGCCACGGCATCGTCACGCGCAGCGCGGGACTGATGAATCCCAACCATTATCTGGCGGCCGCGATTTCCTACCTGTTCGCCAATCGTCCGGGCTGGCGCGCCGAGGCCGGTGTGGGCAAGACGCTGGTCTCGAGCAGCATGATCGATCGCGTGGCGGCCAGTCTGGGGCGGCGCTTGGTCGAAGTCCCCGTGGGCTTCAAGTGGTTTGTCGATGGGTTGCTGGATGGCTCGCTCGGCTTCGGTGGAGAAGAGAGCGCGGGCGCCAGCTTCCTGCGCCGCGACGGCACCGTCTGGACCACGG
>JBDTMZ010000023.1:0-10223 GCA_039934035.1 Candidatus Solibacter sp. | reverse complement strand
TCGCGGTGCGTCCCTCAGGCGTCACTGCCCACATGACATAGGTGAGGTATTCGGATCCGTGCTTTGTCGCAGGCTGGAGTGCATCGAATTCCACCTCGATTTCGATGTAGCCCTGTTTACTCTCTACCTTGGCCTCGCCCCGGGCGCCCGGCAGCAGGTCCGTGCCCCGGAAATCGATCTTGGTTGCGCCGCTACGGTGCTGGTAATTGACTGCCTTTGCCGTTCGCGATGTTACCGTGGTCCGATAGATGGGCATATCGCCGGCGGCCATACGGGTGGCATTTTCGCCCTGCGTCTGCGGCGGTGGCCCCGCCAGCAGTCCACATACCGTCAACAACGCGCTGGTAGTACCGATGATGATTTTCATGTTTTCCTTTACTGTTCGTGTGGCTCCTGGCGGGCTCTCGCCGGGAGCGCTTGTCCAGGAGGGTGATGGGTGCCTGGCCGAGGCCAAGTGCAATCCGCGCAGCACAGCCTGTGACGGTTGAAGAAGTTAGCGGGACCGGCAGGTGCAGGTTCCGTTGGAGAAAGTGCAGGAATTGCTGAAATCCTGGACCTCGGAAAAGGCTCCGATCTCCCCAGGTTCCTGTTCCGGCGGGCCAGGGCAGATTGAAGTGGGGAATCGCTCCTCAGAGCCTCCCTAAAGGGCTATCGGCGATCGCGGCCGTAGCCGTAATCCCGGTTATGCTTGTCGCGGTCGGTCTTATGGGAGTGCCCGTTCTGTCCCTGGTCGCCTTGCCAATAACCCGAGTAATACATTCCGCCTTCATGGTGGGGCGCTACCCAGACCGCTCCGGAATACGCCGGGCGGGTCCAGTAGCCAGCGTGCCACTTATAGTGGTTCCCTGCCGGGTACCAGTAACCCGGGATGAAAGTATAGCCGGAACCCGGGCTCCGCGGCTCGACCCTTACGACGCGCGGGGCGGGCGGCGCACCGATCCTGATTCCCACGGAAAACTGCGCGAAGGCAGCCCCCGCGGCAAACAACGTCAACGCGAGCAATCTACTTTTCACGAGTGAATCCTTTTTCGTTCCACTGTTGAGGTACGGAGTCTTTAGTGAGCACGTTGTTGGCCGATGGTAGAGCCACTCCCGAGTGGCCCTCAACCTGCACTGTATACGTCTCTGGGAATTGACAAGCTGGAATCAAGAAGGAGATTCGCATGGACAAAAGTACGAAGGATCAAGTCGAAGGCGCCTTTCACGAAGCCAAAGGCAAAGTTAAGGAGACCGCCGGCCGGGTCGTGAATGACCCCGACCTGGAAACCGAAGGCCAAGCCGAAAACCTGGGGGGCAAGCTCCAAAAGAAACTTGGCCAGATCGAAAAAGTGTTGGAGAAATAAGGCCGCCGATGCTGATACTGATTGTTCTGTTAGTTGTGCTTCTGGGCGGCGGTGGCGGCTACTACGGGCACAGCCGTTGGGGCTACGGCGGCGGCGCGGGCGTGGGAGTCGGCACCATCCTGCTGATCCTGCTCGTCGCTTATATGCTTGGGATTTTTCACTAACCTCGACTTAGTCAGTCATCGGCCGGCAGAGCGAAAGAGAAGGTCGACCCAGCCCCGGGTGTCGAATCCAGCCAGATTCGTCCGCCAAGGGCTTCAATGGCCTTCCGGCAATAGGCGAGTCCAAGGCCGCTCCCGGGGTATTCCCGGCCGTGCAGCCGCCGAAATGCGACGAAGATGCGGCTATGAAACGTGGGCTCTATCCCCGGTCCGTTGTCCCGCACCGAGAAAATCCGATCGGGCTCCCCACGCCTCGAGGAAATGTGCACGCGCGGGGGCGCCGAGTCGCAGTATTCAATGGCATTTCGAATCAAATGGTGCAGCACCTTCGTCAGCAGTTCGAAGTCGCCCCCGATCTCCGGCAACGGGTCGTGAGTCACGATGGCGTTTCGCTCCACGATCTGCCGGTCCGCGCAAAGAAGAGCCTGACTCAGGACAGCTTCCATGTCGGTCGGAACGAGCTGCCGCTCACTGGCTCCTACAGAGGCATAGGCAACCATGTCGGCCAGCAGCGATTGCATTCTTGCCGCGCCCTGTCCGATACGTTCGAGTAATTCGCCTGCATCGGAATCCAGGCGTTCGGAGTAGGATTCGGCCATCAGTTGGCTGAATGAAGCCACGTCACGCAGAGGTTCCCGCAGATTGTGCGCCGCCACCGAGACGAGTTCTTCGAACTCCGCTTCGAGAGCCTTGTGCAACCGTGCGATCTCGTCGTGCTCGCTCATGTCAGTCGGTACGAAGCACCGCGGATTCCACACGGCGATTGGGCAGCGTGAATTTGAACGTGGCGCCCTGCCCCGGCTCCGATTCTACCCAGATCCGGCCGCCTTTGCGGGCGACCATCTTCTTGCATAGTGCCAGGCCGATGCCGGTGCCGGGAATTTCCTTGCCGTGCAAACGTTTAAACATGCCGAAGACGCGGACGGCGAATTGCCTTTCGATGCCGATCCCATTATCGCGTACGGCAAACAGCCATCCTTCCGCATCCCTCTCTGCCGAGATGTGAATTCGCGGCGCGTTCTCGCCGGTGTACTTGATCGAGTTCGAGATCAGATTCTGAAAGAGTTGCGTGAGCGTGACCTCTTCGTTCAATATCGTGGGCAAGGGACCCGAAGTTACGGTGGCGCCGCTCTCCTCAATCGCATCCTGGAGGTTTAACAAAACTTCGGCCAGAACTCTCCCGCAATCGACCATCGTGATGGTGTCGTGGGAGCGCTCGGTAACTTCCCAATAAGCCAGCAGAGCTTTCAGCAGAGTTTCGATCCGCAGCGCCCCGGCCACGGAATAGGCGATGAGCTGGTCCGCCTCCTCGCCCAGTTTCCCGGCGTACTCCTGCCCTAACAGCTGGGTAAAATTTACCACCATGCGCAGGGGTTCCTGCAAGTCGTGGGTCAGCGCATAGGCGAAGTGCTGCAATTCGTCATTGGTGGTGCGCAGGGCGTCCTCCGCCTGCTTGCGGTCCGTCGTGTCCTCAATCGCCAGAAGAATCGTGCGCGCCTGCGCATGCGGATTAAACATCTCGCTGGCATTGAGCAGCATCACTTTGCAGCCCACGTGTTCGAACTCGTGCGTGACTTCGAAATCGCGGAACGTGGAGCGCGCCGGCAGAATGTTTTCCAGCAATTCGCGCAGCTTCGGGATATTCCATTGCCCGTTGCCCAGGTCATAAATCAGGCGCTCCTCGGTCTCTCCCCGCACCGCATGGAAGGTTTCATAGAAAGCCTTGTTGGCCTTCACTACCTGCAAATTCTGGTTCAGAATCACCAGCGGCTCGCGTACTGTCTCCACGATGGCTTCGGCGAAATCCAGGCCGCGCTTGGCGGCATCGATGTCGATGAACATCAGCACGGCGCCATCGGTCTTGCCGTCCGGGCCTACGTTGGGCAGAATGCGCAGCGAGTACCAGCGCCCATGCGCATCGCGAATATCGCGCGGCTTCCGGTTACCGCTTTCCATCGCATCCAAGATCAGCCGCCGCAGGTCGGGCAATTCCATTTGCGGCTGCAAATCGGTGATCGACCGGCCGACGTCGGAGGCGATCAGGTTCAACATCGGTTCAATCGCGCGCGTAAAGCGGCGGATGCGAAGGTCCCGCCCCACCATCACCATGGGGATGCTGATGCTCTCCAGGAGGTTGGCCAGGTCGCGGTTGACCTTGCTGAATTCCACGTTGCTGACCTTCAGCTCTTCGTTCAGCGTGTTCAATTCTTCGTTGGCCGATTCCAGCTCTTCCTGCGCGGTCTCCAACTCCTCATTACCCACCTGCGCCCGTTCGGTGGCCGCCCTAAGTTGCTCCACCGTCGCCGCATTTTCTTCGACCACCGACTGCATATACTCTTTGGTGGCCAGCAGCTCGCGGCGCACCCGGGCGCTTGCCGCCTTGTCCGTAATCGCGGGCTTACGCGCCGCCTTTAGCATCTGGTCCGGTTCCGCGTCTTCGAACAGGACGAGGAAATGCCCCCCCTTGGTAGAGGACGGTCCATCGCAAGGGACCACCTTGATGGTCACGTCCCGTAACCGGCCCCCGTCGTCGATCCGGAAGCCGCTTTCGCTGGCCGCCGCATGAGTCTTCCTGGCCGTCCGCAGCGCCTTGCCAATGCCTGCAATCAAGCCCTCGCGCGCCAGCTTGAGAAGGTTATGGGTGGGTTCACCCGGCGAGATTTCCAGGTACGGAGCAGTGCGCCCCCTCACTTGAACGATGCCCAGGTTCGCATCTACGATGACGCCCGGCGGGGCATATTCGGCAAGCATCAGCCGGTCGGCCTCGCGCTGCACCTCCACCCCGCTCCGCTGCGCCGTGACTTTCTCCCGGAGCACCCCGCGGTCCTCGGTGCGCTGGCCATCTCTCGCGGGCAATGGCGGCGCTATCGCGGTGGGCTGCATGGAATAGACCTTGTGTTTCTTATTCAACTGTTGAAACACACCGGAATTCGCGCCGACACCCTCCGATGGACCTAGAATCAGGAATCCGTTCGGCTTGAGCGCGTAGCGCAGAATCGACCAGACCTTGCGCTGTAGCACGTCGTCCAAATAGATCAGCACATTGCAGCAACTGATCAGATCCACCTTGGAGAAGGGCGTATCCTGCGCCACGTTGTGTCTGGCGAAAACGCACACTTCGCGTAGGGTGGAAGCGATCTGGTAGCCGCGATCCACGGGGGTGAAGAACCGCGCCAGGCGCTGCGGCGAAATGCGGGACAGGGCTGCGCTAGGGTAGGCGCCCGCGCGAGCTTTTTCGATGGCCGTCTGGCTGATGTCGGTGGCAAAAATTTCCATTGGAAAGTTCGCCCCGGTGTCGTCCAGGAATTCCTTCAGGCAGATGGCGATGGAATACGCTTCCTCTCCCGAAGCGCAGCCGGGCACCCAGATCCGGATCGGATCCGTGAGCGCACGATTTTCCACCAGCGCCGGGAACACCGTCCGTTTCAGTACTTCGAAAACACCCGGTTCCCGAAAGAAGGCGGTCACGCTGATGAAACAGTTCTCGCACAGGATGGTGGCCTCCTCGCGATTCTGTTCGAGATCCCGGGAATACGCTTCCAGACTCTCAAAGCCGCGAAGCGCCATGCGACGCTTGATGCGCCGCGACAGGGTGCCGTGCTTGTAGTGCGTGAAGTCCACGCCGGTGGCGTTGCGCACGAGCCGCAGGATCTTGGCCAGGTGGCCATTCCCGGCGGGCTCCATGACTTCGTCAAACTCGATCGGGTGCTGCTGCGTGGCACGCGCGATGGCTACCAGTTGGCGTGCGATACCGGCGGGAGGCAGCACGAAATCCGCCGCCCCGGCGGCGATTGCGCTGCGCGGCATGCTGTCGAAACGGGCGGTGGATTCCTCCTGAACGAGGGTGACCCCACCCGCGGCCTTAATTGCCTGCAGGCCTCCTGTTCCGTCCGATGCGGTGCCCGAGAGAACCACGCCGACACTTTGGTTGCCCCGCTCCGCCGCCAGGCTGGTGAGAAAGAGGTCGATCGGCATATTGCGGCCGGTGGCCGGCCGCACTGGGGTCAGCAGCAGCCCAGCGGAAATACCGAGATTGAAATGCGGAGGAATGACGTAGACATGGTTGGCCTCCGCGCGAGTGCCGTCGCGAACTTCGGTGACGGGCATTCTGGATTCTTTGCCCAGCAGCTCCGTCAGATGGCTCGCGTGTTTGGGATCGAGGTGCTGAATCAGCACGAAAGCCATGCCGGTATCGTCCGGCAGATGGCGCAGCAATTCGCTGAAGGCCTCCAGGCCGCCCGCCGAGGCGCCTACACCTACGATCACGGGGCCCGCGTCCACAGGCAGGTTCTCCGGCGGTAGCTGCGTGACAGCCGAAGCGCTGACGGGCTGCGCCTTTTCGGGCTTACGCCCTGCCGTCTTCTTTGCCAAACAACACCATGACCTTTCGGAACCCGGAACGCTTATACCGTTGCATTCGCCGCCTTCAAGCCGCCCTCGGAGGTGCCAGCAGATCTTTGATGGTCTTGCCGATTTCCATGAATTGACCCAAGCCGGCGGGCTTGGTGATAAATCGGGACACGCCGAGATCCTTAAGCATGGCTTCGTCGTGACGGGAGCGGGAAGAACTCCACACCCACACCGGTACGCCGTCGAGATAAGATGCCTGGCGGATCTCACGCAGGATGTCCTCGCCGGAATATTTTGACAGGTTTAAGTCCAGCAGGATGAGGTTGGGGACGACCGTTTGCGCATAAGCGCCCTGTCGGCGCACGAACGCGAGGGCCGCCGTTCCGTCCGACAGATGCACCAGGTCGAACAGCATATTCTGTTTGTTCAACGCCCGTCTGAGCAGGAAGACGTCCGAGAAATTGTCTTCAATCACCAGAATCCGGGCCGCCAGATCAACCGGTTCATTTTTCAAGCCCACACCCCGCACCATAACCATCACTGGCCGCTTATTCATCATTTCACACTTACTCCCGCCAGGGTTTGCGGCAATAACTGCCCCGCCCTGACAACGAACCGCCAGAACGCGGCTCCGGCAAAGTAAAAGGGACAACAGGTAACCATCGTCAGCACGTTTTCCGAAGTGGGGGCCACCGACCCGGCGTTGTCCGGTGGGACGATCGTGAGCGCGGAGAGTGCGAGTCCGAGGATGAGAAAGGTGCGTGTCACAATTGATTCCCTACGCGTCGCGGTCTAGTTACTCCGATCACGGCGGATGGCGGGTAGGGGTGAGACCTTGCGACGGCGGTGGCGGCTTGAAACCAGGCCGAGGGTCGCATAAGTAGCTAGCGAGACGAGCCCGACCAGGCCGAGCAGGGGCATGATGCTCGCGGTATTCGGCATCGGTTCCGGCGCTGGGGCCGGCGTCGCGGTTTCCCCCGCCACGCTGGTAGCCGGTGTCTCGCGATAAGCAACCTGGGGAGCGCGCACCGGCAGGGCCGCCACAATCTGGGTGGTCTCGCCGGCATCCGTTACCGCCACGAGTGGCACAGTCTTCAGTTCGTCTGCTTCTTTGGTCTCGATAGTGATCGCGGGGACCGGCGCCTTCACAAAGGCGGCAAGGGCAACAGCCTTTTGCTTCGGATAGGCAAACTCCTGTCCGAAGTTATCGCCGGGGTAAAACCAGGCGCGAAGTGCTCTGGGCTGGCCCGCGGGGACTTCCCAATACTGGAACACGGTCTTGTCGGTCACTAGCAGGCGATAATTCGGAATCGCCAGAATCGTGGTCATGACGTGCAACTGATCTTTGTCGAAGATGCGCACGATGTGACGGTCGGAAAGAGAGTCGACCAGCACCATGACGTATTCTCCCGGCTGCAGGATGATGGTGTGAGCGGCAGTGCAGCAATCCGGCACCTCGAGGGGTTCCGTGATGGTCAGGATGGTTTTCTTGTTCCAGGTGTCGGCTTGGAGACCAGGTAGCATGGCGACGCCTATACAGCCGGCCACCAGGGCGAATGCAAGATTCCGCAGAGCTTTCATTTCGGATGTTTTCCCTTTCGATTTCGCCCTATCTAAGGCAGATTGAGCACCAAAGCGGAACGGGGACGAAACTTCGAGTTGTGGGCGAATCTAGCGGGCATTTCGGCAGATCCTGCTGCCGCTCATGCAGAATCTGCGGTTGGGGCAGGATAGGTATCCTGCGCGCCGGTTGGCGACCGGGGCCTGCAGCCCTGATTGCAGAGGGTTCCCGAGCGAACTGCTGGAGGTCGTTCTCTTCAGTTACTGGGAGTATCCTTGCGGGAGTCGAATTCCTGACCGCCTGGTTGGGAGCGGTCTGCAGAGCGCACTACCTCGATGATCATTTGGACCAGTTTCGATGCCACAAAGGGTTTCTGAATGAAGGCCCATCCGTAATTGAGCACCAGCAGGTTTCCGTTGTTGCCACCGGACATCAACATCACGTGCATCTGAGGTCTGGCCTTCTTCAGTATCAAGCCCAGGTCGGGTCCGGACATCCCGGGCATGTCCACGTCGGACAGCAGCAGGTCGATTCTCTTTGCTGTTGCCTCCACCAGTTCAATGGCGCTCGCTGCGTTATCCGCGGACAGAACCTCGAAATTCGCGTGCGTGAGGATCTTGGTCACGGCTTGGAGAACCATGGCGTTGTCATCAACCACCAGAATAGTTTCGAGCTTTGCTGTCAGAGATTTTGGCAAGTTACACTTCCCGTCCTGCGTGGAATAGCACTTATATGGCCACGTACAAACACTGGACAGAAGGAAGGGCCGATTTACTTGTTCCTCGCCCACTGCCGAGCTTGCCCTCACATACTTGCTAAGGTACCTGGAGCGCCGTTTGGATCTGGTGCCTCAGGTGAAGTCCGCACGGGAATCTGCATGTCCATCAGCAGATTCTGCACGTGGCTATGGCGTTCGCTGCCGATCTCCGCCCAGCCAAGGCCCGCGGCGCTTGGCCCGGTTCGTGCACAGGCAGAACGCGAACGGTTCAGTTCTAAAGGGGAGGAACACTCAATGTCACGAAATACATCTGTGATGGGAATCTACACGGATCGCACAACGGTATCGGATGCGGTTAACGTTCTGCGTAAAACGGGGTACCGGACGACGGACATTTCGGTGCTGGCGTCCGACAACCAGGGCACAAAGGACTTCGCGCACGAGAAGCACACCAAGGGGCTGGACGGAGCCGCCGTGGGTGCAGCAGCGGGTGCGTTGGCAGGCGCCGGGTTAGCGTGGCTGGTTTCGATGCAATACGTTCCAGCCCCGGCTCTGGCTCCGCTGGTCACGGCTGGGCCGCTGCTGGCGGCGTTCGCAGGGGCCGGCGCCGGCGGCGCGCTTGGTTGGCTCGCGGGACTGCTGGCGGGTCTGCCGCTCACCGAATACGTTGCCAAGAGATATGCGGGAAGAATCCGGCGCGGGGGCATACTCCTCTCGGTCCACTGCGACAGTCCCGAGTGGTGTGCCCGCGCGAAGAAGGCCCTGAAAGACACGGGGGGCCGGGACATTTCTTCCGCCCCGGAGAGTGCCGCCGATTTCGGAACTACGGACAAGCCGACCGAGCGGGCGCCGGCGATGGTCGTGGAGTCTAGAGCGGTTCCCGCCGAGACTGCCGCAGAAGTCGTCACGCTGGACCCCAGGGAATAGGGCGGAGTGACCAAGGCGCCGACTGGTGTTCCGCGTGCACTCGGAACGGCTGGAAATGGAGAACTGAAGATGAGAGTAATTCGAGGCATCGGCACCACTGCGCTGGTTTTGCTCTTCGGAATGACCGTTCCCGCGTACTCCCAGCAGGACCAACAGAAGGAGGACCACGGCAAGCCTGAGAGGCAGCAAGGCAGGCAAGAACAACAAAAGGGTGGGCGCGGGCAGGGGCAATCGAAACCGCAGCAACAGCGGGAACAACCGGGTCAGCAACCGGCTCAGCAACCACAGCAGGAGCGGGCTCAACAGCCGCAGCAACAACAACAGCAGCGCCAACAGCAGGAACAACGCGGGCAGCAGCGGGCGCAACAGCCTCAGCAACGGCGAGAGCAAGAGCAGCGGCAGCAACCACAGAGGGCGCAACAGCCCCAGCAACGGCCACAGCAACAGCAGGCGCAGCGCGTGCGTCAGCAACCGGAGCGCACGCGGCAACAGGCAGTCGCCTGGCAACAGCAACAGGGCTGGGTGCAGAAAGGCGGCTGGGCGGGGCATCTTTCGTTCCAGCAGAATCGCGCGCAAAACTGGGCGAGTGATCACCGGACCTGGGCGCAGCGCGGAGGCTACGGCGGCTACTACATTCCGCAGTACAACTTCTCGCTCTCTTTTGGGAGGCAACACTCGTTCCGCATGCAGTATCGCCCCACCATGTACCTGGGCTATCCCCGCTTCTCCTACGGCGGGTACTCGTTCCTGCTGGTGGACCCGTGGCCGGAATACTGGGCGGACAACTGGTACGATTCCGACGATCTTTACATCGATTACGACGATTACGATAGCGGATACTACCTCTACAACGGCCGGTATCCAGACGTCAGATTGGCAATTACGGTTGCGCTCTAGCTAACGTCACTGCAAGGGGCAGCGCATTGCGGAGAACGGCAGCAAGTGCCGATTCACGTGCACATCCTGCACCCGCCACAATTCGTCCATCCAGGTCCGCGGTGCAACGAATAAGCTCTCATCGCTGAAAAGCAGAGTGTTGGTGTGGGCTTCCACGTGCATTTACAGATTGCGGAAGCTCTCAAGCTGGTTTGGGAACTTTGGGCCTTTCAGGAGAGTAAGTAATGCCATTGATTAATATTGTTGTCGCGCTGGTGGTAGTCGGC
>JBDTMZ010000022.1:0-120811 GCA_039934035.1 Candidatus Solibacter sp. | reverse complement strand
AGAGTACCGATCGGGTTGCTTCTTGGCGAGCGAGCAACTCTTTTCACTTACAGAATTAGCACCCCGATTTTGCGCCGGCGAGACACAATTATTGTAAGGTCTTGATTCAAGGGCGAATAAATATTTGAGTTTGACTTACAACAGGTTTCCTCAACTCGCCTGCCGGGCGAATACGCGCTCTGTCAGGGCGTGAATCAAAAGGTGCCGGTGTTCGCGGGTGGCGCAGGTGAAAAAGGCCGGCAGGAAGATTGCCGCGGCGCAAAATCCACCCATGCCGACGAGTTGCGCCCAACTGGTGCCCGCGATTCCCGCGGCCTTGATGGCGCGCGCCGCCACAAGGACCGGAATGGCGGTCAACAACGGCCGGAGATAAATTCCCTGCATGTAATTCAGAAACGACCGGCCGAGCGCGCGGCACACCAACCATGGCACGTAGAGTCCGCGATTGGCCACCGCCAGCAGGCCCACCAGCCACGCCACGCCAATCAGGCCGTAGTGAGGCAGCAGCAGCCAGATTCCGAGTATGCCGAGCACGCCTTCGACGAGCATCCCTTTGGCCATGCGATCGTGCCGGCTCAGGCCATACAGCATCGAAGTGGAATTGAATTGCCCGGCCACGGCGAACATAGTAGTCACGGCGAAGACCGGCAGCAGCGGACCGCTTTGTGCGACGACCTTGGCGTCCTTCACCCAAATGCGCAGCAACTCCGTACCGTAGACCAGTAGGAAGACTACCAGCGGCAGGAAGAGCGTCACGCAATAGCGATTGAGGTAGATTCCGAGATTATAGACCGACTTCTCGTCGCCCTTCGTTTGCATCTCCACTACGTTGGAGCGGGTGACGAAACCAATCCGCGTGACCGCCTCCACTGAATAACTTAGCAGGCGCGAAGGGAAGGTGAAGAAGCCCACCATGCGGACCGCCCCGACGTGTCCGATCACCACCGAAGGTCCCTGATTGAGCAGCAGGTTGGAGATATTGGCGACGAAGGAGTGCACGCCGTAAGTCCACATTTCCCGCACCAGGGAGAACTTGAGGTAGATGCGCGAGAGGCGCATTTCGGGGAAGACGGAGCGGAAGGCGAGCATCGCCAGGAAATTGCCCACCAGTTGTCCGAGCACCACCACGACGCCGAGTTCGCGCAGGCCGTAGCCGTTGTAGAGCAGCAGGGCGCAGCCTACCGAGCGCACCAGCAGTTGCGCCACCAGAGTGCGCGTGAGGTGATCGTAGCGCTGGAAGGCGTCGAGGCAGGAACTGAAGAAGTGCAGGGGAAAATTCACCGCCCAGCCGATGCCAACGATCAGGATCATCACTTGAAAATCTTTGCGGTTCACCGGATCGTCCACATGGAACTGATCGATGGCAAAGAAGGCAGCCAGCAGCGCGGCGGCGGCAAAGACGACGGCGACGCAGCAGTAATACACCAGCCCGGTATTGATGACGCGGTTGATCTGGTCCGGTTCGTTGCGGGCACGGTACTTGGCAACAAACTGGGTGACCGACGTGTTGAAGCCCAGGTCGAAGAACCAAAGGTACTCCACCAGGGAAAACACCAGCGCCCAGATGCCGTAGCGCTCGTCGCCCAGCTTTTGAATGATGTAGGGCGAGAGCAGCAGTCCGATGGCGATATTGAGGGCGACGCCGGCCCAATTCCAGAGGACGCCGATGAAGAAGCGGCGGGCTCGCGGTGCTTGCTGCTGGGGCGTGGCGGCGAGTACGGAATCGCTCATGGGCAGGGCTTCAGACAATGATCACCAGTCTAGCGCAACGAAGTCGCGGTCCTAACCAAACGTTGGTTGGAATAGCACGATAACGAAAGTTAGACAGGGGGTGGCGGCCGGGCAGCGGTCTGCGAGGCACTGGACGGGTCGCGGCGGCAACTCCGCGCGGGCGGATTGCCGTCAGACCCGGCGGGAAAGCGCGGTGGCTCTAAGGAACAGTAACTGCATCCGGAATGCTAGCCTAAGACGTATGGACGAGAGGCAGAGGGTGCTCGCGGGGCTGATCCGCACGGCATCCAACAAAGACGTGACCTTTGAACTTGACGAGTCGCTTTTCGATTCCGGTGTGCTCGATTCCTTCGCTCTAGCCGACCTGGTAGCGGCGATCGAAAAGGAATTTCATATTAGCATTCCGGATTCCGATCTCAGTCCCAGGAAGTTCGAATCCATACAGCGCATTGAGCGCTACCTCGACAGCAGGCAATAGGCGGACATCTTGGCATTCCTCAAAGCTTTTGGGCGGTACGTGCCGGAGCTGGTGGTGGACAATGCCGAACTCGCCGCGCGTCTGGAGTGCGACGCGAGGTGGATTTTCGAAGTCAGCGGCATCGCCCAGAGGCGGTTCGCGGCGGCTGACGAACTCGTAGTGGATATGGCGGTGGCGGCGGCGCACGACTGCCTGCGCCGGGCCGCGCTCGAGGCGAACGAAATCGGCATGCTGGTGGTGAGTTCAGGCTCGGCGGAGCCGCGCTTTCCGGGGCCCGCGGCGAGCGTGGCGCAGCGTCTGGGCTGCGGTCCGATCCCCGCTTGGGACGTGCCGCTGGCCAGCGCCGGCGGACTGTTTGGCATGTCTCTAGCCAACGCCATGGCGCCGCGCTACGGGACGGTGCTGGTGGTGGCGGCGGAGAAGATGTCGGCGCTGGCGATGCGCGAACCGCTGGACCGCAATGTCGCGATTCTGTTCGGCGATGGCGCGGGCGCGTGCCTGGTCTCGCCGCATCAGGGATTCGCCGAGATCAGCGCCGAAGTGCTGCATTCGGACGGCAGTTTCGCCGGCGACCTGCGCGCTGCATGGGACACTGGCCTGGCGATGAATGGCCGCACCGTGATTCTGCAGGCGGGGCGCAAACTGCCGGCCGGCATTTTTGAAGTGCTGGCGAGTGACGGCGTGAGCGTGGAGGACGTGGAGGTTTTCCTCCTGCACCAGGCCAATCAGAATCTGACCGACCGCGTCGCCAAGGTGGTGGGAGTTCCGGTGGAGCGCTTCTATTCCAATATTGAGCGCTATGGCAATACGTCGTCCGCCTCGATGCTGATTGCCGCGGCCGAATATTTCGCGGAGGCGCCGGCGAGCCGCAAGCCGGTGGTGTTCGCGGCGTTCGGCGCGGGATTTCATTGGGGAGCGATGCTGGTGCGGCAGGCATGAAGATTGCCGTCATCGTACTGCTATTCCTGGCGGTCGCGTTCCTGTGCGCGCACAGCAATCTGCCGTGGTCGGACGAAGCGTGGTTCGCCAGCCCCGCGCTGAACCTGATGGCGCACGGCACCTTCGGCACCTCGGTGCTGGACCCCACGGCCTCGTTCCGCACCAACAATCTCACGGGCATTCGCGAGCACACCTACTGGATCATGCCGCTCTACCCGCTGGCGGAGGCCGCTTGGTTTACCCTGTCGGGTGTCGGACTGATGGACGCTCGCTACCTTTCCGTGCTATGGGGCCTGATTGCGCTTTGGGCCTGGTACCGCATGCTGCGCATCCTGACGGGCGACGAGCGCGTGGCCGTCCTGGCCGCCGGTTTGCTCGCAGTGGATTTCACGTTCACTTACTCCGCTTCGGTGGCGCGCATGGACATGATGGCGGCGGCACTCGGTGGTGCGGCTCTCACGGTGTATCTGCTGTATCGCGAGCGGGACCTGGCGCGCGCCGTGCTGTTCAGCCAGGCGCTGGCCGCGGCGGCCGGCTTCACGCATCCGATGGCGGCGGGCTATTGCGTGGCGCTTTTTGTGCTGACGCTCTATAACGATTGGCGCCGCATACGGATTCCGCACGTGCTGCTGGCGGGCGCACCCTATCTGGCGGGGGCCGCGGGCTGGGGACTCTACATCATGCAGGCGCCGCACGATTTCGCGCTGCAACTGGGCGGCAACGCAGCGGGTCGTGGGATTCCTCTGACCGACCCGGCGGCGGTCTTTCACAGCCAGGTGATGGTGCGTTTCCTGTATATGTTCGGCATGGCGCCGGATACGCGCGGCTTCAGCCGCATCAAGATTGTCATTCTCGCGGTGTATGCCGCGGGTGTGCTTACGGTGCTGCTGGTGCGGGAATTGCGCACGCGGCCCGGGATTCGAAATCTGCTGTTGGCGGCCGGGGCGACGCTGTTGACGATGATGGTGATGGACCGCGAGGCGCAGCATCATTACCTGGTGCACTTCGTGGTGTGGATGGCTTCATGCACGGCGGTCGCCGGCATCTGGTGGTGGGACCGCGGGGGCGCGCCGCGATGGGCGCTGGCCTGTGTCCTGCTGGCGCTGGTGGGTGTGCAGGCGTCAACGATTGCGCGGCGCATCACGCAGCGCGCACTGTCCCGCGAGTACGAACCGGTGACGGCGTACCTGAAGGGCAGGCCCGGCATCGTCATGGGTAGCGCCGAACTGGCGTTCCGGCTGGGCTTTCAGGACAGTATGGTAGACGATCCGCGCCTGGGCTATCGCAGCGGCAAGCGGCCGGATTTTGTGGTGATCGATCACAACCGGTACGCCGAATGGATTCCGCAATACGAGCAGCGCGAGCCGGATACGTACCGCTATATCCGCGGCATGCTGGATCGCGAATTCCAGCAGGTACTGGACACGGGCGCTTACCAACTCTACGCGCGCAAACCGTAGGTGGGGCTGCGGGCGCGGCCACATGGACAGCCCCTATTCTCAGAACGACAAGCGCGTCCCCAACTGAAACGCTCGCGGACCACCAGTGCCAAAGATGTTGCTGAAGCGGCTGGTGGGCTGACCGAATCCGGGCGCCAGCAGATTGTCCGCGTAGCCGCTCAGATTGGCGTGATTGAACAGGTTGAACACTTCGCCGAAGACCTGCCATTCCACGCGCTCTTTAAAGCGGAAGATTTTGGTCACGCGAAGATCCTGCGAAGTGAAGAGATGCCCGGTTTCGAAATTGCCAGGCAGGGTGATGGAGGGGAAGGTCTGCGCCGGGTTGGGCCCCTTCTTGCCGCCATACGTCTGGTTGTACTGATTGACCAGAGTGACGAGATCGCTCTTGTTCAAGCCGAAATTAAACTGATTGGTGCCCGAGCCGGGCAGCAGAAATTCGTCCACGCCGGTGCCGTAGAAATCCGTGCCGGTGATGATGGGCTGGAAGGGTTGGCGGCTGTTGAAGCTGGAAATGAAGGACACCTGCACGCCGCCGGGAATCTCCACCATGCCGGAAATAGTCAGCACGTGGCGCGGCGACGATGGCCCCACGTTTTGCGTCCAGTTCTTCAAATTGGTCACCGGCGTATACAACAGATCGAGGCCGTAGATATTCTGATCGCTCTGCAGCGCGTAGGCGACGCCGACCTGGTGGCGATGGCTGAAACGCTTGTCGGCGCGCACCAGCAGCGCCTTATAGGTGCCGTTGCCGCCGCTGAGGGTGGCGCCGATGGGCCCGTTGGAGCACGCCACGCCGGGCACGGTGGCCACGTCCGGAGCGCACGCGGGAATCACCGGACCGCCCACCGCTTTGTAGTGATTGAGATCGATGCCGCGCAGCTTCTCGTGAATGAAGTGGCGGAATGCGAAGTCGGCCGTGATGGCGAAATCACTGGTCACCTGGCGCTGCACGCCGACGCTGAGATGCTGCGCCTGCTCGGGAACGAAATCGTCCACGAAGAGATCGCTGCCCGTCTTGAAGACGTCGATATTGCGGATCGAAAGATCGGTATTGTTCGGATTGACGTTCAATTGGGCCGTGGCGGCGGCACGGATGAGCGGCAGAATCGCAGTCAGCAGATTGCCGGAGAATAGGGTGGGCACGCGGAGGTCGAGCGGCGCGCCCTGCGGCAGGCCCGGAATGCCGGGAATGGGATTGGGCACGATGGAGCCGGGCAGCGGCAGGTAGCCCGTGCCGAGCGGTCCCAGATAGGCGCGTTCCACCAGGCGCGTCTCGATATTCACCGTGTCGTAAAAGATGCCGCCGCCGCCGCGGATGACGGTCTTGGTGTCGGGCATCGACCAGGCGAAGCCGGCGGCGGGCGTGAAGCGGTAGTACGCGTGTTTCTCATGCCCCAAGCCGTTGGCGCCGAAGATGGGCGCGAGCAGTTGCGGCTTGGTGAGATCGTGATTCAGCGCGTTGCTCTCGAACGACCACGCGAGGCCGTAATTGAACGTGAAGCGCGGATGCAGCTTCCAGGTGTCCTGCCAGTAGAAGTGGAACAAGCGGTCGTGATCGGCCTGGTCGCGTTGAAACGTGGGCGGCTGATTGACGTCGCCGATGCCGAAGACGAAGTTTTTCAGCGGCAGGCTGAGCACATCGGTGGCGGTGGCGAAGGTCTTCGGCATCAGGGCCGCGAGCGGGGGATTAAGCTGCCGGACCTCCTCCGGCGAGAACAGCGTGATGGCAGCGGGGGCATCGAGCGTATAGGTGCCGGTGCCTTTCAGCAGTTCGATTTCGCCGCCGAACTTGAAGCGGTGCGTGCCGTGCTGCCACGTCATATTGTCGGCGAAGATATTGCGCCGGGTGAGGCGGCTCTGCGGCGAGTTGGTCTGATTGCCGAACGCCACGCCCGTGCCGGACACCAGCACGTGCGCGCCGCCCAGCCCCACGCAGCCGGGGCATTCCGCCTCCACCGGCGGACGGTTGTGATTGCTCCAGAACGTGTTGGAGTAGCGGAACTCGTTGACCAGCGTGGGGCGCAGCGTGCTGATCAGCGAGAACACGCCCGAATCCGCCCAGTTGGTGTTCACTTCCCACGCCGAGGGCATTGAGTTGATCTCGCGCGGCGCGAAAGTATTGTTGCCATCGTGAGAGTAGCGCACGAACGCGGTGTGCGCGGTACTGATGCGGTAATCGAGGCGGGCATTCACCAGATCGTCGTGCTTGGGGCTGGCGGTGACGCGCGCCATGCTGCTGAATGCCGGGTCGGTGGGGATGCTGGTGAAGACGCCGCGCTGGTTGTTGTGTTCGTAGGCGCCGAAGAAGAAGAGGCGGTCTTTGATGACGGGCCCGCCCACCCAGAGTCCGCTTTGGCGGCGCGCGAAGAACGGGTCTGGCGCCAGCGGATCGCGCTGCAGGCCCGGGTAGGCGGCCATATGATGATCGCGGAAGAAGAAGAAGCCGCTGCCGTGGAATTGATTGCTGCCGCTGCGGGTCACGATGTTGATGGCGCCGGCGGCGGTGATGCCGGTGGAGAGATCGAAATTGACGCTGGAGATTTGAAACTCCTGCACGATCTCCTGGGAGAAATTCTGCTGGGTGCCGCCATCCACGGAGTCGTTGATGCGCGCGCCATCCACCGCGATGCGGGTGCGGTCGGGATCGCCGCCGAGCACTGAGACGTCCATGGCGCGGTTGTAATCGCCCTGATAGTTGGAGGAGATGGTCACGCCGGGGGAGAGGAAGGCGAGTTGCAGGAAGCTGCGCCCATTCAACGGAAGCTCCTGGATTTGTTTGCGGGTGACCACCTGATCGATGGTGTGCGATTCGAGTTCGAGCTGCGGGACGATGGTCTCCACCGTCACCGTGTCCTTCTGTTCGCCCAATTGCAGGTGCGGATCCACCGTGGTGATGGTGCCGGTCGCGACCACGGCATTGGCCGAGAAGGTACGGAAGCCGCGCGCCTCGACACGCATCTCATACGTGCCGGCGGCCAGCGATGGCACGCTGTACTGGCCGCTCTGATTGGTTACGAGGCTGCGCTCGAAAGCGGTGGCGGAACTCTTGACCTTGATGGAAGCGCCGGGCACCACGCCGCCGGACGCATCGAAAACGGTGCCGGCGATCTCACCGGTGGGCGCTTGGGCAAACAGGGCCGTGCCCAGAAGCAGCATCGCCAGAATGACTTTCATTTGAATATTCAGACACAGGAACGGCCGGAAGGCAAGGGTTGAAAGTTCGAGGACGAACGTTTGACCTTGCGCCACGCAGAGGGAGATAGCTGGTGGAAGCAATGGGCCGCCGATGAACGCCGATGAACGCGGATAAAAACAAAAGTTCATATTGGCGCTTATCGGCGGCCCTAATGTTGAGCGCTGGCGCGACTACTGCTGCTTAGCCGGTGCCCGCGTGTCTGCCGCCGGCGCGGGCGGGCCGGCTTTTGGTGCGCGGCATCAACGGACTCGCTGTCAGCCACAGCGGCAATGAGATTCGCGTGCTGATCCGGTCGCGGTCACGGAGAAGACCCATCTGAATTAAGCCGTGGATTCACACGAAGGAGGGGGCAAGCTTCTTTTTTCTTATCGGCGTGAATCGGCTTGGATCGGCGGCCCATGGCGTTAAGGGCTGTTAAAGTAGAGGCTACACAATGAACATGGGGATCGCCGCGCCTGCGCTGGCAACACTTGTAGGGATCCTAGGCGCCGTGCTCGGACTGTGGTTGACCGGGTTGCGGCAGCGCGCGCGTGTGGTTTTGCCGTTCAGCGCAGGCGTGCTGCTGGGCGTGGCGATTTTCGGCCTGGTGCCGGAGTTGCGGGTGGAAATCGGATGGCGAGCGACGCTCCTGTTATTTGCCGCGGGGTACGGCGCCCTGCTGCTGATCAATCGCTTCGTGTACCGCGTGTGCCCCACCTGCTCGCACGATCACGATCACAATTCGTGCGCCTCGGAACTGCACGGCTTCGCGGCGCCGCTGATCATCGCCGCTACGGTCCACAGCTTCCTGGATGGGTGGAGCGTGGCGACCGTGCAACTCACGGTGCCGCTGGGACTGCGGGTGGCGGTACCGCTGGCGGTGGCGCTGCACAAATTGCCGGAAGGGATCGCGCTGGGCGGGATTCTCCAGGCAGCGGTGAAATCGCGGCGGACAGCGATGGCGTGGCTGGTGCTGGCCGAGGGGTCGACGTTGGCCGGCGGTGCGCTCGGGTTGGTGATGGCTCCGCATCTGGGTTCGGAATGGATCACGTATCCGATGGGCATCGCGGCGGGGTGGCTGTTCTATCTCGGCTATCACGCGGTGCACGAGGAGTGGAAGCGGCGCGGCGCGCTGCCGGTATTTATGTCGTCGGCCACGGGGGTGGCGGGGGCCGCGGTGATTCAACGCGGGGTGGAAGCGCTGTTCCGGTAGGGGGTCCGATTTGGATTGCGGCTGGAAGCGGGGCAGGGTTTTTGTGTGGCCTGTTCACGCTTCGGTGCGGGGAGGACGGACGACGAAAAACGATCGTCCATCCCACCGGCCTTGCGCGTCCATCTCACCCAGCTGGCGCGGCGAAGAGGCAATTTCTCAAGCTCACTGATCGACAACGTCGAGAGCCGAGCTCCGCTCGGCTGCACAAGGCAGGGCCATATGCCACTGAACATTTCACAGCCGGGATGTTTTTTGCACAACTTTGCCACAAGCGGCCGCCTGTAAGTAGTTCCGATTACGAGGCAACATACTTGTGCAAAACGTGCAAACAGGTCTGGCGCGGGCCGTGAAGGCGCGTTACAAAAGGAGAGTCCATTCAGGCTGCGCAGCGGGATGGCAAATCTCGGGGGAGGTGGTCGTCCCGTTCGCGCAGCCAGTAGGATCCCGCCTCTTAAAGCAAACAGACACCCAGCCGACCGTCCGCACCCTCAGTTGGAAACACGCTTGACCGTGTCCTACAATAGAATTTCCCATGCAAATTGAGAAAGTTTACGAGCCCCAGCGGTTCGAGCCGCACTGGGCACAGTGGTGGATCAACTCCAACATTTTCCGCGCATCACCGGAGAATCCGGGCCGCGTATTCTCGCTCGTCATTCCGCCGCCCAATGTGACCGGCGTGCTGCATATCGGCCACATGCTGGAGCACACCGAGATCGATGTCACGGTGCGCTGGCATCGCATGCTGGGCGATAACACGCTATGGCTGCCGGGCACCGACCACGCCGGCATCGCGACGCAGATGGTGGTGGCGCGACAACTGAAGGAAGAAGGCGTCAATTACCGCGACCTGGGGCGCGAGAAATTCGAAGAGCGCGTCTGGCAGTGGAAGGGGCAGTCCGGCGACACCATCAAGCGCCAGATGATCCGCCTTGGGGCCTCGTGCGATTGGAGCCGCGAACGCTTCACGCTCGATCCCGGGTTGTCGCGCGCGGTCCGCGAAGTGTTCGTCGGACTCTACGAAAAAGGCCTGCTCTACCGCGGCGAGTACATGGTCAACTGGTGCCCGAACTGCCTGACGGCGCTGAGCGATCTGGAAGTGACCCACGCGGAAACGGCCGGCCACCTGTGGCACATCGCGTACCCCGTCAACGGCATGCCCGGACGCTTCCTGACGGTGGCCACGACGCGACCGGAGACCATGCTCGGCGATACCGCCGTGGCGATCAACGCCAAGGACGCGCGCTATCTCGACCTGCACGGCAAGACCGTCCAACTACCGCTGATGAATCGCGAGTTGCCGATCATTCTCGACGATCTCGCCGACCCCACGTTCGGCACCGGCGTGGTCAAAGTGACGCCCGCGCACGACCTGAACGATTTTGAAGCCGGCAAGCGCCACAACCTGCCGAAGATTCAAGTGATCGACGATCACGGCCGCACGACCGCCGCCGCCGGAGTTTATGCCAACCTCGACCGCTTCGAAGCGCGGCGCCGCGTGGTGGCCGCACTGGAAGCATCCGGCGCCCTGGTCAAAATCGAAGACTACAAGCTGAACGTCGGCAGGTGCGATCGCTGCAAGACGGTGGTGGAGCCGCTGATTTCGACGCAGTGGTTCGTGAAGACCAAGCCGCTCGCGGAAAAGGCGATTGCGGTGGTGGAGAGCGGCGAGATCGGCTTCGTGCCCGCCAACTGGACCAAGACCTATTACGAGTGGATGTACAACATCCGCGACTGGTGCATCTCGCGCCAGTTGTGGTGGGGGCATCGCATTCCGGCGTGGCATTGCGGCGAGTGCAAGGAAATCATCGTGGCGCGCGAAACGCCCACCACGTGCCCGCGCTGCGGCTCTGGCGAACTCAAGCAGGATACCGACGTGCTCGACACGTGGTTCAGTAGCGGCCTGTGGCCCTTCTCTACTCTCGGCTGGCCGGACCAGACCGCCGACCTCGCCAAATACTACCCGACCACGCTGCTCATCACCGGCTTCGACATTCTGTTTTTCTGGGTGGCGCGCATGGTGATGATGGGCTGCGAGTTCATGGGCGAGATCCCGTTCAAGACGGTCTACATCCACGGCCTGGTGCGCGATGCGGACCGGCAGAAGATGTCGAAGACGAAGGGCAATGTGATCGACCCGCTGGTGGTCACCGAAAAGTACGGCACGGACGCGGTGCGCATGGCGCTGTTGCAGGGCGCCGCGCCCGGCACCGACATTGTGCTGACTGAAGAGCGCATGGAAAGCTCGCGCGCCTTCGCCAATAAGATCTGGAACGCCGCGCGCTTCCTCTTCATGAATGCGGGCGATGGACCGGCGACGCCGTCCGAACCCACCATCGAAGACCGCTGGATTGTCTCGCGCCTCAATGCCGCGGCGGAGACCGCCAATCGCGCCATCGAGCAGTATCGCTATCACGAGGTGGCGCAGGAGCTGTGGAAGTTCTTCTGGCACGAGTTCTGCGACTGGTATCTGGAACTCAAGAAAGTCAGCGCCACTGGGTGGGGCAATGCCGTGGCGGCCTTTGAGACCGCGCTGCGCCTGCTGCATCCTGCCATGCCGTTTCTGACCGAGGAACTGTGGCAGCGTCTGGAACGCAAGCCGGGGGACCCGTCCTCGATTGCGCTGGCTGCCTATCCGCAATTCAATCCCGCACTGGCCGACCCGGAAGCGGAACGCGAAATCGCCGTGGTGCAGGAAGTGGTCACGCTGGCGCGCACGTTACGCACGGAGGCCAGGCTCGATCCCAAGCAGCAGCTTCAGGGCGTGCTGTACGGGCGCACGGGAGCGATGGCGATTGCCCAACGTCACGCCGACGCGATCCAGAAGATCGCTCGCGTCACGCTGGAATTCCTGAGCGAGGAAGCGCCGAAGGCCGCGGTGATGCGCTCCACGGTGGATTTCGACATGGTGCTCGACATTCCGCAGGTGCAGGAAGACCCGGCGCGCAAACAGAAGGAACGCGAGCAACTCGAGAAAAACATCGCCAATTCCAAGCGCCAACTTACCGACGAAGTTTTCCTGAGCAAAGCTCCGGCGAAAGTGGTGGACAGCATCCGCGCCAAACTCGCCGACTACGAAGCGCAACTGGCGAAGATGGCGTAAGGCGAGGCCGCTATGCACGAGATTGTCCGTCTGGCATTAGAAGAAGATATCGGCACGGGCGATGTCACCAGCATCGCCTGCGTGCCCAAAGCTCGCATGGCGCAGGGCCGCTTCCTGGCACGGGAGCCTCTCACTCTCGCCGGCACCGGACTGCTGCGCGAGATCTACGATTACCTCGGCCTCGTCGACGAACTGAACATCCTCAAGCAGGATGGCGAGCGCTGCGAGGACGGCGACATCGTGGCCACGGTGCGCGGGCGCGCACGCACGCTACTGAACGGCGAACGCGTGGCGCTCAATTTCCTGCAACGCCTGAGCGGTGTCGCCACCGCCGCTCGCCACTACGCGGATGCTGTGCGGGGGACGAACTGCAAGGTCCTGGACACGCGCAAGACGACGCCGGGCTTGCGCCTGCTGGAAAAGGCCGCGGCTGCGGCCGGCGGCGTCACCAACCACCGCATCGGCCTGTTCGACGCCATTCTCATCAAGAACAATCACATCTCCGCGGCGGGCGGCGTGGGCAACGCGCTGCAACAGGCGCGCGAGTGCGGCCTGCCCATCGAGATTGAAGTGCGCACGCGCGCGGAACTCCGCGAGGCGCTGGACTCCGGCGCGACTCACCTGCTGCTGGACAATCTCACTCCGGCGGAGGCGGCCGATTGGATCCGCGAAATCGATGGACGCGCCAAGGTGGAACTTTCCGGCGGCATCACGCTGCAGAACGTGCGCGACTACGCGCTGGCCGGCGCCGATTATGTGTCGAGCGGCGCCATCACACACTCGGCGCGCGCCATGGATTTGAGCTTCCGGCTGGAGCTGGCCTGATGGATGTGGACCGTCTGCGGCGCGCATTTCCCGATCGCCAGATTCTCTACTTTGAAGAGATCGACTCCACGCAGCGCGTGGCGGCGGCGAGCGAGGCCGGCACGATTGTGCTCGCCGATCGGCAACTCGCAGGGCAGGGCAGGCACGGCCACACCTGGCATTCCGAAGCGGGCGCGGGCATCTACTGCTCCATCAATCTTCCGTCTTCGCCGGTCCTCACGCTGGCGCTGGGCATCGCCACGGTGGACGCCATCGCGCAGGCCACCGGCATCCGGTGCGACATCCGCTGGCCCAACGATCTGATGCTGGACGATCGCAAAGTTGCCGGCATCCTGGTGCAACTGGTGAACGGCGCGGCGATCGCCGGAATCGGCATCAACGTCAATCATGCCGCATTTCCTGGCGATATCGAAGGCCTCGCCATTTCGCTGCGGCAGCATGCCGGCCGGGAGCTTTCGCGCGAGGCCATTCTACTCGCCCTGGTCCCCGCCATCGATTCCATGATCAAGGAAGATGCGGAGACCGTGCTGCGCCTGTTCGCTCACGCGTCCAGCTACGCGGCCGGACGGCGCGTGACCGTCGACCAGCCCGGCGGCGCCATCACCGGCACGACCGCGGGGCTCGACGCCGCGGGCTTTCTGATTGTCCGCAAGGACGACGGAACCGATACCCTGATAGTTGCAGGAGGCGTACGTGCTGCTGGCTCTTGATGCAGGCAATAGCAATATCACGATTGGCGCTTTCGAAGGACGCGACCTGGTCTTCCACTGGCGCTTGCGGACGGTGCAGGAGCAGACCGCCGACGAGTGGGGCATCCTGCTGCGCAATCTGTTTTCCCCGGCCGGACTGGACATCGCCAGAGTGGATGGCATCATCATCTCCAGCGTGGTGCCGCCCATCGATTCCACGCTGGCGTTTATGACTCGGCGCTACTTCCACCAGGAGGCGATGTTCGTCTCGCCGCGCACCGATATCGGCCTCACCATCCGTTACGACAATCCCAACGAAGTGGGCGCGGACCGTTTGGTGAACGGAGTCGCGGGCTTCTACAAATACGGCGGCCCGTGCGTGGTGGTGGACATGGGCACGACCATCAATTTCGACGTGATCTCGAAGGACGCTGAATACCTCGGCGGCTCGATCGCGGTGGGGATCGGCATCTCGATTGCGGCGCTGTTTACCAAGACGGCGCGTCTGCCGCTGGTCGATTTCAAACCGCCCAAAGACGTGGTGGGCACCAACACCGTGGCCAGCATGCAGAGCGGACTGTATTACGGCGCCGTCGGCATGATCGATGGCATATTGGAACGCGTGATCGCCAAGATGGGACCGGAGACGAAGGCCATCGCCACCGGCGGGCAGGCGCACATGATTGTGGAAGGTTCGCGTTTTCTCAAAATTGTGGACGAGCACCTGACGCTCGAGGGACTGCAGATGATCTGGGAGCGGAACCATCCCGCCGGGCAAGCCTGAGCGTCGTGAATTACTTCAACTACTTCACCGAAATCGAAGAGCATTTTCAGAAGGCGCGCGCCACCAGCCTCTTTCTGCTTTCGCCGCTGGATTGGGCGCTGATCGAAAGCTGGAACGAAAGCGGCGTGCCGCTGGAGGCGGTGCTGCGCGGCATCGACGCGGCCTTCGAGAAATGGCGCAGCCGCAAAGTCAAAACGCAGATGGTGAATTCGCTGGCTTTCTGCGCACAGGCGGTGCTCGCCGAAGCTCAGATCATGGCGGGCTTGGTGCAGCCTAAGAAGGAAGCCGCGCCGCCCTTTCCGCTAGAGGACATGCGGCAGTATCTGGAAGCGAACGCGGCGGCCGTGCCGTATCCGGAGATCGCGGAGTCGCTGCGGGGCCTGGCCGCCGAAGCGGAGACGCACTACGGGAATCTCGAAGGGCTCGAACAGCACCTCACGGTACTGGAAGAGAAGATGATGGCGCTGGCGCGCTTGAGTCAGACGGAGGCGGAGATGCTGCAGGCGCGTCAGGAGTTGGATCGCCAGCTGCGTCCGTATCGCGGGAAGATGACGGCGGACCAGTTGTCGATGCTGGAAAAGCAGTACCTCGAACGCAATCTGCTGGAGAAGGCCAGGCTGCCGCGGCTGAGTCTGTTCTATATGCGTTGAGCGTCGCGGAGCGCGGCATCGTTTTGTGTGGCCTGTTCTCGCTTCGAAGCGGGGAGGACGGACGACGAAAGACGATCGTCCATCCCACCTGGCTTGCACCCAGACACGTTCAAGCCACGCGCCGCCTGAAGGCGGCGGCAGGCAGGAATGGAATGCCTGCCCCACAAGGCGGCTGCCTTTGCAGGCGAGCCGCGCTCGCCTTCGACAGGCCGGGAGGCCTGTCGTACCTCCGCTACTCCTCGAATTCCCAGGTGCGGAACTGGTGTTGATGCTCTGCCATATCCACCCGCTTGCCGCGGAACGCCACGCCCTCCATCTGCAATCGCGCGCGCTGTTCCAGCCCTGCCTCGAACTTCAGCTTAATCGCGCCGCCCGCGCCGACCACCCGCTGCCAGGGAAGGGCGCCGCCGGAGCGCTGCAGCAATTGCGCCACATGCCGGTGATACAGCGGATATCCGGCGGCCGCGGCCACCTGCCCGTACGTGGCCACTTTGCCCTTGGGAATTGAGCGGATGGCTTTGCGGAATGCCGCGTCGCGCTGCGCGCTTTTGGGAGCGCGCCGCAGATGCCGCTCCACTTCGTGACGCATCACGCCAGTTCCCGGTGGCGGAAGCAAGCGGTCAGGTGATCGTTCACCATGCCGGTGGCCTGCATGAAGGCGTAGCAGATGGTAGTGCCGACGAAGGTGAAGCCGCGCTTCTTGAGATCCTTACTCATGGCATCGCTTTGTGGCGTGCTCGCGGGCACCTTGTCTTTCCAGGCGTTCTGCACGGGCTTGCCGTCTACGAACTGCCAGATGTAAGCATCGAACGTGCCGAATTCTTTCTGTACGGCCAGCAACGCTTTCGCATTGGTGACCGCCGCATTCACCTTGAGCCGATTACGCACGATGCCCGCGTCTTCCAATAGCTCTGCCACCTTGGCGTCGCCGTAGCGCGACACTTTACGCGCATCGAAGCCGTCGAACACCTTGCGATAATGCGGGCGCTTATTGAGAATTGTCGACCAGCTCAACCCCGCCTGCGCGCCTTCCAGAATGAGCAACTCGAACAGGTCGCGATCGTCGTGATGCGGCACGCCCCATTCGTCGTCATGATAGGCCACGTAATTGTCGCCGCGCGCCCAAATGCAGCGCTGCCGCTCGCTCACTGGCATTTCTCAGCGTGCAGCAGTTCTTTCTGCACGGCCAGCTTCCAACAGCCCGGCTCCTTGAGCTTCTCCAGCGTCAGGCCGTTCCACTGCAGAGTCGCTGGAAGCCAATCGGCCGGCACTGTCACGCGCAGTTCGGTGATGGTGCGCGTCACAATCTGGATTTCGTGTTCCGCGGGCAGGTACTCCGCCTGCACGCGCGCGGTCACGCCGGACTCGCGCCGCGGCAGGGTGAACCGGGTCTCCACGCGGACGCGATCTTTGCCGCGCTGCACGGTTACTACGGCGGGCTTCTCCTCGGTGACCTTTTCCAGCGTTTCCTGAAATTGACGGGCGTCGGCGATCGCCTTGCCGTCCAGCGCCACCATGCGGTCGCCGGCCTTCAGCGGCCCCGAGTACTTCTCGGGCAGCGTGCTGACCAGCACGCCGGGTCCCGGATCGTCCACCTTGTAGCCGAAGCCACCCAGATCGAGCGCCGCGCCGTTGCCGGCGGGAAGGCGCGAGGAGGCCAGGACGTCGTTGCGCTCGGCGGCGTCGAACTTGGTCAACTGAATCCAATAGCAGCGGGCGAAGCTGGGCGCGTTGGTCTCGCAATCGATGGAGGTGGGAGGAATTTGCCGTTTGTGGGCCGCGAGCCACTGGAGCACAGAGGCGGCATTGGCGCCGGATGAGGCGGTTTGGAATTCCAGATTCAGGTTCGCCGCTTTCAGTTTGTCGGCGAACGGCTTGGCGTCCTCGGTAGCGATCCAGAGCACGGGAACTTGCGTGAAATTTACGGTAAAGATGCGGTTGGTGTCGACTGCCGATCTCGGCGAGCCACCGAGCGCGGCGGCGGCGGCCCACAGATCGGGCACTCGCGAAACCGCGTAGAACACGGCCGAGGACGCATCGCCGCGCCCGGCAAGGTAAATCCGAGAGGAGTCCGCGGCGCCGCTTTGAATGGCGCTCTCCACGGCCGCCGCCAGCGCCTTCACGCGCGAATCGATGTCGTTGGGACCGGCCGCGGCAGTAATCACCTGCCACCCGGCCTCGCGCGTCCAGTTTTGCCAGGTGAGGGCATCCGCCGCATCGACCAGCGCGATGGCGGGGACCCGGTTCTGTGCCGCAAGGGGCAGGCAAAGTGCGCTAATTATGGCGCAGGCGCGAACGAATGCGTTTGGCCAGTTTCTCGATATCATCGGTCTTCTTGATGGTCGCCATGGAGACGACGTAACGGTCGTTCTTTTCCAATTCGACTTTGAGTTGGTCCGCCAGTTCAGCTAAATCGGCGGCGTCTTTGAGATTCTGGCGGTGCTCGGCTTTGGCGAGTTCGTCCTTCTGGGATTTGCCGTTGGGCAGCGTAACGTCTTCGTCAGCGAGGCCTCGTCCGCCGCGCCCCCCGCCCTGCTGCAGGGCGAATACGCTCACGCCGGCCAGGAAGACCAGCACCACCGCCACTCGCCCAATCCAGAGTCTCATGTCTAAACCTGGTGTTATCATATCGGAAATGCCTCTCCCGAGGCCCGCGCCGGCCGCTTTGTTCACGCTCGCCGCGGCGGAGCCAGAGTTCCCGTTTCCGCTCGACAGGCTGTCCCAGCGCGACAACTTCATTCACGGACTCCGTCACTGGCGGGCGGAACGCGAGAAGCCCGGAACCCTGCAAGCCGCGAGCGGTCTCCTGGTGTTGGACGTGCGTGCGGGCGCGACCGTTTGGTTTCTTCCTGAACTGCGCGAGGTACCGGGGCAGTGAAGCAGTGGACGACTGTGGCGCAAGCGCAGACACCCGGCGGCGGCTGCCTGTCCCTGCACGAGCATGACGGCGAGTACTTGATCAAGGTGGATGGCGTGCCGCTCATGTCCACCCGGCAGCACACATCGGAAGAGCTCCTGGCGCAACGGGCGTGCGCTCACCTGGGGCGGGTGCGCGGGGCGAGCGTGCTGATCGGCGGACTTGGCTTTGGGTTCACCTTGCGCGCGGCACTCGCGGCACTGCCTGGGGACTCGCGGATTGAGGTGGCGGAGCTGATGAGCGCCGTGATCGCCTGGAATCGGGACGCGCAGTTGCCGTTGGGGTGCGACGCGCTGGCGGATTCCCGCGTGGTGGTGACGCAGGGCGATGTGGGGGAGATCATTCGCGACTCGCGCGGCGCCTTCGACGCCATCATTATGGACGTGGACAATGGCCCGTCGGCGTTGAGCAGCGGAAGCAATGCCAGGCTGTACGATGCGGCGGGACTTCGCGCGACGTATGGCGCGCTGCGGTCGGGAGGCTGCGCGGCTTATTGGTCGGTCGCGCCGGACGCGGCATTCGAGCGGCGGCTCGCTCAGTGCGGATTCAGGGTGGAGGTGGAGGTGTGCCGGGCGCACGGCAGATCGGGTCGCCGGCATACGCTGTTCGTCGCTTTCCGGGATTAGGGTGCGGAGCGACGCTGGGGTGAACTGACAACGTATTGTGGGCTGCTCGCTTCGAAGCTGGGAGGACGGACGACAAAAAACGATCGTCCATCCCACCGTCCGAGCTCTGATTAGTTAGGCGAGCTGCGCTCGCCTGCACAAGGCTGGAGCCTTATGCCACATTTGCGGCCCAGCCAACATTACAGGTTCCT
Organism: Candidatus Solibacter sp.; assembly: GCA_039934035.1. Taxonomy (GTDB): domain Bacteria; phylum Acidobacteriota; class Terriglobia; order Bryobacterales; family Bryobacteraceae; genus Solibacter. Next base: position 102,033 of record JBDTMZ010000022.1, on the reverse strand, counting down.
ACTTTTTCCAGTCGGGGAGGCGGCCGGGCGTGGGTGGCGCTCCGGCGGCGTCGAGTTGTTTTTCGAGCGCTTTGATGTCGGTCTCCATCAGTTTGCGCAGTTTCGGAATCTCGACGGCTAGTTCGTCGCTGGCAATCTGATACTGTTCTTGCGCGGTCTTTGTCGGCTTGCCGGTGGTGCCGCGCGTGGGTGAGACGGCGGCCTGGACGCGATCTGTAATGGAGGCGGGTATGCCTTCATTGGTGGCGCTCCAGATGCGGTCGCCGGCGAGCGCGATATTGATCTCGGACAACTGGCGTTGGAGTTTGATGACCTCTTCGCGGAGCTTGGGCGACAGGCTCGGAGTGGCATCAATGGCCCGGTGAATGGCGCTGAGGCGGGTGGCAGCCTCCGTGACGGTCTGGGAGGTAGCGGTGAGCGCCTTCTGGATTTTGGCCAGTTTTTCCTGAAACTCCGCCATGGCGACACGGTCTTCGCGAGTGGCCGGACCTTCGGCGACCACTTCCACGGTTTGCGAACCGGCCAGTGGCGTGATGACGCCTTCCTGGCGTTTGGCGAGCGAGATGGTGTACTTGCCGGGAACGACGAGCGGACCAGAGCCGCCGCCGCGTCCGCCACCACCTTCTTCTTCATCGCTACCTCCGCCGGCTCCACCACCGCCGCCGGGCCCGCCTGCTCCGCCGCGACCTCCACCACCGCCACGTCCCCCGCCGGGCGCGGCCGCGGCCGGGAGCGCGATGCTTTGAGCGCGCATGTCCCACGTGATGCGCTGCACGCCGCGGGTGGCGGGAGCTTGCATGCGGCGAATCACTTTGCCGGTGGAATCGGCGATGTTCACGATGATGGCGGTCGCCTCTTCCTCCGCCTCGGCGCGCAATTGCTCGGGCGTCGGGTAGGGGACGGCTTCGCCTCGTCCGAAGGCGGCGCGATCGCGGCGCTGGCGCTCGGCGCGTTTGGCGGTCAGCGCCTCCTTCAAGTTGAATGTGATCTGCGCGCCCGGAGGCGGATTGGTGGCGGAAAACGCATTGATGCCGAAGTTGCCTCCGCGGTTCTGCGGAATGAAGGACAGGGCGGAGCGGACCGGGAAGATGTGGCTATCCTTCTGCATGATCTCGGGCGTGGCGAGGCGCAGCGGACTGTAATCGTCCAGCACATAGATGCCGCGGCCGAAGGTCGCGATGACCAGATCGTCCATCTGCTTTTGGATGGCGAGGTCGCGCACCATGATGGTGGGCAGTCCGACGTTGAGCTTCAGCCACTTTTCGCCGCCGATGTTGGTCCAGTAGAGGCCGAATTCGGTGCCGAGGAAGAGCAGCTTGGGATTGACGTGGTCTTCCGCGATGGCGTAGGTGCTGCCGCGCTCGGGCAGGTTCCCGGAAAGCGAGGTCCAGGTCTTGCCGCGATCCGAACTCTTGATCACGTAGGGCTTGAAATCGCCATTCTGGTGATTGTCGTAACAGACGTAGACGACGCCGGCATCGTGCTGGGAGGCGAGGATGCGCTGCACGTAGGCGTCTTCGGGGACGTTGGCGGGCTTGTCGATTTTGCGCCACGTTTTGCCGCCGTCTTCGGTCACCTGCACGAGGCCATCGTCGGTGCCGACATAGATCAGGCCCTCGGCCTTGGGCGACTCGGAAATGGCGCTGATGTTGTCGTAGAGCGCGGTGGAGATGTTCTTCTGAATGGCGTCGAGGGGCCAGACCTTGCCCATGAGTGGGAGCTTGTTGCGATCGAGTTGGCGGGTGAGGTCGGGGGAGACTTCGTGCCAGGAATCGCCGCGATCGTCGGAGCGGTAGAGTTTCTGGGCTCCGTAGTAGAGGCGGGTGTTGGAATGCGGGCTGATGATGAGGGGCGAATCCCAATTCCAGCGGTGGGCGGGGTCGCCCTTCTTCGGCTGCGGCTGAATGGAGAAGTGTTCGCCGGTGCGCTTGTCGAAGCGGACGAGTCCACCGTTTTGGGAGGACGCGTAGACGGTGTTGGGGTCCTTGGGATCGACGCGCGAGTAGAAGCCGTCGCCGCCGTTGGTCACGAAGCAATCGGCATTGATCAGAGTGGTGAACTTGTTGCGGGCGGGGCAGCCGAAGCTGTTGTCGTCCTGGGTGCCGCCGTAGACATGATAGAAGGGAGCGTCTTCGCTGACGGTGACGTCGTACATCTGGATGGTGGGCAGGTTCTCCTTGTAGATCCAGGTAGCGGCGCGGTCGTAGGATTCATAGAGGCCGCCATCGCAGCCCACGAGGTAATGGTTGGGATTTTTGGGATCGACCCAGATGTCGTGGTTATCGACGTGTTTGCTGCGCGTGTTCATGGCGGTGACGGTGCGGCCGCCATCGTCGCTGACCATGATGTTGACGCCCTGGATATAGACGCGGTCGGAGTTGTGCGGGTCCACCTGAATTTTGGAATAATACTGGCCCTGCAGGTCGAAGGTGCCGCGCTTTTCCCAGGTGACGCCATTGTCGGCGGAGCGGTAGGTGCCGCCGCGGCCTTCGGGGCCTTCCACCTGAGCGTAGATGATGTGCGGATTGGTGGGCGCGTAATTGAGGCCGATGCGGCCGAGCTCGCCGGTAGGGAAGCCGCCGCGCACGGGATTCCAGGTTTTGCCGCCATCGAGGGAGCGATGCAGTCCGCTCTCGGGGCCGCCGTGAATGATGCCGAAGAAGCGGCGCTGGCGCTGGTGAGTGGCGGCGAGGAGGATGTCAGGATTCGCGGGGTCGAGCAGGACATCGCTGCAGCCGGTGTAGTCGCCGACCTTGATGAGGCTTTGCGACCAGGTCTTGCCGCCATCGGTGGTCTTGTAAAGGCCGCGCTCTCCGCCGCCCTTCCAGAGGGGTCCGGGGGCGGCGACGTAGGCAACGTTGGAATCGCGGGGGTCGATGACGATGCGGGCTATGTGCTCGGTGAGCTTGAGGCCCACATTGTGGAAGGTGCGTCCGCCATCTTCGCTTTTGTAGACGCCATCGCCGTAGGAGACGCTGCGCTGGTTGTTGTTCTCGCCGGTGCCGACCCAGACGAGGGAGGGGTTCTTGGGGTCGATGGCGATCCAGCCGATGGAGTAGGAGCCGTAGGTGTCGAAGACGGGGGTCCAGGTGGTGCCGTTGTTGGTGGTGGAGAAAATGTTGCCGCTGGCGAGCGCAATCAGGTAGTGATCGCTGCTATCGGGGAACATCGCGATTTGCGAGATGCGGCCGGACACGAAGGCGGGGCCGATCGAGCGCGCGCGCAGGGAAGAGAAAGTGAGCTCGCTGATGGGCTCATTGGAGCCGGCGGCTCCACGTCCACCGCGGCCGCCGTCGGCTGCCGGGGGCTCATCCTGCGCGAGCGCAGTGAGCAATGCGCACAAAAGGAGCGGAATTAACCTCATGGGCGGAGTATAACCCATGTGCGCGAGGGTACGGAATGGGATGAAGCGGCGCCTGGGAGGCCGAGTTGGGTTCCTTGGGTCCCTTGGCAGTTTTTTTGCCGCTGATGTAATGGAGCGAATGAGTTAGCTGTCTAAAGTTGGAGTTGATGGGGCGGTTTGTGATGGTTTTTCTCGGTATATAGGCCGTGAGATATAGGTTTTCACAACAAACTCGTGGTAAGTTCGTAATGCAACAGATCGAGATCAATTTTCATGAACACGGCCGGTAACAATCGTTTTTCAGGACCAGTTACGGTTTTTCACCAGAGGGCACTGCCGGAACCAGCTACGCTGGCCGGCTATGCGGCTTTGATCGACGCGTACCAGATTTCGGCGCCGATTCCGAGGAATTTGAGCGCGACCGGGCAGCGGCATCGCATACGTTCCGGGGATGGCTGGCGCATCCTGACACCACGTCACGCCCCGGAGGCGACGCTGGCGGGGCACCTCACGTTTGCCCTGAAATATGAAGGCCTGGACCTGGCGGTTCTGAAGCGACTGTTCCAGGCTACCGGCGCGGGCGAAATCGAAGAAGTGGTGCGGCGGACACCGACGGGAGCGTACGCCCGGCGCATTTGGTTTTTATTCGAATGGCTGACGGGGGAGCGGTTGGAACTGGTGGACGCGGAACAGGGAGCGTACGTTCCGGTGGTGGACCCGGAGCAGCAATGGGCAACTGCCGGGACGCTGGCCGGGCGGCAGCGTGTCCGCAACAACCTGCCCGGCACGGCGGCCTTTTGTCCGCTGGTCTTCCGGACGAAAGCGCTGGAAGAATTCGTGGCGATGGACCTGGGCCAGCGCGCCCGGGCTGCCATGGCGGCGACGCCGCGCGACATTGTGGCGCGAACGGCGGCATTCCTGTTGTTGAAGGATTCGCGGGCAAGTTACGCGATCGAGGGGGAGCGCCCGCCGCAGGATCGCGTCCAGCGCTGGGGCAGGGCGATTGGGGAAGCGGGACGCCACCCGGTGACACTAAGCGAACTTCTGCGGCTGCAGGAGGTGGTGATTGGGGATACGCGGTTCGTGAAGCTGGGGCTGCGCGAGGGAGGCGGATTTGTGGGCGAGCACGACCGGGATACCGGAATGCCGCTGCCGGACCACATCAGCGCGCGCCCTGAGGATCTGCCCTCGTTAATGGCAGGACTGAGCGCCCTGGATTCCGGCGCAGGGATGGAATTGGATGCGGTGATTGCGGCGGCCGTGCTGGCATTCGGATTTATCTATATTCATCCGTTGGTGGATGGCAACGGGCGGCTGCACCGCTATTTGATGCATCACGTCCTGGCGCGGCGCGAGTTCGGTCCGGCGGGCGTGGTGTTTCCGGTTTCGGCGGCGATCCTGGGACGAATGGAAGAGTACAGGCGGGTGCTGGAGGATTATTCGGGCCGGCTCCTGCCGGTGATCGACTGGGCGGCAACGGCTGACGGGAATGTGCGCGTCAAGAACGATACGGCGGATTTCTATCGTTATTTTGATGCGACGACGCAGGCTGAATTTCTGTATGCGTGTGTGGCCCAGACGGTGGAACAGGATCTGCCGCGGGAAACGGAATTCCTGGTCCGCTACGACCGGTTCCGCAGTGGGGTCGAGGCCATTGTGTCCATGCCGGCGCAGACGGTCGATCTGCTTTTCCGGTTCCTGCGGCAAAATGGCGGGCGTCTGTCGGGGCGGGCGCGCGAGGTGGACTTCCAAAAGTTGAGAGAGGGGGAGGTCGCGGCCGTGGAGGATCTTTACGCGCGGGAGTTCGCCAGGGGCGACCTTCGGTCGCCTTAAACAGACCACGCTGCGCGATGGTCTGTTCCACCGAGTTGCGTGCGTAAGGTACATGAATGTCTAAACTCAAGGCGGCGGCGGCAGGCAGGAATGCCGGCCCCACAAAGACCGGGGAGGCGTGGGATGGTGAAACGGAATGGCTGCGCGCTGACCATCGTGGTTCCGGGGACCGACTGGCATCGGTGGAAGGAGACCTACGCTCCGGACGCGCGGCCGATGCAGCATATCGCCAGGACTTTCGGCGCGAGAGCCGTGCTGTTTGACCGGTGGGTCGGCGGGAATACGAAAGCGGCTCGTAGGCAGGCCGCCGCAGAATTGGCTGCGTTGCTTGCAGAAGAACTGGCGGCGGATTCAGCGGATGCCGGGAAGAAGTTGAACCTGGTTGGCTTCAGCCACGGGGGCAATGTGGCCGCGCTGGCCACGAGACTGTTGGGTGGCGCGGTGGTGGAGAACCTGGTGACGATCGGGACTCCGGTACTCGCGGGTTATCAACCCGGCGCGGTGGGGAATCACATTCATGTATACAACCCGCATGACACGACTCAGCGCTGGGGCGGCGAGAGCGTCACGCTTCCCTGGGCCGGTTCGGTGGGATTCGCGGGACGGGTCTTTTCCACGGCGAACACAAACATCGCCGTAGGTATTGTGAACGGGCGACGGGAGCAGCGGCACGGACTTCTGCTGTGGGACGAGCGGACCTGGCGCGAGATTGAGAAGCATCTGAAGAGGTGAAGGTCCGGCGGGGACAGGCACTCGAGAAAAAGTGGCGAGCGCGTTCGAGGCTCACGAGCGTTCATTCGGTATGGGGCGCGAACCGCTCCCTTCACGGTCGCGCCCCGGATTGTCGCATACCGGTTATTCGGCCTGGATTTCGACTACTGCCACCGTGTAGGCGGGGAGATCGATGGCTAGGTCCTTAGCGTAGGTCAGCGATTTCGTCACCGGATTGAATTTGTCGGGCTGCTCCAGAGTCGCTTTATCGGTGGCTGAGGCGGTGATGGTGTGCAGCTTCGCGACGGCTTTCTGCGGGGCACTGGCGCCTTCGAGCCGCACCAGCAGGGTGTTCGGGCCGGCCGCGTAATTCACTGCTTTGATCACGATGCGGCGCCCATCGGCGCTCTTGGTCGCGATGGCGTCGATGGTGCCCTGGGTCCAATCTTCCGGCTTCATGGTGGAGATCTGATCGAAGAAGGGCTTGCGATCCGGAAGGTCGCGATAGGCGCCGCTGGTGGAGCCCAGGTACTTTTCGGCGTAGTGCTGGCGGAAGAGCTTCTCGACGGGATAGGCGCCGCCGGGAAACCAGGAAACGTGGTCGTGATAGATCAACGAGGTCCAGGTGGGATCGTCCGTGTTATTGCGCATGAGCAGCGCCGGGCAGGTCATGGTCAGGCCGGGGCTGAGTTCCTCGTAGAGGATGAGGCTGCCGGCGGCATGCAGTCCGGCGCGCCAATCGTAGGTGCGGGAGAGGTTCCACTCCAGGATGGCGATCTCGATCTTGGGGGTAGCGGAAGCGCGGACGTACTCGCTCAGCTTCACGAGGTAGTCGCGGATGCGGCGCAGTCCGGTCTCGAAGTTCGGATCTTCGTACTCGTAGTTGTGGCAGCCGAGAATGTCGAAATTTTTGCCCGCGAGGTCGATGATCTTCTGGCTCCACACCATGTCGTTGGAGCGCTTCTGCCCGCAGGCAACGATTCGCCCCTGAGGCACGAGGGCACGAAGACGGCTGCCGTAGGCGTTGACGATGGCGGCGTAGGATTCCGCCGTGAAGCCGTTATTCATGGGCTCGTTATCGATCTGGAAATATTTGACGCCGTAGGGCTCGGGGTGCCCGTTGGCGGCGCGCTGCTTGCCCCATTCGGTGGTGGGCGGGTCGTTGAGATAGTGGACCCAGTCCATGGCGTATTGAATCTGATCGGGCTCGGTGCCGGGCGCAGGCAGGTCGATCAAGGGCTCGGAATTGAGCTTGCGGCACAGGGTCATGAACTCTTCGGTGCCGAAGCCGTAGTAGTCCGAATAGCCGCCCCACATGGCGTTGGGATGATAGCGGCGGGAGACGAGCGGGCCAATGCCGTCCTTCCATTTGTAAGTGGAGGCGAAGGAGCCGCCGGGCCAGCGAATGAAGGGCGGCGCGAGATCGCGCAGCGACTGTAAGAGGTCGGGGCGCAGCATGCCGTCGCGGCGGACGTCGGCGCGCATCATGGAGAGGAAGTCGAGCAGCAACGAGCCATTTCCGGAGACGGCGAGTTCCACCGAGGCCTGGGTATCGCGAAGGGAACTGGTGAAGGAATAGAAGACCTCCTGCCAGCCGGAGCCCGCCATGGTGAGCGGCACCGCGGCGATCTGATCGCCTTTGGCGGACACGATGCGGAGCGACAATTGGGGCGATCCCAGTTCGCGCTGGATCCAGAGGGAGCCGTCGTACCTCTGCCCGGCATCGACGAAGATACGGCCCTGGCGGATTCCGGCGCGGCCGCCGTCGGCCTGGAGGCGCACGCTCTTCTTGCCATTCTTGAACTCGATGTCGACGAGTTCGACCTTGCCGCGCTCGGAGAAGGGCTGCCAGTAGGTCTTGAAATCTTCCCCCTCGAAGCCGCAGCCTTGAATCTGTTCGGCGAAGAGGCCGTCTTCCACGGAGTGGTTGATGTGTTCGAGGAAATGGCCATAGATACGCTGATCGATGTTGGCCATGGGGCGATCGGTATCGACAGCGAGGATGGCGACGCGCGGCTCGCCTGCGGGAGGGGCGGCCTGTGAGACCAGCGGGTTCGAGACGACAAGGGACAGGGGGGTGGCGGCGGCGGCCATCGAACTGATGAGAAAGCTGCGTCTATTCATTCGGGATTTCCGTTTCGGGTTGCGGTTCGCCATCAGTATACATCCGGCCGCTGCTAGAGCACTTCCTTGTAGAGCAGGGTGGATTCCTGAGAGGTTTGGCCGAGGTGGTAGCGGATGGCGACTTCGAAGGTATCGAGTCCGCGGCGGGTGAGGATAACGGCGGCGGTGGCGGTGAGGAGGGTGACGGCACAGACCAGAGGACGGGAATGAAAGAGCACGTAGTGTTGCAGGGCGACGACCATCGACATCACGAGGCCGCAACCGATCATGATCGGCAGCAGGACCGCGCCGCGTGACGTGTCGACCGGTTGGCCGAAGGGGAGGCCTTCGACGAGGGGCAGGGTGAGCGCCAGATAAAAGAAGGAGGCGGCGAGGCTGAAGGCGATGAAGATGGACGCATCGCGGGGGCCCCACTGGTAGAGCAGGACGGCGTAGACGGCGGCATGGGGAATGACGATGAGCGAGAAGCAGAGGAAGGCATGCACGCCGCGAACGAAGCCGTGGAAGGTGGTATTGGGAACGCACAGGAAGATCCAGTTGCCTTTGTAGTCGCTGCCGAAGGCGAGTACGGTGCAGATGAAGAATGCGATCGTGCCAATGGCGTGCGGCAGGATGTGCATGGCGGAGAAAGGGCCCTCGAAGGGAGACTTGCGGGCGCCGGTAAAGAGCAGGACGACGGGCGCGCTCGCGAACGGCAGCATGGGAATGAGCTGGCGGCGGAACTGCCAGTCGCGAAATGCCAGGCGGCGGACATACTCGAAGCCGGCACGGGCAGGCTGGTTGTCCTGCGCGCCTCCGGCGAGACGGGCGATGAAGGCGGCGAGGCGCGTCTTTCCGCGGCGGGCGCTGGCCTTGGCGCCGCGGGCGTGCATGATGGCCGATACGCGAACCAGGTAATCGCCACTGAGTGCGCGAAGGCCGAAAACGAGGGCGCCGAGCGCCAGGACGGCCAACGCGGCTTGCAGGGCATGAAGCGTGGCGGGCGGCAGATCGAAGTGCCCCAAGCGGACCTTCAGATCGAGCGCGCGGAAAATGCGGGTCACGTTGCTGGCGAACAAAAGCAGGAGGAGGGGCGCGGACTCGGCGACCTGGCCTACTATCTTGAGACGCGCGGGAGGGAACAGGCGAATCAACCATCCAAAGAGGGCGCAACAGCAGAGCGCTAACAGGAGCCCAAGCAGACTGGCAGCGGTGAAGTGCAGCAGGGGATAGGACCAGGTGGCGTGGGGCAGAAAAAAGCCGGCGAGCGCGGGGATGAGGTTGAGGGCGGGAACGGTGTAAGCGAGCACGCGCAGGAGGTGGGTGAGTTTGGCGGCGGTGTAGGTTGCGCCATTGATGGGCTGATGGGCGAGCACCACGCCTTCCACGGGATTGACCAGGCTGTTGGCCGTTTCGGAGAGCAGGATGGTGAAGAGGAGGAAGCCGGAAAGGCCGAGGAAGGTGCCGATGTAGGTGCGGGTGCTGACGCCGAGCAGGACCTGCACCAAAGAGATTAGCCCGGTCAGCACCGAGTAGAAGAGGGAGGCGGTGCGCAGCGAGACGCCATCGCGGCCCAGGTGTCCGAACATTTCACGGCGCTCGGTGAGTTCGCTAAAGAGATCGGTGAGCAGCCAGTAACGGTGCGGATCGATATCGAAGCGGCGCAGGAGGCGGGAGACGGCGGTCCCGCGCACGGCGGCGCGGAACCAGCGCTCGAGCGGATTCATGAGCGCAGCGCCTCGACGATGCGCGCCACGCCGGTGTCGACGGAGTTGGTGTGGGTGAGATTGCGGAAGACGTCTTCCAAGGTGGCTTCGTGGGTGGAGGCCTTCAGCGAGTCCGCCGAGCCGTCCGCGATGAGGGCGCCCTGATGAATGATGAGAACGCGATCGCAGATACGTTCAACGACGTCGAGGACATGGGAGCTGTAGAGGATCGTCTTGCCGTCCGCTGCCAGGGCGGCGAGGAGGTCTTTGATGAGGATGGCGGCGTTCACGTCCAGTCCGGAAAGCGGTTCGTCGAGCAGGATGATTTCGGGGTTGTGCAGGAGGGCGGCGCCGATCAGGATTTTCTGGCGCATGCCTTTGGAATAGGAATCGAGGCGCGAGATGCGTTCGCTGGTGAGGGAGAAGGTTTCGAGGATGTCGCGAATGCGCGCCTGCAGGGAGTCTTGGGGGACATTGTGCAGACGGCCGCAGAGTTCCAGAAATTCCTGGCCGGTGAGGCTCTCGAAGACGACCGCGGTCTCGGGCACATACCCGATGATCTGTTTGACGGCGATGGCTTTTTCGGGAAGGGGAAGGCCGGCGACGGTGATGGCGCCGGAGCTGGGCACAAGGAGTCCAGCGATGAGCTTGATGGTGGTGCTTTTGCCGGCCCCATTGGGTCCAAGCAGGCCGACGATCTCTCCCGGGCGGAGTGCGAACGAGATATTGTGGAGGACGCTGGCGCGGTCGTAGGCGAAATTGACCTGCTGAAATTCGACGGCAGGCGACGCCGTGGGGTTGGCCATTGGCGGCTATTGTAGCGCTGCGCGGGGGGGAGGCTGTGATGATCGGGAAGAGAGCGGCATGGCGGGCGGCACTGGTGATGTTGACTGTGGGGCTGGCGCAGGCGGCGCCGGCGGTGATTCTTCTGGTGCGGCACGGAGAGCCCGTGAAGGAAGCGGGAGACGATCCGGGCCTGACGGCGGCGGGGAGGCAGCGGGCCGAGGCGTTGGCGCGGGTAGTGGCGGCGTGGCAGGCGCCGGGCGGCAAGGTGCGGGCATTGTTCGCAAGCGAGCGGAAGCGCACGCAGGAGACGCTGGCGCCCTTGGGGTCGGCGACGGGCTTGAAGGTGACGGTGGTGGCGGCGAAGGATACGGCGGCATTGGTGAAGCAGGTGCGCGCGGTGAAGGGGGGGATCGTGGTGGTGGCGGGGCATAGCAATACGGTGCCGGCGATCGTCGAGGCTTTGAGCGGGGTGGCAGGGATTGCGATTGCGGATAACGAGTACGATCGGTTGTTTGCGGTGACGGCGGCGGGGGTGGTGGAGCTGCGATACGGCGCGAAGTGACGCGGGGGGGCTCGCGGCGCTGGTGGCTTTCAGCTACGAGGCCGCACGCGATTCGCGGGTGCAGCGGTGAGGTTCGTCTCGCGCGTGAATCGAAACAATGGGCCGCCGATGAACGCCGATGCACGCCGATAAGAACAGAGCGGGAGCGATGGTGTGGTGTGAGTTCGCGCCGCCTGAAGGCGGCGGCAGCCGGGAATGGCCGCCCCACAACGGCTTCACCCGCGTGTGCCGTGCGGTCTTATGGCTGGCCTTTGACCGCGGAGCCACGCTGCAGTCCGCACGACCTTCCAAAGGCACCAGTTATTCAATCCGGCGACGCCGGAGGCGGGCTGAAAGCTGATCGCTGAAAGCTGATCGCCGATCGCGCTCGTGGGAGAATTGAGATAGGTCTACATGCGGACCCTTTCCAAGAAGACACAATACTGTTTGCGCGCCCTCTACTCGCTCACCCGGGCGGGCGGGCGGCCCGTGCTGATTTCGGACCTGGCAACGAATGAGCACATTCCGAAAAAATTCCTGGAGCAGATTCTGCTGAATCTCAAGGGGCGCGGATTGGTGGACAGCAAGTCCGGTAGAGGGGGCGGATACATGTTGGTGTGCGATCCGGAAGTGGTGACTCTCGGCCAGGTGATTCGCATGGTAGAGGGCCCGCTCGCGCCGCTGCCCTGCGCTAGCGAGACCGCGTACCGGAAGTGCGATGAGTGCACGGACGATCAATACTGCGAGACCCGGCTGGTCATGCGGGATGTGCGCGATGGCATCGCGCGCGTGCTGGATGGAACGACGCTGGCCGCTGCCTGCCGGCGCGCCGACCGGGCACGGCAGGATGCCGTACAGGCCAACGCGCTGATGTATTACATCTGACCTGGCGTCAGAGGTGTCCGAGCATCGGACGGAAGTCCGCGCTTCGGACGGATGGACAACTTCCCACTTAGTCTGATCGCGCTTCGATGCGGAGGGGACGGACGACCAAAAACGATCGTCCATCCCACCTCAGGCTCACTTGCCTGGAAGATCAAAGGCCTAGTCCGCGCTTCGCTCGGATTGGACAAGGCAGAGCCTTATCCCACCTAGACAGGTCAGATACTGACTACCGGACAGGGACATTGGCGGATGATGTCGTAGGCGTTGGCTCGCAGGCGCCCCAGGACATCCTGCGAGACGCCTCGACCGAGCACCAGCAGATCGGCGTTGCGCCGCTGGGCGATGCTGGAAAGCACTCGCGCTGGATGGCCGAAGCCGATGGTGGTTTCCGCCTGCGCGTCGAGCGCACGCTTCACTTCATCGATGCGGGCCATAGCTCGATCGCTGGTGCGATCCTTCCATGCGTCCAGATCTTCGCCGCCGAACTCCGGCGGCTCCTCGGCGGCCACATGCACCACTTCCAGTTGCGCGCCGAACTTGCGGGCGGCGCGCATGCCCCAGCACACGACGTTCATCGTCTGCGGCCCCAGATCGACGGCGCACAGGATGCGGCCCATGGAAGACGTCGCGTCGTGATCTTCGAAGTGGACGCTGGTGATGACCGGGCGCTCGCAGCCATGCAGCACTTTCGAGGTGACGCTACCGATGACCAGCCAACGTTTGAATGCGCCGGAGCCGCGAGTGGACATCACCACCGCGTCGTAGCGTCCTTCGTTGGCGGCCTGGGTGATAATTTCCGCCGGTTCGCCTTCCAGAACTTCGCAGCGCAAGCCGGGCGCCGCGTCTTCGGGCAGCACGTTGCCGAGCACCTGCAGCGCATTCGCCGTCCGGTGCTGATTGATCTCGCGCAGCCGCTGTTCATTGGGCTGCACCATGGCGTACTCGTAACGCAGGGGCGGCAGCACGTGGAGGATGGTGATCTTGGCGCCGAATCCGGTGGCCAGGCCGCTGGCGTAGCGCACGGCATGTTCCGACGCCTCCGAGAAATCGAAAGGCACAAGGATGCTGCGGATTTCCATGAACGTTTCTCCTGTTGGGATGTGAAGTTAGCGCAGCCCGGCTTCGACCAGTTCCGCTTCGGGGCGGAGGGTATTGCGGCTGCGGTAGGCCGCCATCAAAAGCGGCCATTCGACAAGGGTGGTGGCGCCCTTTTGCGCGCGCTGCCGCTCCCACATCGAGATGGCGTCCATGCAGGCGTGGTCGATGTACACGAGGCGGTCGAAGTGCACGTGCACTTCGGTCTCGCGCGGCAGGGAATCCAGGGTGTCGACCAGTTTGGGCATGCGAATGAAGGTGGCGGCGCCGACGATCTGAAGATCTACATGGCCGCGCGCGTGGTGGCTCACGGTGAGTTCGAGGTGGGTCAGGCCGTACAGCACCTTGACGATGGAGAATGCGATGCCGACGAGAATTCCGGTCAGCAGGTCTGTGGCAACGATGGTGAGCACGGTGGCGGCGTAGATGAAAACGGGCGCGCCGCCATACTGCAGGAGCTTCCTGACGTTGGCGGGGTTCACCAGTTTGTACCCGGTGTAGACCAGCACGGCTGCCAGGCTGGCGGTGGGCACCATGCGCAGCACCCAGGGCAGCGCGGCCACCAGGACCAGCAGCCAGAAACCATGAAAGATGGTGGAGAGGCGGGACTGCGCGCCGGCCGCCACGTTGGTGGCGCTGCGGACGATGACACCGGTCATCGGCAGTCCGCCGACCAGTCCGGCGAGGATGTTGCCGACTCCCTGCGAGCGAAGCTCCTTGTCGTAGTTGGTGCGGGGACCGTCGTGCATCTGGTCCACGGCAGCGGCGGAGAGCAGCGTTTCCGCGCTGGCGACGAAGGCGATGGTAAGCGCCGCGAGCAGCATTTCCGGCTGGAAGCTGCCGAGCAGCGTGCCGAAGGAAGGAAGCTGAATACTGCCGAGGAGATTGTCGGGCAGGTCGACGCGGCGGACGGGCATGGCGAACACCAGGCTCGCTACAGTGGCAACCACTACCGCGACCAGCGCACCCGGCACCCACTTCAGTTTTTTGGGTGCGAATTTGCCCCAGCCGATCAGGATGACGATGGTGATGACGCCGAGGGCGGCCGCGATGTGGTGGCTGCTGCCATCCACGGGGAAGAGGCCTTTCTGAATGGCGGCGGGAATGGAGAGCAGGTTCTGAATGCCATTGGCTCTGGGCTTGTCGTCCACCATGACGTGGAACTGCGCGCCGAAGATGAGGACGCCGATTCCCGCCAGCATGCCGTAGATGACGGCGGGGGCCATGGCGCGGAACAACTGCCCGGCCTTGACCATGCCGGCGCCGAACTGGATGATGCCGGCCAGCACGATAATCGGGCCTAGCGCGGGCAAGCCATACTTCTGCACCATTTCGTAGACGATGACAGCGAGGCCGGCGGCGGGGCCGCTGACCTGCAGCGGACACCCGGAGAGGAATCCCGCCACAATGCCGCCGATGATTCCGGTGAGCAGGCCGGCGGCAGGGGGAACCCCCGACGCAATGGCAATTCCCATACAAAGCGGCAGCGCCACAAGGCACACCACCACGGATGACAGCAGATCTTGAGAGAGTTTTCCTCGGTCCCCAGCAGTGCTCATGAATTGAGGATGGGCGATCCCCGCAGAGGACCGCAATGGAATCATTGAAGTTCGGCGCTACGCACTACAGACTTCCGCATGGCGGCGGCCGGAACTAGTGGATGTCCGGTGCCGGACGTAGGGGGAGTCCATAAATCATTTTACGTTGAGTACGATATAACACTTTTAATATATAAGTAGTAAAAATAACTATACTTGACCCTCCAGAATACCTGCGGTCAGGGATATTCCCGATGTTGACGCCTGCGCGGGCGGATGCGGCTTCCTCCGGCCTTGGCAGATGAAAACAAAGAGACGCGCAGGTCAAAAAGCGCTTGACTCCCAGATACAGATCAAATAGGATTCATGCGATATCGTCTCTGGGTATTGCATATTACGCAATGGTGAGATGAGGTTGGTTAGGGTGGGGTTGAGGGTTAGGGTGGATTACTGCAGCGGTATATTCTCGTCCCCGCCGGAGTACGTCCGGGTATTCAAGTACAGGCTTTGAATTCGCGGTTCCGGTGCCTACAACCGGGGCTACGTGGCCAAGGGGCCATCCGGGTGAAGTGATGAGGGGGGAAATCATGATCAGAAGAGTACCGAGCGTTGCCTTCTTCGCCTTGGGATTACTCGCTGCCTCCGTAGCGTATGGCCAGATCCGGTCGGCTACTATCACCGGGTCCGTAACAGACGCCGCAGGCGCATTAGTTCCTCGCGCACAGGTAACCGTCACCGAGCAAGAGACGGCTATCTCCTACAAAACCATAACTACGGAATCCGGTAGCTTCTCGGTTCCCTACTTGCCGGCGGGCATTTACACGGCCGCCATCGCGGCGGCTGGATTTGCCGAGTATAAGGTGACAGGCATCACGGTCACGACGGGCCAGACGATCCGCCAGGACGCGCAACTCAAACTGGCTACGTTAGGGGCGATGGTGGAAGTGTCGGCGCAAGCGGCAACAATCCAGACGGACAGCAGCACGGTGCAAGGTTCGGTGACAGCCCGAGCGATTGACCTGCTGCCTAACCCGACGTCGAATCCGCTGTACTACGCCTTTCTGCAGGCCGGTGTGGTGCCGCGCGTGCAGGCAGCCGACACCACGGGCACCAACTCGTTTGGAGTCGGCACGTCGGGCCGGCGGCAGTGGGCCGCGGTGGGCATTAACGGCGGCCGCATCTGGACGAACGATATCCAACTCGACGGACTTCCCATCATGAGCGGCGGATACAACGAAGTATCAGTGACGCCGAACACGGAAGGCTTGGCGGAAGTCACGGTGATTGCCAACAACTTCAGCGCCCAGTACGGCCACGGCCAGGGCATTCTGACGATGAACACGAAGTCCGGCACCAACCAGTATCACGGGGAAACCAGCTACCAGCTTCGCAATGAAGCGTTGATGGCCAACTCGCGAGCGAACAAGGCCAACTTCAGCGCACAGCAGCCTCTTGGTGTGCCGCGCCCTCCGTTCAAAGTAAATGAAGTTGGCGGAGCCATCGGCGGGCCGATTCTCAAGGATCGCCTGTTCTTCTTCACGAGCTACCATTACCTGCGGTTCAACCGCGGCATCACCACTCTCCAGACGGTGCCCACGGCGTTGGAGCGCGAGGGGAATTTCAGCAAGACTCTGGTCAGGAACGAAGCGGGCATTGGCGTACCGGCGCAGATTTACGATCCCTGGAACGTCACCCAGATTAATTCCGACCTTTACCAGCGCGCGCTGATTCCCAACGCGGACCTTTCGAACTACGCCGACAGCCAGTATGCGAAGACTTGGTTCAGCTACTATCCGCTGCCCAATCGCACGCCGGACGACGTGTTCAATGCCAACAACTTCTACGCGTTGACCGTACAAAAGCTGCGGCGTCACAACCTGAACACGCGCGTCGATTACCGGAAGGGACGCCATTCGATCTACGGCAGCGGCGGACTTACCAAATCTTCCAACGTGACTCCGCGCCCATACGGCAAGGCGCCGGTCAACGATCAGCCCTCGATCGTGAGCGACAACAACCCGTTCGCACAGATCGGCAACACCATCGTTGTGAATCCGACGCTGGTGATCGATATGCGCTACGGCGTGAGCCGGGTGAATTCGCAAAACTGGTCGGGAAATCGGGATGGCTGGGATGCCGCGCTTTACCAGAAGTTCGGAATGCCGACCAACATTTTCCCGCTGTTCGCGATGTTCGGCGCCGCTCCCCAGATTCCGGTGACCGGCGGCGCTTTCGGCAAAGCGCAAGAGCGCCAGGCGAACCACAGCGCGGCCAGCAGCGTCACCAAGAACAAGGGCGCGTGGACGCTGAAGTACGGCTTCGAGGTGCGCAACCTGCTTTCCAATTACACGGATTTCGAGGAAGTGGCGGCGCAGTTCCCGTCCACGTTCTTCGACGTCGGCGGCAATTTCAACTTCCAATACGTCACGGCGAACGGCGGCAACTCCAACCAGAATACGACCACGATTCAGAACGGGCTCACCAATGCCCGCTATTTCCTGGCTGCTCCCGGCTGGTGGATCCGTCCCGGCGCGAACGTGGCGCCTGCCTTCTCTCAGAAGTACTTCGCCGTGTATGCCCAACAGGACTGGCGCGCCACTAGCAGGCTGACGTTGAACTTCGGCTTCCGCTGGGATCTGCAACCCGGTCCGACGGAGCGCTATAACCGCATGTCGTCGGTGGACACGACCGCGAAGAATGCGTGGGGCTATCAGGGCGCGATTGCTTTCCCGGGCGTCAGCGGTTACAGCCGCAATCTCTGGGATACCTCGTATGACAATATCGGACCGCGCGTGGGCGCCGCATACCAGGCGAGCAGCAACCTGGTGATCCGCGGGGGACTCGGCGTGACGTACCTGCCCAGCAACTCGGGCTATTTTGCGAGCCCGGTGGATTACGGCACGAGCCCGTTCTCGAGCGGCACATTGCAGTTGCCTTACGGTCCCAATCCGAAGGGCGTTCCGGCGATTCACATGTACGATCCGGCGTATCTCAACATCGCACCCGGCGGGAATCCGCAGGCGCCGCCGGTGTACGGCACCAGCGAAGCCAAGTTCGACCGCTTCTTCAAGAACGGCCGCGCCGTGCAGTGGAACCTGTTTGTCGAACGGCGCTTCGCGAATACCTGGCTGGCGTCGGTGGGTTACAGCGCATCGCGCAGCGACCACTTGTTCAACCGGAACTTCGCGATCAACAACAACCAACTGCTACCCACCGATCTGCTGGACACGTGGAAGAATTCCTTCATCTCCAGCAGCCTCACGCTCAACCCCGCGACGCAGCTGGTGACCAATCCCTTCCAACCGTCCGACGGGACGGTGCGCAACTTCACCGGCAACCTGGGTGCGGCCACCATCGCCCGCCAGAGCACGTACAATCCGTATCCGCTGCTGCTCGGCTTAGGCCTGAACCAGTCGAAGGCGTGGGCGCGCTACCACTCGATGCAAGCTCGTTTGAGCCATGCATTTTCGAGCGGTTTCCATATGGACCTGAACTACACGTTCGGTAAGGAAATCGATAACACCGACACGATGGAAGATAACCAGTACGGCAACCCGGGTGGCAGCGCCACCGGTTTGGACATCAAGAATTACAGGAACAACCTGCGCCTCGGCGGCAGCGATGTCAAACACCGTGTCAGCGGCATCTTCCTCTTCGATCTGCCCTTCGGACAAGGCAAGATGCTCGATCCCAAGAACGCCGTGCTGCGCCACTTGCTGAGCGGCTGGCAGACGGGTTCTACCATGATCGTGCAGAGCGGCTTCCCGATCGCCATCAGCGGCGCCAGCGGGGGCGCTCTGCTGGCGCATCCCGATCGCGTCGAGGGAGTGCCGTTCGAAGTTCCCAAGGACCTGCAGAGGTGGTACGACGGCAACACGTCGGTCACGCTGCCGAACGGCCGCACTATCAAACCCGCCAAGAACACGTTCCTGAAGTATTACTCGGGGGCGTTCGCGGGCCGCTACATTCTGCTGCCCAACGGCAGGTTCGGCAACGACCAGAACTGGGCCGGGGCGGTGGCCAACAACCTGGACGCGATGCGCGGGCCGGGCCGGTTCAATATCGACATGAGCCTGCGCCGCACCATCCGTCTGCGCGAGAGGATGGGCCTGGAGATCTCCGCGGAAGCTTCCAACCTGCTGAATAACTCCCAGCAGAGCGGGAGTTATGCGGGTGGTCTCGGGAACACGACGGTGACGCCGAATGCGGCCATCGGGCTGAAGGCGGGCATGGGTTCGAGCGACACCTACGGGACGATTGGTACCGGCACCTTCGCCCCGCGTGAGATCGTGATGAACATGAAGCTGCGGTTCTAAGCGATAGCAACGAACGAAAAGGGGCCGTGGACAAGGGTCCACGGCCCCTTTTTAATTTCGATGGGGAGCGACTTACCGCCGG
Source organism: Candidatus Solibacter sp. (assembly GCA_039934035.1). Lineage (GTDB taxonomy): Bacteria > Acidobacteriota > Terriglobia > Bryobacterales > Bryobacteraceae > Solibacter. The sequence continues at coordinate 83,094 of JBDTMZ010000022.1, read as the reverse complement.
AAACGATTGCGTTAGGAATCCTTGGTAAGGAACGCTCCGTCACCGTCGTGCCTCGGATTGGGGCGCCTCGGATCCAATTATTTCTTCTGCCGCTCCCATTCGCGCAGGAAGGCGCGCTCGCGGTCTGACACGTACCGGGCGTAGCCTTCGGGATCGAGCCACACATTGATGCCGTCCTTCGCCAGACGCGCGTACTTCGCTTCCATGCCGTAGTAATCGCCGTGCGCGCCCAGGAAGATGTCGCAGTGGAGCGATTTCAGGACACGAAAGCCATTCTGGTAATCGTCGGCGATTTTCGGATATTGCGGGTTGTCCACCAGCTTGAATCCCGCGTTGACATTGGGGCTGCCTACGATCACTACGTCGTAGGTCTTACCGCCCTCGGTCACCTTCATGGTCCAGCTGGTACAGCCCTTGGTATGTCCCGCGGTGAGATGGGCGGTCAGCACGCTGCCGCCTAATTTCACTTCGTCCCCGTCATGGAGAACACGGTCCACCTTGGCAGGCGGGTACATAGAGCCGGGCTGGTTGGCGTAGAAGAAATCGCTCTTGCCGCCATCCTCCGTAACCTTCACGTCCGGCTCCATCACCATGTACTTCGCGCCGGTCTTCTGCTTCACGGATGCGCTGCCCGCGTTGTGATCCCAGTGAGCATGGCTGACCAGCAAAATCTTGACATCGGCCATTTTGAAGCCCAGGTTGGCGATGCTGGCCTCAATCATGGGCACCGATGATTCCAGACTGCTGTTGATCAGGATGTGCCCTTCGGGCGTGGTAATCAGAAACGAAGCGAGCCCTCGCGTGCCGACGTAATACAGGTTACCGGCAATGTGGTGCGCCGGGAAGGGCTCGCTCCAACGTCTGTCATTTTGCGCTGCGAGAACGCAGGCGAATACGGGTATCAAGGCGCCCCGGAGCGCGATTGTTCGCATGGATTCGATTAGAACACGAACTTCAAGGCAAATTGCATCTGCCGCATGGCGACCGTGGTCGAACTGATGCGTCCGAAGTTCGGACTGCTCAGGTTCGAGTTCGGGAAGCCCCACACCGGATGGTTGAGCAGGTTGTAGGCCTCCCACCGGAATTGCAGTTCCCTGCCCTCATGGCCGAGGCGGAAATTCTTCTGCACGTTGGAATCGAGCGTGAATCCCGCCGGTCCAGGCACGGAGTTACGGGCCGCATTGCCGAACTGGTAGATCGGCTGCAGCACGAAAGCCCCGGTGTTGAACCAGCGTTCCGTAGTCGCTGTTTCCACGCTCACCGCCTGGCCCGTGGCGTCCGGACGGTCGGTATTGATGTTGGTGTTGGCGCGATTGACGCCGGCACTGGGATTGATATGGAAGCCGGAGCGCCAGGTGGTGATGCCGCCCACCTGCCAGCCGCCGGCAACCGCGTCCGCCAACCAGTTGTGGAGCGCCATCTTGCGCCCGCGGCCGAAGGGCAAATCCCACAGGCCGGAGATGACCAGGCGGTGGCGGTCATCGAAGGCCGAGTAGCCGCGGTCGCAAAGCATGCAACGGCCGTCCTGGGAGAACAGCGAGTCGCTGTCGGAGGTACGGATGCCGCTGGTGGTGTCGATGGATTTCGACCAGGTGTAGGACACGAGGGCGGTCAGACCTTTGGAGAAGCGCTTGGTCAGTTTGCTGCCCATCGAGTTATAGTTGCCGCGGCCACCGTTTTCCACCAGAACCAGCAGGCCCCAGTTGGGATACGGCGAACGGCTGGCGACCGTGCCCGGACCGGGCACTGCCGCGCTCGTGCCGCGGTACGATTCCAGGTGACGGCTTCCCGAGCCGAGATAGCCTGCCTCGAAGGACAAGTCTTTGGCCAGTTCGCGCTGCACGTTGAACATCCACTGCATCGAGTAGGGCGTGCGGCGGTCGAACTTGATGGCGAAGGCCTGGGGGGTCAGGATGTTGGCCACCGAGCCGGTGAGTCCGGCGGCGCCGGTCATCCAGGTTTGGGTGGGGAAGTTGGGATCGTCATCGTTGCGCGTGCGGCCGGCCGCATTGCGGGCCACGTCGAAGCGCGGGTTGCCCTGATCCTGGTTGTAGAACATGCCGACGCCGGTGCGGATGGACCACTTGCTGCTGGGACTCCAGGCGAGGCCGAGGCGCGGCGCGAAATCGTTGTCATCGCGATTCACCATGCGGTTGCCGAGGCGCCCGTCCTGCACCAGCGGGATGTTCGGCCAGCGCACGCGCAGACCGGCGTAGGGATCGCCGGAAGACTTGCCCTGGCGCAGGAAGATGGGATAGCGGCTTTGGTCGGCCACCTGCGGGGTGTTGTCGAACGCGTTGTAGTAGACCGACACGAGATTGCCGGACTTGTCTTCCCATGGCGGCGTGTTCTCGTAGCGCAAGCCCATCGACAGGGTCAGTTGCGGCGTGATCTTCCAGACGTCGTCCACATAGAGGGAGAACGCGGTGGAACGGTATTGCACCGCGGCGATCTGGGCGGCGACTTCGGTCAGCGTCACATTGCCGAGCAGGAACGACGCGAACCCATCGCCTTGCACGGGAATGCCGGAGGTGCTCAACGCCCTGGGGTCCTGGGTGGGATTGACGGAGAAGCTGAAGCTGCCGCGCCCGAATTGATTGCCCACCTGATTGAACTGGTCTTTGCGGAACTCGCCGCCGAAGCGGAACGAATGTTTGCCTCGGGTGATCGACGTGTTGTTCAGGAACTGGAGCGTGCTGTTCTTGTTTTCGAACGGTCCATCGGTGCTGTCGCCGATTCCCGTGTAGTTGGGAATGCCGACCGCCGGAATGCCCCAGGTAGCCGGGTCGCCGCCCACCAGCCCCGGGATTCCCAACTCATCGACCACGTTCCGTTGGAAGGCGAGGAGCGTACCCACTGAGTTGTAGAAGCGCGTGTAGCCGAAGCGGGTTTCGGTCACCACGTTGGGAGACAGCACGCGCGTGTTCGAGCCCATGTATTGTTCCAGGTTGGTGACCAGTTTGCTGCCATTCTGATTGAGGCCGGGGCTGGATTCGTTCTCATCTCCCCAGCTATACCGGCCGGCCCAGGTCGATTTGGACGACTCGACAAAATCCAGGCGCATGATGAACTGATCGCGATCCTGCGGGCGGGTGAGCGCCTGCACGTAGTTGTTGGTCACGCCGGGCAAGGTGGGCGTCCGGTAGAATTCCAGGAACTTCTTCGAGATCGGGCTGATGCGGTTCGGAGGAATGATGTTGCCCTCAAACAGGGTGCCGCCGATGGTGCCGTCCGAGTTGCGCACGCGAGTCAACGGATCGTAAAGCCGGTTGGAGAGCGTCGAGAAATTGCCCGTCTGGAAGGCGGCCGGCGCCAGGGAAAACAGACCGGTGACGCTGCCCCGCTTGCGGAACGATTCGTAGTTCCCCATGAAGAACAGCTTGTCCTTGCCGTTGAAGATTTTCGGCAGCCAGACCGGGCCGGCCAGGGTGCCGCCGTACTGGTTCCACTTGAACGGGTCTTTCACCGGACGCAGCGTGGTGAATGCATAGCTGGTGGCATCCAGTTTGTCGTTGCGGAGGAACTCGAACGCCGTGCCGTGGAACTGGTTGGTGCCCGATTTGGTCAGCACGTTGATCTGGGTGGTCTGGCGGCCGAACTCCGCGGGGTAAATCCCCGTCTGGACTTTGAACTCCTGCAGCGCGTCGACTGACGGCATGACCACGAAGGTATTGAAATTGGGATCTGTGTTTTCCACGCCATCGAGCGTGTAGTGATTGAAGTTGGTGCGCTGGCCGGCGACGGAAATTGTCTGCGCGGCGCGGATTCCGCCCTGTCGCGCTCCGGCTTGTCCCTGTCCGGAGAAACCGGTCGAGACGTTGGGCGACAAAGAGACTAACTGAAGGTAGTTGCGCCCGTTGAGGGGCAGTTCGACGATTCGTTTATTGTCGATCACGGTACCGACGGTGGCGTTTTCCGTGGCGATCACCGAGGTCGCCACCACTTCCACGGATTCGGAGACCTGCCCGATCTGCAATTCGAAATCGATGCGGGCGTTCTGCTGAACCTGGAGTTCCACCTCGTTCTTAATCGAGGTTTTGAAGCCGGCCTTTTCCGCCTTCAGATTATAAGTCCCCGGCGGTAGGGACGGAAATGCGTAGCCTCCGGAGCCGTTGGTAATGACGGAGCGTTGTGCGTTGGTGCCGGTGTTGGTGACGGTTACCTTGGCTTCCGGGACTACGGCTCCGCTGGCATCCCGAGTTTCCCCGGCCATGGAGGCGAGCGTCTGCCCGAAGGCCCCGGGAATGGCGAGCAGTAACAGAGCACCCACCAGAAACAAGTATCTCCCCATAGTTCTACGTGACATAACATCCCCCTCTTGCGGCGCACTTGTGGCGCATGAATTGAGCAGTCCAAATCTAATGGAGGTGGGGCCACACCGCAAGAAGTCGCTGCTAGTGCGCCGGAGCAATCCGGGTTAGAGAAAGTAACTGGTTTGGAATGAGTCTGGTTACAGTGTGGTGACGAGAGGTTTCAAGCTGGTGACAGCTACTTTTCGGCGGTCAATTCCAAGCCGTTTACGGCGGCGTATTGCACCACAGGCTCGAAAGTCAGGTCGATCCGGCCCTGCGCATTCGGGGTCAAGCCGCGGAAAACGCGTTCCACGGCGCGCCTTTCGCCCGCCTCTTTGAAGATTTCGAAGTTGTGCAGGAGGGTGGTGCCGCCGGTGAGAACGTTGAAGAGCCGGCTACCGGCGCCACCTTTGCCGCGGTTGTTGGGTCCGAAGAAAGTCTCCGCGAAGAGCAGGCGAAGCGTGTAGCGGCCGGGCGCGACCGGGAAACGGTAGCTGAAGTTTCCGTAACGCTGCCACAGGAACAATTCGGGGTCCTGGGTGCCGGTGGCAATTTCGCCATCGGAGATCTGGCGGCCGCCGGAATAGTAGCGGTCCAAGCCCCAGAGGCTCCCGGTGTGATCGGTGACGTTCACATTGCGAGTGACAATGCGGATGGGCAGCGGCTTGCCGGTGTCATTGGGGATAATCTCGATGGCATTCAGCCAGGCTCCGGACATGACCGGACGAAAATCCAGCGTCAGATGGCCGTCCACGGGCGAGACATTGCTGAAGACGCGGATATCGGCGGTGTTTGCGCCTCCCGCGTCGGCCGCGATGTCGAAGGAGGAAAGCAGCGGCTTGCCGTTCATCAGCACGTCGAAGATTCTGCGGTTCTCAACCCCGTCGCCGAATTCCGTGGGCAGGTAGATGACTTCCGAAAAGTAGAGCTTCAGATCGTACTTGCCCTGGGGCAGCGGGATTTTGTAGGAGAAGGTTCCAAAGCGGAAGCTGCGAAAATACAGCTGGTCGGGCGCCCAGCGAATGGTGCGCACGGGAATTCCCATTTCCTTGCCGCCGAACTGCCAGTGATTCTGCTCGCCGCCAATGAAGTAGCGGTCGGGGCCCCATTCGACGCCGAACCGGTCCACGGATTTCCCGGTGGACGAGCCGGCCAGAATTCGCACGGGCTGGCGCGCCATATCGACCGGGAGCGTTCCGGCGGTCTGGGAGGGCCGGAGGGGAGTGGCGATTGCGGTTTTGACGGCAGGCTCGCGCAGGCGGAAGGCCAGCAGCGCAATCACCAGGAGGATGGCAGCGGCGGCGCCCCATGCCAGGATCGAAGGTCTTTTCGAGCGGACCGGCGGTTCGGGCTGCAGCCGCGGGGGCGTGGGCGCCTCGGCGGTTGGCACTTCCCGGGTTAGCGAATCCTGAGCGGCCAATTCTTGAGCGGCCAATTCTTGCGCGGCCAGTTCTTGAGAGGCCAGTTCCTGAGAGGCGAGTTCCGGGGATTGCGCTTCGAATTCGGGCTGATACGTGCCGGAAGGAATCACGATGCGCATCGAGAGGTGAGCGCCTTCTTCCGCGTAGTAGTTGCGAAGCCGCTTGCGGAGGCGCGATACTTCCACGCGGACGACGGAATCGCGCCTCTCGCCGAAATTCTGATTCCGGCCGTAGACCTCCGTCGCGATACTGAATTCCTTGATCTCGTGAACCCTGCCCTCGAAGGTCTTCTCGCAGAGATACTTCAGGAGTTTGGCGAGTGCGGGCGCGCGAGAGAATTCCCGGGAATCCAGGACAGCGTTGAGGGCCGCTCTACGCTCTTCCAGCAATGTGTCTGTGTTGGACGTCATGGTCCCCTGTCAGCATCCCCTGTCAGCATCCCCTGTGATATCCGGGAATTGTACCACCTCCGGCAGCGCGGCTAACGTTCCTGGGGGGAGGCCTGTGGGCGGCCTGGGGGCGGCCAGGGGGCGGCCTGGGGGCGGCCAGGGGCGCGCTGTATACTGGCACTGTGACGAATGACCAAGCGCTGGGCGCTGCCCGATTCCTGGTTGCGGCGCGCCAGGCCCGGGTGGCCGGAGCCCGCATCCCTGAAGAGTTCCGCCCCGGCAGTATCGAAGACGCGCTGCACATCCAGGCGCTGACCGGCGAATTGCTCGGAACGGCCCTGATCGGGTATAAGTGCGGTGCTCCCACTCCGGATAGAGCGGCGAATGTGGCGCCGATTTTCCGCTCCGCGTTTTACAATCGCTCGCCGGTGCCGATCCAGGGCGAGGTAGCGCGCGTGGAGCAGGAGATCGCCTACATGTTGGGGAGCGACCTGCCGCCGCGTGCCGCGCCCTACCGCGTGCGCGAAGTGTGCGAAGCCGTATCGCAAGTCCGCCTGGTGCTGGAGTTGATCGGGAGCCGGTTCCAGCCGGAGGCCGGCGCCGGCTATCTGGAAGCGCTCGCCGACATCCTCTCCAACGAAGGCCTGTTTCTCGGTCCGCAGGTCGGACTGCAGCCGGACGATTCCGTGCTGGCGACTTTCCCCATTGTGGTGGACGGCCCCGCGGGCATCGTCATGGAGCGCGCCGGCCGGCACCCCGACAGCCATCCCATCCTGCCGCTGCACTGGCTGGCGAATTTCCTCTCGGCGCGGGGCGAGGGCCTCAAAGCCGGACAACTGGTGACCACAGGGTCTTACGCAGGCGCACTGGAACTGCCCCTGAATACGCCATTGCGCATCATGTTCGGCGGACTGGGCGACGTGGTCTGCGAACTGGTGCGATGAAGCGCGCGCGCCCCGTCATTCTGTTCGACGACAAGCGGGAGACCGCGCCGAACCCATTTTGAAAGAGTTTACTTCTGGGGGCTGGCGGACGCGCCGGTGCTCTTCAACGGCAGACCTTCCATGGCCACGCTACGATCGCCGGACGTCACCAGAGCGCCCGCGGCATCGTAAAACTTCACCTGATAGTAAGCGACATGCGCCGGCAGCACCGGCAGCGTGATGGTGCAGGAATTGGCGCACGGCATTCGGGTGTAGGTCTCGGTCTGTGCGAACGAGAAAGGGTTCGCGTCGGTGACGGTTGCCGCCGTGGCCACGCACGCTTCCCGGCGGGAAGTGCAGTAATGCTGCCCGGGCGCGCCCTGTTCGGTGTAGCCGAATTCGATGGCCGCGCTGGCGATGCGCATTCCCTGTGGCGCGGTCACGGAGATGGGGGCGCGCATGAAAGTGCTACGGTCGACGTTATCCTGCTTCACCAGCGGCGTAAGCTTGGCCATCCAGACATTCACCTGCGGGTTCGGCACGGCCACGGACCCTACATTGAACAATGCCCATGAGGCGTCGGGCAGGGATTTTGCCGTGGAGTAGTAGAACATATCCTTGATGCCCGCCAACCCGCGCGTGACGATGCGCGAATTGGCCACGCTTTCGGCCGGCGTGGAACCAAGGTACACCTGCGTCATGCCTTGCGCCCAGGCGCCGATATTGCCGACGCAAATGTCCCTGTTCTGCGGGTTCGGCCCATCGCCGCCGCTACAGACGAGATACTTCACGTCCGGGGCATTGACGAAAACATCGCCCGGGGCACTGCCTGGCCGGCATTCGCCAGTGACGTTGGCGACACAATACTTATAGGCATCCGGCGACAGATCGGAAAGGCTGCTTCCCGGACCGCTGATGTCGAGCAGAGACGATCCCCCGGTGGACGCCAGGGTGGCGAGTTGTTTGCGGGCCAACGGCACATTGCCGGGCAGTTTGTACTTGTAGAGCTGGCCGGAAATCAATACGGCGCCCGGATTATCCGAAAACAAATTGCCGCCGTCGAAGGCCAGCATGTCCAGAAACCAGCGCTGCTCGGCAAGCGGCGTTTGCGAGGCGTCCTGATGGTAGCTGGGGTGTTTGCTGGTGGTGTTCCCATAGTCGAGGCCGTGGACGCCGGCGAAAAACGGCGAATCGTCGATCACCAGCGACAGCGGCCGGTTCAGGTTGTCGATCACCTTGCCGAACACGGCGGCCCATCCCGGACCGTATTCCGTCACGCGGCCGAGCGGTCCCGCATCCGCATGCCCGCCGCCGTCCCAAAAGCCATCGACGACCACGTTTTGATTGGCGGCATCCGTGCCGTGGGGGTCGTTGAGAAACTTCCAATAAGTCAAACGGAAACCGGCCGTACAATCGGCCCACAGCACCGTTCCGGCGGGGAAGGCACGCGCCGGATTGGCGCGCGTGACTGTCCAGACTCGCTGTCCGCTGGACATCACCTTGATATCGGTGATTTTGACTGATTCCGATGGGTTCGCACCAATCACGAAAGTGTCGCCCACCGCGGCGTTTTGCTGCACCGGATCGCCGCCGGGAGCAGTGCTGGCGGGTTCTCCGTCCACGGTGATGGTCTTGTCGCCTGCGGCTACGGCAGCGCTGAGTTTGGTGGCCATAGTGGCCACGCCCAACTCGCCGCCGGGATTGTGGAGATTTTGAAAATTGATCGAGATCAGCGGATTCTCGGGCACCATTTGCACGTTATGCAAGCCGCACCATCGCGTGGCCGGCACGGAGAACACGTTCATCGCCGCTACGATGCGCGGGCACTTGTCGCCATCCTCGCAATTGGTAGCAATCGGACGGCCGTCGCCGCCATAAAACGCGCCGATCCAGCCGTAGGAATCCTGCACGCTGCGCCCGCATATCACCAGTGAATACTGGCCCGGTCCGGCAATGCCAGCCGAGCAGTTGAATATCTTGTCGTCGAACGTGGGGTCGAACCGCTTCATCAGGTTGCCCATCGAAACGGCGCTGTACAGCACGGGCGGGGAACTCTTGATGACCTGCTGCCCGGTAGCCGGAGCGAAGTTGCCGGCATAGGTAGAACGATAGATATTTCCGTCCGCGCCGTAATAGAACGACAGGTCTGAACCATTCACCATCGCGCCCACATGCGGCACCATCCCCAGAAACTGCGTCTCTCCGGTAGAGGGCACGATGAAATAGAGCAATTGGAGCTGCAGGCCGTAATCCGGGAACACGCACAAGTAGCCGCGCTTCGAGGGTGTGGGCCCTGTCATTTCCTTGGAGCAGACCCGATTGAACCCACCATAGGTGAGGAAGGCGCCGTAGTAGCCGTAGCTGCGATTGCCGGCTTCGGAGTCCAGCGAAATCCGGCGCAGGAAAGCGCCGGTTTGAGGATCGATGACGGCCTGCGTACGGTCTTGCAGCATGGTCGGAATCAACCACTGTCCGGGATGCTCCCCGTCCACTTGCGGCACCTCGTTGTAGGTCATGCCCAGCGGGATATTGCCCGTGGTGAACTGTCCGCTCGCGGTTGCCGATCCGCAGGTCACCTGGTAGTAGTGCGGGGCGTAGGTCTCGAGAGCGCGCGAATAGTTCTTTCCGTCGGCGGCTTTTTGAGTGATGCGCTGGCCTGCGATGAAGATGCGGCTGGTGCGATTGACGATGGCTTCCGCACGTGAATCCATGTCGGCTCCGGGAAACAGGTTCGGATCGACATCGATCGCCAGCGGGCTCAGGTTCTGCTGGCGAGACACCTTTACACGGCACGCCACGCCCTCAGGCGCGGAGTAGGAGAGCACGGCCTGCGTGTTGCTGACCGCGCTCACATTCACTCGCAGTGGGTTGGAGCGGACAGCCGCCTCCTGAGCGAATACCGGAGCGCTGCCAGGAAACAGCAGTTGGACCAACAAGGCGAATCCAAGCCAGTGGCACTGCCGGGCAGGTGATCTCATATCTATTCATTGGATCACACGGCACCTAATTCAGATGTTCGATAGAGGACCCGCTGACACCGGTCATAGAGGCGAGCAATGCTCGCGTCGAGCCGTCTGCCAATCTCGAGGCAGCACCCAAAGCAACGCGCCGGAAGGCGGCGGCAGGCGAGCGTCGCTCGCTTTAAACAGACCACGCTGCGCGATGGTCTGTTCCACCGGGCTGTAGTGCTCAGCGCAAGGCGCCAAAATGTCCAAACGCCGCAGGCCGGCTGACGCCGGTTACTCCGCGTGCGCCGGTTCCACCAGCACGAGCCCGGACGGCAGCTCTTCGCCGAAGATACGGCCTAGCGTGCGATCGTCCTCTTCCTCGCCATCGAGCACCGCGAGCAGACGCGCGGCGTGCGGCAGCGCCTGGAGACGCGTCCGCACGGCTTCGCAGGTGGCAGCGGGCAGATCGCGCGTGGGATCTTCGGTGCGCCGCGCCATGCTGACCAAAGCGTCGCCCGCCGCGGGAATCCGCAGCAGCGCGTCCACCCATCGCGAGACTGTGGAGGGCGGAATCACCAGGTTGATGGGGCCATAGAACAGCTTCCTGGCGCCCAGCCGTGCCAGGCACCAGAGTTCGCTCTCCTTGTAATCGGCAGCCTTCACCCGCTTGATGAGCGCTTCGCCCAATTCGGTCTTGGTGCCCAGCGGCAGCAGTTCCAGGCTGGAGGCGCAGCGCCACATTTCGCGCAGCAGCGCGGGATTCACCCGCTGCGGCTTTTTGACCGCGCGGGGCAGCAGGAAAGCCGACAAACGTTGGTACACGTCCGTCTGCTGATTGCGATTCAGCCCGCCCGCCACGCGCCCCCAGAAGATCCACCAGTCGATCTCGCACTGCACCTGATTGCTGTAGGTGAGCCCGGCGGCGTAGATGCGGCGAGCCTGCTCGATACGGAAATCGTCGCCCGGATAGCCGAAGCCGGGACGCAGGCAGAAGCCGGTCAGATTCAGCCAGCGCATCTCATAGGCCGGACTCTTTTTGCGACCGTCCGCCAGGGCCAGGAAGGTGTCCGCCATTTGCCGGATGGCCGAGAGCGGCCAACTGTTCTTACCCAGCCCCATGGTCTGCTCGAGTTTGGCCGGAACCTCTTCGGGCGCGATGGGCGATTTTAGGTTGGGCGAGAAGACTGCCTGAATCAGCTCCAGCGACGCCTTCATCGCCTGCTCGCTGATGACCGCCGCTGCCTTGCGCTCCGCCGGCGCTTCCTTCGCCTGCTTGCGCAATTCGAACTGCAGGCGCCAGCGATTGTCGCTGATCTTGCTTTCGCACCAGCTTTCGAGCGTGCCGATCTCCGTGAGGCGCGCACCCAGTTTCACTGGAATGAGACGCTCTTCCGCCTTCTTGCCAAAGCGGATCACCGCGTGCAGCGGAGCGTGCATATGCAGGCTGCTGTCGGCGGCGTCGAATTCCAGCACCTGGCCCAGCGCCTCGTCGGTGCGCGTCAGGGAGCTGTAGAGGCGGAACGACACCGGGCGATTGGCGACCAGTTGCAGAGCGTCGTTGTCGATTTCCAGCGCCGTGCCTTCTTCAGCGCCGCGCGGCACCAGGCAGACGGCGGGGAATTTGCCGTCCCGCGCTTCGCCCAGCGCGATGTAATAGGTACGCGGCAGGCCGCCGCGCACCAGCACTCCGCTGCCCGTGGAGCGCACGTAGGAATAGTAGGCGGCGCCGCGCGCCACGGCCAGGTCGAGGTCGGTATTCTCCAGGATTTCCGGACGGCGGCCGTACCAGTGGCCCACCACATCGGCCACGCGTTCGCGCAGAATCTCGGGAATGAAGAAGCCGCCATTGAAGAGAATCGCGTCCGGCACCTGGCCGGAAGGCTCCAGAAATTCGTTGAGGTGGCGGGTGATGGCCGGGTCGGAAACGTAGGGCAGGCCGAGTTCGCGGAACAGGCTGCGCTTCTCGTCCTTGGGCAGCTCGCCGCGCTGGCTCATGGGCAGGAAGCCTTCGAGCGCCAGTTCCAGCGCCTCTTCGCGGAGAATTTCGGCCTTCAGCGATTTGCCAATCAGGGACGAGCCGCTGCCCAGCACCGTGATTTCGACGCTTTTCAGATTCGGATCGTTGAGAAGCCGTTCCTTGGCCGCCGAACACTGGCGGCGCAGCCCGCTTCGCTGACGTATAGAGAGCGGCACCGCGAGCTTGCTTTCCACCAGCCACGCCAGCGTGAGGTCCAGGTTATCGCCGCCCAGCAGAAGGTGTTTGCCCACGGCGGTGCGCGTGAAGTTGACCAGATCGCCTTCGCGCGAAACTTTGATCAGGCTGAAATCGCTGGTGCCGCCGCCCACGTCGCAGACCAGCACCGTCTGCCCGTCGAACAGCTTCTTGCGCGACGCCGCGAGATTGTTGGCAATCCAGGAATAGAACGCGGCTGCCGGCTCTTCGAGCAGGGTGAGCTTTTCGAGGCCGGCCTCGCGCGCCGCCATCACGGTGAGTTCGCGCGCCTCTTCGTCGAACGACGCCGGCACGGTGAGTACGATATCCTGCTCGGCGAGAGGGGCGCCTTTGGCCTTGTCCCATTCCTCGCGGAATTTGCCGATGATGCGCGCCGAAACTTCCACCGGCGAGAGCACGCGGCCGGTCTCCTGCGAATCCCAGGGGAGGATTTTGGCGGTGCGGTCGACATCGGGATTGGAGAGCCACGATTTCGCCGAATGGACCAGCTTGGTGGGCACCAGCGCGCCCTGCTCGCGAGCATACACGCCCACGGGCTGGCCTTCGTCCAGATAGAGGAACGAGGGCAGGGTTCGGCGCGGTTCCACGCGTCCGGCCGCCACCAGTTGGGGCGTTTCGAAAATGTGCAGCGGCGGAAAATCGCGGTCTTCCGCTTCGCGCTCGTCAATGTATGCCAGGGCGGAGTTGGTGGTGCCCAGGTCGATGCCGATCTTCATGCTCTTTCCAGCTTACGTGAGCGCGAGGGCCGATTGGCGGACTTCATGCGGCGGAGGGGTCTTACTTTTCGGCAGCATCACCGGCCGGTGAGAACAAGGCGCCCAACAGTTGCCATCAAGGCGTCGAGCACAAACGCCATCAGTATTTGCGCCCCGCGTCGCGAGCGGACTTCAGATCCTCGAAAGTAATTCTGCCTCGCGATTTGCGTTGGGCCAGAATCCGGTCGACCGCCGCGTCAATTTCGAGTTGGGGAGATTGCCCGTCCGTGTCGCGTAATGATGCGGGTTTCGCCCCGTCTACATCGTCCAGGCGTTGAGGCTTGACGTGTCTTCGCTTCGCAATCTTCATGGGCAGACCCTATGCCTGCACGCGTTCGCGCACGTTGAATTCCAGCTTCCAGCGGCGTCCGTCGCGGGCCACGCACCACAGTTGCAGGACACCCGTTTCCGTGACGACGCTTTCGAAGCTCACCGGCACGACTTCGGCCGCCGCTCCGGGCTCGAAGCTGACTTCCATGGGCGAAAGTTCTTCGAGTGCATCGCCGAAATCCTCGACGAGTTCGCCGGCTTCGTCATTCTTGCGCGCCGTGCTGGTAAAGAAGCGGAATTCCGCCGCCTGTCCCACCACGAGGCCGAACTCGCGCGCCGCAATGCGCACGTCCGTGCCCTCTTCCATTCCGAACGGCGTCACCACCAGCGCCTTGATGGGCGCCGGGAAGCCGGGAATCGACGGCATCGAGGATTCCACACCGACGTAATAGGTCCGCGGCACGCCGCCGCGAATGCGCACGCCGCGGCCGGTGCGCGCCAGCCCGTAGTACGCCGCGCCGCGCGAGACCGCATGCATCAAATCTTCGCCGCTCAGCGCCTTGACCGGCGGCATCCCCTCTTCACCCAACCACGCGTTTAGTGTGGCCAGCACCCGCTCACGCACCAGGTCCGCATTCAGCACGCCGCCGTTAAACAGCACGTGCGTGGGACACGCCAGGCCGCTGGGACCGCGCCGCACGGCTCCATGCTCCGACGTGGCTGCCATCTGCCGCAGGAAGCGCGCCATATGACGCGTAATCGACGGGTCGGCCGCGTAGGGCAAGCCCAACTCCTGCAGGCCGGTGCGCCGCTGCTGCGCCGGCATTTCCGTGCTCGCCACGGCGGGCAGAAAGCCATCGCTCAACACTCTCTCGATGTCGGACGCCTGCAGCATCGCTTTGATGGTGCCGCCGACCAGGCCCGAACCTTTGCCGAGAATCGTGACCGGCTGCTCCTTCGCGGTAGCGCCCGGCTCCAGGAGTTTCTCTTTGGCCACGCGGCAGTTCGCCCACAGCGCCTGATGCTGCCTGCTGTCGAGTTTCGTGCCCTTCTCCGCCAGACGGTGCGCCACCACGCCGGCCAGCGCCAGGTCCACGTTGTCGCCACCCAGCAGGATGTGCTCGCCCACGGCGACCCGGTTGAGCACCAGTTCGCCCTTCGATTCCGTGACCGCGATCAGGGTGAAATCCGTGGTGCCGCCGCCGATATCCACCACCAGAATCAGATCGCCCACGGAGACGCGTTCGCGCCAATCCGGATGGCGCTCCAGCCAGGCATAGAATGCCGCCTGCGGCTCCTCCAGCAGCGTAATGTTCTGATATCCCGCCTGCCGCGCGGCATCGAGCGTCAACTCGCGCGCGACGGCATCGAAGCTCGCCGGAACCGTCACCAGAACCTGTTGAGCGCGAAATGGCGCGTCCGCCATTTTGGAATCCCACGCCTCACGGAGATGCTCCAGGTAGCGGCGGCTGGCCTCCACCGGGGAGATCTTCGCCACCCCGTCAGGGGCGCGGAACGGCAGCAGGGCCGAGGTGCGATCCACCGCCGAATTCGACAGCCAGCTTTTGGCCGAGGAGACCAGGCGGCCGGCATTCTCCACGCCGCGTTTCTGCGCCAGACGTCCCACCGCGAAGGCGCGGCTTTCGTCCCAGGGCAGCGCCAGGCTGCCGCCCGGAAAATCGCTGGAGCCCGGCAGGTACAGGAACGACGGCAGCAGGCTCTCGTCCCGGACTTCGCCCGGATTGGTGAGTTGCGGCACGGGCAGCAACTGCACGTTCGCCGGCGCAAAAGCGTCCGCGTCCGGGCGAATTTCGGCATAGGCGATGCCCGAATTGGTAGTGCCCAGGTCGATTCCGATGACGTATTGGGGTTTGGCTGTGGGTTTACTCAAGCGGGCTTACTCGATTTCGATTTCCGCGGCGGCGATGATCGTGGCATCCTGCTTCGCGGGCACAGCGGGCAGGTCCACCTTGGTGGCGCGCCAGCCCTTGTGACGCAGTGTACCGCCCGTGGGCGGCGTTGCCGGCACGTTGCCCACGAATCGCACGAGGTTGGGAGCTTGTGCCGGTGCTTTCGCGTACGTCCCCTCGACCCCGTCGATTACCGGCGCCAGGGTGACGTAGCGGCCGATGGCGTCGCGGCACTGATCGTGCAATTCGCGCACGGCGGCTCCAACCTGATCGTCCGAATAGGTCGCAATGTCTTCCTGCAGGAAATCGATCAGGCGCGAATCGCGCTGCAGGATCGACAGCAGTTGCAGCGCGCCATCCGACGTGCGGACGGTGGGGGCGGGCGGCGGAGCGGCAGGTGCGGCCGCGGTAGGCTTGGGCGCGCCGCCGCGCCGGGACAGGTTCAGGGCGGTCAGGGTATCCGCCGAAAGCTCACCTGAAAACAGAAGGTTGAAGAAAGCGTGAAACGCCAACAGGATTCGGTTCAATTCGAGGGCTCCAACCCTCTAGGATAGCAAGGGCTAGCGGATTACCGCCTGGCGCAGCCGTTCCAACTGGCGGCGGGCGATCTCCGCCCACTGGCCGGAGCCATCCAGTTTGAGATACGCCTTCCAGTGGTGCACCGCTTTCATCATGTCGCCCTGCCGCTCGCAAAGCAGCGCCAGATTGAAGTGGGCATCGGCATAGTGGGGATTCAATACCAGCGCGCGCCGGTAGTAGGTGAAGGCGTCCGGCAGTTTGCCCTGCTCGTCGTACAAGTTGCCCAGGTTGAACTGCGCGAGCGGGTAGGAGGGATCCGCCTCAATGGCGGACAGGTAATACTTCTCGGCTTCGGCGAATTGGCGCAGACGATAGTAGATGGTGCCCAGGTTGACCAGCGCGCCGGCGGCTCCCGGATTCAATTCCAGCACCTTCTGGTACGCATCCACCGCCTGTTCCACCGGGGCGCCGGTCTCTTCCAACTCCAGCCCCTTCTGGAACCACTCCTCGCTTTCGCGGGCGCGGTTGAGCTTCGGCTTGCGCTCCGGAAAGCTGGCGATGCCTCCCAGTTGGTGGGTATCGAAATCCAGCAGAATCTGGCCGCTGATGGCTTCCATTTTCTGCCCGGAAACGTGCACCCGTATGCGGCCGCCATCGGAGACGACGCGCAATTCGCTGAGCGGTTGTTTGACCCAGCCCAATTTTTCGCGGAGCGAATCGAGCGCGCGCGCAATCTCCTTGGTGGAGACTTTCTTCTCGCGCAGCTTCACCAGGGTTTGAAATGCGATGAGGTCCGAAAAGGAATAGGAGGTCGCCTCCGGAACCAGGCGCTGGCGCTCCCAACTTTTCAGTTGTCGCTCCGAGAGCCCGAATTTCCGGCGCACGTCGGCGCGAGAATAGTCCTCCTTCGGGGTCACGCCAACATTCTAACAGGGTGGGCCAAATGGCCGGACCGGTTGGCGCCCGTCTTTGCGTCCAGTCCTCTTTACAGTGAAAAGTACTTGAAGCTTGTGAAATTTCGCGTTATCATCCAGACTGAATGGCCACGCAGCGCACCTCGCCCATCGAATTGCACGAGCACGCGATGGACAATCTGAAGTACATCCGGCAGACGCTGGAGCGCGCTGGAAGCTTCACCGCGGTCCCCGGGAAGGGGGGCGTCCTGATCGGCGCGGTCGCACTGACGGCGTGGCGTTTGTCGTTGCGCCAAAGCGCGGTGGCGGGCTGGCTCACGGTGTGGACGGTCGCAGCGGCCATCGCCATAGCGATCGGCATGGCAGGCGCTGCGCTCAAATCGCGCCGCTTTCAGATACCGCTGTTCTCCGGTCCGGGACGGAAGTTCATCGCCAGTTTCGCTCCGGCCATCCTGGCGGGCGGCGTGTTGACTTTTGTCTTCTACCGCGCCGGCATCTCCGGGTTCCTGCCCGGAATCTGGCTGCTGCTCTACGGCGCCGCCGTGCTGGCCGGCGGTTCGGCGTCGGTGCGCGTCGTGCCCCTGATGGGCGCTTGTTTTATGTTTGCCGGAACCCTGGCGCTGCTGCTGCCGGGCTGGAACGATCTGCTGCTGCCGGTCGGCTTTGGCGGATTGCACGTAATCTTCGGGACGATCATCGCGGTGAAATATGGCGGGTAAATCGAACGCGCTTCGCAAGGAAAAAGATAAGCGGCCGGCGCTGGAAGCAGTCGGCGAAACTCCCAAGGTAGACCGCCTGGTGCACGAGCGCCTGCGCCTGGGCATTCTCAGCGCCCTTTCCGTCAACGAATCGCTCACCTTCAACGAACTGAAGAAACTGCTGGATACTTCGGACGGCAATCTCAGCGTCCATGCGCGCAAACTCGAGGAGGCCGGTTACGTCACCCCCACCAAGAGTTTCGAAGGCCGGATGCCGCGCACAGATTACCGGCTCAGCAACGCGGGACGCAAGGCCCTGGAGCGCTACCTGGATCACATGGAAGCGCTCATTCAGGCCATGCGCGAAAGGTAATTCACATGACTCACCGGACTTTTATTCCTACGCCCAATTGCTTTGTAACGCAAAGTTCTCTGCATGTTGGAATCATCATGGACGGCAATGGCCGCTGGGCCACCGGGCGCGGCATGCCCCGCATCATGGGCCATCGCTCCGGAGTGGAGGCGGCGCGGCGCGTGGTGGAGGCGGCTCCCGACAACGGGGTCGGCATTCTCACGTTGTTCGCGTTCTCGAGCGACAACTGGCGCCGTCCGGCGGTGGAGGTGGACGCGCTGATGCGCCTGATGGCCGCGTATCTGGAGAATGAGACCGAACGCTGCATCCAACAGGGGGTCCGGCTCGAAGTGATTGGCCGGCGGGACCGGCTGGACCGCAAGCTGTGCGCGGCCATCGAACTGGCCGAGGCCCAGACCGCCGCGGGCGACCGGCTGTGGCTCCGCCTGGCCGTCGATTACTCAGCGCGCGATGCCATTCTGAACGCGGTCCGGGGACTCAGCGAATTTTCGCGCGAAGCGCTGGAGCGCCGCCTGGGGCCGCCGGTGGACCTGTTGATTCGCACCGGGGGCGAGCGACGCCTAAGCGACTTCCAGCTGTGGGAGGCGGCCTATGCGGAGTTGGTTTTCAAGCGCACGATGTGGCCCGATTTCGGCGCCGCCGATCTGGCTGCCGCGATTCGCGATTTCCGCCATCGGGAACGCCGCTTCGGCGCGGTGCCGCAAGCTCCGGTCTACCGGGAAGCTTGGCTGGATTAGGCGGCCGTGGGTGAGGATCTAAAACAGGTACGAGATCGGGACTACACGCTCATGTGGCTTGTGGGCAACGAGGCGCGGAGGTGATCCAGGCAGATGTAGGCAACGCGATTACCGGTCGATCCTCGATATCCTGTAATCGACAGTGTCTGCGTTAGTCCCATGCTCCGCCCTATTTCCTCGATGCCGTAAGCGCCGTTGTGGCGAGATTCGGACTTAAAAAGAGGGTCTGGCAATCCGAACTGTTGAAACCTCCCGCGTTCGGGAGCCTCAATGCACGCTGAGATTCAGAGTAGTTGTCATGCGGGCTCAGCAGCCACTTGGCTGCATATAGCCGGACCCGTCCCGGTGCCGGCCAGAGCCGGTCCACACAGTGGGATGAGCGTTATTGAAGATCCAGAGCAAAGGCCAGCGCGAACTTCAAACCGCTCCATTCGCTCCGCGGAAAGCCTGCCGAGCTTGCGTTCGAGGCGCACAAATGGCAATGACCCCAATCCTTGAACATTCGCTACGGATTCACGGTCCAGGAACGGAAACCTTGGTAGTGGCACTTCATACGGACTGTCCCTCCGCTGGGTTGTGAGAGGCACGTACAGGACAAGGGATCGCGGCGGTTCGGGGTCTTGGCGAGAGACAATGACGACGGGACGCGTTTTGGCGGCGAGTCCCAGGTCAGCTAGCCAGATCTCACCGGGTTGGGGGCTCATCGAGCAGGTCGAGAACCTCCTGTTCGGCGCCGCGCGAGCGCGGGACGTCAAGGACGTCGTGATCGGCGAGTTCTATCACCTCGGCGATGCGCTCTCTAGCCTCTGCCGCAGTCTCTGGTTTCCAATCGCGCAGCCGAGCATCCAGTTTCTCCGCCAATGCATCCATGATGCCTGCCCTCGCTCTTAGTTTAGCGCAACGCCTCATATTGGATGCTCAAGCTGCGCGCGGCCAGCGCGGCCATCCAACTGATAAGGCCCCGAAGTGGCTAAACGTGATTTTTCTGTTTAAACCCAATGGCATAGCTCTGTTTGCTGAAATGGCACTTGCTCTGTACGGCAACCTGCCGTACAGTAAAGCTACGGACACGCTGTACGGCTTTTTGCCGTACGAATCTTGAAACTTTGGTGATTTATGCTCATCCCTACAATTGTGCCAGGCCGCTTAGAACGCCTTGAGGCCCGTATCAGCCCTGAGGTTAAACAACTGATTCAAGAAGCAGCAGATTTGGAGGGTCGCACTATGAGCGAATTTCTCATTACAAGTGCGCAAGCCGCAGCCAAAAAGGTGATTGAAGAATACCAAACCATGAAATTGACTGTGAGCGACCGCAACGCCTTTGTTTCCGCGCTCCTCAATGCGCCTGAGCCATCCCCGAAGTTGAGAGCGGCAGCTAAACGATACAAAGAAGTGAGCGGCGGTTAAAGCCAGTTATTCTATTGAACGTGGAAACCCTGTCACGTTCGGTGCAAACGCTGGAGGAGCACCATACTGTCATTTCCTTTTCCTGCGGAATCGACGCCCTGGATCGCTATTTCCAGCAGCAGGCGATTCACGAAGTAAGGAGGAGGGTTGCTGCTGCGTTCGTTCTGGTAGATAACGTCTCCCCACACATCCTTGGCTATTACACGCTATCGGCAGAAGTAATTGATGTTGAAGATCTATCCCCCGAAATCGCGAAGAAACTTCCTCGTTATCCGCGCCTGCCGGCCACACTAATTGGCCGGCTGGCTGTTGCGCAGAACTGCCAGGGCCAAGGTATCGGCGAATTTCTCCTGATCGACGCTTTGAAACGAAGCCTGGAAAATGCAAGCACGATTGGCTCGATAGCCGTCGTGGTCGATACGCTGGAGGAACGGGCACGCCAATTCTACCTTTACTACGATTTCATTCCCTTTCAGGATTCGCCAAAGCGTTTGTTTCTGCCAATGAAGACAATCGAGAAGCTTCTACGGTGAGGGGAAGCTGCCGCGATTTCAGGCTTCGATCAAGCGGGGTTAGCGCAGGCAGGGGCTGGCCGACTCAAGCACCGTGTGGAATTCGGAATAATCCTCGGACTGCCAGACGCGCCATCCGTCAATCCGCGCGCAGCGCAATCACGGGGTCCACGCGCATGGCGCGGCGCGCCGGCAGGTAACTCGCCACCAGTGCCACGACCGCAAACACCGCCGGACCCGCCACGAACGTGACGGGGTCCGTCACGCTCACGCGATACAACAGGCCCGCCATTAAGCGGGTCAATCCGAACGCGCCGGCGAGCCCGACAGCAATCCCGCTTCCCGCGAGCAGTAAGCCGTGTCCCAGCACCAGGCGCAGGATCGCCCCCGATTCGGCGCCCAACGCGATGCGAATGCCCATTTCCTGCGTGCGCTCCGCCACCGAGTACGCGATCACGCCGTAGATCCCCACCATCGACAGCAGGAACGCCGTCAACGATAATCCGGCCAGCAGGTAGGTGGTAAAGCGCGGCTGCGCCGCCCCGGTTTGCAGGACTTCTTCCATGCTCAGAATTCCGGTGACGGGCTGATCGCGATCCAGCGCCAGCACCCGCGCGCGCACCGCCGCAATGGCACTGTGCGGATCGCCCGCCGTGCGGACTACCAGATTCTGCGTGGCCGAGGCAATCTGCGCGAAGGGCAGGTACATTTCCGGCTGCGGATCGGTGCCGATCGCCTGATTCGGAATGTCGCCCAGCACGCCGACAATCTCCGACGGCGCGGTCGCACGCCCCACCAGAACGTGTTTGCCCACCGCATTCTGTCCCGGCCAGTAGCGGCGCGCCAGGGCCTCATTAACCATCAACACACGCGGCGCCTGGGTATCGTCACGGTCCGTAAACTCACGGCCGCGCAGCGGCACGCGCATCGCCGCGGCATAACCGGGTGTCACCTGCTGCAAATTGAAAATGGGACGCTCGGCCAGCGGCACCATCGGCTGGCCTTCCGGCAGCGCCATCGAAAAGCGGCTGGGATTCACCGGCAGCGAGGTAGTTCCGGCCGCACCGCGAACGCCGGGCAGCGCGCGCACCTGCCGCAGCAACTCGTTGAAGAACGCAATCCGCTTTGGCGCATCGGGATATCGCGCCGAGGGCAGGGTGATGCTCATGGTCAGCAGGCGCTGCGAATCGAAGCCGGGGTTCGATTGGCTGAGCTGCACGAAATTGCGCAGCAGCAAGCCGGCGCCAATCAGCAGCACGGTGGAGAGCGCGACCTGCGACACCACCAGCAGATTGCGCAGCAGGTTGTGGCGGCGTCCGCTGGTGGAGCCGCGCCCCTGGGAGCGCAGCACGCCGTTGAGGTCGGGCCGAGACACCTGAAGGGCGGGTATCAAGCCGAAGAGGAAGCCTGCGAAGACCGAAATCCCCAAAGTGAACAGAAGGACGCCGCTGTCCACGTTGATTTCCGAGGCTCGCGGCAGTGTGCCCTGCGCCAGCAGCGCCAGCGAGTGCGTTCCCCACAGACTGAACAGCGCGCCCAGCGTACCGCCCATCAGGGCGAGCATCAGGCTCTCGGTCAATAATTGCCGTACCAGGCCGCCGCGCGTGGCGCCCACCGCCATGCGCACGGCAATCTCACGTTTGCGGCCCAACGCCCGGGACAGCAGCAGACTGGCCACGTTCGCGCACGCAATCAGCAGCACCAGGGACACGCTGGCAAACAGCACCACGACCGCGGTGCGCATGCTCGACACCATTTCATCCTGCAAATTTCCGGCATGCACCACCAGGCCGGGGTCGGAATCCGGCATCTTGGGATTCTCCGCGCGATATTGCGCCGACAACCGGTCCAGATCCGCCTGGGCAGCCTTCACGGTGACGCCCGGGTTCAGGCGCGCCACAAAATTCAGATACCCCACTCCAGCCTGCGCCATCCCGGGACTCAGCGAATTCAATTCGAAGACGCGGGGCGCTACGAGGTCAATCACCGGGCCGAGGACCGCGAACCGGAAATCGGCAGGCAGTACACCGATGACCGTGTAGTCTTTCGTGTCGAGGGTGACGGAGCGTCCCAGAATGTTCGGGTCGCGCTGGAAGCGCCGCTGCCAGAGGGCATCGGAGATCAGCACCACCGGGTCGCCGCCCGCCTTGTCCTCTTCGGGGCGGAAGGCGCGGCCTTTGGATGGCGCCACGCCGAGCACATCGAAGAAACGCCAGGACACGCGCGCCGAAGTGACCTGTTCCGGATCGCCCTTGCCGGTCAGGTTGAAGAATTCCGTGGTGAAGGCGGCCAGGGATTGGAAGCTGCGGTTCCGCGCCTCGACCTGTTCGTAGCGAGGCACGGAAAGCGGCCCCTGGCTCACGTTAGGCAAGCCCTTGCGCCGCGCATCGATCAGCACCAGGCGGCTGGGATCTTTATACGGCAGCGGGCGCAGGAGCAGCGCATTGGCCACGCTGAAGATCGAGGTATTGGCGCCGATTCCCACCGCCAGCGTGAGCACCGCCGCCACCGCGAAGCCGGGAGCCCGTTGGAAGATGCGCAACGCGAAGCGTACGTCCTGCGCCAGTTTGCCCATGAGGCATAGACGGCCCTGCCGCCGCCTGGTTATGCCCCTTTGCGAACGATCCGCAAGATTCGCACCGCCGGCGCGCCGGTATCTCACAAAAGACAGAACGCCCGTGACTCCACCGCCCGGCCAGCGACTAGAATGAATGATGCCCACCCTGTGATGCCTGATAAAACCCCACAACATAATCCGCGGGAGCATATCTCTCAACACGGGTATTTCAAAGGGTTGTCGAGGCCGATGCCTCCCAGCGTGATTCGCTGGACCCACCGCATTCTGGCCGCGGCTCTAGCGATTAGTGGCGTAGCGCTGGCCGGCTGGACTTTCGTCGCTCCCAGCCGCGCCGCGAATCCGATCCGCGCGCCCCTGAACGCCGCCAGTTGCTTCGGTGTGGCTGCCATCCTGCTACTCCTTCTGTCGAGCCGTCCTGGAGACCCGCTACCGGCAGAGGCTGGAATCGCACCCGCACGCCGCCATCTGCTGCCGATCACCGCACTGTTCATCCTGATCGCCTGTCTCTTCTGGAACCTGGCCGGCTCCTTCTTTCTGTCGGACGATTTCATTCTCATCCACTACTCGCGAACTTACTTCCACGAGTTCCTCCGTCAGTTCGTCACCGCCGGCGGGGACGGCGGGTTCCGCCCGGTGACGAACGTCTCGTTCGCGCTTACCTCCGGGTGGGCGGGCTTCAGCCCCCTGCGCTGGCACTTTATCAGCCTCGCTATCCACGCACTAAACGCGGCACTGCTCTACCTTCTGGCACTGCGCCTGGGATGGACGACCCTCGCGGCCTGGACCGCCGCCGCGCTATTCGCGGGCCACGGAATTACTCCGGAGGCGGTGGTCTGGATTACCGCACGCTTCGATCTGTTGGCGACGTTTTTTGTTCTGGCCTCGATGTTTTGTTTCGTCTCCTCCTGGCAGGGGGAGGGCCACGTCTGGCTCTGGCGTGCGGCATCGCTCGCAACCATGACCCTGGGGATGCTGAGCAAGGAATCGGCCTACGTCTTGCCGATGCTGCTCACGCTTTGGGTGCTACTGGTGGAGGATGGGAAGCACAGGTTTCGGGCGCTGCTCCCCTTCTGGATCTGCGCGGCGTGCGTCTTCATGTACCGCTGGATGCTGTTTGGGGGCATCGGTGGCTATCGCGATGCAGCCGGCGGTGAGGCGGTTTACACCATAACCTCATTCACCGCGATGAAGGTATTGGTCTGGCGCCTGTGGTCGATCCTCTTTTTCCCCATTAACTGGAGCACGGGGCCGGGTTGGGCACTGGGGCTGGGGAGTATCCTGTTCCTGGCCGTTTTGTTCTATCTCACCCGCCAGCGCCCGGCACGTTCCCTTCTTGCCTTCACACTGGGCTGGGTTGTGATCTGCGCAATGCCGCCGCTGCATCTGCTGCTCATCGGCCCCGATCTGACGAAATCACGGTATCTCTATTTGCCCCTTGCGGGATTCTGCCTGCTCCTTGGAGCGCTCGCCGGCCAACTGGGAGGCCGAATCCGCTGGGCGGCCGTCTTGGTGTTGTGCTGTTTTTCGTGGGCTGCAACCCGCCACGACTTAGGGGCCTGGCGTCACGCCTCAGAGCGCGCGCAGGCGAGTTGTTACGCGGCCGCGCGATGCGCAAATGATCCGGGCCGAATCCAGATTACTGACCTTCCCCGCAAGCTGAATGGAGTGTGGTTTTTCAATAACGGATTTAGCGAGTGCGTCGCGATGCAGCACGAAAGTGGAGCGATTCCCGCTCCCGAAGCAGAGAACGCCTCGTGCCTTTACGAGTGGGACACTGTGCGGGACGAACTTAGACCTAAGCCCTGAGTGGGATCGGTCGCGACAGTGACGGAGAATTTGCGCAGGCGGATTGAGCCGCCTGGTTATGCCCCTTTGCGAACGATCCGCAAGATTCGCACGGGAGGCGTCAGGCGCTGCTCCTGCGCCGGAGCCGTCTGAATTTTGCGCACCACGTCCATCCCTTTGGTGACGCGGCCGAACGCCGCAAAGCCCTGCCCGTCCGCATTGCGCTTGCCGCCGAAATCGAGCGACGGCTGATCTCCGATGCAGATGAAGAAATCGGAGGTCGCCGTGTCCGGTCCGCCGCGCGCCATGCTGAGCACGCCGTCGCGGTGCAAGATTCCGCTCAGGGACGTGCGCTCCAGGGGAACCGGCGGGAACTTCGCCGCTTCCGGGGCGGGGCCACCTTGAATCACCTCGATCTTCACGGCGTTATTGGGCTGATTATTCGGGCGCACGGTGCGATGAAACATCCCGTTCCGGTAGTGCCCGGCGTCCACGTGACGCAGGAAGTTGGCCGCCGTCAACGGCGCGGCATCGGCTGCCATTTCCGCCTCGATGGTCCCCAGGGACGTCTCGATGACCACCGTCACTTTGCCGCGTTGCGCAGACGCCGCCGCGCAGGCCAACAGGAACGTCAACAGGATCTTCATTTGCCTACCGCCGGCTCCTCACCCGGCTTAAAATACCACGCCCAGTGGGTTCGTCCGATGCGAAACTGGGGCTGACGATTGCCGATCCAGCCGGGATGATTGAACACTTTCCAGCCGCCGAGACTCACCACGTTCCACCCCGGCTCCGCGTGATACCAGTTGCTGTACGTCGTCTTCGGAAAACGATGCCCGCCTTCCAGATAGGTCACGTTGTAGGGCGTGAAACTGACCTCACGGGCGCCCGCCCGCCACAGGAAATCGCCCACGCGGTGCATGTCCTGGCCCCAATCGAGATCGCTCTCCGCCACGAAATTTTCCGGCCGGCCGCGCGTCAGTTCGTTGGTGTACGAGAGGGAATCAGGATGCGCCGCCGCGCCGGAAATCACTTGCCAGCCGAGCAGCCCGAAGATGGCAGCGGATCGCCATCGCCCGCCCTCACGCAACCAGTGCGCCACACCGGCGCCGGCCGCCACCGACAGCCCCGCGTAGAGCGGCAGCACGTGCCGCACACCAATGTTGATCCGGCTGCTCATGGCGATCGCCAGAATCACCGCACAGTAGGCGAGCGGGGCGCCCACCTTCACCTTGCGGCGCACCGCTGCCCACAACACCATGCCCGTCAGCAGCAGCATCGCCAGCGGAGTCTTCACGCCTAACGTGACCGGAAAGAAATACCATACGCCGACCTGATGCCGCTCGCCCAGAATGTACGAATTGTGGCCATCGCGATTGTGTACGCGCACGTCGTTGATCCCGTCGAAGAAGCGCGGCGCGGGGACGCGCCAATCGGCAAAATGCACCGGGCCGTACGAAAAGCGAAAGCCCGCCCAGATCACCAGGCAGGCGATTGCCGCCGCCACCGCGGCCTGCCGCCAATGCCCGCGGACATCGTCCGCGACGGCGCGCCAACTCCGCCAATTCGCCAGATACATGGCAGCCCACACGGCAGGAAGAAACACCAGCAGCGAGTATTTGGCAATCATCCCCAGCCCTACGACCAGCCCCAAAGTGAGCGTGCGCCGCCAATCGGGCCGGCCCGCCCACACGATGCCTGCGTAGGCGCCCGCCGCCGTAAACGCGGTCGCCGCCATGTCGGTAGTCACCAGGCCGGCATGCGCCAGCACCGGCGGCAGCGTAGTGAACAAAAACGCGGCCATCAGTCCGGCCGTGGGGCCGCCGCTGCGTACGCCCCACAGGAAAACCGCCGCGCCTGCAATCAGAAAAAACGGGAGCATTCCCAGGCGCGCCAGCGCCAGCATGCGGTCGTAATGGGCGCCGGTTCCGAGCACCGCCATCCCGTCCAGCGTAGTATTTCCGGTGGGCCGCCAGTGCTCGCCCGCCAGCCACGGACCCAGTGCGCCCATGGCGCGCGGCATCGTCGGGTGCGAGGCATCGCCGGTGATGGTCCCGTGATCCAGCCACTCCATGCCCGCGCCGAGGTGAATCGGCTCGTCCATCGTGTGGCTCAACGCGGTGTAGGTCGAAACGATGCGCAGCGCCGCCAGCAAAACCAGCGCCGCGCTCAGCCAGGCGCACAGGCGCCACGACGCACTCCCCGAATGCCCGTCCGCGGATGGGTCAGCGTTCAACGTGGGCAACCTGCGCGGCCGAACCCTGCCTCGCCAGCCGCATTGCGTTCTCCATCAACTTCAGGCCGTGATCGCCTTCGGCCGTGAGAATCGACTCCGGATGAAACTGCACCGCTTCCACCGGCAGTTCCTTGTGGCGCACGCCCATGATCACGCCATCTTCGGTTTCCGCCGTGATCTCCAGGCACTCCGGCAGCGCCGAACGGCGGGCGTGGAGCGAGTGGTAACGGCCCACTTCGAACTCCGCGGGCAGGCCCTCGAAGACGCCCTTCCCGGTATTCTTCACCAGCGACGGCTTGCCGTGCATCGGGTAATCCAGCACGTCCAGTTCGCCGCCGAACGCTTCCACGATGCCCTGCAATCCCAGACACACTCCGAACACCGGCACGCCCAAACGGACCGCGGCTTTGACGACATCCGGCACGCCGAAATCCTTGGGACGCCCCGGTCCCGGTGAGATCAGGATCATGTTCGGCGCCACCGTTTCGATCAGTTCCATGGGGAAGCCGGCGCGATAGGTGACCACCTCGGCGCCGGTCTGCTGCGCGTAATTGGCCAGCGTCTGGATGAAGCAATCTTCGTTGTCGACCAGCAGGAGTTTCGCGCCGGACGCAAGCGTCTTGCGCACCGGACCCGCCTCGGGCGTTACCGCTTCGCCCAGCGTCCGGAAGAACCCGGTCGCCTTCAGGCGCGTCTCGCGTTCTTCCATGAAGGGCACCGAATCGTAAAGCAGCGTCGCGCCTACCGGATAGCGCGCGATGCCGTCGCGCAGATAGGTGGTGCGAATCAGGATGCCGGTGTTGATGTCGCCGTTCATGCTGAGCATGCCCACCGCGCCGCCATACCAGCCGCGCGCATCCACTTCCATGGCCTCCACCGTCTGCGCCGCCGCCTTCTTCGGCGCACCGATCACGGTGACCGCCCACATGTGGCTGAGGAACGCGTCCAGCGCGTCGAACCCTTCCTTGAGAGTGCCTTCCACGTGATCCACCGTGTGGAACACGCCCGCATAGCTTTCGATCAGCCGGCGGCCGATCACCTTCACGGTGCCCGGTTCCGAGACGCGCGACTTATCGTTGCGGTCCACGTCCGTGCACATCGTGAGTTCGCTTTCTTCCTTGGGGCTGGACAGCAGTTCCCGAATGTTGGCAGCGTCGCGCAGCGGGTCGCCCGTGCGTTGCGCCGTGCCCGAAATCGGGCAGGTCTCGATGCGGCGTCCTTCCACGCGCACGAACATTTCGGGCGATGCGCCCACCAGTTGTTCGTCGCCCAATTGCACCAGAAACTCGTAGGGGCTGGGGCTCGCCTGCTGCACGCGGCGGAACAGATCGCTGGCCTTGCCCGAGTAAGGGGTCTGGAAGGTCTGGCGCAGCACCACTTCGTAGTAATCGCCGCGCTTCATGCCCTCTTTCACCTTCTCGACCTTCGCCATGTACTCCTCTGGCGTGTGGTCGCTGGTGATGGGGCCGCTGGCCCGCGCCGCCGGCGGGGCAATCGCGACACCCTCGCGCTCCAGGCCGTGGGTCCGTATACCGCTGCCCGCGAATTCGTACTGGTAGCGCTCCACCTGTTCCTTCTTGCGATCCATCAGCCAGATGTCGTCGCACAGAAACAAGTGCAGGTCTTTGTGCCCGGCGCGCGGCAGTTTCTTTTCGATGGGTTCGAACTGGAACAGAAAATCGTAGCCGAAGGCGCCCACCAGGGCCAGGCGCGAGTTCTCCTCGCCCTTGAACTCTTCCGTCAGCGTGCGCAGAATGGAGAAGGCCGAAGGCTGCTTGCTGCGCTCCTCCTCGGGAAACAAGGCGGGCAGCGGCTTCAACCGTCCGGCAAGGATCTCGCCTTCGAAACCAAATTCCTCCCAATGCGGATGTCCGGCCAGCAGGCCGTGAAACATCTTCAGAATCACGGTGCCGCGTTCGTTCAACGGGCGGAATTCCACCCGGCGGTCGTAGGAGATGATTTCCAGAGGCGGGCAGGTGGAGGCCACATCCCAGCGCGAATATCTTCCGGGATACTCGTATCCAGATGAAAGATAGATCCCACGGTGCCGGTCCAAGTCGTGCAGGAGATGGTGCAAACCCTTCCGGAAGTTCACTTTGGAAGAGAATCGCGTGACCTGGATGCCGTGGGGAGTCGTATAGCGGTATTCGCGCATGAGATCCCTTCAGGTGTGATTCTCAGAATAGCATGCGGCCCAAAATGGCTTCGCCCATGCGCACCGCCTGGCGCAGGTCGTGCCCGGCGCCTTCCACCGGCATGAGTTCAACGCGCGCCGGAATAGCAGCCATGGCCTGCCGCAGTTCCTCGACGCTGCCGAACGGGTCGCGCGTGCCGTGCACGAACAGCGCCGGAGTCTGCCATTGCGGAAAATATGCGGTGCGCAACTGCTCCGGCTTCTTCGGCGGGTGCAGCGGATACGAAAGCAGCAGCAGTCCGTCGGCCGCGCCGGTTTGCTCCGCCGCCAGCATGGCGGTCTGCCTGCCCCCGTAGGAGTGGCCGCCGGCGCGCCGCCATCGCCGGAAACGGCGGACCCGAGGGGCGCGCCACCCGAAACGGCAAATCGTACCGAAGCACGATCATGCCCGCCTCGCAGAAGGCACGAGCCAGACTCACCAGCATTGGCGCATTGCAGTTGGAGCCCGCGCCATGAGTCAACGCCAGGGCATCGCCGTTAGGCTTCTCCGGCACGTGCAAAACGCCGCGCACGCTTTCGGAAAAGTAGCTTTGTTCGGAAGCCGTCTGCGCCATGCTACATCTGCGGCAGGATGGTGACTTTCTCGCCCACCCAATCGCCCGCGACATTCCGGAAGATGACCACCGAGAAATTCTGGCGGTCGGACAGGCCGTCCGGCAGCATCACGTCCACCCAGCCGGAGACGCGGACCTTATCTTCCGGCAGATGCTCCAGCACGGTCTCTTCGGCGGGGGAGAAGGAACTTTGGAATTCATTTCTGATGTTCTGGCGAATAATCTGCCGGCCCGCCAGGATTTCTGCCGGCGGGCCCGGGAGATTCGCCGCGGTCTTTTGGGTACGGTAGGCCGACATCCCGGCCGCCAGCAGCGCGACCGCGAACAGGCAAATCGCGATCAGCGGCCACCGGCCGTTGACCGGGCGTTTGTGGCGCCGCCTGCCCCGTTGCTTGAGGTTGACTTCCGTCACGTGATTCGAAGCCCTGGACCTTATTGTACGCTCTGGACGCTGGAATTCAACCGGCGGGAGGCCCTCGCGAGCATAGTACGGGGAACCAACCTGGCAAACAGCATCGTCCAGCGGTTGCGGGCGCCGGCGATGACTTCCACCTTGCCCGCCATCATGGCCGTATACCCTTCCAGCGCCACCGCTTCCGCCGTCATGGCCGGCCCCTGAAACAGCGGCGTGTCCGTCATCCCCGCCACCCGGTCGAACTCCGTACGGGTGGGCCCCGGACATAATACCGTGACGCTGACCCCGGTACCGTGCAGTTCATTGGCCACGGCGTGCGAGAACGACACCACGAACGCCTTGCTGGCGTAGTACATCGCCATCAACGGACCGGGTACAAATGCCGCAGTCGAAGCGACATTTAGAATGCGCCCGGAACCCCGGCGCACCATGGTGGCGGCAACCCGTTTCGTCAAGTGCGCCACGGCCGCCATGTTCAACTGCATCAGACGCGTTTCCGCGTCCCAATCCGTCTCCGTGAACAATCCACGCACCCCGAACCCGGCGTTGTTGATCAGGATTTCGACGGAGTCATCGAGGGTCTGGCGGTACACGTCTTCGCACGCCGCGGGGTCCGCCAGATCTGCCGCGATCCCGCGCGCCGGCACGCCATATTCGCGGGCAAGGTTCTCCGCCAGACCGGTGAGCCGGTCGCTGCGCCGGGCGACCAGGATCACCGGATGCCCGTCCTTGGCACACAGCCGGGCCAGTTCGGCGCCGATCCCGCTCGAAGCTCCGGTGATCAGGGCCGCACCTTTGCCCACGGCTATTCCTTCTTCTTGAGGGCCTCGTCGTTCTGAGCGATAAATTCTTTGATCTGCTCCGACATCGATAGCAGTTTTTCCCACTGCTCGCGATAGAGGGTCACGGGAAAGCGCCCCATTCCGTAGACCGACAGCGCCCCCTTCTCGCTCACTTTCAAGGAAAGCTGGCCCCTTGCCGGCTTCTTCAAAGTTTCGTTCTCGGCGCGCAAGCGCTCTATTTCGGCTCTTAGCTCTTCTGCGTTATCCATAAGTCTTGAATTCCGGTCGTCCCTCCCTTGATACCACATGCTACGCTCAGAATCTTCCCTCTATGTCCTTGTTTCAAGCCATCTTTTTCGATTTCGACGGAGTGCTGCTCGACACCGAGCCCATTCACTGCGCCTGCTGGGCGGAAATTCTCGCCCCCGCGGGCATTACCCTGAGCTGGGAATACTACCGGGAGAATGCCATCGGCATCGACGATCGCGACGTGCTGCGCACCCTGGCGCGTAATGCCACGCCGCCCCTCGATTTCGACACCCTGTGGGCGCTCTACCCGGCCAAAAGGCGTTTGTTTCAGCAGCGCGTTGCGGATCCCCCTTTCGATAGCGAACTGAAGACGCTGCTCCCCAGCCTGGAGCGCGACTACAAACTGGCCGTCGTCAGTTCCAGTTCCGCGTCGGAGATCGAGCCCCTGCTGGTGGCGGGCGGCATTCGCCAGCACTTCCAAACCATCGTCGGCGGCAGCGATGTCACGCGCCATAAGCCCGCCCCGGAGCCCTACCTCCTGGCCGGTTCCCGTCTGGGCGTGGAGCGCGCCCTGGTACTGGAAGATTCCGCCGCCGGCATCGCCAGCGCACGCGCCGCCGGGTTCGAGGTGCTCCCGGTCCGCCATCCCAGCGAAGTGGCGGGCCTGATTCGCGATCGTCTGGGACTGCCCTGACGTTGGCCGAATGGCAGGGTAATCCGCCTGCGACGGGGAGCCCGTTCGGGGAGTCCAACAAAGCGTACACTAGTTCGAAAAGGCGTATTTTGTCACCTGTCAAACCCAAAAAGCCTGCCAGCAGCCACCTCAAAGGCTCGCTGCCTCTTCTGAAAGAACTGGTGCGGCCGCGGCGCGGGAAACTGGCGCTCGGCTTCCTCCTCATGCTTATCGGGCGTTTATGTAGCCTGGTGCTGCCGGGCGCGCCCAAATTCCTGGTCGACAATGTCATCAACGGGGGGCAAACTCACCTGCTGAATCCCCTGGTGGGCGCGGTCTTCGCCGCCACCATCATTCAGGGCATCACCTCGTTCTCGCTCACCCAACTGCTTTCCAAAGAGGGACAGCGCCTGATTGCCGATTTGCGGCGGCGAGTGCAGGAGCACGTGGGCCGTCTTCCCGTGGCCTACTACGACGCCAACAAATCCGGCGCGCTGGTTTCGCGCATCATGAGCGACGTGGAGGGCGTCCGCAACCTGATCGGCACCGGCCTGGTGGATTTCATCGGCGGCATTCTGACGGCGCTGCTCTCGCTCATTATCCTGCTGAAGATCAGCGCCACGCTAACCGGCATCGCGCTGCTGTTCATCGTGGTGTTCGCGCTCGGCTTGGGCAAAGCCTTCGGCAAAATCCGCCCGATCTTCCGCGAGCGCGGCAAAATCAACGCGGATGTCACCGGCCGCCTGACCGAGTCGCTGGCCGGAGTGCGCGTCGTCAAGGGCTATCATGCCGAGGCCGGCGAAGCCCGTGTCTTTGCTGCCGGCGTGCAGCGCCTGCTCGACAACGTGATGCGCTCGCTCACCGCCATCTCGCTCATGACG
Organism: Candidatus Solibacter sp.; assembly: GCA_039934035.1. Taxonomy (GTDB): domain Bacteria; phylum Acidobacteriota; class Terriglobia; order Bryobacterales; family Bryobacteraceae; genus Solibacter. The sequence goes on along the minus strand of JBDTMZ010000022.1, from coordinate 50,446 downwards.
CTCTCCGCCACCATGCTGATGGGAATTGTGGGCGGCACAGTCATGTACATCGGCGCGCGCCAGATTCTGGCGCCCCAGCCTACCCTGACGCTGGGCGGCTGGTTCGCCTTCGTCGGGTACCTCGCGTTCCTGGTCGCCCCCATGCTCCAGATGGTCAGCATCGGCACCCAGTTGACCGAAGCGCTCGCCGGACTCGATCGCACCCAGGAAGTTCTCAACGAACGCCCCGAGGATGCGGATGCCCGGCGCGCCTACCGGATCGGACCCATCGAGGGCTTCGTCGTTTTCGAAAATGTGAATTTCGAATACGACGCCGGCAAAGCGGTGCTGCATGAGGTCAGTTTTGAATCCACGCCAGGGACGGTCACCGCGCTGGTAGGCCCGTCGGGCTCCGGCAAGAGCACGATCATCAGCCTGATCGCCGCCTTCCACGAGCCCACCTCGGGACGCGTGCTGGTAGATTCCCACGATCTCTCCGGTGTGCGCCTGGACGCCTACCGGTCGCAGCTCGGCGTGGTGCTACAGGACACCTTCCTGTTCGACGGCACCATCCAGGAGAACATCGCCTTCGCCAGACCGGGTGCCAGCGAGGAGGAGATCCTGCGAGCCTGCCGGACGGCGCGCGTCGATGAGTTCGCCGAAAAGTTCGAGCAGCGCTACGACACCATCGTCGGCGAGCGCGGCGTCAAACTCTCCGGCGGCCAGCGGCAGCGCGTGTCCATCGCGCGCGCCATTCTGGCCGATCCGCGCATCCTTATCCTTGATGAAGCCACCAGCAGTCTCGATTCGGAATCCGAGGCGGCGATTCAGGAAGGCCTCTCGTACCTGATGAAAGGCCGCACGACCTTCGTCATCGCCCACCGGCTCTCCACCATACGGCGCGCCGAGCAAATCCTGGTGGTGGAAGCGGGCCGCATCGTGGAGCGCGGCACGCACGACTCGCTCTACGCGCTCAGCGGTCGTTACTACGACCTCTACACGCGCCAGCACGGTCTCGATTCGAACCTGTTTCTGGCGCCCGGCGAAGGGGACGCCATTCCGGAAGCTTCCGATGCGGTCAAACTAAGAGGCGCCGCCCCGCCCAGCGCCGCTTCCCTGCTCCGCGGCGGCACGGTGTAGCTGCCCCAGTCATTCCCGGGCGGATGAAACGCCCGCGGCGGCCTTTTCCGCTGGAATCACTTTGGGCAAGAGCCTACCGTTGGACGGCGATGAACACGTTGCCCTGAGTCTGCCGGGGACCGACGGTGGCCACCACCGGCTGGTCCCCATCCCGGACGCCGTTGCATTTGGAGCTAGGACGGTAACTCCCAGCCTTTGCGATAGGTCTTCTTGGCCACCATCTTGTTGGCTTCGTCGCAATCCGTGAACTTACCGGCTTTGGCGTCGTAGTCCAGGACCTTGCCCGGTGCCGCATTGGCTCCGTTGCCGATCAAAGCGATCTCCGACATCACCCCGCCGTAAGCGGTGCCCGAAGCGGCCGGCTTGCCTGCCTTCGCCGAAACCACCCAGTCCGCCCAGTGGTTCCACGGCCGCGGCAGCGTCGGATCGGGCCGCTTAAACTCCTTGTCCAGTTCCGGCGGCCACAGCCGAACCTTGACCTTGGTTCCCCATGTCGCATTCGTGGCTACGGTCTGGGACGCCTCGCGCGGATCGCTGGCAAAGAGCGCACCGAACGTCATCGCCCCCTTGCTGCCGAACATGATGCCGCCGATATTGCCCTGCACGTCCGTGCCTTCCCGCCAACCGGGAGGCTTGGGGACGGTTTCCTTATACATGCCGTAGTGGTAGAAAAGTTCCACCGGAGGCATCTTGCCGCGCGCCGGGAAGACCCACCGGTTCATGGCGGCCCAGGGGTAGACTTCCTTGTTGGTCCGCCAGTCGTAGCCCTCTTCCGGGTGCGCTTCCACCTGGGTGGGGAGGCCCAGATCCAGCGCCCAGAAAGGCGCATCGATCATATGGTTCAGCAGGTCGCCCAAACCCCCGGTCCCGAAATCCTGCCAGGCGCGCCAGCGGTTCGGATGATAGGCAGGGTTGAAGCCGCGCACCGGCGCGGGCCCCAGCCACAAATCCCACAGCAGGTTGTCGGGAGTCGGATGCTGTTGGGCGACGATTTTCGGGATGTTCTCATAGGTGACCGGAAGGCCTCCCGGAACGGCCGCCGAGGGCGAACTGGCGGTCTCGCGGCGGTACAGATGGACCGTCTTCACATCGCCGATTGCACCGGCCCGGAACATTTCCACTACCAGGCGCATGTCCTCGGTGGAGTGCCCCTGATTGCCCGTCTGCACAGTGACTTTGTACTTCTTCTCGAAGGCCCTCATGCGCCGCGCTTCTTCAATGGTGCAGCACATGTTCTTCTCGACGTAGACGTGCTTACGCCGCTTCATCGCGGCCAGCGCGATGGGGGCATGCAGATGGTCAGGCGTGGAAATCACGACGCCATCGATTTCCTTGTCCATCTCATCGAGCATCTTCCGGTAGTCGTCAAACTTCCTCGCCTTGGCATAGGTTTCGGCCAGGAGAATGGGAGATTGCCGTTGCGCGGCGCCCAGGCGGTTCGGATCGGCGCCGGCCCTTCCCCCTGCCGGCGCTTCCCGGTGGCGCCAGTCCACGTCACACAAAGCGACGACGTTCTGGTTTAGTTTCGTAAGTTCCGACAGGTTCAAGCCGCCCCGGGCGCCAATGCCGACGAAGGCCAGGTTGAGCTTCTCGCTGGGAGGAGTTGCGCCTCCCTGACCGAGCACATGAGACGGAAGAATCGTAATCCCCGCAAGACCCGCCCCCGCGGTGGCCAGTATTTCACGACGGGATAACTGTTTCATGGTTGCCTTCCTTATTGACGTCGCGGCCACGCCGCTCGGGGACTGGGGCGTCCCGGAGTCATTTCGGAGCGGCGCACGCCAAACGGGGGCCGCTCGCTGCTTATTGTTTCAAATATCGGGCCCGGTGGGAAGCGGTATGACGGCGGTATTAGAGGGGGAGTGCGCGGCATTAATGTGGGGGGTGATTCAGACGGCGGCCTGCGAAAAGGGAGACCCCCAGGGCCGGACTTCCGGCTTCCGGTGGGATCGAAGCGCGAGCCCGCATCCTGGCAGGGCTCTGCGGCCAGGCGAGTATGCGGCCAGCACTGGCGGTTGCTGGGGACGTGGCTGCGCAGGAACCACCGGGCTCCGATGATCTCGGCAGCGTGATGAAAGTGCGTGGCAGGGGCGCTTTGCGCCGGGTTCGCGCAGTTAGGCAGCTTCCAGCACGTGCATTTCGATGCGCAAGCCCGCGGCTGTCGCCATGTTCACCAGCGCGTCGATGGCAAATAAGTTGATCTTGCCACGCATCAAGTCGGAGACGCGCGGCTGCGTCACGCCGAAAAGCTGGGCCGCTTGCGCCTGGCTCAGCCCGGCACGGGAGACGTGATCCTTCAAGGCGATCATCAGGACCGAGCGCAGTTTCATGTTGGCGGCCTGCTCTGGCGTGTCTTCAATAGCGTCCCACACACTGGCCAAACGTTGCTTGTTCATTGCCCTAACTCCTTCAATAACTCGCGATAACGTTTGGCGGCAAGCCCCACATCGGCCTTGCTGGTTCTCCCGGTCTTCTTCTGGAGGCAGTGCAGCACGTAGATCGCGTCGGCGAATTTCGCCACGTAGAGGACGCGGAACGCGCCAGCCTCATCCCGAATTCGAATCTCAGAGGCCGAAACGCTGGGCGCCGACCATTTCCTCCGCTCCGGCGAGCTTCAGTGCGACATCGCGTAGACGACGTAGTTGATGCCCAGGCGAATCCCGAGCGCGGAAAACTTCTCGGGATAGGTGGGGCTGTCCGCCCACTCCCAGGAATCGCCCACGTCATTGTTGAACGTCATCGCCACCATCAGCCGTTGATGATCGTCATAGATCCCCATCCAGTGGCCCTTCGTGCCGGCCGCGCGCTGGCCCATCCATCCACCTCCGCCGCGCAGCGACCATTGCCCCAGTATCTGGTAGCGGTCGTTCAAATCGTAAACGGCGTGAAAGATCGAGTCCTCGTCGGCGATTTCCACCACCGGACGGTCCGGGAAGACGCGCCGCATACTCTGCTGGAAACGCTCGAATTCTTCCTCGCCCCAGAAATCGTCCATGTAGATGAAGCCCCCGCGCAGCAGGTATTCGCGAAGGGTAATCACCTGCGCATCGGTCAGCAGCCAGTCGCCCATTTCGCCCGCCACCATCCACGGCCAGTTGAAGAAATCGTCGAGATCGTCGGGACTGTTCGGCTGCTCCACGCTGCGTGCGTCGATGCGCGTAAGACGCCGGAGAGCGGAGGCGAAATGGCGATCGGCGCGCGGATAATCCTGCGTCCAACTGGTGCCGCCCTCGCGCCAGTCCAGCCGGCCATAACGGTTGCGGGCGAAACGCGCATCGGGATGCTGCGGGTACATCAGCCGCGCCTGTACCCACTCGCTCTTTTCCTGCCAGTCGGGAGGCAGCGGAATGTTGTCCGCCGGCTCCATCGAGGAGTACACGCGAAAAGGCTTCTGGAAGGCGAACAAAGCGCCCATCGCCAGCAACCCGCACCCCAGTCCAAACAGACTTCGAGAAATCACAGGACCCGCCTGAGCGCAGGATACCACTGGTCTGGCTGCCCAGGCACTTCGTGCCCGCCGCAACCGCCCGGCCCCTTCGGAGAAATTCTAACTGCCCACCGTCAGGCAACGCCGCCGGCGCGCCCTTGCTTATTCCGGCCCAGCGGTGTGCCGCAGCCGTTGATGTTGCGACAGGGGCCGGCGCGTGTGGAAGTACTTCTGATAGGCAGCCACCCAGTTCGACGCAATTTCATGCTGGGCGGTCGCCAGGTCAAGCTGCCCGTTGCAGACCATGCCTCGCAGATGGTCCTCCAATGCGTCCTTGACGTACGCGTTCCACGAAGAGCCGGCATAAGGTTGGGGCCACAGGTTGCGGATGTCGTCAGATCCCCCCAGGGCGGGCGTGATCAGGTAGTCGACCTCATAGGCTTGCGCTTCCGCCTCCGGCATTCCGTATTCCACGAACACCTGGCGCTGGACAACAGGCAACACCTCGGCATTGCTGCTGAGCTCAGCCAGGCAAACATCCCTCACCGCCACGGTGCGAACCGCTCCGGGAGTCAGGTCGGACCGCGGAATCGCGTTGGACTCGCTGGAAGTCCTGCCCACCCAGATCGCGACCAGCAACACTCCGACGGCCGCGAACAGCGCAAAGGCGCCGGTCACGTGCTGCACCTTCCATCGCTCAACAGAACGCGGGGCGGCCGGTGCCAACTCCCGAAGCCGCGCTCTCAACAGCGCACGCGGACCCTCGGCCGGAGGCAGCGGTGGATGTGCGGCCTCTCGATGCAGGCGTGCGGCTTCCGCAATAGTGTCGTCGAGTTCGCGCAGGCGAAGCCGGCAGGACCAGCACGCCGCCAGGTGCTCGCGAATATCCCGCTCTTCCCGCCCATGGACTTCCCCATCGGCAAACAGCAAGAGCCTCTCGCCGGAAACATGAGTATTGAGTTCCCGCATCATCCCAACCTTTCGTTGGCCGCCGACAAGCGGGCCAGCGACCGCATCAGAGAGTTGGCCACGCTTCCAGTGGAAATCCCCAGCACTTCCGCGATGGCGCGATACCGCAGCCCTTCGGAGCGCAAATAGAGGCACTCCCGGTCCATCTCCGGAAGCGCACGGACGACGGAACGCAGGCGGTCCTGCCGCTGCCTGAAGGCCAGTTGCTCTTCGGGATTCGGCTGCGGATCTGCAATCGGAAGCGTTTCCCGTTCCGTGTCCTGCGTTAGCGGACCCGCCGCCGACCGGGCGATGGCCGCACGGCGTTTCAGCGACAGATTGTGCGTGACCCGGAACAGCCACGCCGTCAAACCCTCCCTGGACCTTTCGCGCAAGAGGTGCCGATATAAGGCGAGAAACGCCTCCTGCACGATCTCTTCGGCATCCGCGACTGGCAGGCCAAAGCTGAGCGAATAGCGCAGAATCCGGCCTCGCATCTGATCGAACAGCCCGATAATCTCAGCCTCAAGTTCGGTGAACGGAGACGAGGCTCTCTTCCCCTGGACCAGACGGCCTAGGAATGGGAGCACCAGACTGCGAGGATCGCCCGCCATAACGGTTTCTACTGCCCTAGTGTAATCGTTCCCCAAGGGCTCCAACCCTTCCGAGCATTACGACGGCGTGACCGGGCGGCAAGCGGAACCACCCGATACCGTGGACGAGCGTGCCGGCTGGATTCCGCATCACACTGAAATATTCCTCGCCGCCCCATTCTGTTCAGACAAAATTTTCGCAGCGCTCCAAAAAACCCTGAACATCGGACGCGGAAAAGGAATATTCAGCTATATGGTTATGTCCGGCCCCGCCAGGGCGAGCGTCGTGGGGTGGTGCCTGCTTGCAGCAGGCTTTACGGCCTTGCAACCCCTCTACAGCCAGCGCACGTCCAGTGACGTGCGGATCGAGGTCAAAGACCCCTCGGGCGCGCCGGTAGCCGCCACGGGCAAGCTCGAAAACCTCTTCACGGGAATGGTCCAACAGTTTGAAACCGACGCGCAAGGCAGGCATACGTTTCCGGCGCTGGCTGCCGGCCGCTATCGCCTCGAGGTGACGGCGCCCGGTTTTGCCACCCAGTCGATCGCTCTCGATGCCAGGCCGGCAAGCCCCATCTCGCGAACCGTCACCCTGGCCCTGAGCACTCAGGCGACCCAGTTGCTGGTCGTCGGGGCCACCCCGCTCGCCGGAACCAGTCTCTCGCCCACCGAGGTCCCCCTTCCCGTGCAAACCGCAAACCGCCGCGATATCGAAAACAGCGGCGCCGTGGACCTCGCCGACTTCCTGAACAAACGCCTCAACGGCGTCTACGTCAACGAAATTCAGGGCAATCCCTTTCAGCCCGACGTGAACTATCGCGGCTACACCGCTTCGCCGCTGCTCGGCACGCCCCAGGGCGTTTCGGTCTACATGGACGGAGTCCGGCTCAACCAGCCGTTCGGTGACGTCGTGAGTTGGGACCTCGTCCCACAATTCGCGGTGTCGGAGGTAGCTCTGATGCCCGGCTCGAACCCGCTGTTCGGCCTGAACACTCTCGGCGGCGCCCTCTCTCTGCAGACCAAAGACGGGCGTGGGGGCAAGCATACCGAAATCGCCTTCAGCGGCGGTAGCTTTGGACGCAAGCTCGGAGAGTTTGAAACCGGGGGCGCCAACTCCACGGGGCTGAGCTGGTATGGCGCCACCAGGCTTTTCTTCGACGACGGATGGCGGCAGCACACGCCCTCCAATGTGCGCCAGTTCTTCGCCAGGCTGGGATGGCAGAACTCCGATACCAGCCTCGGCTTGACCGCCTTCTACGCCAACAACTCGCTCATCGGCAGCGGCCTCCAGGAGCAGCGGATGCTGTGGGCCGACTATCGCTCGGCCTACACGATTCCCGACATTACGGCGAACCGGTCGCCCGCATTCAACTTCCTGGCGCGCCACCGTGTGGGTAAGGTTCAGCTTTCCGCCAACGTGTATCAGCGCTTCATCCGCACCAACACCCTGAATGGCGATCTCAATAACGATTCGCTGGATCAATCGCTGTACCAGCCCAACGCCGTCGAGCGGGCGGCGCTGACGGCCGCGGGCTATACCGGATTCCCCACCTCGGGCGAGACCGCCGCCAATACACCCTTTCCGAAATGGCGATGCATCGCGCAGTCGCTGTTACGCGACGAACCTGGCGAGAAGTGCAATGGCCTGCTGAACCGCTCCCACATCGGACAGCACAGCATCGGCTACTCCGCGCAGGGCACCTGGTTTGAGACAGCAGGCGTCTGGCGCAATCAGTTCACCGCCGGCACGGCATTCGACCACAGCACCGTGGGATTTCAGCAGCTCACCGAACTCGGCTACCTGAATCCCGACCGCAGCGTGACCGGAGTCCGCTCGTTCGGCGACGGAGTCACCGGCGGCGATGTGGACGGCGCGCCCTTTGACACCCGCGTCGACCTGGACAGCCGCATCAATACCGGCAGTTTTTATCTGACCGATACGGTCACCGGCAAGAACTGGAGCTTCACGTTCTCGGGCCGCTACAACCACACTACGCTGAACAACCTGGACCTCATCCGGCGCACGGGAGCGGAATCGTTGACCGCCAAACACACTTTCGATCGCTTCAATCCGGCGGCCGGAGTTACCTACAGCCCGGTTGGCGCACTGAACCTTTATTTCAGTTATAGCGAAGGGAACCGCGCCCCTACCAGCGTGGAATTGGGCTGCGCCAACCCGGACCTACCCTGCAAACTGCCCAACGCCATGGCCGGAGACCCACCCCTGGAACAAGTTGTGGCGAAGACCTTCGAAGCCGGCGTGCGCAGCGGCTCGGAAGCCAGGTTCGGCTGGAGCGCCGGGTGGTTCCACGCCCGTAATTCGAACGACATCCTGTTCGTCGCCGCAACCGCTACCGGCTTCGGCTATTTCAAGAATTTTGGAAAGACCGAGCGGCAGGGCTTCGAAGGCGACTTGCATGGCCGCGTCAGCCGCGTCACCCTCGGCGGCGGCTATACTTTTCTCGATGCCACCTATCGAAGCGCGGAAGCTGTCGCCGGGGCCGGCAATAGCGCCAACAGCAGCGCCTTGAGCGGATCGCGAGGCCTGGATGGCGAGATTCAAATCGTTCCCGGCGACCGCATCCCGCTTACTCCCAGGCACATGCTGAAAGCTTACGCGGAGGTACGGGCCACCCAAAGGCTGAGTCTGAATCTCAACTTGATCGGAGTCTCGAGTTCCCTCGCGCGCGGCAATGAGAACAACCTTCATCAAGCGGACGGCGTGTATTATCTGGGTCCCGGCCGGACCGGCGGCTACAGCGTGATGAACCTTGGCGGGCGCTATCGCCTTCAGAAACATCTGGAAATGTTCGCACAGGTCAACAATCTGCTGAACCACCGGTATTACACCGCTGCCCAACTCGGCGCGACCGGCTTCACGGCGCAGGGCACCTTCCTCGCCCGGCCCCTGCCTGCGGTCGGCGGCCAGTTTCCGCTGATCGGCTCAACGTTTCTTGCTCCCGGCGCTCCCCTCGCGGCGTGGGGCGGCATTCGCGTGAGTTTCTGACGACCTTCAGGTGGGACTTTCATCGGGACTGCGCCCCGATCTCCGCTCGCAAGAGCTACCGCTTTCCCGCGAACAGCATCGGCACCGTGACGTTGAGATCGTTGCGCCACACACTCCACACGTGCGCACCCTCGGTCTCGACATACGTGATCTTCACTGCATGATTTCGCCGGCCACCTCGACCTTGGTGGCCTCCGGCGCGCGGAATCGCAGCGTCACGGTCCGGGTTGACCTCCGGCGAATGCAGCGCCGTGTACGGAGTCGCCATGCCTCTTCCTCCTCTTCCCCCTCGTCCGCCGCGTCCCGCCGCCGGTGGAGGCGCCTGCGCAAACAGCACACTCGCGGCCGCCAGCGCGCCGATCCACAGAGTCGCCTGCGTCTTCATTGCGTGATCCTCCAAGCCCTCGCCGTCAATATGCGCTCAGCGGCACACGGCCGTACCACGTGCCCAGGAATCCCGAGCGGTTGTCGCCCCACACCACGTGCAGGTATTCGGCGTCCAGATCTACCGACGAGAGGTCGTCTCCGAACAGGAAATTGCCGCGCTCCGCAATTAAGGGCGGCGATACCGCATGGCTCACTCGCACCGTCTTGAAACTCCGCCCGCCATCGCGCGAGACCGACGACCACACATCGTACGTACGGTCGGCATACACCTGTTTCCAGATCAGCCCCAGATCGCCTTTCGGAGAGTACTTCATGGCGCGATGCCCGAAATTGGCGCCCGCCGGCAACTCCATCGCCACGGCCGCAGGCTGCCATGTTGTGCCGCCATCTTCCGTGACCGAGACCATCATTCTCTGGCCGGCCTGCCGCGCCAGCGCGTAGCGTCCTTCCTTGCTCTGGTCCACCGCCAGCATCGCTCCGCCGCCCGGCCCGCCGCGTCCCCCACGGCCTCCAGCCGGCGCTGCTTCGGCCGCTGGAGGCAGAGGCGGCACGATCCGGTACTCAAACGTTTTCCCATCGTCCTTGCTGGTTCCCAATACCGTGCAGGGACACTGCGCATTGGCGCTGGCCGGCGCCTTGCTGGCACCGTAACTCACCACCAGCTTGCCGTGAGCGGCGCCGAACCCGCCGCGCCCACCCGGGTATTCGTCGCTGTCCGCGGGATAAATGACGCCCCACGTTTTTCCGCCGTCGCGCGACGCTCGTATGAACGTGCGGCTCCGCGTCACGTCCGCCGGAGGATAACCCGTATAGCCGTGGCCAGGCAGACTCGGGTCGACCTTGGGCCGCGGGACGGTGGCGGGGTCCACGGTATACGCAGGCCCGCTCCCCGTGATGTAGATGGTTCCGGTGGACGCGTCCTGCGCAAAGTAGGGACGGTCCCACGGCGAAGCCTGTTCGAACACCGGCTTGACCGTGGGCGCATAAAGCTGCGGCGCATGGTCGGGATGCACCCACACCGGATTGCTCCAGGTTTTGCCTTTGTCCTTCGACCACGCAATCGCGGAGCCGCCGTGATAGTCGCGCGCTTCGCCGTTGGGCGCATAGCCCGTCCGGTAGTCCGCGTCGCCCAGGTTCAGATACGCCAGACAACCCATGTAGAGCGTGCCATCCACACCCGCGCCGGCAAAGGAATCGCTGCACCGGTTCTTTTTGAAATAGCGCCGGAAATTGTCTTCACTGACGTCCCACGTCTTCCCGCCATCGCGCGTCACGGCGATATCCGTACGCGAACCGTCCGGCGTGGAGAGTTCCTTCACACGCAGCGCCACTGCCGCGGGATTGCCTCTCGGAAGCGGCCCTTCCCCGGTCGGCAGACGGTTGAGCGTGGCCATCGCAACGACGATGATGTTGTTTGGATCTTTCGGGTTCACGAAGAGGATCGGCTCACCCGCGCCGCGATTCGGACTCCCCAGCAGCAGATACTCCTCGGACTTCGGCGCGTTCGCCTGCTGCGCCTGCTGCGCCTGCTGCGCCGGCAGCAGCGTTGCGGTCAGCGTCGCGCCGGCCCATGCGGCCCACTTCACAATCCGGATTCTCGATAGTTTCATTGCCAATTCACCTCCTGGGAAGCTGGAGACTCGGACCAATCTGACGATACAACTTAGACATGCTGCAGGTGCAGTTAATCGACGAAATTTTATAGCAGTTGATGTCCACAATCAAGCGCGAGCCTGCTCCGTCAAGGCAAGGTGGAAATATCCGCTCGCGAGCGTACTGGCGGGCTGGCAATCCCGCCCTATCGAAACACGCGCAGGTCAAAGGCGTCGGCCATCGCCTGATTGCCGGCATCGTTCGGGTGTATGTGGTCGCCGGGGTCGAATTCAGCCTTGATGTGCGCGGGCCGCTGCGGGTCCCGGACCACCGCATCGAAATCCACCACTGCATCGAAATTCCCCTTGGCCCGAATCCACTGATTCGCTGCCTGCCGGATCCCCTCCCCGCGCTCCGACGCGGTGGGCACGCCCTCTTCCGGCATGATGGTGGCGCCCATCACTTTGATCCCGGCAGCATGAGAGCGTGCAATGATCTGCCGGTATCCCCAGATCAGTTCCTCGGCCGTGAGCGCGCCCGGACCGTCCGCGCGGCCCCGAATGTTGATATCGTTAATCCCCTCCAGCAGGATCACCCATTTGACGCCCGGACGGCTCAACACATCCCGCTCGAAGCGCGCCAGCGCGCTCAACCCGGCGCCGTCGCGCAGCACTTGATTGCCGGAAATCCCCTGGTTGACCACCCCGGCATGACGCGTGGCTTTGTTGGCGCTCAACCGGCGCGCCAGAAGATAGGGCCAGGCGGTGTCGGCGTCGCGCGTCGTGGCGTAACCATCGGTGATGGAATCGCCATAGGCCACCACGGTAAAGGCGTCGTCCTCCGCGGCTACGTCCACGCTGGATAGCCAGACATAAGCGAACATGGTCGTGGCGTCGGGCAGCGAAGCCGCGCCCGCCACGTTGCCTTTCGCAATATATGCCGTGTGCAGCCCGATGTTGTGATTCGTCGGAGCGCCGGTTTCACGCGGCAGGTAGAGGGAGATCGCCAGGTGCGCCAGCGGCGCTACTTCCAGTTCCACCGGGTCGCTGACCACCAGCACCCCCGGCTGAATGATGATCGATGCGCTCCCGCCGAAGGTCAGGACCCGGTCGCTCCCCCCAGCAATTTCGCCTCCCCCTTTATGAATCGCGAGGTGCGCGGCGCCCACCTCCAGGGGTGGGGCGCCAGCCGCGTTGGAAAGCTCGACCCGGACACGCCGGCCCCCGAGGCTGACATGGACAATCTGCCGCACGGTCTGGTCGGCGAATGACGCCGGCAGGTTGGATGCGTTGGGCCCGGCCCCGCGGCCGGCCTGCGGTGGGCGCGGAGCCGCCGGCGGGACCGTGGCTGTCGCCGGTGGGACGACAGGTGGGACGGCCGGCGCCCCGCGGCCTCCGCCGCGTCCGCCGACGTTGCCACCCGCCGTCAATTGTTGGGACGTGGCCCACGTGGCCACCCAATGTTCGCCCGCATCTTTGGCAGCGCCCAGCCAAGGCCCGCCTGCAAGTCCAATCGCCAAAACCACCCAACGGCAACGCCCGATCTGCATCGCAATCCTCTCCCGGCCCGGCCACGCAAAGCTGTATTAACAGATTTGCCAACAGCTCCGCAACCTTTCCACGGCCAGTTTATGCCATCCCCCTCTCAAGTTGTCAAGAACGTAAGCATTCAGAACGTAAGCATTCGGGTTCACCTGTCCGTTCCAGACAAGGATATGGATGACGGGCGGGCATTCTTGCCTTTCGCGCCTTCAGGCGGGGCGAAGTTCCCCGGCGGCATCGCTCGCCCGACATCCGCAATTCCTGCGTAAAATTCTTATCTGCGTGAATCGGCGTTTATCGGCGGCCAAAACTCTCTTTCCCCTTCACGTCCGCAGAGTTTCTGAGTGCACGCCAGCTCTTCGTGAATGGCCCCACCGTGAGAATTCGCCGGAGAGTAAGCTCGCATAGCGAAACGGCCACCGGTTGCCCGGTGGCCGTTGGTTCGATGCAGGCTCTCCCACCGCCCGGCGAGTATATACCGGGCAGCGAGGTGAAACCGGTAAGGCGGCTTAGAACCGCAGCCGCATATTCATTACCACTTCACGCGCCGGGAAAGTGCCGTTGCCGATGGTCCCGTAAGTATCGCTGGACCCCATCCCCTGCACCAGTCCGATGGACGCGTTAGGTGTCACTGTGGTATTCCCGAGCGCCCCGGCGTAGCTACCGCTCTGCTGCGAGCTGTTCAGCAGATTGGCGGCTTCGGCGGAGATTTCGAGAGACATTCGCTCCCGCAGTTTGATGTTGCGCCGCAAGCTCATGTCGATGTTGAAGCGCCCAGGTCCGCGGAGTTCGTCGAGGTTGTTGGCCACCGTGCCGACCCAGTTCTGGTCGTAGCCAAACTTGCCGTTGGGCAGCGTGATGTAGCGGCCCGTGAACGCGCCCGTGTAGAACTTCAGGAACGTGTTCTTCGCGGGCTTCACGGAGCGCCCGTTGGGCAGCGTCACCGACGTGTTGCCGTCGTACCAGTGCTGGAGTTCCTTGGGCACTTCCAGCGGCACACCGGCGACACGGTCGGGGTGACCGATCAACGCGCCGTTGCTGTCTCCGCTGATGAAGATCGGGAAACCGGTCTGGATGGAGAGCGTCGAACCCGTCTGCCAGCCGCTCAACAGATGGTTCAGTACTTTGTTCGACGGGTTGATCGCCTTGCCGGACCCAAAGGGCAGGTCGAACAGGAAAATGCCGCTCATACGGTGCGTGACATCGCTGCCTCCGAAGCGCATATTGTTCTTCAGATTCTTGATGTCCAAGCCGGTCGCCGTGCCGCCCGGATTGCCGTACTGGTTGTCTTCCATGGTGTCGGAGTTGTCGAGCTCCTTGCTCCACGTATAGTTGAGGTCCATGTGGAAGCCGCTGGTGAATGCCCGGCTCAAACGTGCCTGCAGCGAGTTGTAGCGCGCCCAGGCCTTGCTCTGGTTCAAGCCGAGTCCCAGCAGCAGGGGATAGGGGTTGTAGGTGCTCTGCCGGGCGATGGTGGCATTGCCCAGCGATCCCGTGAACGGGCGTTTGCTCCCGTCCGTCGGCTGGAACGGGTTCGGGACCAGTACCGACGCGGGATTCAGCGTGAGGTTGCTCGCGACATACGAGTCCTTCCAGGTATTCAGCAGGTCCGTGGGCAGCAACTGATTGCTGTTGATCGCAAAGTTGCGATTGAACAGATTGGCGCTGCTCGCACCGCTGTAACCAATCGAGGCCATCCAGGGGCCGGCGAAACGCCGCTCGATGAACACGTTATATTGAGTCGCCCGGCCGTTCTTGAAGTGACGGTCGAACTTCGCCTCGCTGGTGCCATAGACTCCGGCTGCTCCTGGATCTCCGCCCGGCGCGATGTTCAGGAAGGCCGAATCATTCAGGTGAATCGCCGGGACTCCATTCGGGCTGGCGCCATACGGCGTCTGCATCGTGCCGCTGGAGAACGGGCTGGTGCCGTAGTCCACCGGGCTTGCAAAGTAACCCGAGTTGCTGGGCAGGTAGGTCACGCCGTAACCGCCGCGCACGACGAGGTTCGGATTCACTTGATACGCGCCGCCCACACGCGGCCCGATGTTCGTATAAGTAGTGTTCCACAGGTTGCGGCTGTAGCCGTTGATCCCCGGGAAAGCGATCGCACCCTGATAACCAAACGGGTTCTTCGCTTCCAGGTCTACCGCGGACATCCGGTTGTAGCGCTCCGTCGGGCCGGGTTGCAGATCCCAGCGGAAGCCCAGGTTCAGGGTCAGTTTGCTGGAAGCGCGCCAGTCCTGCTGCGCGTACACGGCGAAATACTTCTGCGAGAATGCCGGCCTCACGTTCGCTCCCGGCCTGATCCACCAACCCGGCGCCGAAAGGAACGAGCGCGCATTGGTGATGCCGTTCTGCACCACGGTCGTGTTCTGGTTGGAACTGCCGCCGCTGGCCGTCACGTACTGGAAGTTGAAGTTGCCGCCCACATCGAACCATGTGGAGGGATACTGTGCGGTGGATTCCTCGAAATCCGTGTAGTTAGAGAAGAGGTTGCGAACCTCGACTCCGTACTTGAGGGTCCACGGGCCTTTCATCTTCGTGACGCTGCTGGCCAAGCTGTGGTTCGCCTGGTGCTCGCTGGCTTTGCCGAAGGCTCCGCTGCTCATGGGAAGGCTGGGAGCCGTGCCGAACATCGCAAACAGGGGCCAGATGTTTTCCGGCAGGCCGAACTGCTTGTAGGTCTCGGCCGTCCAGCCGGTCTGATTGCCCGACCAGTTGAGCGAATTGATACGGCTGACGCCATACCGTACATCGAGGACGAGCGTGGGACTCACCACGATGGTGTCGCCAAGCTGAGCAAATGGGTTGTTGTCGCTTACCACGGAAGCCTGGTCATTGAGCGGTGCCTTGCCGTATGCGCGTGGAGTGACGTTCGAAGATTTGGTGAGCCCGCCGCTGCCGTAGAGCGAGTGCTTGCCGCGACGGTAGTCGACACGGGTGTTTAAATTGTGACGCCGCAGTTGCTGAACCACCGTCGACTGGAAATTGTTCGTGTTGAACACATCGTCCGGCGTCCGGTTCGGTTTCGGATAATAGCTGAACCAGGTCTTGCCATAGGTACTGCCGGGATAATTCTGGAGGTTGCCGTTCGGGATCAGGGCGCGCTGGTAGAGATCCGCATTGATCTGCGTGACGTTCCAGGGATCGTAGATCTGCGCAGGCACGCCGACACCGGCCTCATTCCGGACCAGCGTCTGGCTGAAGTTGCCCACCTGCTCCAATTCCGTGGGTACCGTCTGAAGACTGGTGATTCCACGGTTGAACCGCAGATAGTGATAGCTGGTGAAGAAAAACAGTTTGTCTTTGATGATCGGTCCGCCGATGGCGCCGCCCAGCTCGTTCACCTTGAACGGAGGACGCGCGATGCCCATGGGATTCGTGGTCGAGTAGTTGGCCTTGTTGGCCCTGGTATTGGCCATCAGTGCTTCGTTGCGAAGTGTGTAAGACCCTTCGCCATGGTATTGGTTGGTGCCGGACTTGGTGTTCATCGACAGGATGCCTTGCCCGTGCCCGTATTGGGCGCTGAAGGTATTCGCGATGACCGTGACTTCCGCCAGGCCTTCCGTGTTCGGCGTGACGGCCACTTCATTGTAGCCGCCGCTCATCACGGGAAGACCGTCCAACTGAATGTCGTTGGTCCACGCGCGTCCGCCGTTAATGCCGACCGCCGCCCACTGCCGCCGCCCGGTGGTACCGATCCCAAAGGAGTCGGTCGTGGTCGTATTCGCCGCCTGCACACGCGGCACAACGCCGGCTTGCAGGAACGCGTAATACAGCGGGTTGGACGTGGGATTGGGGACGATATCGATCGCCTGCGAGGTAATCGAACCCTGCACCGTGCTGCTGTCCGTCTGAATCTGCTGTGCTGAAGCCGTGACTTCCACGGCCGAGCCGAGGGTTGCCAGCTTCATTTGAGCGTCCTGCCGAACCGTCTGCCCGGTTGTCACCGTCAGGCCGGTCACCCGATAATCGGCGAAACCGGTAACTTTGATCGCGACCGCGTACGTTCCGGCCGGCAGGTACGGAACCGTAAACGATCCCGAGTCCGTCGTCTTTGTTGTATTGGAGATCGCCGTCTGCTGTTCAGTGACGGTTACCTCTGCGCCGGCAATGACTGCGCCACTCGCATCGGTTACGGCTCCAGTGATTGTGGCCGAACGGATCTGTCCAAATGCAACAGTTGCCGCTATGCAGGCCGAGAGAACGAGAACGCCCAAACGCGTTCTGCTGGACATACTACACCTCCCCTGTTCCACCGGGAGGAGGCGTATCGAAACCATGTCGCGCCAAGGCGGCCGCGACTTCCGAGTCGAAACACTCGGCAGATTCGGGACGAGGCCCATTAACGGACAGCAAGACGATTTTCGCCCGGGTATCCGAAGATACCTCTATCTTGCCATCCCAGCTACGCAACTCCCGGAGACCAAAGCAGATTCATACTATGAGATATCAAACTCCAAGTCAAGGGTCCGAGGCCATATCGGCCAGATCCGCCCGGAGCAGGGTTCGTGCCCGTCAAAACATTGCAGCCACGGTAAAGCTTTGGCTTCTTGGACCCTGGCGGAACGATCCGCGGGTTCAGTACACCAGGCTCAGAGCGCCGGTGCTGACCCGCCCGCGATCCTTATTGCGCATGATCACTTCGATCTTGTGCCGTTTCTTGTCTCGCGAGGCGGCCACCTCGAACCCGGCCACGTATTCGGACCGGATCTCATCCGCCAGCCACTTGAGAATCGACGTCAGCATATTGCCGGCGCTGAGGACATCGAATCGCTTACCGCCGGTCACTGCGCCCAGGTTGGCAAAATTTCCCGCCGCCCGCATCAACGTGGAGGCCGTTATTTCGGAATTGCCAATCTGCGGACCGGCCACCCTGCTGGCCCTTGGAGCCGCGGGAGTGGGCGTGCTGTCCTGACTGGCCAGCGGGACCGTCAAAACTACCGGAAACGCCGCCAGGTTGGACTGCTGCGCAATCCCGACCGCCCGTTTGTAGCGCTCGTCCATCTGGGTCTCCGACGAGGCGCCGTCATCGGTCTTCCCGGTGGAGACGGCGACGATCATGCGCACGGCCGCCCCGGGGTTGGACGCCGCATCGATCATTACCCGGCTGACGTGATCCATCAGGAACGTGCTTAAGGGATGGACAAGCAGGGGCGCTTCCAGGGCCTTGGCCAGTTGTGCCTGATCGCGGGTCGGAGTGGCGAGACGGCTTAATCCCGGCGCGAAACCGTAGACCGAAATCGATACGTTGGGGAATTCGTCGAGCAAGGCTTCGTGGAATACACGCGGACTCAGGGTTCCTGAACTGAGAGCCGAGCGCGTGCAGTCGAAGAGCAGAGAAATCTCAATCGGGATTTCCCGCTGCTTGATCGTGCCGCCTTCGAGCACAACCACTTTGCGGGTCACGCCGTCTTCGCGGATTTCCACGTCCTGCGGCTGAAGCTCACCAGCGGGTCCGCCCTTCTGCGGCGCGACTTGAAAACGGACCAGCGCCAGCGCGCCGCCACCCGGTTCTCCCGCGGGGGGAGTCTGCCCCAGTGCGGTCAACGCCATGAACAACCCTGCGATCTTTCTCATTTCCGCCTCGGTTCTTGTAGGCGTGGCTAACTTGCAGGCACAGCTTGCGTGCGGCAGCGACGCCTCGTTGCAGCCAGAAGTGTATCGCCCTGGCAGTAACGCGGTCAATCGTTGCGGCCCTCCTGCTCTGCTTGATTGGAGCGCCGACGCATCATCAGCGCAGGTTTTGGTTTCGGCGAACTCACCGGCCGGGGGACACGCCCGGCGCGACCTGCCCCCGCAGCCGGATGTCGCGCGACGAGGCCGCAATCAAAATCGAACGAGCGCCGTTCACTACTTGCCACCCGTGGCGTTCGCTGGACCAATACGAAAAGGCGCGAGCTTGGAGTCGCAGCGTGACGCGTCTCGACTCGCCAGGGCGCAAATCGACGCGCGCGAAGGTCACCAGCGATTGCGGAGGCATCGCGACAGGCGACGATACCGGCGGCTCCAGGTAGACCTGCGCCACTTCCGAGCCCGCGAACTTGCCGGCATTGCGGAGCGTGAAAGCGACCTCCACGTCCTCGCCGGCGGGCTTCACGGTCAGGGACGAATATTCGAAGCGCGTGTACGACAGGCCGTGCCCAAACGGAAAGAGCGGCTCGATGCCCTGCTGGTCGTACCAGCGGTAGCCCACCGCCATCCCTTCCGAGAAGACCACCGGCGCAGCTTCCGCGTTCAAGCCCGTGCTGCCCGGCGGAGCGGTGAGGGGGCGCCGCTCGGGATGGTCCGGCGCCCAGGCGGGTGCGTCCTGGAGCCGCACCGGAAACGTGACCGGCAAACGTCCTCCGGGAGCGGCGCGGCCCAGCAGCAGATTCGCCGTCGCCCAGCCGCCTTCCTGTCCCGGATACCACAGCTCCAGAATCGCCGCCGCAGCCTTCACCCACGGCATCGCCACCGGCCCCCCGGAATTCAACACCACGACCGTGCGCGAGTTCACCGCCGCCACGCGTTCGATCAGTTCGTCCTGGTCCTCGGCCAGCGACAACGTGCTACCGCCCGGCACGCTCCAGGCAAAGACCACCGCGGTTCGCGCGGATCGCGCCGCCTGCACCGCGGCGTCGATCGCGGTGCGTCGCATCGGCGGAGTAATCCAGGCGAAGCGGACCTCCAGCGTACCCTCTCCGGTGGACGATGCCGAGAAATCGACACGGTGCGCTCCCGCCGTCAAATGGATCGTGCCGCGCGCATTATCCCGGCCATCGGTGGTGGGAAGCAGGCTCGACCACTTGCGAGATACCTTGCCCGCACCGCCCACTCCGGGGCCTCCTGTCTGCGCCACCGCCTGCCCGTCCACCTGAATTGCGCCTCCGCCATCGGAGCCGCCAGAGAGCAGCGGCTGCACCAGAAACGTGTAGTCTCCTGCCATCGCCACCGGCAGGGTTCCACTCCAGGCTCGCTGCCTTCCCGCAGCCAGCTGAATTTCGGACTCCAGCCCGGGAATGGCGGCGCCTGTCAGGTCCACTCCCACCGCGTACTTCACGTTCGCGGCGGGCACGCTGCGGCGAAGGGCGTCGAGCGGCGAGATCATTCGCGCTTCGAAACCATAAGCGCGCTCGCCCATGAAACCGGCGGCCAGTTGTCCCGCCGTGGGGCCAATCACGGTGAGCGACGACAGATCGTCCGCCGTGAGAGGCAGAATGCCGCGCTCGTTTTTCAGCAGCACCGCGCCGCGTTCGGCCATCTGGCGGACCACCCGTGCGTGCCCTTCCACCTCGACGGGCGCGGCGCGGCTTGGCGTCTTGCGATCGAGGTAGCCGAAGCGATCCAGCGCTTGCAGAATGCGCGTGACCGCCCGATCCAGCGCGGCCATTGGGATCGCGCCATTCTCCACGGCCGATTTCAGACTCTCTCGCAAATACGGGCCTCCGGGACGTCCTGCGAGTTCACGCCCGGGCATCTCCAGGTCCGTTCCCTTGGTGATCGCCTGCGTGCTGTGAAGCGCGCCCCAATCGGACGTGACAAAGCCGCGGAAGCCCCACACATCGCGCAGAGTCTGTTCCAGAAGTCCGGCATTTTCACAGGCCCATTCCCCATTGATCTTGTGATACCCGCACATCACCGACGCCACGCCGGCGTTGACTGCGGCCTCGAACGGCGGGAGGTAGAGTTCGTGCAGGGTACGCTCGTCGATGACCACGCTGTCAGGTCCGTTGTACGCGGCAAAATGTTTGACCTGCGCCATCACGCCCTGCTTCTGTATGGCGGCGATCTCGGCCGCCCCGATGCGGGCGGAGAGCAGAGGGTCCTCACCGAGCGTGGTGTGATTGCGGCGGAATAGTGGGTCGCGAACGATGTTGACGTACGGCGTGAGCAGGACGTCCTGCTGGAGCGCCTTCGCCTCCGCCCCCATTACGTCGCCGTAGAGTCGCGCCGCCGCGACGTCAAAGGTGGCCGCGAGCGCGATGGGAGCAGGCATGGCGGTCGCGTCGCGATTGACGCTTACGCCCGGAGGTCCATCGGCGAAGCGCAAGGGAGGAATTCCGCGCTGAGGCAAGCCGGCCCAATACCCCGCCTGGCCCAATTCCAGAGGATCGCGCGAACCGTGCACCAGTGCGATCTTTTCATCCAGGCTCAGCGATCTGACCAGCGCCGCCACGTCCGTGCGGCCCGTGCCCGCCGTCCCCACGAGCAACGCAAGCAGGAGCGCGCGGCAGAAGCTCCGCATGCTCACCTCTCGCCATCGCGAACTGTCAGGCGGCGGAACTTCATGGCGTCTTCACCGCTTTCCGGGGAACCCCCTTGGGATGACAGTCTACACATTTCACGCGGTGAATATTGTGCCTGCTCTCCGTGGAGAGAAACGTGGTATCCATTTTCTCCACGTCCAGGCCGCAGTTAGACATCTTTGGATGACAGGTCGCGCAGGACGCGCGCGTCTTCTGCCCGTGCTGCTCGTGGCAGCCCAGGCAACTGATTCCCTCGTGTACGCCCACGCCGGTGCGGTCGTCGCCCGTACCCGCCTGCATCGATGCCGTAGGCGCATGGCATTGGTAGCAGAGCGCCTGCCGCTGGTCCTGGCTCATCTTCACCGCGCGCGTGCCGTCCTGCATCGCGGGGAGAGGCAGATCCGCCAGCGGCACATAGTCCTGTGTACGCCGGTCAAAGAAGGCGAGTGAGGGCCGCGCAATTTCCTGTGACTTTCCGGCCTGCCGCCCATCGACTGCGGTCTTGCGCATCGGTTCGCCCTGGCGGTGCAATTGATGGCAGGTGGCGCAGGGCATCGAAGGCTGCTTCTCCAACGCGGGATCGGCGAGCCGCCACGGACCGGTGCGACTGACAGGCTGCACCAAGTCGCTCACACCACGCTCATAGAACATGCCGTGACAGCGCAGGCAATCGTCCATCAGCATGTTTTCCGTATTGTGCTTCCGGTCGAGGAAAATGCGTGCGAACCCCGCGCTATGCGCGCCGGACTGCCATTTCGCATACTCCTGCTGATGGCATGCGCGGCACTGCCCGTTCATCGCCATGACGTACTCGTTGCCGAATGCGATCTGTTCCGGCAGGTCGCCGCGCACGTGCGAATAAGCGCGGTGCACGTTCGTCATATGGAAGGAGGCGTTGAGGGTCAGTGCGTCGCCATGGCATTTGCCGCACGAGACGGCGCGATGGCTGGAGCTGTGCCACGTCTGGTACAGCGGCTGCATTTCATGGCAACTGGCGCAGTTGGCACCACCACGCGCTTCGAAGTACAGCGTCGTCCCCGGCACCGAGAGGAGCGCCGCGGCGATTACGAGACCGGCCACTAGGACGAAGCGCTTCATGCGCGTACCCTCTTCGCCAGTATGCCCGCGGCGCGGTATGCATTGGCGAAAATCGTCAGCACGGGGTTGAAGCCGCCATTGGTAGGATGCACGCTGGCATCGATCACATAGACGTTGTCCACATCGTGTATGCGGCAGTCACGGTCTACCACGGAAGTTTTGGGATCGCTGCCCATGCGGCAGGTGCCGGCCTGATGCTGTCCGCCGCTCAACGAATTGCCGGGAGCGCGCTTCCACGTTTGCACAGCCCCAGCCGCTTTAAGCCACGCTTCGGCTTTGCCCGCGATGAAGCGTCCGATTTCGATGGTATGCGGGTGGCGGCCTCCCGACAAACGCGCCACCGGGATGCCCCAGTAATCCTTCACTCTCGGGTCGAGTTGCATCCGGGCGTCAAAGAGCGGCATTTCCTGCACCGGCCCCTGCACCTGGATGGTGCGGCGATAGGCATGGCGAACGAACTCTTTGTGCTCCGCGCCCCAGCGCGGAATCCAGGGCGGCACCTGCCCCATGAACTGATAGGGCAGCCGGATGAATTCGTTGGCCAGCATCGCGCCGCCCGCCAGTCCGGGGTTGCCGTGATTGTAGTCGCAGATGGCGATGGAAGCGCCCGGCCCGAGATCGTCATAGGTTTCGAAGTCGAACAGGCCTGTCGCACCCGAGTAGGAATGGGACTGGAGATTGCGGCCCACCCAGTCATACCGATTTCCCAAACCCGTAGGGAAAAGCTTGTGTTTGGTATTCAGCAGGAGCCGGGCCGACTCGATAGCGCCGGCGCACACGAT
Organism: Candidatus Solibacter sp.; assembly: GCA_039934035.1. GTDB lineage: Bacteria > Acidobacteriota > Terriglobia > Bryobacterales > Bryobacteraceae > Solibacter. The sequence continues at coordinate 27,726 of JBDTMZ010000022.1, read as the reverse complement.
GACCAGTCCGGCAGGCTGTTCCTGAAGCCGCCCGTTGGCGTCGAAGTAGGCGACGCCGGTGGCTCGCCCCTGCGCGTCCAGCAGGATTTCCTTCGTCATGCAGCCGGTGCGCAGTTCGCAATTGCCGGTGGAGAGCGCGGCGGGAATCACCGTATTGTGCGTGCCCGTGCGCGCGCTCAGTTCGCAGGCGAAGCCCACGCACCAGCGGCAGCGCATGCAGGCGGGACGGCCGTTGTAGGGCACGGTATTGCGCAGCATCGGGATGTGGAACGGGTGCAGCCCCAGCCGCCGGGCCGCGGTCTCCAGCACCTGATGCTCTTTCGCCGGAGGCAATGGCGGCATGGGAAGGCCGCGGCCGCGCGGCGCCTTGAACGGATCGTTCGAGACATCTCCCGAAACGCCCAGCTCCCATTCGGCCTTCTCGTAGAACGGCTCCAGATCGCTGTAGCCGATCGGCCAATCGTCCAGCGTGCTGCCTTCCACCGCGCCATAGGTGGTGCGCATGCGGAAGTCTTTCTCCTGAAAGCGCCACGCCATGGCGCCGTAACTGAAGGTGCCGCCGCCGACACACGCGGCATTGTTGCTATAGCCGCCCTCGCTGGGCCGCACCACCATCTCGCGGCCCTCGCCATCCAGGGCCACCCGCGGATCGCGCTCTTCGTCCGGACCGAAGCGCGCGCCCAACACCTGCGTGCGTTGATTGTAGAGATCGTCTTTGCGGCAATCCGCGGCCGAATACCATCGACCGCGTTCCAGCAGCACCACGCGCATGCCGGCCGCGGCCAACTGCTTAGCGACCACTCCGCCGCCCGCCCCGGCGCCGATCACTACCGCATTTGCAGGAGCGAGCGCCATCATCAAACCTTGTAGTGCTCGCGGCCGCGTACCGGGGGATACGGCAGGCCCAACATCTTCCAACTCGCCCTATTGCGATTGCCGCCGTGCCTGGGATCGCCGTAGAAGCCCTGGCGGGTATGCGCCAGGACCAGTTCGAAGAAGGCAGGCTCCTTCTCTTCCGTGAGATTCAGGATCTCGATCTGCTGCTCCCCTGCAAGTTCGGCGAACGGTTTGCCGAAGCGCGAGCTACTGGCGTTGTTCACCCAGGCAATGCCGCGCAGATAGGCCGCACGATGGCGTTTGAATCGCTTGCTGAGTTGCAGATCGATGAAATGGACGGCGCCCGCTTCGCGAGCCCCGGGGTCTTGATCGGCAGGGATGATCTGGGCGCAGATCGCATCCACGGTCCGTGCCTGAATGGGCGTGAAGAAGCGCCAGACACCGCCCGAAGGAACCGGCGCGCAAGAGAGAGTGGAGCCGGCCGCGGCAAGCCCCACTCCCAGAAACGTACGCCGCCGTAGCGAGGTATTCGATACTGTCATACGCCGAATCCCTTAACCGCTACCGGCAGCGGCCCTTCCGCGTGGGTTAGCGACCCAGCACTCCGTCCCAGGTATCGACCCTGGACTTCTTCTTCTCTTCTTCACTGAACCAGGTTGTGGTGACGCACTTGGATTCGGTGAAGAAGCGCATGCCGTCCTTGCCCAGCGCATGCAGATCGCCGAAGAAGGAATTCTTGTGACCGGCGAACGGGAACATGCCAACCGGCACCGGAATGCCCACGTTGATCCCCACCATGCCGCCGTCGGAGCGTTTGGCGAATTCGCGGCTGTAGTAGCCGCTCTGTGTGAAGATGACCGAGCCGTTGGCGAAACGATTGGCGTTGGCCACGGCCAGACCTTCCTCGAAATCCTTGATCCGCTTGACGCACAGCACGGGACCAAAGACTTCTTCCTCGCCGATCGACATGCCGGGCTTCACGTGATCGAAAATCGTCGGTCCGAGGTAGAAGCCGCTCTCGTACCCTTTGACCACCACACCTCGGCCGTCGAGAACGAGGTCGGCGCCTTCCGCGATGCCCTTTTCGATCCAGTCGGTAACCCACTTGCGCTGCCCGGGGGAGACCAGCGGACCGAGTTCAGAGCCCTTGTCGTAAGCCGGACCGATCTTGCGCTCGCCGGCAAACTTCACCAGCAGCTTCACGAGTTCGTCGGCAACGCTCTCCTGCACGGCGATGGTGGGCAGCGCCATGCAACGCTCCCCGGCACAGCCGAAGGCCGCGTTGATGATGCCGCGCGCTGTGCGCTCCAGCGGGGCGTCTTCCAGTACGAGGGCGTGATTCTTGGCTTCGCACAGGGCTTGCACCCGCTTGCCGTTGGCCGCCGCCGTCTGGTACACGTGCAGGCCCACGGAGGTCGAGCCCACAAACACGATGCCCTTGATGTCGGGGTGCCGCAAGAGTAAATCGGCTTCCTTGCGGCTGCAGGTGACCAGGTTGACGACGCCATCCGGCAGGCCCGCTTCGTAGAGCAGTTCCAGCATGCGCATCGACGTCATGGGGGTCATGGTGGCCGCCTTCAAGACGAAGGTGTTGCCGGTGGCAATGCACAGCGGCATCATCCAACCCATGGGAATCATGGCCGGGAAATTGAACGGCGCGATGCCGGCGAAGACCCCGATGGGCTCGCGGTAGAGCGTCGTGTCATAGCCCGAGGTGGCATTCATCAGCGATTCGCCCATCATCATCGAGGGGACGCCGCAAGCCAGTTCCACGGCCTCGCGGGCTTTGAGTACGTCGCCCGCCGCTTCCTCCCATACCTTGCCGTTCTCGGCGCACAGCATGCGCGTGAGTTCGTCGAGGTGGCGGTCGATCAGGTTCCGGAAATTGAAGAGGACCTGTACCCTTTTGATGGCGGGGGTATCGGCCCATGCCGGGTAGGCAGCTTTCGCCGCCTGAATGGCGCGATTGACCTCCTCTTCCGTGCACAGCGGCGTCTGAGCGATCACCTCTCCCGTGCTCGGGTCGAAAATGTCCGCGTACCTTCCGGACGTGGACGTCTGCCGCTGGCGGCCGGCGAAATAACTGAGGACTTCCACACTGGTGGTAATCATTTGGTTTTCCTATGAGCGAAACACGTAACCCTGCTTTTGCAGGTACTCTTTGCTGATTTGGGCGGTCTGAATCGCCGGCATCGGCGGATTGTCGGGATCCAGTTCCACCATGGCGATGGCCAGGTCCTTCTGGGTTTCGAGCAGATCCATGATGGCCGCGGTGTCCACCTTCCCCCTTCCCAGCGGGCAGTAGCCCGTCCAGTTGGGTCCGCCGTCGAAATCTTTCAGATGAACGTGCCGGATGACGGACACGTAATCCTTCACGACCTTGACCGGGTCCACGCCGCCCTTGGCAAGCTGGCCGATATCGGGTCCGAACTTCACGTAGCGGGTGTCCACCGCGTCGAGTACGGCGTAGACCTCGTCGCGTACTTCCACGCAGGTGCCGGTATGCTGGTGCAGCACGCCGGTGATGCCCACGTCCGCGAGGGCTTTGCACATCTCGTTCAAGGTGGCGACGATGGCGGGCTTGGCGGCCGGGAAATCGTAGGAATTGCGACGGACGTTATTGGGCCCGATCACTGCTACCGAGCCGCCGTTCTTCTTGATGAGTTTGCCCCAACCAACGATTTTTGCAATCTCGGCGGTCCGCTGCTCGGCGACGGTCAGATTGACGGGACAGTAGGCGGAGATCAACTTCACTTTGGCTTCGTCCAGAAGCTTGAGCATGCCGCCCTTGGCTTCCCAGGATTCGATCACATTCCCGAAGGACTCGAAGCCGGTGTAGCCTTGAGCGGCGATATCCTTGATGGCCTGCTCGGCATTGGCTGGCGCGTAGCCCCAGGTGATGCCGGTGTGGCCGATTTTCAGCCTGCGGGCAGGCGCCGCCAGTGCGGCTCGTCCGGCGAGCAGGGATGCTCCCAGTCCGGCGCCCGCCAGGCGGGAAAACTCACGACGCGTCACTTCACGTTGCATTGGACCAACCTCCTCGGTTCCTGATGGCCGTACATGGCCGATTTGTCTACCGTGAAACAATGGCCGGGCTGTTTCCCAGCGGCCGGTTGCTTCCCAGCCGAACTGTTTCCCAGTGGCCGGATTTGTTTCCCGTGAAACAGCGCCCAACGAGACCGCGGCCGGGGAGTGATTTCGCGCAGGCGCGCCCGCCTCGCGCCGAGAACCAACCGAAAGCCGGCTGAAAATTGGGTTCGTTTGTCGGAACGAACCCAATTGCGACTGCCCTTGCCTACCGGGCCGGAACCCCTTCTAGAGGCAGACCAGCTCGATGCCTTCCTTCTTCCCGAGATTGCGCGAGTATTTCTTTTCCGCCGGATTGTTCCAGTGCTCGTGAACGCCGAGGCTGGCGGTGGCGATGTGGCCATCCTGCGCCGGGTCGTACTTGATGCCGGAGGGAGCGGCGCCGATGAGCGCGGCCTCGTGCATGAAGTTGTCCGGTTCGCCGGTGCCGTGCACGCCCGCCTCGCGCGGCTCATTCCGAATGAAATCGAGCCCTACGGAATCGATCGCCACCGGGTCCTGCGACATGAAGATACTGGAGGTCCAATGGTCGTCAAAGGACTGCCACCGCACCACGTTGGTTTCGCTCTGCTCGGCGCTGTAAATGCCATCCAGGAAATTCAGCAGGTTCTTGCCGCCGACCTGCGGGTGCGCCAGGATGTCCACGAACGCGTTGTACGCCGGCACGCCGCGGGTCTTGCGGATGTACTCGTGATAGACGCGCGGCCCCCAGTAATTCGAGGCCGGCCAATACAACGACCCGTTGTTGTTCTTGGTGCAGAGGGTGACGCCGCAGATGGTATGGGCGCGCAGCATCGCGTAGCTGATTCGATACTTGGACTCCACCACGCACTTGGGCTGGTACGCAGTGCCCACCTTGGGATCCGAGAACTTGATGGGGTGCGCTTCATCCGGCTCGACCGCTTCCCGTCCACGGGCTGCGTTGGCCGGATTCACCTGGAATTTGATCTTGTGCATCCGTTCGTCCGCATCGGCCATGATGCGGTTGTAGATGGGGTCGCTGATGAAACGGCCGTCCGTGGCATCGAAGAGGGTGATGTCTTCGGCCGGCACTCCTGCATTCTGCACCAATTGGCGCAGGAAGGCCTGGACCAGTTGCGGGCTCGGCATGCCCCGTCCGGACGGCCACGGTTTCGTGTTCGACCGGTCGTTGTTCATGTTGATTTTGATGGCGATCTTCTCGCCCTTCTGATACCCCTTATTGCCGAAGCCGTGGGTATCGTTGAAGTTCTTGAAGACCATTTCCCAGGACTTGGCCTCGGATTTTTCGCCGGTGAGCCCGAGGACCGCCTTGGACATCATGTTGGTGCAGATTTCGGGATTGCAGTTGGCATCGTCCCACCATTCGCCGGTCGCCTTCACGACGGACAGTGGTCGCTGCGACGTGACGCCGTCCCAGGTCGCCACCTTGGGATTGTGCACCCAAGCGACGCGCCCAGGTTGGACGCCCCGACCCACTCCCATGGGCTTGTTACAACCTTCGGTCGGATTCCATGTCGCGGGTGGCGTGGCATTCGGCGCCATCGGCCCCTGCGGCGGTTCGGCCCAGGTGTGGCCGGGTACGCCCCCCCAAAAACCTGCGGCTACGGTGGCAGTGATGACTCCCCGCCGCGAAACGTTCAACTTATCCTTCATCGTCAAACCTCCCAATCCACTCTTGACCCCTGTTTCGCCACCATTGGCGGACGAAAACGTGCAGTGCCGCCGGTCTAAACCGGCAGCTCAAAACCTTTGCGATAGGAGACCTTCAGCAGCTTGTTGGCCTCGTCGTTGTTGATGAACTGGCCCGCCTTGGCGTCGTAGTTCAGGATTCTCCCGGGCTGGGTAAATCCGATATTGCCGAGCGCCGAGGTTTCCGAAAGAAGACCGCCATAGCTGAAGGGCGCGCCTGCCGGCTTGCCCGCTTTGGCCGCTTCGCAGAAATCTGACCAGTGGTTGAAGGGACGCGCAAAATTCAGCTTGTTCTTGACCTTGTAGGATTTCTCCAGCTCTTCGGGGAACATGCGGACCTTGGTCGGAGTTCCCCAGGTAACCGGCTTGTAATCGCCGGTCGAGGCGGCCAGCGGCAGGCTGGCATAGATGGGTCCGAAGACGATGGCGCCCTTGGTGCCGAAGAAGATGCCGCCGCCCGCGGGGGGCAGAATGTCTTTGGCCTTCCAGCCATTGGGCAGCGGAATATGCCCGCTTTCCAGGCCGTAATGCCAGATCACGGCCACCGGAGGCATCTTGCCGCGCGCCGGGAAGTCCCAGCGGACGACGCCCGCGTTGGGCCACACCTGGTTTTGAGCCGACGGATTGAAGGGCTGGTCGGGTCGGGACTCGATTTTTTCCGGCAAGTTCAGATCGAGGGCCCAGAAGACGGGGTCGAACGAGTGGCAGCAGTAATCGCCGATGATGCCGTCGCCGAAATCCCGCCAGCTGCGCCAGGTGCCCGGGACGTACTGAGGGTTGAACTTGCGCGCCGGAGCCGGACCGAGCCACAGATCCCACTTCACTTCGTCGGGCACGTCATGGGTTTCGGTGACGATTTTCGGCACCTCGGCGTAATCGAACCGTTTTCCGCCTTTGAGGTTCTGGAAAATGTGAACTTCGCTGACGTCGCCGATGGCGCCGTCTTTGACCCATTCCACGATATTGCGGCAGTCTTCGGAAGAGTGTCCCTGGCAGCCTGTCTGGGTGGTGACCTTATACTTCTTTTCCGCCGCGATCATGGCGCGGATTTCTTCCACCGAGTGGGCCAGCGGCTTCTCGCAATAGACGTGCTTGCCCATCTTCATGGCGGCGATGGAGACGATGGCATGGGTGTGATTGGCCGTCGCCACCACCACGGCGTCGATATTCTTGTCCTGCTCCTGGAGCATGATGCGCCAGTCGTCGTAGCGTTTGGCTTTGGGATAGTTTTCGACGATTTCGATCGCGGTGGGATACTCCCGCCCGGTCAGAGGTCGCCAGTCGACGTCGCACAAGGCGACGATGTTGTGCTGAAGATTGGAGATCTCTTTGAGATCGAAAGATCCCCGCGTGCCGATGCCGACGAAGGCGACATTCAGCTTCTCGCTGGGCGGCACCGCGCCGCCGAAGCCGAGGACTCGGGAAGGTAGGATGGTGAAGGCGGCCGCCGCCCCCGCGGTGAGGAGAGAGCGCCGCGAAACTTTGCTACCAGCGCCTTGTTTTTCTTCTGACGAAAGCATGTCAAACTCCAATCTGATCCGATTATCCGTTTTACCAATCTGAACTGCCGGGACAGAATACGCTTGCACGCGCAGTGTATCTCCGGTCAGTGTAGTAGTCAAGTATCGGGTCTTTTTTGCCGATTTCAGCGTCTGTTTTTGTAAACACTTGCAACAGACCAATAAGGATGGCGCAAAGCGAGCGATCCACATGTTAGGATAAGGCAGTATTAAGATCTGAAAATGACCGGACCTAAACGCTCCGGTTGCGTGGGGGTTAACGATGAAATTCCTCTTGTGTCTCCTCTTATCGGCATCCGCAGCGCTGGCAGCAGATGGATTCCGCGTAATTCAAAAGATTCACATCGGCGGCGGCGGTGCCTGGGACCGCCTGACGCTGGATGAAACCGGACGGCGACTCTACGTCTCTAACGACACCCGCGTGGTGGTGGTGGACATCGATGCCGGCAAGGTGGTCGGTGAGATTCCGGGTGGGGCGGGCATCCACGGGATCGCGATCGCTCCCGAGTTGGGACGCGGATTTATCACCAACGGCGGCGCGGACACTGTCACCATCTTCGACCTGAAAACGTTGAAGCCAATCGGTCAGCCGGTGGCGACCGGCGCCGACCCTGGTCCGATCGTCTTCGAGCCCAAGACCGGCAAGGTATTCGCCTTCAACCTGTCTACCGAGGATAAGACCGCCACGGTGATCGATGCCAAGACCGGCGAGCCCGCGGGGCAAGTGCTGCTGGGCGGCAAAGCCACGGCGGCGGTGGTGGATGGCACCGGGAAGATCTGGGTCGCACTTCAGATCACCAGCGAGGACTGGAACGTCACCAGCGAAGTGGGTGTGGTCGATGCCGAGAAACTGACGCTGCTCCGGCACAACCCCATCGCTCCCTGCGACCGTCCCACCGACCTGGCGCTGGACGCGAAGAATCACCGTGCTTTCGCGGTCTGCGGCAACGCGAAGATGGCCGTGGTGGACACGGAGTCCGGCAAGGTGCTCCAAACGGTAACGATCGGCAAACTGTCGAGTGGTGTAGCCGTGGATCCCGCGACTGGGGTCGCCTACAGCGCAAACGGCGGCGACGGCACGATCACGGTGGTGGCCGAGACCGGCGGGAAGTTCGAAGCTGCCGAACAGGTGCCGACGTCCAAAGGTTCGCGGGTGTTGCGAATCGATTCCAAGACTCACAAAATCTTTCTGCCCGCGCTCGAATATGCCGCTGGAGCGACTGCGCCAACGGCCGATAGCTTTATGGTGTTAGTGGTGGGTAAGTAAGCAGGCCCCAAGTTACACTTACTGCGGGGGCGGGTTCCGAAGGGAACCCGCCTCCGTATTTTTACCCGCGAAACCCGCAGCCCAGTTTCTCCAGATAGGCTTTCGAGGCTTTGGAGCTTTCAAACGCCGTCAGCGGCATCCGCTTGGAGACATCCAGTTCCACCATGATCATCCCCGCCATCTTCTTGCCTTCCAGCAAATCCAGAATCTGAGGAATATCGACCTTGCCCTGGCCAAGCGGGCAGTAGCCGGACCAGTGCTCGCCGCCCAAGAAATCCTTCAGGTGGCAGTGCTCCACCACCGGCAGGAAGTCCTTTAAGATCTGTACCGGGTCCGCCCCTCCCTTTTGGAGTTGTCCGATGTCCGGCGCGAATTTCATATAGCGGGTATCCACAGCTTCCATCACGGCAACCGTCTCGTCGCGCGACTCGATGCACGTGTCGGTGTGCTGATGGAGGGCAGCGGTGAGGCCGAGATCCGTGATCACCTTGCCATACTCGTTGAGCGTGCTCACGATCTGGCTTTTGTAGGCTTTGAAATCGTAAGTCTTGCGAGGGACTGCGTTCGGTCCCAGGACGGCGACCGTGCCGCCGGCCTTTTTGAGAATCCGGCCCCACTCCTGCACCCGCTCGAAGGCCGTCTTGAACAGCGTGGTGTCGGTCAGGCTGACGCCCAGGTAGGCGGACACCAGCGGCACGTTGTATTTGTGAAGCAACGGGATGAGGGTTTCGCCGTTGGCCTCCAGGGCCTGCAGATTGGTGCCGAACAGCTCGATACCGTGATAGCCCAGTCCGGCCATATCGCGGATCCCGCGCTCGATCGCCGCCGGCTCGGCCAGGGGCATGCTCCATGTGATGCCGGTGTGACCGATCTTGACGGTCCGCCGGGGCTGTGTGGCGGCCCAGAGGGACACGGCTGAGCCGAGTCCCAGGGAAACCGTGCGGGTGAAGGTGCGTCGATCTAACTTCCTGTCCATACTGCCCCTCTCAGAGCTACCACTCCCGGTCGCGGCCAACCAGGTCCACGCGGAAGGGCACCGACGCGACGGTATCCTCCCACGAGATTTCGAGTCTGGCGGACAGCGCGGCCGTCGCCGTAAGTGTGAGTTTGCGGATTTCGACGGGCGCCGGCGCCTTCTTCAGGAGCATGGAGACCCGTCCGACGTCCAGCTTGGGGTTGTAGGGCGCGTCGCCAGTCTGCCGGCTGATGATGAGCTCCCACTTGTCGGCGGCGGGAAGGACGTACAAGTTGTAATCGCCCTTGGGGACGGTCAGGCCGTAGAAGGCCAAGTCGGCATCGGTGTGCAGGACGGGGGGCGACTTTTCACCGATCCGCCAGACCTGTCCGTAGGGAACAGCAGCGCCGAAGATCTTCCGCCCGCTCACCGGGGCCGGGGCGTACTTCACCGTGATGTGCTTCCCCTGGAGGGTGATGGCAGCCTGTTCCTGTGCCAGCAGACCCGCCGGCCAGGCCGCCAGGATCAATGCGCTGACCGCCCACCTGCCCGCGCTGCAATTCGTGAATGACGTTGGCATGAACTTTTGCCTGCTCCTGGAATCAGACGCCCGCGGCGCCGAAGCGGCGCACATATCCGCAATTCTCCGCCACCTGATCGATGTAGCGGTCGTACATCCCGACGATGATGGCGTCGGTACGCTTGATGTTCTGGAAGGCATCCTGGAACGCCTGTTCGATGGTTTCCGGCGTCAGGCACTTGCGCCCGGCGGCGAGAATCTTGTAGGCCAGGCACGGCTTCTTCACCTGGCGGATCACCTTATACATTTTGGGAGGATCGCCGTTGAGGAACACTTCGGCGTAGCCATCGCCGACGACCATGCTGTAGGCTTCCACCGGCATCAGGTCCTTGCGGTCCCCGAATAGCTTCTCGATATCCTGCGTGGTGCGGCCCCACTGGTAGACGCAGGTCATGTAATAATCGACGTCCCAGCCTTCCGACTCGGCGATTTCAACCACGGCGGGAAGGTGGGTGGTGAGTCCGGTGAGGACGCCGGCATCGCGAACGCGTCTGAGATACTCGCGAGCCACCGGGAGTTTGCCTTGCCGGTAGAGCGCGTCGGTGGTGACTCCATAGTGGTGAATGCCGATGGCGCCATTGGCGATCAGGTTTTTGATGCCGGCCGGATCGCCGCGGCCGTTGGCGAGCACCTGCATTTTGCCGCCCGCCTTGAGCAGCGCCTGATAGCGTTCAGGGGTCAGGCCCTGTACGGTATTGATGCCTTCTTCCTGACACTTGCGCACGGTCTGAGCGATTTGTTCCAGCGTGTAGTATTGGCGGAACTCGAAATCCATCATCGGGGAGGTATGGGACATCGCGCCGAAGGGATTGCAGCCACAGATCAGGCGGGAGATCGAATGCTTCCCGATTTGGATCTGCGGCATTTTCTGTTCGTCCGCCGCCTGGGCGAGGCTCGCGGCCACGCCGGCCGAGGCGGTCACTGCCGTCGCCGTGACGAGGAAATCGCGGCGAGAATGGTCCGGAAGCGGAGAAACCGGATGAGGTGGCGTGTTCAACCTTGCGTCCTCCAAGTGCGGGCAGGCCCAATTGCAGGGGCAGCCCCACCTGAGCGAATCGTAACTTGCGTCCCGGACTGTGTCAAGGCATATCCGGATCTTTAAGACCGAATTCGTCCTTACGGCAGGCCATGGAGCAGCTTGCCGGCAAGTTTGTAAGATGGAGACTGCCCCGGTTAACAGGGGAAACAAAGCCAATCATGCCGATTTCACGCCTGACCATTCGAGCGATCGAGACTATCCCCATCCGGGTTCCGTTGCGGCAGGTTTACCGCGGCAGTTTTTACCAGATGACGCACCGTTCCACCATCCTGACCCGCATCCATACGGAGGAAGGGGTGACCGGCGAAGCTTTCGTCGGGGACGAGGATCACATTAACGACCAGATCGAGCGCGCGATCCGGCGGGAAATCACGCCCCAACTGATAGGGGCGGACGCGTTTGCGACCGAACGCTGCTGGGAGCTGGCGCGTCCGGCGACCTGGGACATTCTGCGCGACCGGCGCATCGGCCTGGTGGCGTGCGCGGCGGTGGACAGCGCGATTTGGGACGCGGTCGGCAAGGCGGTGGGGCAGCCGCTCTGGCGATTGTGGGGCGGGTACCGGAATCGGGTTCCGGTGATCTGGACGGGCGGTTATTACCATACGGACCTGACGATCGAAGCGGAAATGGCGGCAGCGCGAGAGGCTCAGGTAGCCGGCATGAAATTTAAGGTGGGCGGCCGTTCGCCCGAGGAAGATGCCGGGCGCTTCATTGCAGCGCGTAAGGCGGCGGGCGACGATTTCGTCCTGATTGCCGATGCCAATCAGGGGTACACGCCCGATCAGGCGGTGCGGTTCGCGCGCCTGGTGGAGGAGTCCAATCTGTATTACTTCGAGGAGCCTTGCCGCTGGCAGAATGACCGGCGGGCCATGCGCGATGTCCGCTACCGTTCCGGCGCGCGGGTGTGTGCGGGGCAGAGCGAACTTTCGGCCGGGGGATGCCGCGATCTGATGGTGGAATCGGCCATCGATTTCTGCAATTTCGATGGCTCGTGGTCGGGCGGTCCGACGGAATGGCGGCGGGTGGCCGCGATGGCGCTGAGTTTCGACGTGAAGATGTGCCATCACGAGGAAGCGCACATTGGGGGGCATCTGCTGGCGTCGATTCCGCACGGCACTTTCGCGGATACGATGCATGCCGACCGCGACCCGATCTGGAATCACATGATCGCGAACCGTCCGGAGGTGATTGACGGCCATATTACGCTGCCCGGCCGCCCGGGACTCGGCTGGGAACTGGATGAAGACTTCATTCAGAAATACCGGGTTCAGTTTCCGGAGTGAGGCGGGGATATGTCCGGACTTGTCCGAGCTTCGCTCGGATGGACAGGGCAGAGCCATATCCCACTTAGTTAGTCGCTTCGAGGCTTTGCGGACAGACGACGAAAAACGATCGTCTGTCCCACCCGGTCGCACTACGCGAACATGGGCGGTGGGACAGACCATCGTGGTTGGTGGTCTGTCCTTTTCGGGCTGCTCAAGATCAGGCGAGCGCCGTTCGCCTGGGCAGGCCGGGAGGCCTGTCCTACTTAGCGGCTGGAGGCCGGGCTGGCAGCGGCGGGTTTCGCTGCCGGACGGGGCTTGCCCCAGAACACGAAAGTACCCCGATTCGTCGAAGTCACGATATCCAGCACACCGTCCTTATTGAGATCCACCGCGAGGATGTCGGAGCCGGCGCCGGAACGATTGTGAATCAGTTCTGGCACGAATTCCGCGCCACCAGGGGCTTTTGCATTGCGGACCGTGCGGTACCAATAGAGCACCGGCGGCCCGTACGGGTCGGAATCCAGAAACGAATCCAGGTGCGTCCAATAGCGCTTGCCCACAATCAGGTCCGGGATGCCGTCGCCATCCACGTCGCCGATTGCCGTGCCATGCGCTTCGGAGAAGATCACCCCGCCGGCAGCCTTGGCGCCGTAGCCCTGACCTTCCATGATCGGGTGCTGGACAAACGAGATGTTGCCTGCCTTGTCGCGCTTCTGCTCGAACCAGGCGATTCCGAAACCATGTGCGCTCATCACCGTGACCACATCGTTCAGTTTGTCGCCGTTCACGTCGTAGGCGAACATGGAGACGCCGCCGAAACCGCCGCGACTATACCATCCAAACGCCTCGGGATGATACTTCCACGTTCCTTCCGTGGGCTCGGCGGGCTGCTCCCACCAGCCGTAGCAGTTCAGGATATCCATTTTGCCATCGCCGTTGACATCGCCCGCTCCAATGCCGTGCGCCGAACCGTAGCCTCTCTCGGAGACGGTGTGCGCGGTCCATTGCTTCGTCGGGTCCGCCGGATCGAACTTGTAATAGACCAGGCCGCTATTGGCCGAGACAACCAGTTCCGGCCGGCCGTCGCCGTCGATATCCTTCATGACCGACTCTTCGCTCTGGAAATTCGGCACCACCTGGTACTTCGGCCAGCGGCGCGACTCGCCCTTCGGATTGAGGTAAAGCCCGCTGCCGCCTCCAGGCGCGGCGAAGACGTCGGGCCAGCCGTCGCCATTAAAGTCGAACGTAAAATCGCAGTGCGCGTAGGGAAACTCGGTAGAGGGCTTGAGCGAGGTCACTGTGAAGATCTCGCGCGACTTGCTGAAGTCGGGTCCAAAGTAGAGGTAGGGACCGGCCACGATATCCATGGCGCCGTCGCGGTTGAAATCCGCGGCAGCGGCGGACCAGGAATAATACATGTCGTTGATCTGCTGCGCGCGGAATCGCGACGAAGTCTTCTCAATGGGATTCAGCCGGATTCCGAGATCTTTATAAGCGACTTCCTTGAAGCGGACTTCGCCCTCCCCGCCCACATACAGGGCTACGGGTCCGTAGCTACCGGATTCATCCTCGGCAACGCCGGCGACTTCGCGCCCCATATTGAGGTATGACCGGACGATACCGGCATCCAGGATGACCTCCATTTCATTCCAGTCGCCCGCGCGGAAGGATGTGTCGGGCGCGGTGAACGGCAACGTCACGGCTGCTCCGCGCCCGCCACCCGCACCGCCGCCTCGCCCCGCGGCGGGCGCGGCCCCGCGGCCGCCTGCCGCGCCTGCTCCACCACGGGCGGCGCCTGCACCGCCCCTGCCGGCAGCGGCCGGATCGGCCGGCGCCATATTCCGCACCCAGCCGGATGCGAAGCGCAGCGGCGTCCTGCTGAGTTCCTTGCCTTGTGCGTCGAGCGTGACCGCGAAGACGGCGGGCGGGCCGCTGGTCAGGGCGACGAAGACACCCTTCATGCCTTCGGCCGTTTTTTCGGCGCGCAGCAGCACGCCGGCCGTGCAGGCGCCGGCGCACTTGTAATAGGTATGCAGCGCCACATCCTGATAGGAACGATCGAGCATGAGCCAGCCGCCGCCCTCTTTGGGGGTTGCGATCAGTTCACCGTTCTGCGCCCGCCAGTTCGCCTGGCCCAGCACATGCCACCCCGTGAGGCTCGAACCTTTGAACACCACGTCCGGATTGAACGTGGAGTTCGCCTGTAAGGAGGGAAGAAGCAGCAGCAGCGCCGGAACGGCGGAAAAGAATAGGGCACGTAGATTGCGGGACATAAACGCCTTCCTGACCCTCACACGCAGGGCTGCGAGCGTCCGTGAGGCATGGCAGCACTCTTGGTCTTCATCAACGGCCGCGACCGGCGGTAGCGGTCCAGGATTGCGCCGCCGGGCAGAACCCGGAATGCGACGCCCGCCGGCGAGGCGGCCAGGGCGGTCTGCAGATTCGGCCGCCAGCGTATTGCACGTCACCTCTTAAGCGATGCCCCGGCAGGTGACGCACCGCACCGTAATGGCTTCCGCTCGCAGGGCTGGACGAGCCGGACTGACACGCGAACGATGGTAACCGATCTCAATATCCGAATCAATGCTCCGCAAAATATTGTCCACCGGTGAACGCGGGTCAACGCAGATAAGACCGCGAGATCAGCTTCGGCATGCGTCGTGAATCGCTGTACGTGGCAGATGGCTCTGCCGGGCTCCAGCCTTGTGCATGAAAGCAGCGCTCGCCCTGGCTCCGTGGGAATTCGCGATCCTACTCGTCGATGGCGAGTTCGGCCCAGCCCGGCAGCGTCGCCGGACGATTGCCCAGAAACACAATCCGCCGCGTCTTGGGGAACGGCAAATTCGTCGCCAGCGCGCGATTGTAAATCGCGAACGCCTGCAGAATCTGGCGGTAATCGCTGTTCGTCGTATCCAGCCAGGCGCTCTTGGCCAGCAGTCCCCCGCCCCAACCCATCGAGATCAGGCAGTTGCCATTCTCGCGCGCCGTGGCCAACCGCTGTTCCAACTCGTCCAGACTGCGATCCAGCAAGCCCATGCCCGCCTGCGACGCATATTGACGCTGCAGCTCCAGCACTCCCTGGGCGTACACATTGGCCGATTCGAAAATCTTGGCGCGCCCGAACGATTCGGGCCAGCGCAAGACCCGCCGCACTTCCGGTTGCAGGAAGAACGCCTTCTCGTCCCACACGCCGCGAAAAACCGTACCCGGCGCTGCCATCTCCGCAAATGTCGGCGTACTCTCATCCGGACGCGCCCCGTCCACCGCACCCCGCGGACTGACCTTCCACCCGTTCGTAAACTGCCCGCCCCGCGGCTGCAAAGTCGACGTGCGCAACAGGTATACTTTGAAGTCGCTGCCGGTCACCGGGTCCGAATCGCCCGCACCCACGTAGCGCATCTTGTTGGTGCCACCGCTGCCCAGCGCCTGCTCTTCCACTGCCTCGGCCGGACGCCGCGGCATGCGCTCGCCCTTCACCCGAGCCAGCGTATCCTGCAGCATGCCGTCGCGCCACTGCGCGAACACCATGCCCGTACGCAGTGCGCCCTTGATCGCCGACCCCGGCAGATACGGACCCTGCGCGCCCGACGTGAAGGTCGGGATATGCAGACTGTCGCCCGCCGCGCGATTCCAATACTGCGAAGACGCGGCGTTCTCGAACGGAATCCGCCGCCCCGCGAAGTTCTGCGCAAACCCGCCCCAAGTGGCGAAATCCAGCTTCTCCGCGTTCTTCAACTGATTGAGATAACTGTCCAGCCGCGGACCCTTGGCCAACAGGCGGAAGATCCGCCACTGGTCCAGCACGTTCACCTGGTCTTTCCAGACCATGTAATCGATGGGCGCCAGTTTGCGGCCGTCACCAACCAGCAGGGGAGTCAGGCATGTGAGGCGATAGCGCATCAGTTCACCTCGGGCAGCGGGATGGCCAACGCAAAGCCGGCGCGGAAGACCGGGTGGGCGAACCCGTCCGGAGCCACGTCGGCGGCAGCGCCCAGCGGCACGCCATCCGAATAGAGAACGGAGCCTTCGGTGACCATCTGAATCTGTTTCTTGAGTTCCCCGCTACCCGCCGCGGGACTCTCGATTCGTCCACCGCGAGCCAGCACGGCATAATTGCCGCGGCCCCAATCCACCGCATCGTTGGCCGCGGGCGTAAACAATGAGAGCAGCCAGTGAGCCTTCAAATGCGACGGAATCGGCGCCGGCAGGAACTCCGGTTCCGGTGCAGTGCGCAGCGGAGCGCGTTCCCTCCGTGCCCGCACGGCCGCTTCCTGGGGCGCTTGCGGTGCGCCAGTCTCGGCCGCCACAGCTTCGACGGGAGCAATTTCGGACGCCTCCGCGGCCTCAGCGGACGGAGCCGCCGGCGCAGGCTCTTCCATCGAATCGGGGCTCGCCACAACCGCTTCCGGTACCGCGCCTTCCGATGCAAGGTCCGGCGCTGGCTCCGAAGGATCGACCGCTGCCGCATCCACTTCCGGTGCCGCCACAATCGCTTCTTCGACAACAGCCGCCACCGGCACGATGTCCGAAGCTGGCTCCGAAGGAGCAGCCGCGGATTCAGCCGCTACCGCATCAACGTCCGGTGCCGCCGCAATCACTTCCTCGGCGGGAGCCGCTTCCGGCACGATGTCCGACACCGGCTCCGAAGGAGCAGCCGCGGATTCAGCCGCTACCGCATCAACGTCCGGTGCCGCCGCAATCACTTCCTCGGCGGGAGCCGCTTCCGGCACGATGTCCGCTTCCGGCGCCGCCGCACTCACTTCCGCCACACCCGCCGTTTCCGGCACAACATCCGAAGCCTGATCGGAAGCAGCAGCCCAGGATCCGCTCCCAACCGCATCCGCTTCCGGCGCCGCTACAATCACGCCCTCGACGCCAGCCGCCTCCGAAACCTGCTCGGGGGGAGCAACCGCCTCAATCTCTTCCGCCACCGGCTGCTCTTCGCGCTCCGCTTCCATCGCAGCCGCCAACGCCGCGGCTACTTCCGCTGCCGCCGAACCCTCTTCCAGGGGCGGGACCGGCGCGGACCCCGGTTCGTCCGCCGGAGGCTCCGTCACCGGAGGCTGTTCCTCCGTCTCGGGCTCCTCCACCGGTGATGGGGCGCCCGCTGCCCGCGGCTTGTATTCGATGATCAGGCCGGGCAACATGCCCGCCACAAATTCCGGTGTCTCCGCACGACCCCAGCCGCGCGACCGTTCGCCGCCAAAGCCCGTGTCGGCCAGCAGACGGAAGGCGGCCTTCACCCGTTCCTGCCACCCGTCGCGCGCCGCTTCATCGGGAAACCCGACCACCGTCCACAGCCCGCATCCCTCGCGAAACTCGATGCACGCCGTGGCATGCCGCTCGCTCGCTCCGCTCAAACGGTCCACTGCCGCGGCAAAGCGTAAGCTGGTTCGGAACGGCCCTTTCTTGCCGGATGCCATCAGGCACCCGCTCGCGCCATCCACGCTCCACTGGTTCTCGTTGAGTTTCCTACCTGACAAAATAGATTCCACCATGGTGAGCGGAATGAAGCGCGCGCTCTTCCAACGTACGCGCGCGGACATCGCCGCGGGTGATGTGGGAGGCCACAAAGTCCGCGGCGGAACCACAAACGCGGTGTCCTCCACAAATGGGAAACAGGAGCTAAAACATACGGCCGGAGTCTGGCTGCGGGCCGTCGCATCGAGCCACGCTTCCAGCAATCCCATGCGCGACATAGCACTCGTGACCGCGCTATAGAGCGAGTCGCTGTGATAAATCATGTCCACGCGATTGCGTGCGCCCGAATCCGGCCCGATACGCCAGGGACCGGCGGGTCGCAGTTTAACGACCAGTCCGGGGTTCATTACTCCTCGCGCACAAAGCCAAATGCCGATTCGTTTACGGCCGACTGTATGGCCGCCAGAGTCGCGCCGGAACTGATCTCCTTTTCGGGAGCGCCGGTGGCGTAGTAATTCTTATTGCGCCACACCAGGCGCAGATTGCTGAAGCTCACACGGCCGCTGCCACGTGAGCCCCCGCCGCCCAGTGCGTCGTCTTCCAGCAGGCGCAGACCTTCCAGCACCCGCAGAAACAGCGGCGCATCCTCGTCGCACAGCACATCCATCACCAGGCGCGTATGGAAACGCGCGCCCGAGGGAACGCGCTCCAGCGTACGCGGATTCGCCTGCGAGGTGATGCGGTCAATGGCGTTTTCGCTCTTGACCTCGGTCAGTTCGTCATCCAGGTTCTCGCGCATTTGCGCTGTGATGCTGTCCGCGTTAAGCGGCGCATCGAACACCGCCAGACGTGCCGGCGTGGCCTGTGATGTATCCATCGACTCGCCCTGCACGCGCTCCATCCGGCCCGGGTTGCGCCCGAACAACAGGCAGATCTCGTCGTCAGGACGGTCGCTCTGGTGAATGCGCACTTCCTGGCCTTTGCGCCGCGATAGGTAGACCAACTCGCTGGGCACCGCCAGCCCGCTGGATTGCTCGAGCAGCGAGCGAATCTTGCCGCGCAGCGAACTGCCCGGCACGTACGGCCGGCCGAACGCGTCCTTGACCACGGGATTGTCGCTGCCGCCGATTTCCAGCGAGCCCTTGCCGGCTCCCACGTGGAGACCGGTTTCACACTGCATTTCGCCTTCGAGGATCAGCTTCCCGATCAGTTTCAACTCGGTTTGGGAGGTATGTGCGCTCATGCTTTACTCGTTGTAGGCCACGATGGCCTCAAATAGGTCTTTGAACCGCTCGTATCCGCGGCCGTCATTGCGCCGCGTCACCTGCAACAGCAACTTCTCGATTTGATCGAGGCTGCGCAATCCGTGGCGCGCAATCGTATACGCCAGGCGTGCCCGCAGCATTACGAATTCGTGCTGCCGCTCGCCTTCCGGCGCCCGCACGGCACGCCGCACCGCCCCATACAGCCGGCGCAACTGGGTCTTGGTACCGCTATCCATGTCGCGCATGCGGCTGACGATGGCATGTGCCTGATTGTCCAGGTAGAGGCTGTCGCCAATCAACTTCTCCAGTTCGATCTCCGGCGGACCTTCGGGACGCCCGCGATCGTAGCCGCGCCGCTCTCCCCGATCCCCACCCCGGTCGCCACCGCGGTCCCCGCCAGGGCGGTCGCCACCGGGACGGTCGCCGCCCGGACGATCGCCGCGCGGCCCGGACCCGCGAGGTCCTCCCTGCGCGCCGCGGCCACCTTCACGCGGCGGACGGGCTTCCTTTTTTTGTTCCTGCTGCTCTTCTGCCATTTGCTAAACCTCTGTCACCAATCTGGCCCATTCCAGGGCCACCAGGCCCGCGGGCCGCAGCTTCACTTCGCCCGATTTCCTACTCGCCATCTCACTGATTAAGTGATTACGCAGCTTCTGAAACTCCCGGTCGCGCGTGCCGCTCAATATACGGTTAAACCGCCTTTGATAGCGCCACGACCGTTGCACATCCACTCCCGCGCCCTGCCCCGCCCGCCGGTAAAAACCGCGCAGTTGCTGCAGGAACTGCCGCGACATGCGGTGATCGTGAATCAGCCGCGTCATCGTCTCTTTCAGTTCCGCGGCATCGTTCAGGTGGCGCCATTCCAGAATCCGGTCCAACAGGTAGATACAGTCCTTGCCCGCAGCCTTGGCCAAGTCAAGATTCCGGCCCGCCTCTTCGTAAACCGCAGCCAGCGGGTAGTAAGTCTCCGGCGCCAGTGCAATCGCCATGGAGATAGTCTTGCCCTCCGCGCCCGGATATTCCTTGAGATTCTCTTCGGTGAAACGGTGGAACAGGCGCTGCACTTCCCGCGCCAGCGCGATCAGCGCGTCCCAACTGCCGTACACCGCAAAATCGTCACCGCCGGAATAGATGATGCTCACCTTTCGCCAGAATTCCGGCAGCGAGCACAGCACTTCCAGTTCACCGGCGAAGAATTGCTTGTACAGCACGGAGAGCGGGACGTGCTCCGTAATGGAATGCACGCGCCGCAAACGCAATCCGAAATTGTCCACGTCGCCGCGCAAGACTCCCCAGTTCGAGCGCCCCTGCGCGCGCCGTCCCAGGGTCTGCACCGGAGCGATCTGCTTGCCGTCGTCACTCGGGGCCGCGTGCCGCGCCAGCATGATTCCGTCGCCCGAAAGATTCGGCGTCACCGCCCAGGTGTGCTTGCCTTCGCCCGGAATGACTTTCCCGGGATCCTCGGGCGACCAGCCGATCTGCTGGCTCTCGCGCACCTTGGCGCCTAACGTTTTCGCGAAATACTGGTCCGCCGCCACATTGCCTTGCCCCACAAAGGGCTGGAAAGCGGCAACACCCAACTCGCCAAGAGGCGCGTTGGTCTTGCGCTGTAACTCCAGGTTGAGGCGCTTGCGGATCACCGCCCAATCGCCGAGGTCGTCGGTCACCGCCCACACCAGGCTGACTCGTGCGGAACTCAGTTCGGCAATCTGCGCCGCCGCCGCTCTCAGGAAAGTTTCCGCCTCTTCGCGCCGGGGACCCGGCAGTACGACCAGGAATTGTCCGCCGCCGCTCGACCCCAGAAGAATCCGCGCCAGCCCCAGTTCGGCCAGCAGCGCGCGCGGCAAAACTTCACACAGCAGAGCGATCCACTGCGACTTGCCGGCAAGCAGATCTTCACCCGCCGAACGTGACGCGCGGCCGTCGGCGGAGCCCGACAGAAGAAACTCTTCCGTACCGAGGATTTTACCTTGCAACAGGATCTGTTCGGGCATTCGAACTCTGGAAAAGCCGTTGAGAACCCCTCACTTTAGCACAGAATTCTGAGAACTAGCGCCATCAGAATGAACTGAATGAGTTATGGCAAAACTAAGAGTTTGGCTGGCTGCCGCGCTGTTGGCTGCTGGGGCCTGGTCCGCTACGCCGTCGAACCCGCCGACCCAACCAGTGAATCCCAAACCGGCCGCCAAAGCGGCTCCCGCTAAACCCCGGTTGAGCGACTCGCAATTGGAATCCGTCATCCGCGCCAAGTTCGCCAAATCCAAAATTAATGCGGATCGATTTACTGTGCACGTGCAAGGCGGCATCGCCACCATCGAAGGCAGGACCGACGTCATCCAGCACAAGGGAGTCGCCACCCGGATGTGCAAGACCGCCGGAGCGTCTGCGGTCAGTAACCGGGTTCAGATCAGTGAGGCGGCGCGGCAGAAAGCGTCCAATAATCTGGAGCGCGGGCGGCAGCGCGCCCAGGTCAAACGCAGCGAGCCGCGCACCGACCACAAGTGACCGGGTCGCAGAAGACGCATCGCTGTCCACGAATCGTGTCGCTCCACGAGCGGCGCGTCGTCCAGAACTGGTAAAATAGCGTCTAATATCCATGAAAGTTCTTTGCTTACTCGTCTTCGCAGCGACCAGTGTGGTTTGGGCCCAGTCGGCCCCGGCAACTCCCGCGCCACCGGCGCTTCCCGACCTTCCGGACGATGCCGTTGTCGCCGTCTTCGGCGATGGCACCAAGTTCACCATGGGGGACTTCCGCAAGATCTATGTGGCGCTGCCGCCGAACAATCAGCAACTGGCGCTCCAGAATCGCGCCCTGTTCCTCAAACAGTGGGAGTTGCTGCGCAACCTGACTAAGCTGGCGGAAGACGCCAAGCTGGATCAGGAAAGCCCGTATAGGGAAACCCTGTCCTACGGCCGCATGAACGTGCTGGCTACCGCGCAGATCAATCACGCCCTCAACCAGATCGTCGTGGAGCCCGCCGAGGTGGTCAAATACTACGACGACAACCGGCAGACCAAATATACGCAAGTGCGCGTGAAGGCGATCTATCTCTCTTTCAATGACGATCCCGATGCCCCC
The DNA here is from genome assembly GCA_039934035.1 of Candidatus Solibacter sp. Classification (GTDB taxonomy): domain Bacteria; phylum Acidobacteriota; class Terriglobia; order Bryobacterales; family Bryobacteraceae; genus Solibacter. The sequence goes on along the minus strand of JBDTMZ010000022.1, from coordinate 5,740 downwards.
GCCGGGCCAAGCGGCAAGAAGCCGCTGAACGAAGCCCAAGCCAAGGCCAAAGCAGAGAAACTGGTGACGTCAATCAAGGGCGGCGCCGATTTCGTCAAACTCGTCAAGGAAAACTCGGACGACGAAACCTCGCGCGAAAAGAATGGCGATTTCGCTACCCTGCGCGCTTCCGATAACATCCCCGACGCCTTCCGCGCTGCCGTGTTCGCCCTCAAACAGGGCGAGGTCACCTCCCCCCTCAAACAGCCCAACGGCTTCTACATCCTTCGTGCCGAAGAAGTTACCACTCGGGCACTGTCCGATGTCCGGGACGAGATCTACAACGACGTAAAGAACATCAAGGGCGACGAATGGATCCGCGCACAGGATAAAGCCGTCAAGGTGGAAATCGTCAATAAGGCGTTTGTCGATGGCACTCCGGCGCCCGCGGCACCGCCGGCCAAGAAGTAGTCACCTCGCGTCGCCGCCGTTGAGGTTTAGTTTGATACCCCGGCTTCCTGAGTCTCAGGGCCGTGGCCTCACGCTTCCTCGACTTTTGCTGCCACGTGACGGAAGCGGCTTTTCACTTTACAAACATTTCTGATATCGACTTAACGTTTTCAATGGCTTGCGGGCTTGTGCCGCTTACCGCTCCTTCCCGGCCTCTAGGCTGGAACTAGCGGGACTCTCCAGGTCCCGCGTTACTAAAGCAGGAGACAAACTAATGATTCAGTACGACAAAGATGGCGTGACGTTGTTTTACGTCGACGCCACCGGGAAGAGAATTGCCCACAATTTCATGGAAGGCGCGCCGTACAACGACATGGTCACGGTGCGCGACGCGCAAATCCAGGCCCTCCGCGAAAACACCCAATCCGTTTCCAACTACGAAACTGCCCTGTCCAATGCGCAGATCAGCGTGGATGCCGGCCACACGGTTCCCGCTCCCGCCAAGCCGTTGATGAAGGTCATCAACGACACCGGCGAGGCTACCTACGCGCCGTTCGATCCGCCGCTGAAAGACCTCATTCCCGCCGCGCCGGGCCGCCCTGCGCCGTCCAGCGGCAGCATCGTGTCCGCGTCGGCGCCGCCCGATAAACAAGCCATCATGTACAACATGATTCTGGCCATGTTCCGCAAAACATTCCCGGAGGCGTAACCGGAGCACAGATGAAAAATCTCGCACTGTGGTTGAAAGGCATGGCCGCCGCCACCCTCGGCGGCACCGTCGCCAGTGCCGCGCAGGCAGCGGCCTCCGGAACCGTGGAACCCGCTAACCTCAAGGCGGCGGCCATCACCGGCGTTGACCCTGTCCGCCTACCTGACGAAGTCCCCGGTCGGGGGACCCCAGTAGTCTGCTATTGGAGAGCAGTAGTCCGTTATTTGAGAATGGTGACCTGAATCGGAACCGGCGGGGCGGCCGGATCCACCAATACGTTCAGGACGCCCGATTTTGCGCCCTTGGCGGCGAGCAGGGTCAGCGTGGCCTTGCCGCCCGCCGCCAGTTTCACCGGCTGGAATTTGGCTTCGATTTTCTCTAGTCCAGGAGCCGCGGCGGAAATCGAAATTTCCTCCGCCGCCTTGTTCGTGATGTGGATGACCGCCTTTTGCCCTACCTTCAGGCGCACCGATTTCTTGTCGAACTCCACCTCTTTCGCCACATCCGCAGGCTTTCCAGCGGCCGGCGAGGCGGGCGCGTCGACCGCCGCAGTCGCGGGTGCGCTGGCTACAGCCGGACCCTCGACCACCGTCACCTGAACCGGCAGCAACTGCATCGTCTGCTCCACCTGGACGTTGACCACCCCGGATTTGGCGCCCGGCAACGGGGTAATCGTCAGGGTGGCTTTGCCGTTGGCCGTCAGGTTGTTGCGGTCCAATTTGGCTTCGATTTCTTTCTGGCCGCCCGGCGGAATCGACACGGCCATCGGGCCCGGCGCCGAATTCGAAATGACGATCTCGGCCTTTTCCCCGACCTTCAGACTGACCGCGTTCTTATCCAACTGAATCTGCTTGAACAGGAACTCTGCATTCATCGGCACATTGGGCAATCCGGGGGGCGCCGATCCACCCTTTTCGGGAAACTCGCCGGGCTTCATACGGCCCCACGGCGTATTCAGCAGCGCATCCTGGTCGACATACCACATCCACTTGCCGTTTTCGATCTTCCACGTGCTGGGCGTCGGCACCTTCAGCGGATGATCGGCGAACCCGGGCATCATCACGTACTGCTCGCAAATCGTGACGACGTTCGCCTTGGTGAAGTTGGCGGTGTAGTCGATTTTGGTCAGTTCGCATCCAAGGTATTTGGGTTTGTTCCGCGTGTAGAAGAACTCCTTGGTGTCCTCGGCAACCAACAGTTCCGCCTTGCGGAACTCCCCTGTGACGTGGAGGCCGAAGAACTCCATGACGCGCTCTCGCAAAGCCTTATCGACCTCAACGGGGGCTTTCGGCTTAAACGGGTCGTCTTGTGCAAAAGCGAGTGCAGTCAATAGTCCAAGGAGAGCAAAGCGGTACATATCTACCTCAAATTATAGACGCGCAGACTCGCCAAAAGGACGAAGCGCCGCCAAGCCTCTCCCGTTCACTACCAGCGCCCCCTTGGCACCAACGTGAACCGCTCCACCGCGATGCGCGCGTTCCGATCGCCGCCTCTGCCCGGACGCGAAAACGAAAGGCGGATCTCGTTCACCAGCAGCGGCTTGGCTGTGACCGGGACCTGAAACTCCAGGGTCTCCGGCGTCGGCCGCATGCCGACCACTTCCACACTCCCGTCTTCCACCCGCCCGCGAGCGGCAAACTGGATCGAGGCAAGCATCGGCGCCGCCTCCCCACAGTTCACAACGACCAGAACCCTGCCGCAATGCGTCAGGTCCAGCGGCGGATCGAACCGCTGCACGGCTACCGTCTCCATCGACCCGCCGTTGGTGGTTCCGTAAATCACCTCGAGCGGCGTCCCAGGCTCCACAGCCGCCCCTGCGGGCAGGCCCCCCGAACTCTGCCGGAACAACTGATACTCGCCCGTGAACGGGATGGAAAGCGATCCCTCCCCCGAAAACCGGAGGTGAACGCCAGGCGCAGACAAGGCGAGCCGCTGACTGCGCGGCCGTCCCGGGCGCAGGACCACTCCGGGGACGCCGTCCTTCAGCGTCCCGGCTATGACTGCCGCCGGAGCCCGGCCCGCCATCTGAGTCACGACCGCCTTGCCTGCGGTCTCACCCTTCGCCGGCCCTGTCAGTTGCGGCGGCATGTGCGCCAACCGTTCGAACAACTGCCGCGTAACGCCCGGCGATGGCAGCACTTCCCCCATCACGCTATCGTTCACGGGCAGCTCCGGCTTGACCGCGGATGGGATCAGCACCGCCGAAAGTGCGACAGTGAGCAGCAAAGTCAGCAAAACGCCGGGCCCCAGTGAGTTCCGGCTGGCCCCGGTTCGGGGTTCCACCGCGCCGAGGGCTACTGACATCGCGCCCCAGATGCAGGCGGCTGTCGCGAACAAAGCGACCGTGAGCACGGGAGAATCGCCAGACAGGGAGTAAACGCCCGCTTGCAGCGCCAGTGCGGCACATATCGTGGGCACGGTTCGCCGTGAGAAGAACCCGGACTGCTTCTCCGGGTAGCCGAAGAGCATCCCATGCGATTGCTGGGGGGGCTGTTTCACCGGGATCATCTCCCACTTCGGGGCGCGACTGGACGCCAGCAGGCGAGCGGAAGTGAACACGGCCGCCACACCGGCAAACATTGCCAGGCGGGAACCGGACCCGAGTAGCAGCAACCCGGGAACGAACCACATAGCGACCGCGGAAGCCCTGAGAGAGTCCACCAACAGGTCAGAGAAGGGAGCCAGCGAAAACGCGGCGTACCCAAACAACATGATACCTTCGGCGACGGTCCAAACCACCAGCACGTAAACCAGCGCCAGCCCAAGGAATTTAGCGGACGGCAGCCCCCAACCTGCCCAAATGGCGATCAGGACCGAAATCTGCACCAAGAGCGCCAGCCAGCGCCCGAACTCCCGCTTGGATAACAAACTTCAGGATACGCCTCTGGCGGCCGGGCAGTAAGGTTTGAGTGTGGAAAGGGATAGTGCTTCTGAGATGATGCCGAAGGCGCGACGAAGGCCGTCATCGGCACAACGTGCCCGCTGCCACTATGAACCGATTGGAGAGATGTTGCCGCAAAAACTAAGGCCGCTCGGTGAGCGGCCTTTTTGAAACTTTAAATTTTTGGTGCGGATAAGAGGACTTGAACCTCCACACCCTTGCGAGTACGTGGACCTGAACCACGCGCGTCTGCCAATTCCGCCATATCCGCAAAACCACACAAGCTGAATCTAGCGGGTCTGCCAATTCCGCCACATCCGCATAACTGCAGGCAGCAACTTCTATCTTTTCAAAACCGGGTAACCAGAGTCAACCGGCAGAAAGAATTAGACTACGTCGACACCCATGCTGCGCGCGGTGCCGCGCACCGATCTCATCGCCGCTTCCAACTCGAAGCAATTCAGATCGGGCATTTTGATCTTGGCGATCTCTTCGATCTGCGCCTCAGTGATCTTGCCAACCTTGTTCTTGAGCGGTTCGGCCGAGCCCTTCGCCAGGTTGCACGCGCGCTTGATCAGCACCGGTACCGGCGGAGTCTTGGTGATAAACGTGAAGCTGCGGTCTGAGAAGATCGTGATCACCACGGGGATGATCAGACCTTCCTGGTCTTTGCCCGACGTCTTCGCATTGAACGCCTTGCAGAAATCCATGATATTCACGCCCTGCGGACCGAGGGCGGTACCGACCGGGGGTGCCGGCGTCGCCTTGCCCGCCGGAATTTGCAGTTTTACCTGCGCAGTAACTTTCTTGGCCATACGTTAACCTTTTTCCACCTGCAAAAATTCCAGTTCCACCGGCGTCGCGCGTCCGAAAATCGTCACCATCACGCGCAATGTACCGCGCTCCGGATTGACTTCGTCTACCTTGCCCGAGAAATTCGCGAACGGTCCGTCCACAATCCGCACCGGGTCGTTCTTTTCGAACGTCATCTTCGGCCGCGGCCGCTCGGCGGCGGACGCCTGGCGGTTCAAAATCGAATCCACTTCCGCCGGACTCAGCGGCACCGGGGAGTTGCCCCCGCCCACGAAGCCCGTGACGCGCGGCGTATTCTTTACTTCATGCCACAGCGCGTCGCTCATTTCCATTTCCACCAGCACATACCCCGGATAAACCAGGCGCTTGCTGGTGACTTTCTTACCGTTGCGCAACTCCACCACTTCTTCGGTGGGGATCAGAATCTGTCCGATCTTATCCGCGAACCCGAAAGCATCGGCGCGCGTACGCAACGATTCCTGCACCTTATTCTCAAAGCCTGAATAAGTGTGGATGATATACCAGTTCTTCTGCGGAGTATCCAGGGCGGGTTCCGCCTCAGGCTCTACTGCCTCAGGCTCTACTGCCTCAGGCTCTACTGCCTCAGGCTCTACGGCCTCAGGCTCCACTGCCCCAAGCTCCACGGCCTCAGGCTCCGCTGCCTCGGATACAGCTTCCGGTTCAGCGGAAGCTTCCGAAAGCTCTTCAGCGCCGCCGTTGCCGGCGCCGCCTTCGTCTTCCGGCAGTTCTTCGAAATTATGCTCGTCGGCCATATCCCGCCTATTTCGTGAAGAACTCAAGGATCTTTTTGATGCCGCTCGTCAGCAACGAGTCCACCACCGCGAAGTATGCGGCGAAGGCGAACACGCTGAGAATCACCACAGCCGTGGTGCCCTCCACCTGCTTGC
>JBDTMZ010000021.1:0-19651 GCA_039934035.1 Candidatus Solibacter sp. | reverse complement strand
ATCTGGGTTCAAGCCGGCGATGAGGCAGAACTCCGAAAGGCGTTTGCCAAGACCATAGCTGTCCGTAAGTTGAATCCGGAAGCGAAGGAACTGGCCGACATGTACTTCTTCGAGACGCTCGTTCGAATTCATCGCGCTGGCGAAGGCGAGGCCTACACTGGGTTGAAGCCGACCGGACGCGATTTGGGGCCGGCCATCCCCGCTGCGGATAAGGCCCTCGATGACGGATCTGCCGGAGCACTGCTCAAGATGCTCACCGACGCATCGGCAGGGGGCCTCCGAGAGCGCTTTCAAACGGCCCTAGCCACAAGGAGGTTCAAGCAAGAGGATGTGCAGGCGGGCCGGGAGCACGTGAAAGCCTACGTCGAGTTCGTTCACTACGTGGAAGCGCTCTACGCGGCCGCCCGCGGGAACGACCACGAACATTCCCAGGGACCCGAGAACGCGAGTGGCCACCACTTGCAATAGACAAGGAGGATGCGTACCTGATGCAATCCGTACGGCGCCAAGAGAAGACCGCATCCTCTCCGGACCGGCGATTACGTTCTCAATCGCCAAATTCGGTCACGCTGGTGAAGACTTCGAATCTGAGGATTGTCCTTCCAGGCGATGCATAGCAGGTCCATACACGACAGAGCTGGCGAGGAGGTAACGCCACTGTCGGACGGCAAACCCACCCAAGTTCTCCGAAGTTATCGATGCATAGTACAATCATGAAGCCGGATCTGGAGCATTGCGTCCAAGCTGAGAGATCTGTGGTCATGCCGCCCCGGGGGATGTTAGCCGGAGCGCCCTTGGCTTCGCCGCGGGACGGCAAACGAGAGGATACAAGATGACCGCCGCCTCAGCCTGTGACAACCTCCGAAAGGACCACCGCGAAATGGAGGTGTACCTCGACCGCCTCCTGGCAGCTTTACAGCGACTCGGCCCTGAACTGATCGCGGAGGCCCAGGCAGCCGTCGGTGATATTCGGCGCTTGTCCTCGATTCATTTCGAGAAAGAGGAGGTCATCTTCTACCCGAGCTTACGAGCGGCGTTTCCCGATCTGATGGCCCAAATGGACCAGCAGCACGGCGAGGTTCGCGAAGTTGAGCAACACGTTGGGGAGCTTTTGTCAGATCCTCCACCGACCCCCGAGGCTCGCTGGCTGAATGACGTGCGGTTGTTCGGCACTGAACTCTACGATCTCATCCAGCACCACATCGTAGAGGAAGAAGATCAGTTGTTCCGCCTCGCTGAGAGCCGGCTCACAGCGGAGGACCAGGAACGTCTGACTGTCGAAATGATGAAGGTTCACAGCCGGCTGTCTGCGCCCTGACCGGGCACTCTGCACGCAACTATCGTTCGTGCCGGCTCGGCTGGATTGAAAAGGATTTAAGCGCTCATTTTTGCGTGGGAAAGTAGCTAAGCTAGTCGTGCTCAGAGCCCTTTGCCTGTTCAGTCGGGATACGGCTACCGGGAAGTAGCCGCATCAACAAGGGAAAGGCTAGCGCCACGATGAAGTAGGCCACAGTTGCAGCCAAAGCCAAGAGCGTCAGTCCTGCCCCGCAAGCCATGCCGATCCCGGTAACGAGCCACACTGTTGCGGCAGGGGTGAGGCCTACGACCTTATCCTCATGCACAAATATAAGGCCCGCGCCGATAAAGCCGATACCGGTTACAATCTGCGCAGCGACGCGGGACGGGTCAAGGACGATGCGGCCCTCGCTAATAACATTCGTGAAGCCGTACTTCGAAATCAGGAGAAAGAGTGCCGCGCTGGTGCCGACAACCGTATAGGTGCGAATCCCCGCACTCTTGCGGCGAATCTCCCGTTCGAGACCCACAGCCGCAGACAGCAAGAAAGCCGTACCAAGTTCGATAAACTGCTTGGCTCCCTGTCCGTCAGTTGCGGAGATCATCATGGTGCGAAGCGCCTTAAGCAGACGAAAGGAGAATCAGAGGCGAATAGGGAGACGCAGCTATCGCGTCGTCCGTCCGATGTTCCGATCTCGCAAGCACCGTTGCGCACGCTGTCATTAGTACCATAGCAGTATTCGGCGTTGCAAAAAAAGCCTATTCGGCCAGAATATGAGCCAATACACGCCCGCCCAACCGGCTCTCCACCCGGTTCACCAAGATCGTCGGGGAAGTGTCAAACTCGCCAAGGTCTGAGAATGGCAGATATGGGCGGTTATGCCGGCCATCTGGGAGTTGGCGCTCAATACCCGCTAGCGTCGTCAGTATCCCGTGCCTCAGTCAGCGTTGCGAAACCGACACCGAGATACTCCGGTTCGTGAAAGGTAAGGTAGTCGGCAGGTTTGTTACCGACCGCTCCCATCGGTTCAGACGCCTGATATCGGCAAACGTTCGTGGCCGCGGCGACGGCTAAAACGGCGGAGACTCGGCGCTACAAGTAACGAGGAGCGCAAGGCTACGGCTCACACGCTCACGACCGGACAGGGCGATTCGCGGATAATACCGAATGCGTGAGTCCGTAGACGGGCGTTGTCGCAGTCGCCGCGGCCAATAACCACCAGATCGGCGCCCAGGCGGGCAGCAGCAGCCGAGACGGCCTGTGAAACCTCACCGGCCTCCAGCACGGTTTCAACGTCTGTACCTGCTTTCTGCTGAACCGCCGCAATCGCCGCGCTGGTATCGGAAAGCAGTTCGCTCCGCCATTCTTGCGCGTAGTAGGCTTCGCCTGGAGAATCCAACCGCGGAACGACGTGCAGCAGAGTGATCCTCGACTTAAATTCCGCCGCGAGACCGGCGGCCCACCGCAGGACGCTTACGCTATGCGGTCCCAAGTCGACCGCGCATACGATGTGGGCCAACTTGATCCACTCCGCAGGCGGGCCTTTCGCGACGTGGGCTCCCGTCCAGACGGCGCACGCGGTGTCGTTCAACACCTTGGAAGTAACCGACCCCAGCAGGAGGCGCCGGAAAGGGGTGTAACCGTGAGTGGGCAGCATGATCAGGTCGGGTTTGTCCTGACCGGCCTGATCCGCGATCACCTCCGCAGGATCGCCCTCACGTAGGATCCTTCTGACGTCCAGGTGATTGAACGCAGTGCAAAGGAAGTCGTCCAGTTGTTTCTGGGCGTTCTGCCGCTGGGTCGCGTTGAATTCGCGCACTTCTGGGGACAGATAATCAACTGGGGAGATCACGTGAAGTAGCGTCAGCTCCGAACGAAAGTGCTCGGCCAAAGGAATCGCGTATCGGGCTCCCCCAAGACAACGTTCGGAAAAATCGATCGGCAACAGAATCTTCGTTAATGGGAACATGGTATTATCCTTTCAAACCAGCCCGGCCAGCGCAGTAGAAATGGCACTTAGCAATGGTCCAGGGAAAACGCCGAACCAGAGTAGAAACGCAGTTAGAAGTGCAAGCACCACACCTCCCGCGGGCGCGAGTCCAGACGAGGGTGCGGAGCTTTCGGCTGAGTGGCCGTACATCACAACGACAATGCGCAGGTAGTAGAACAGCCCGATGGCGCTGGTGATCACCATAATGACAATCAGCGCCCACATGGCCGAAGAGGCTCCGGCCGCCAGAATGTAAAATTTGCCGATGAAGCCGGCCGTAACGGGAATCCCGGCCAGTGACAGCAGCATCGCTGTGAAGACTGCCGCCAAGGCCGGCCGCCTCCAGAACAGTCCCCGGTAGTCCTCCATGTCGTCGGCGTCTTTCGAGCCGTCGGACAAAACCGCGATCACACCAAATGCCCCCAAAGTGGTCACAAAGTAGGCAACCAGATAGAACGTGACTGCAGTCGGACCGAGATCGCTGCCTGCCTGAAACGCCACCAGCAGATAGCCCAGGTGTGCAATGGATGAGTATGCCAGGATGCGCTTCACATTGTTCTGCAGCAGCGCCAGAATGTTCCCGGCGAACATGGAGGCGATCGCGATGATGCTGAACACGAGAAAGACAGGCGCAAGATTGTGCGCGCCGGAACGATAGAAATAACGCAGCAGCACCGCGAACATGGCGCCCTTTGAAACAGTGGCGATAAATGCCGTGACGGGCACCGGCGCGCCTTGGTACACATCGGGGGTCCAGAGGTGGAATGGTGCCACCGCGAGTTTGAAGCCGAAGCCCGTAACTATCAGTGCCATGCCGGGCAGCACGAGCCAGCGATCGAAGCCAGCACGAGTGAGCCGTACCGCGATCTCCCCAAATTGCATCGTGCCGAGAGCGCCGTAGACAAGGGCCATGCCAAATAGCAGGAACGCCGCGGACGCTGCGGCCAGTACCAGGTATTTGATGCCGGCCTCGACGGGGAGCGGCAGGGAATGCCGGTAAGAGATCATCCCATATAAGGCCACGCTGAGCAGTTCGAGCCCCAGAAACAGCGATACAAAATGGCTACTTGCCACGAGCACCGACGAACCGAGCGTTGCCACCAGCAACAGGATGTAGAGTTCGTCGTGATCTCCTTCACATTTTTCAAAATAGCCGTAGGATAGCAGGACACATGCCATGCTGGCCGCCAGGATCAAGCCTATGTAGAACAGAGCATAACGGTCGAGGATGAGAAGCGGCGTCACCTGGAGCGGCACGACGGGCGCGGCGATCCATAGTGACGCGAAGGCCGCGGCTAAGCCGATGAAAGTCAGAGAGGCGGAGCGCGCGTGACGACGATGCACAGCCACCGCCAGCATCACGACAATCGACGTGCCGGCGACGATCAGTAACGGAAGCAACGCGATGAAATCGTTTCCGTGCACCCTCATCTCCTCGAAGCCAGTTGTTCCAGGCGCGCCATGACCGGCTGGAAGGTCTGCAGTACGGGCCGCGGGTACAGACCCAACCAGAGCAAAGTGCCGATCATCAGCGCCACCACCAGACCCTCACGCGGCACCAGGTCTGCAATCCGCCAGTTGTGAGTATTGGGCCCCTGGAAGGCCCGCTGGACCAGTCGCAATGCGTAGAAGGTAGCGAATAGAACCCCTACTGTGGCTAGCGCCGCCAGGAGGATGCTCTGCCGGTAGGTACCCAGCAGCACCAGAAATTCACCCACAAAATCGCCCAGGCCGGGAAGCCCCAGCGAGGCGAGCGCGAAAAATAGAGCGGCCCCACTCAGCCGGGGAGCGGTACTCCAGAGGCCACCCATGCAGTCCATTTCCCTGGTGTGAATGCGATCCTGCAGCGCGCCTGCCAGGATAAATAGCCCGCCCGTGCTGATGCCGTGGCAAATCATGGTCATCACGGCTCCCTGAAGCGCCAGATCGTTCCAGGCAAAAATCCCCAGCAGGACGAATCCCAGGTGGCTGACACTGGTGTATGCGACCAGGCGCTTCAAATCATTCTGCCCGAAGGCCAGGATTGCGCCGTAGAGGATTCCAGCCACGCCCAGCGCCATCGCAATGGGAGCGAATGCACGGGCGGCATGGGGGAAAAGCGGCACCACGAAGCGCAGCATTCCATAAGCGCCGGTCTTTAACAGCAGGCCTGCCAGGATGACACTGCCCGCCGTGGGCGCTTCGGTGTGAGCATCGGGCAGCCACGTGTGCAGCACCACCACCGGTAGTTTTACGGCAAACGCAACGAAGAAGCCGAGCATGATCCACATTTCCGTACTCGCGGGCATGACCGTGTTCAACAACGCTGCATACTCGAATGTGTAGATACCGGTGGCGCGGTAATGCAGGAAGAAGAGCGCCAGGATGGCGATCAGCATCAGCAGCCCGCTGAGTTGCGTGAAGAGGAAGAATTTCACTGCGGCGTAGACGCGGTTTTCGTGCCCCCAGATTGAGATCAGGAAGTACATGGGGACCAGCATCAACTCCCAGGCGAAGTAGAACAAAAAGAGATTGACCGCCAGAAAGACACCGGCGATACCAGCCAGTATCCAGAGCAGATTCAGGTGGAAGAAACCAACAGCCTCCGTGATTTCGTTCCACGAAGCCAGCACGGAGACGATGCCAAGGAAGAACGTGAGCATCAGCAGGAGGAGGCTCAAGCCGTCGAGGGCGAGGTGAAGACGGATGCCGAACTGCGGAATCCAGGCCCAATCGGCCTGCTCGAACCAGCCACTGAAACCGGCGTGGAAATTCCGGAACCACAACGAGAGAGTGAGGGCGAAATCGGCAACGACGGCGACCAGTGCGATCCAGCGAGTGGCTGAAGCGCTCCAGCGGGCGGCGGCCCACGCCACGCCGCCGGCGATAAGCGGAATCAAGATGAGCCAGAGCAGAATCATAGGAACATCACGATCGCCACGAAGACAATAGAACCGCCGGCAATACAAGCGGCGTACCAGCGCAGCTTACCCGTTTCCGTCAGGCTGAGACCGCGATAACAGAGGATGGCGAGGTTTGCGAGGCCGGCATAAATGGACTCGAATGCATCCGCCTTGTTCACGCGCGCCACCCAAACTATCGGCCGGACAAAGAGCCAGTCATAGAGCCAATCCATTCCCCAATCCGCGAACCAGAAGCGGTGCAGCACATGGCCTACAGGGTTCTCGGTGATTGCCGTAGCTAGCACTGGTTTGCGCTGATACACGAACCAGGCAGCGAAGAGACCGCACAGAAAAGCGAGCACGGCAGTAACGCTTGACGCGGTTTCGGTGACGCGTCCACCAACTTCAGCCAGGCTGGGTAAAGCAGTCGCCATGAAGCTTGCGAAGGGCGCCTTATCGAATCCGCCAACGATCGCCAGGAACGCCAGCACCGTGATCGGAATCTGCATTGCGAGCCCCGGTCGCTGGCTGACGGGAGTTTGCTGCTGCCCGAAGAAGACGAGGAAGATGAGGCGGAATGTATACAGCGACGTCAATACGACGCCGGCGATCCCCGCAGCCCAGAGTACCGTGCCGCCAGCGATGGAACTGGCGGCACTCGAAAGGATCAGGTCCTTGCTGTAGTAGCCAGCGGTGATCAGCGGGAGCCCCGCGAGAGAGCATCCAGCGATGAGGAAAGTCCAGAAAGCCAGGGGAAGCTCCTTGCGAAGCCCGCCCATGCGAAAAATGTTGTGCTCGTGATGTAGCGCTTCAATGACGATGCCGGCTCCGAGGAATAGCAGAGCTTTGAAGAAGGCGTGCGTCATGAAGTGGAAAATGGCGGCGCCCCATGCGCCGACGCCCAGAGCCAAAAACATGTAGCCGATCTGGCTCACCGTGGAATACGCCAGCACGCGCTTGATGTCGTTCTGTACCAGCGCGCTGCAGCCAGCCATCAGGAGGGTGGCGGCGCCAATCACGGCTACTGCGAACTGGACGGGTGGCGCCAGTTCAAAGAGCACATGCGTTCGTGCGATCAGGTAAACGCCAGCCGTGACCATGGTGGCGGCGTGAATCAGCGCGCTGGTAGGGGTGGGGCCGGCCATCGCATCCGGCAGCCAGGTTTGCAGCGGAAGTTGCGCCGATTTACCAACCGCCCCGCCGAGCAGCAGCGCAGCCGCCGCGATGGCATATGCGGACCCCGTGGACCACTGGCCTTGCGCGGCACGCATCAGGTCCTGAATGCCGAGGGTCCCGAAGCTATGGAACAACAGGAACAGGCCGATGGCCAGCGCGGTATCTCCTACGCGGGTCACAATGAACGCCTTTCGTCCGGCGCGCCCGTTCACAGGGTCCTGATACCAGAAGCCGATCAGCAGGTAACTGCACAGCCCGACGCCCTCCCAGCCCAGATACAACAACAGGAGATTGTCCGCCAGCAGCAGCGTCACCATGCAGGCAACGAACAGGTTCATGTAGGCGAAGAACCGGCTGTAACCCTCATCTCCACGCATGAATTCGGCGGAGTAAAGGTGGATCAGGAAACTGACGAACGTTACTACCAGCATCATCACTAGGGAGAGGGCATCCAGGTAGAAGGCGATCCGCGGCTGGAATGAACCGACCTCAATCCATGTCCAGAGGGTCTGTGTGTACGTTCCGCCCGCTGGGGGCGCGACCAGGAACGAGACGGCGATCAGGATCGAGAGGATGGCAGATGCAGCGATCGTGCCGACACCTACCGCCGCCACACCCCTGTTCGGCATCCGTGGCCCAAGCACCGCGAGCACCAGAGCGCCCGCGAACGGAATGGCCGGGACCAGGCAAAGGAGTTCCAACATGTCAGCCCTTCATCCTGCTAATGACATCCGTATCCAGCGTCTTGTACTGACGATAAAGTTCGAGGACCAGAGCCAAACCTACGGATACTTCCGCCGCGGCCATGGTCAGAATAAACAAGAACATTACCTGACCGTCCGGTTGTCCCCAACGCTGACCTGCCGCTATAAAAGCCAGACCAGCGGCGTTCAGCATGACCTCGATCGACATCAGCATGAAAATGATATTTCTGCGTACCAGGATGCCGGTCAAGCCCAGTGCGAACAAGATACCGGCCAACACGAACCCATCACGCATGGGGACCAGTTCCATCACCTGACCTCCGCACCGGGGGCTCTTCGCCAACCCAGGTGGTAAGCCCCCACTAAGCCACCCAGGAGCAGCATGGACGCCAACTCAACGCCGATCAGGTAAGGCCCAAACAGCGAGGTAGCAACCTCAGCGGGGCCGGTCATGGTTCTTCCGGCACTGGACGCGCCGCTTTTGGCAAGTAGATAGAGGAACTCGGCCGCCAGAATGGCTGCCAGGATGGAAGGCCCGATCCACATGGAGGGCGCTAGTAGTGCGCGCTCTTCCCGAGCGGCTTCCCCGCCAAGATTGAGCAGCATGACCACAAAGACGAACAGCACCATGATCGCGCCGGCATAGACGATGACTTCCAGCGCCGCGACGAACGGTGCGCCGAGCGTGTAGAAGGCTACCGACACGGCCAGCAGCGAAACGATCAAGTACAGCAGCGCATGCACCGCGTTGAGGTTGGTAAGCATCAGGATGGTGGATACGATTGCCACGGCGCCCGCAACATAAAATACGAGTGTCATAAACTATGGCAGCAGGCTGTGCAGGTCCACAGGACGGCCCTCGTGTTCAGCCTCGCCTTTATCCTTTCCGCCGATTTTCACGCCGGCCACGCGCCAGAAGTTGTAGCCGGGATATTTGCCGGGGCCGCTAATCAGCAAGTCTTCCTTTTCGTAGACCAGGTTTTGCCGGTGATACTCTCCCATCTCAAAATCGGGAGTCAATTGGATCGCATATGTGGGGCAGGCCTCCTCACAGAGGCCGCAGAAGATACAGCGCGAAAAATTGATGCGAAAGAATTCCGGGTAGCGTCTGCCCGTGGGGTCTTCCGTGGATTGAAGCGCGATGCAATCCACGGGGCAAACCACCGCGCAGAGATAGCAGGCCACGCAGCGCTCACCTCCGTCCGGATCGCGTGAGAGGATGATACGGCCGCGATAGCGTGGGGCCAAATATGGCTTCTGCTCGGGGTACTGCACCGTCAGGCGTTTACGAAACATGTGGAGGAATACGTACCAGATGGTTCGAACGATACTGAACATGTCATTTGCTCCAGGCAAGCGCTACGCCGCCGGTGACCAATAAGTTGAGTAATGCCAGCGGTAGCATCACCTTCCAGCCCCACGACATCAACTGATCGAATCGAGGCCGTGGCAAGGATGCCCGTAGCAGTATGAAAAAGCAGATAAAGGACAGGGTCTTAATCAGGAACCAGGCTATGGGAGGTAGAACGGGGCCCAGCCAGCCACCGAAAAAGAGGATGCTGATCAGAGATGAAATCAGGATCACTCCCAAATACTCGCCCACAAAAAACATGCCGAACTTCATGCCGGAATATTCTGAATGGAAGCCCGCGACCAATTCACTTTCCGCTTCGGGCAAGTCGAACGGCAGCCGGCGCGTCTCCGCAACGCCCGCGATGAGGAACAGAACGAAGCCGAGAAACTGCGGCACGACGAACCAGAGATGCCGCTGAGCTTCGACAATCGCTGCCAAACTGAAAGAACCCGACAGCAAGACCACGCCCATCAGCGACAACCCCATGAAGACTTCGTAGCTCAACATTTGGGCGGCGGCCCGGAGGGCGCCGAGCAGCGCGTACTTATTATCGGAAGACCATCCGGCCAGCACGACGCTGTAAACTCCGAGCGAAGACATCCCCAGCACGAACAACACGCCGATGTTCAAATCGGCAACGATGATGCCCGGTGCGACCGGCAATACCGAGAAGGACATGAGCACGGTCACTATAATCACGGCCGGAGCGAGAACGAAGACGGCCTTATCGGCAAACGGCGGAATCCAGTCCTCCTTGAAAAAGATCTTGATCATATCCGCCACCACCTGCAGCAAACCAAAGGGACCTACGCGATTCGGTCCGTACCGGTCTTGCCACAAAGCCAGAAGGCGGCGCTCGAGCCAGATCAACCCGGCGGCCAGTGTGAGCGCCACGGCAAGGATGCCGATGATAGAAAGAAGCGGGTGAGGGCTGATCACGGCACTCGGGAGATCCTGCTCCACGTTGGAAGATCGAGGCCGGCAAATGGCGGCACTCCAGCGGGCACGCCGACTTGACCGGGCGGCAAATCCGCCGCGATTCTCACCGGAAGTCGATGGCCGAACAGCTCAACTTCCTTGCCGAGTCTGGCGGCCTCCTCCGGGTTGAGTGCGACATAGGGCTCAGGCGACAATTCCGCGACGGCCTGCGCCGAGCGGCTGAGTTCCTCGGAGCCAAAAATGTGATAGAGCGGAAGCACCAGCCATTCGTCTTTCCGTGGCTCGAAGGCAGGCGGCGACTGGTCAAAGAAAACTGAACCGCTAGTGTTCGGCTCGAGGATCCGCACCCCTGGGTCGCCGCTCCGTAGCGGACCGCCAATCTCTTCTTGAAACTTGTTTATCGCCTGGATGGAATTCCAACCGGGAGACCAGAAGAAGGGAAGCAAAGCAGAAGGCGGCTGCTCCGGATTTCCTTCCATGGAAAACGAGAGTGCCGAATCGGGGTCGTCGGGCGGCTTCGGTTCATGGACGCTGATATTGGCCAGCATGGAAGTGCGGCCGCTGTAGCGATGCGGTTCCCTCGGGATTTTAGCGCCTGCCATGCGGAAATCGGCGGCAGGCGCGGCGCGAGTGACTGCGGCCAGCTGCGGCAGGGAGACAGCCAGCGCCGCGGTAACCTCATCCAGCGTCTGCCAGGGTCCCAGCCAGCGCCAGCCTTCCTGAATGGGAGCGGAAGGCACGAAGTCCCGGAAGAAACGCTGTACGCGGCCCTCGCTGCTGACCAGTGAGCCGTCTCCTTCGGCGAAGGTGGCCGCTGGAAGGACGAGGGTGGCCTTCGCCGTTGTCGCATTCTCCAGATGATCGAGAACAACCACGTGCTGAAAGCGCTCCAGGAACTGGTCTACCAGCGGGGCCGGGAGCCGGCGGTAGAGATCGTTTTCGAGAATGATGACGGTGTCAGCCGCGGCCTGCAGTGTCTCTTCGAGCGCGGGCGCATCCATCATCGCAAGCCCGAAACTGTTGCATTCGGGCGCGGTGAAGGCGAGCCAACACCCCGGCAGCGCCCATGCTATGTTCGCCGCCGCCTGGATCACCGCCGCGCTGCGGTTACTCGGGCCTGAGACGATGAGCGGGCGCTTCGCGTTCTTCAGAGCCTGAGCGATTTCTGCCGCCAGCATTAGCATCTCTTGGGAAGGATTCAAGGGCGCGGGCGAGCGCGAATCCAAAGCATTCGCCACAGCGAAGCCAAGTCTCGCCAGGTCGTCCGGCGCGGCCCGAAACGTTCGCGTGGCGATATCATCCAAGCGAGTTGCGACGGTGCCGGCGATGAAAAGCGGCCCGGTTTCATCCTGTGCGGCCTCGCGCACGGCCTGGTCCATCCAAACGGGAATGTGAAGCTGTTCGGCAAGTTGCATGGGCTGCTGGCGCACCGACTGGCGCAGGCTCAGCGCCATTCGGGGAGCAACGTTGGTGACGTCTTCGCCCAGGATGAACACGGCATCGGCGGATTCTACTTCGCGCAGCGAGGGTGTGTGCGCGGCGCCGCCGCGTAAGATATCTAACATTAGCCCCAGCAGCCGGGATTCCGCGGCTGGAATACCGGCATAGAACCGGCCCTCGCCCACGAGCGATCGCAGAGCAAAGTTGCTTTCCAGCGAAGCGCGCGGAGAGCCGATGCCGATCGCGCTGCCTGACGCGAGAGGTTGCAAGTAGTCAAGTGCATCTTCAGCGGTAGCGGTCTTGCCGTGAAGCATCGGTTGCCGGATTCGCCGCTCGCTATTGACGAATTCGTAACCGAAACGGCCGCGATCGCAAAGAAAGTAGCCATTCACCTCGCCGTTGTAACGGTTCACCAGCCGCCGCAACGTTCCGTAGCGTTCGGCCGCGGTGATGTTGCATCCGAGAGCACAATGCACACACACCGAAGGCGCCATTTGCAGGTCCCACTTGCGCGTGTAGTGGCGCTTTAACGTGGCATCGGTGAAGACTCCGGTAGGGCAGACCTCCACCAGGTTTCCCGCGAATTCGTTTTCCAGCACTCCATCGCGGTCGCGGCCGAAGAAGACGATGTTTCGAAGTGCAAATGCATTCAGATCGTTGCCTCCGGCGTACTCGCGGTAAAAGCGAACACATCGGTAACACTGAATGCAACGGTTCATTTCGTGATTTACGAAAGGCCCCAGGTATTGATTCCTGAAGGTGCGTTTCTCGAAAGTGTAGCGGCGATAATCGTGGCCCGTCATCACCGTCATGTCCTGCAGGTGGCATTCGCCGCCTTCATCGCACACCGGACAATCGTGAGGATGATTTAACATCAGCCCTTCGACGATCGCCTTGCGAAACTCGGCCGCCTCCGGGTCTTGAATCGAGATGCGCGTGCCTTCCACCGCGGGCGTCATGCAGGCCATCACGATTTTGCCTTGCTGATCCGCCTCGTCCTTGAACTGCTTTACGGCGCACTGGCGGCAGGCGCCCACCGAACCCAGAGCGGGGTGCCAGCAGAAATAGGGAAGGTTCATGCCCAATGACAGGCAGCCGTTCAGCAGATTCTGCTTTGGGTTCATCTCGTACGGTTTGTTGTCCACGTACACGGTCGCCATGTCATCTCCAGGGGCAGCGCTTCTCGCTGATGTGCCGCTCGAAATCGCCACGGAAGTATTTCAATGCGCTCTGCAGAGGCTCAGCGGCACCCGGCGCGAGCGCGCAAAAAGTGTGGCCGGGCGCCCAAAACTTAGTTTGAAATATCAATTTGTCCAAGTCTCCAGGTTGGCCGCGACCTTCTTCCATCGCCTTCAAGATGCGCTCCACCCATCCCAGCCCGCTCCAGCACGGCGTACACCACCCGCAGGATTCCTGCGCAAAAAAGTGTTCCAGGTTCCATACCATGCCAACCGGACACGTCTTGTCGTCCAGCACGATCATGGTGCCGGTGCCCATGCGGCTGCCAGCCTTTTGCACTTCTGTGAAGTCCATGGGAACGTCCAGATGTTCTTCCACCAGAAAATCCGTGGACGCTCCGCCGGGGAGCACACCTCGAAAACGGACACCATCGCGCATTCCCCCCGCGTGCTCCTCCAACAACTCGCGGATGGTGGTTCCCATGGGCAGTTCCCAGATGCCCGGGCGCTTCACTTTGCCGCTCGCGCCGTAGAGCTTCGTGCCGCCGTCTTTGCTGCGGCTCAGACCTCTAAACCACGACGCACCGTTGTTGATGATGTGTGGCACGTTGGACAGCGTCTCCACGTTGTTCACGGTTGTCGGTTTCCCGAAGAGTCCCGAGACCGGTGGAAACGGAGGCTTGGCGCGCGGGTTGGCGCGCTTGCCTTCCAGGGCATTCAACATCGCGGTTTCTTCACCGCACATGTAGCGTCCGGCGCTGATGTGCAAGTGCAGTTCGACACTGTATCCGGAACCGAGTATGTTCTTCCCCAGATATCCTGCCGCATATGCTTCTCGTATTGCTTTTTCAATCCGCCTCGCCGCTAGCTTGTATTCGCCGCGCAGAAAGATATAGGCTACGTCCGTTCCGGTGGCATATGCCGCGAGAAGCATGCCTTCGATTAACTGGTGCGGATCGCCTTCCAATAGCACCCGATCTTTGAATGTGCCCGGCTCCATCTCGTCGGCGTTGGCAACCAGGTATCTGGGGTGTGGCGAGTTCTTTGGGACGAAGGTCCACTTCAGCCCGGCAGGAAAACCTGCGCCTCCGCGACCGCGCAGGTTGGCATCTTTCACCACTTCCGTTACCGCCTCAGGTGTCATGCCCTGCAACGCTTTGCGTAACGCGCGATAGCCGCCGGCACGCTCGTAGGCGTCGCGGTCCAGTGCTTCTCGATCGGCCCGCATATTCCCGGTGAGTGGCTTCTCTGCGAGCATTTATTTGTACCGCTCCAGTATCCGGTCGATCTTTTCGGGTGTCAGGTCGAGGTGGAGGTCGTCATCGATCATCATGACCGGTGCATGGTCGCAGGCGCCCAGGCACACAATCGGGACCAGCGTGAATCGTCCGTCCGCGTCGGTCTCTCCCGGCTCGACCTGAACCCGCTTGGTAAGATGGCGGCACTGTTGGTCCGATCCCATAATCCAGCAGCTCACGCTGTCGCAAAAGTAGATGACGTGCCGGCCCACGGGACGACGGAAAATCAAGTTGTAGAATGTGGCGATGCCATCGAGATCCGTGCTCGACATGCCGAGCAATTCCCCGATGTCTTCGAGAGCCTCATCGGGAACCCAGCCACGGTGTTTCTGCACGACCTTCATTGCATCGATACAGACGGCCTTCCGGTTAGGGTAGTTCGGGAACTCGGCTTCGATCTCGGTTCGCTCTTCAAGCGTCAACATCGGACTCGTTCCTCATCTATCTATATCCGCCAAGACGAAATCCATGGCTCCAAGAATCGCCAATAGGTCGGGAATCATCCGCCCGCGGCAAAGCTGCGGCAGCATCTGCATGTGGGCGAACGACGGAGTTCGGATTCGCGTGCGGTACGAAACGGTGCTGCCATCGCTCACCAGGTAATAGCCGTTATTTCCCTTGGTCGCTTCGATCGCGCCCAACGCCTCGCCGGGCGGAATCACCGGACCCCAGCCCACGCTTAAGAAATGGGTAATGAGCGTTTCGATATCATGCATTGTGCGAGCTTTAATCGGAGGGCTGGCCAGCGGATGGTCCGACTTGTACGGCCCTTCCGGCATGTGGTTCACACACTGCTCGATAATGCGCAGGCTCTGCCGCATCTCCTCCACGCGGACCAGCGCGCGGTCATAGCAATCGCCGTGGCTGCCCGTGGGTATGTCGAATTCGAACTGCTCATAGCCTGAATACGGCTGGCGTTTGCGAAAATCCCAGTCGAACCCACAGGCGCGGAGATTGGGGCCGGTGGCGCCCCACTCGATAGCCTCCTTCCTGGTAAAGCTGCCAATACCTTTCGTGCGTGCCTGAAAGATGCGATTTTTCAAGACCTCACGGTCGTATTCCGCCAGGCGCGGGGGAAGGTAGCGAATGAAATCGCGGAACATACCGTCCCAGCCTTCCGGCAGGTCCGCCGCCACACCGCCGATACGAAACCAGTTGGGATGCATGCGCGCCCCGCAAATCGCTTCGATGATGCCGAAGGCGCGCTCCCGGTCGTTAAAGGTGTAGAACACCGGAGAAAGCTGACCTAAGTCTTGTGCGAACGTGCCATACCAAACCAGGTGGCTGATGATCCGAAAGAGTTCGCACAGCATCACACGGATCACCTGGGCGCGCGGCGGAACTGTGATTCCGGCCAACTTCTCTACGGCAGTCAGGTAGGCCAGATTATTCATCACACCGCCCAGGTAATCCACGCGGTCGGTGTAAGGAATATAGGTGTGCCAGGACTGGCGCTCCCCCATCTTCTCGGCGCCGCGGTGGTGGAATCCGATCTCCGGCACGGCATCCACGATTTCCTCGCCGTCCAGTTGAACCACGATCCGCAAAACGCCATGCGTACCCGGGTGCTGCGGCCCGAGGTTGAGGAAGATGAAATCGGTGCCGTCGCGGGCGCGCTTCATGCCCCACTCCTCCGGCCGGAAGCGCAATGACTCCTGCTCGGCTGCCTCCTTCTCTTCGGAAAGGTGAAAAGGACCCATCTCAGTGGCACGCGCCGGATGATCTTTTCGCAGAGGATGCCCCACCCAACTTCTCGGCATCAGGATGCGTTCGAGGTGGGGGTGCCCGGAAAATGTAATTCCGAACATGTCCCATACTTCGCGCTCGTACCAGTTCGCCGCCGGCCAGAGGCTCGTGATGCTATCGAGCGACAATGCGTTACTAGGAAGAGCGGTTTTGATCCGGATGTACTCATTTCTCTCGAAGGAGAACAGGTGATAGACCACCGTAAACCCGGCGCCCGGGAAGCCTTGCGGGTTCATCCGCACGCGATCATCGATGGCGGTCAGATCGTACAACATCTCGTACGGCCGGTCGATCCGGCCCTTCAGGTATCCCAGAGCTTCGCGTATACGCTCGCGCGGCAACCAGAATGTCGGTATGCCGTCGCAGGTACGCTGCGGCGTCAAGTCGAGGCCATATTGCGCCTGCAGTGCGTCGGCCGGATCGGTGGTTGCCGTAATACTCACACGCGATCCTGCGTGCGCAGATCTGTGGTCTGCTGCCGGACAGATCGCTTGATATCTCGCATGGACGGCATCGGCTGCCGCTCGACCCCCTGGGGCCCAACCACCCAACTCAGTGGCCGGCGCTCAGTCCCGACAGCCGACTGCAACAGCATCAAGCCTTCCAGAAACGCATCCGGCCGCGGCGGACAACCTGGCACGTATACGTCCACGGGCAGGAACTTATCCACGCCCTGCACCACGCTATAGATGTCATACATGCCGCCGGAATTCGCGCAGGAGCCCATGGAGATTACCCAACGGGGCTCCATCATCTGTTCATAGAGTCGTTGGATGACGGGCGCCATCTTGATGAACACCGTACCGGCGATCACCATAAGATCCGCTTCACGCGGTGTGCCGCGAATGACTTCAGCCCCGAAGCGCGCTACGTCATACTTGCTTGTGAGGCTGGTGGCCATTTCGACATAGCAGCAGGAAAGGCCGAAGTTGAAGGGCCAAATAGAATTCTTGCGACCCCAGGCTACGAGATCCTGTACGCGCGAAAGCACTATGTTACGGCGGACCGCATCATCGAACGTGCTCTCTGGTTTGGCCAACTCTTCCGGGCTTGTGGCTGGTTTAGTAATGGACCACCGCATGTTTTACTCCGTGTGTTTCGAGACGTTGCTCCAATCCAGCGCGCCTACACGCCAGAGATACGCTAGGGCGGCCATCAGGATGCCTGTGAAGACCACCGCTTCCCAGAACGCTGGCCAGCCCAAAGACCGTGCCGCCACCGCCCATGTGAAGAGAAACACTGCTTCCAGGTCAAAGATGACAAACAACATCGCCACCACGTAGAATTTCGCCGAAAGCCGTACGCGCGCTGAGCCCTGCGACAGGATCCCGCCCTCGTAGGGTGCGCCCGTTGCGCGCTGGTGATGCCGCTGCCCAAGCAGGTATGAAACTCCCAGCATGCCGGCGACCAGCAGCAAGACCAGCGCGAAATAGACACCTAGCGGCCACATGTACGGTTAGTGCTCCGCTCCCTCCGGCCAAGCTATGGTCAGCAGGAATGCGCTGTCCTCGATGGCTACGACATCGTGAGGCATCGCGCGATCCAGCACCAGGACGTGCCCGGCTGGGAGGTCGAAATCTTTTCCATCCGCATGCATGTGTAGGTGGCCTTGCACGGTCTGCACCGAGATGCGGCCGGCGGAGTGGTGCTCGTGAATCGTGGTCTTTGCCTGGATCGCCGTCAACACGACGCGGAGGTCCTCGTACTTCACGATCGTTTTGGAATTCCGGCCGCTTTGCCAGTATGGCTCCTGGCGAAGCTGGGCGATCTGTTCGGCGAGGTCAAAGGTGAGAAATGGTCCTTCGGTCGGTATCGACGCGCGTGCGGCGCCGCGAGATGGTTCTGACTCAGGCATGAGAAGTCCTCTTTTTCCGGCCCATCCGGGCCTGTACGTAGTCCTTTAATGCGACGGCATTGTTGTGTTCCGTGTCGTGCGCACTGTAAACGAGCGTGACGTGGCCATGGCGTGCGACGCTCCGAATTGGTTCATACGATTCAGGCCGCTCGTCCAACTCCGCGAAATAGCGGCGTTGAAATTCCGCCCATTTCTTAGGGTCGTGCGCAAACCAGCGGCGAAGCGAGGTGCTCGGCGCGGCATCCTTGAGCCAGGCATCGATCCGCAGATCGGCCTTCTTAATACCGCGCGGCCAGAGGCGCTCCACTAGAAACCGGAGCCCGTCCGCCGGCGATGCCTTGTCATAAGCGCGTTTCAAAGCCAGCATTTCACACCTTCTTGGCTGCTCCCTCTGGCGCAGCCCGCTGATAGCTTCCTGCTACCGTACGAAAACCGATAGCGAGGCGGTTCCATCCGTTGATGGCGATTACCGCCATCGTCAGATCCACCACTTCCTTGTCGTTGAACTGCTTGCGTACGGTTTCAAACACATCGTCCGGTACCCGCTCCTGGCTCACCAACGTGACCGCCTCCGTCCAAGCCAGCGCCGCGCGTTCCCGCTCCGTGAAGAAAGGCGCTTCTCTCCAGACCACGACGGCGTAGAGCCGCTGCTCAGTCTCGCCGTGAGCGCGAGCATCTTTCGTATGCATGTCGACGCAGTATGCGCATCCGTTGATCTGTGAGGCTCGCAACTTCACGAGTTCCAGCAGCAGAGGTTCGAGCCCGCATTCCCGGACATATCGCTCCACCGCGTACATGGCGTCCCGCGCACCGGGCGCCACCTTCGCAAAGTCGAGTCTTGGTTGCATGTGTTGGGTGCCGGTCATTGAGGTTTGTTGTCCTCGCCCTTATAGGTCAGCACCCGGCCCCAAGTGGCGGCTGTCCCCCAGATTCCCGAGCGCAGGCACTCGATCTGCACAATTTGGCTGTGGTCGACAAACAAATTGACCTCAGGTCCGTAGTTCCGGATATACCAAGAGAACACTTCAGGGTCGGCTGCTTCAAACATCACCTTTTCAAGTCCCAAGGAATCCGCAATCTGCGCGGGAACATCCGTGCGCCACGTGCGGACGCTTTCCGTGATCCCTTCGGACTCGATCATGATGAGGTAGGCGCCTGCGTTGAGAAACCGCTGGGCGAGTTTGATGCACCACTGCGGGTCGCGCGTGCCTTCAGCTTCCAGTTCCTCGGCCTTCGTTGCGCCGCCCGCACCAAACTGAATTCCTACTTCGGGCTTCGCCTTCAGGCCGGCCTTCTGCACCTTCTCGATGAGCCGCAACCAGTCATCCGGGGGAACCGTGATGAACCCGCACGAGATTTCGATGATGTCGAAGCCCACCTCCCGACATTCCCGGATGTAGTGATCCACCGCTTCGGGCCCCTGCGTGAGAACGTACTCCAGAAAGCCACCTGTCGATACGAGCACGTCGTGTTCGTGACACAGATCCAACAATTCGATCAGCGCCGGCCGTGGCATCAGTGTGAATGAGCCCCCCGCGAACTTAAGGGAATCGACGTATTCACCCATGGTTTCGAGGACATCCTGAAGATATCGCTTACCCATTGGGGTGTAATATGGGCCTCGGATTTCGGTAAGGCCGAGCGTGCGCGGCTTCAACTGACGCTGGTTCACTCTTACGAAAGAGAATGCTCGATCAGGCACAAACTTCTCCTACGCATCCGCCGGGCACACGGACGCCTGCCAGCAAGAGCATCAGGTCGGAGACTTGAGTGTTCTCCAATTCGGAAATTA
>JBDTMZ010000020.1:0-22821 GCA_039934035.1 Candidatus Solibacter sp. | reverse complement strand
TTGGCAGGTTCGGCTCGATCAGGAACGGATAACTCAACAGCGCCAGCATCGAAGCGAAATTAGAGAGCGCGAACAGACGATACGGTAACCCTTCACGATGCGTCCGCGCGTACCACGATTGCAGCAGCGGACTGGTGGAGGAGAGCAGAAAATACGGCAGTCCCACCGTCACTGAGAGCAGCGCCAGAATCGTCAGCGAAGGGTGCCCGCCCTGCGCGTACTTCCACGCTGCGCTGGGAAGAATCGGCAAGGTAACCAGGGAGACCAGCAGCAGCCCGATGTGCACCATCGCCTGCCTACGCGGCGCCAGCTTATGCAGGTAGTGGGCGTAGGCATAGCCCAGCAGCAGGACAATCTGGAAGAAGAGCATGCACGTGCTCCAGACCGAGGATGAGCCTCCAAACCAGGGCAGGATCATTTTGGCGATCACCGGCTGCACTTCGAAGAGAAGGAAGGCAGACAGGGAAATGGTGAGAGCGTAGAACACCATGAATTTCGGGTACCCTCCACCTTAATTGAAATAAAATCTGCCCGCACCCGTCTGCCGACTTTGCTTTGTGGGGCCGGCATTCCTGCCGGCGGCCGCCTTCAGGCGGAGCGGAGCACGAGGGATGCCTGACACCGCCATGACGCGCGGTTGCGCCCTAACGAAAGGAGCCTGCCGCACATCAGTACGTCGCCGCAGTCGCTGGAGAATTGGTTCGAGACGGGGCAGAAGTCGACACATAGTGGCTGGGAAAACGGGGCAAGCTCTGCTGGAGAGCAACTTGCCACGGAATACCAAGCCCGAAACTCATTCCCATGACTCTGCCGATGAAGACGAGCGAATTCTTATCTTATCCGCGTTCATGGGCGGCCATTGCCTTGCCGCCTCGCGCGCTACCGCACCAGATCGATGCTCGCAATAGTCCGCGACCCGGTACGCCACTGCTGGACCACTTTGCCCTTCCCGTCCACCTCAATAATGCGCCGGCCCGTATAGTCGTTGATCAGCATGCCCCCTTCGGGTAATAGCGTGAATCCCGAAGCCCAGCCCATGCGAATCGCCGGGTCCGTGCCGCCGATGCTGCGCACGATCTTGCCGGAGCGGTCCACTTCCACTATCTCGCCGGGATCCGAAAGCGAGATCACCGTGTTCCCGTTTGGCAACCGCCGCCCCATATAGAGCTTGCGCACCGCCGGATTGCTTCCCTGCCACTGCCATACGATCTTGCCCGCCTGATCCACCTCGATCAGCTTGGCCGATGCCTCCACCGCAATCAGTGTCGTTCCCTCCGCCGTGCGCCAGGCATTGCGCGAGCGCATATTCGCGAGGTCCGGGTTCTCGTACTTCCACACCACCCGCTTGTCCGGCGTCACCTCGATCACTTTGCCGAGACGCGCATCGCCGATCAGCGTGTTGCCGTTGGGCAGGCGCTGCGCCGCAATCGGGTGCTCCAGCCCTTCCGAATACGTCCAGACTTCTTTGTGTTCGCCATCCAGCTCCACCACCTTCTTCTGCGGATTGATGGTGAACAACACGTGTCCGTTGGGCAGCGACTGCACATCGTGCCCGTGATCGTTGGGCGCCTTCCAGAGCACCTTGCCGCTGGGCCACTCGATTTCAGCAATCTCGCCATTCGGCCCGTGGTCGGAAATCAGCAGCGTGCGCAGCGAGGCCGCGCGCTTGAGGTAGCGATCGAACCACGCGATGCCGCGATCTTCCGCGCGCTGCAAATCCGCCCCCTGGAATGGATGATCGGCGCCAGACACCGTATCGAGTTCCGCGGGCACGCCCGCCGCGATCAGCCGCTCGACCAGCCAAACCGCTTGCTTGTGCGGTACGTGGGCATCGGCCGTACCGTGGACGGCCAGCGTGGGCGGCGCGTTCGGCGTGATCCACTTCACGGCGCTGGCGCGCGCGTAGAGTGCGCGCTCGTGCGTCAGGTCGCCGCCCAGCAGCGGCAGCACCTCGGCAGCATCCGCGAATGACCCGTCCAACTGCGAAAAGTCCGTCAGCCCGGACAGCTCCACCACCGCCTGCACGGCGCTCGATTGCTCGCCACTCGGCCCCGAGCCTTCGAACTCGGGCACCCCGGCCGTGTACCCCAGCAGCAGCACCAGGGCCGCTCCGGCGCTCGTGCCATAGGCGCCGATGTGCGCGGCATCGAGATTGTATTTCGCGGCATTGGCGCGCAGGAAACGTACCGCCGCTTTCAAATCTTCCAGCGGCGCGGGAAATTGGTTGCGCGGCGTCAGCCGGTAATTCGCGGTCGCGGCCACATACCCATGCGCGGCGAGCTTCACCGCCAACGGCAGCATTTCCTCTTTGGCGCCATCCAGAAATCCGCCGCCGTGCACCAGCAGCACCGCCGGCAGCGCAGCGGCCGATGCCGCGCGCGGGCGGACAATGTCCATGGTCTGGCGTCCGCCCACTTGCGAGTAGCTCACATTGCGGTCGGCAATCACCGTATCGGGCAGGGCGGGCGGAGCGCCTTGAGCAAAAAGGGCGCAAGCGCAGAGAGGCAGCAGAAAAATGAAACGCGACAGCATCGTGCAGACTATATCAAAGGCGCGGCACAAACGCGCGCCTGGTAGTCCGGTGGAACACACGATCGTTTTTTGTCGTCTGTTCGCCCTGAAAGCCGCCCCTATCGCGTCTGCCGGAAACACCGGTGGCACAGCAATCTTTCCTGACCGCTGGGAAATCTCCCCGACGATCGCCTCTTCCCCTGCGTCCCCCTCGCCGCGCTCCTGCACACGCCCCCCACGCCCCAACCCGTGCTAGCCTGAAATTCCCGCCAATGGACCGCTCTTCCGAGTTGCGCGCGCGCGCCGCGGAGTTTGTCGCGGAATGGGTCCTCTGGGGCCCCGTCCTCATTCTCGGCGCCGTCCGTGAAGCCGCCGGCGAAGTTGCCTTCGACGCCTGTGAAACCGCCATCATCGGCGTGCACCGCCGCGCCTTCCGCGAACTCGTCCTCGAACTGTGCGCACCCGAACTCAATCGCCGGGCCCTCACCCCCGTCGGACGCATCGTGCGCGAAGCCCTCGCCGCCCGCGTCACCCAACGGGTGCTCGCCGCCGGCCAACTCACCTATCTTGGACCCGTCGCCAACTTCCCCGGCTTCCCGCGCGCGCTCGCTTCCACCCTCGAAGAATTGCGCCTCAACGCCGTCTCCCTCCCCCACCTCCGCGACTGCGGACAATCCGGCCCCGACCTCGCCCTCCTCCTCGCCGCCTATCGCGATGAGCTTACGGAACGCCGCTTCGCCGACCACGCCACCCGCGTCGAACTCGCCCAACTCGCCCTCGCGCAACACGCCGGCCGCCGCGCCGTCGTCGCTATCGACGCCGAACCCCGCACCCGCAGCGAGCGAGCGCTCTTCGCCGCCGTCCTCAACTCCGCCCGCGCCCACCTCGACCTGCGCCGCGCCGCCGGCGACTCCCCCATTCGCAATTCGCTCGAGTCCCTGCAGCGCTATCTCTTCTCCGGCGACCCCGTCCCGCTGCGCGCCGCCGACAATACAGTCGCCATCTTCTCCACTTCCGGCGAGGCGCTCGAATGCGTCGAGATCGCCCGCCGCATCGGCGAGGCGGTGGAACACGGCCTGCCCTTCGACGACATCGCCATCCTCCTGCGTTCTCCCGAACGCTATCAGCCGCTGGTGATGGAAGGCCTGCGCCGCGCCGGCATTCCTGTGCACTGCACCCACGGCGCGCAGCGCCCCGACGTCGCCGGCCGCAGTTTCCTGGCGCTGCTGCACTGCGCGCAGGAACGCCTCTCCGCCTCGCGTTTCGCCGAGTACCTCTCCCTCGGGCAAATGCGCCAGGAAGAGGAGCCCATCACCCCCGCTGCCTGGGAACGCCTGCTGGTGGACGCCGCAGTAATCGGCGGAGCCGGCCGCTGGCAGGCACGCCTCGACGGCCTGCGCGCCGAATGGCAGCGCCGCTATGCCGCCGCCGAAGACGAGGACGAACGCGCCCGCCTCGATCGCCTCATCACGTCCCTCGACCGCCTGCGCGAGTTCGCCATCCCCATCGTCGAACAGCTCGCCGACCTTCCCGCCCAGGCCACCTGGGGCGAATGGACCGAGGCACTGACCAGCCTTGCCGAAAACACCCTGCGCGACCCCGAACGCATCATCGCCCTGCTCGATGAACTCGAACCCATGTCCGCCATCGGCCCCGTGGATCTCGCGCAGGTGCTGCTCGTCATTGGCCCCCGCCTCACCTCGCTGGCGGCGCCGCCCAAGGACTCGCGCTACGGCAAAGTCTGGGTCGGCGGAATCGAAGAGGCGCGCGGCATGGCCTTCCGCCTCGTCTTCGTGCCCGGCGTCAATGAGGGCCTCTTCCCTAGGCCGCCCGCCGAAGATCCGCTCCTCCTCGAAGCGCAGCGCGCCGCCCTCGGAGTGGAACTGCGTGCCGATGACGCCGAGCTGCTGCGGATCGCCGCGGCCTGCGCCACAGAGCAGCTCACTCTTACCTTCTCGCGCCTAGACCTCTTGACCGGACGCACGCGCGTGCCCTCGTTCTACGCGTTCGCCGCCCATCGCGCCGCCGGTGGCGACGAGATCGGCGTGCACGATTTTGAAACCCGCGCCCGCTCCGCCACCCGCACCCGCATCGGCTGGCCCGCCCCGCCTAACCCCGAGGACGCCATTGACGACGCCGAGTTCGATCTCGCCACCCTCGCTCCCCTCACCAAAGGCGCTGGCCAATATCTCAAACAATTGCCGGGCCGCGCCGTCTACTCCCTGCGCGCCCGCTGGCAGCGCTGGCACCGGCCCTGGAAGCCCGCCGACGGACTCTTCGTCGAAGAAATCGGCAGAACCGCGCTCCACGCCTTCCGCCTCACCACCCGCCCCTGGTCGCCCTCCGTGCTCCAGCAGTACGCCCGCTGTCCCTACCGCTTCGCCCTGCGCGGCATTTTCGGACTCCGTCCCGCGGCCCGCCCCGCCGGCATTCAGCGCATGTCCCCGGCCGATCGCGGCAGCCTCTATCACACCGTGCAGTTCGAATTGCTGCGCGCGCTTTCTTCCGCCGATTTGCTGCCGGTCAATGGCCAGACGCTCGCTGCCGCGCTCCATCTTCTCGACGGCATTCTGCATACCGAAGCCGCCGACGCGGAAGCCGAGCTTGCCCCCGCCATCCCGCAGATCTGGCGCGCCGAAGTGCAATCCATTCGCGCCGACTTGCGCGGCTGGTTGCAGCAGAAAGCCCTCTCCGATGCCGAGTGGACGCCGCGCTACCAGGAACTGAGTTTCGGACTCCACGACCCCGCGGGCCGCGATCCCCATAGCCGCAAAGAGCCCGTCACCCTGCCGGGCGGCTATCTCCTGCAAGGCTCCATCGATCTCGTGGAACAACACGCCGGCGGCACCCTGCGCGTGGTCGATCACAAGACCGGCCGCGTTCCCCAGCCCGAGCCGGAGGTCGTGGGCGGTGGCGAAGTCCTCCAGCCCACTCTCTATGCCCTCGCCGCCGAGCACATGCTGGGCGAGCCCGTGGCCCTTGGCCGTCTCTACTACTCCACCATCGCGCAGAACTATAAGCCGATCGACGTGCCGCTGCACGATTGGACGCGGCGCAGAGCCCAACATGTCCTGGAGATCATCGACCAGGCCCTGATCGACGGCACGCTGCCCGCAGCCCCCCGCAAGGATGGCTGCCGGGGCTGCGAGTACCTGCCCATCTGCGGTCCGTATGAAGAGGAGCGTGTCGCCGAGAAATCGCAGGCCGAACTTGCCCGTCTGAAGGACCTGCGGAAAATGCCATGAGCTCCCCCACCCCCTTCACCGATCTCGATCGCAGTTGGGTAGTGGAAGCCTCCGCCGGCACCGGCAAAACCACCGCCCTCGTCAACCGCATCGTCGAGGTGATCGCCGCCGGCACTCCAGTGGAAACCATCGTCGCCGTGACCTTCACCCACGCCGCCGCCGGCAACATGAAGCTCCGCGTGCGCCATCAGTTGGAACTGTGCGGCAGCCACGAAACCGATGCCGCCGTGCGCGAGCGCCTGGCCCTCGCGGCGCGCAGCCTCGACCGAGCCTTCATTGGCACCATCCATGCCTTCTGCGCCCAACTCCTCCGCCGCCGTCCCGTGGAAGCGCGCATCGACCCGGTCTTCCAGGAACTCGCCCAGCCCGACGCCCTGCGCGTCTTCGCCGGCGTCTTTCGCCGCTGGATCGAACGCCGCCTCTCCGCCCCTTCGCCCGCCCTCGCCCGCGCCCTCGCCCGCCTCGCGTGGCGCGCCGGCCGCGACGAGCGCGAGCCTCTCGACGAATTGCGCAAGGCCGCGTGGAATCTCGCCGAGTGGCGCGATTTCGACGCCCCCTGGACTAAACGCCCCTTCCCGCGCGATGCCCAACTCGACGCCCTCATCGCCAACTCCGAAAACGTCCTCGCCATCCCCTCGCGCAGTGGCCGCGCCTATGAGGACTTTCGCCCCCTCCGCGAATTCGTCCTCCGCGCCCAGCGCGCCCGCGAAGCCGGCCTCGACGATTCCGACCGCATCGAAAGCGAACTCCTCCGCCTCCCCAACGAAATGCGCTGGGTCAAGGGCAAGGACGCCCTCGCCGCCGCCTGGGAAGAACTGAAGCTTTCCATCGAAGCCTTCCGCCGCCAGGCCGACGCCGACCTCGCCGCCCACCTCCGCGACGAACTCTGGGAAGTGGTCGAACTCTACCAGCGCGAAAAACAGCGCGCCGGCCAGTTGGATTTCATGGATCTCCTGCTTTACGCCCGCGATCTCTTACGCCACGACGCCGCCCGCGCCGACCTCCAGCGCCTCTACCACCGCATCTTCGTCGACGAGTTTCAGGATACCGACCCCCTGCAAGCCGAGATTCTGCTCCTCCTCGCCGCCTCGGATTCCGCCTCGACCGATTGGGAAAGGGTGCGGCCCGCGCCCGGCAAACTCTTCGTCGTGGGCGACCCCAAACAGTCCATCTATCGCTTCCGCCGCGCCGATGCCAAACTCTTCCACCGCATCTGCCGCGGCTTGCAGGGCGATACCGTCGGCACTCGCGAATTGCGCAGCTCCACCCGCTCCACCGTGACCATTCAAAGCTTCGTCAATGCGGCCTTCGAAACCACCATCGAAAATTACCTGCCGCTCGAAGGCGGCATCGAAGCTCCCGCCTCGCAGCCCGGCATCGTCGCGCTCCCCATGCCCCAGCCCTACGGCACGCGCAATCTTTCCAACGCCCGCATCGAAGCCTGCTCCCCCAATGCCGTGGCCGCCTTTATCGAGTGGCTCTGCAACTCCAGTGGTTGGAAGGTCCGCGACCGCGACACCGCGCAATGGGTGCCGGTGCGCCCCGAGCACGTCTGCATTCTCTTCCGCCGCTTCACCAACTACGACACTGATCTCACTCAGGAATACGTGCGCTCGCTCGAAGCCCGCGGCATCGCGCACCTGCTGGTCGGCTCCAAATCCTTCCACCGGCGCGAAGAGGTTGGTACCCTGCGCACCGCGCTGCGCGCCATTGAGTGGCCCGATGACGAACTCAGCGTCTTCGCCGTCCTGCGGGGCAGCCTCTACGCCGTCTCCGACGACACGCTGCTCGCCTTCAAAAACGCGCATGGCCGCTTCCATCCCATGATGGAACTGCCCGCCCCTCTGACACCCGAATTCGCGCCCATCGGCGAAGGCCTCGCCCTGCTGCGCGAACTCCACCGCACACGAAATTACCGCCCCATTGCCGCCACCATTCACGCCCTGCTGGAAGCCACCCGCGCCCACCCCGGCTTCGCCTTCCGCAAGGGCGGCGAACGCGTGCTCGCCAACGTCTATCGCCTCACCGACCTGGCCCGCAGCTTCGAAATCTCCGGCGCGGCCACCTCCTTCCGCGCCTTCGTCGAATATCTGGAAAGCGAGTACGATGGCAGCGACACCAGCGAAGCGCCCGTACTCGAACAGGAGGGCGGCGGCGTGCAGTTGATGACCGTGCACAAGGCCAAGGGCCTGGAGTTTCCCGTGGTGATTCTGGCCGATCTCACCGCCAAACTCACTGGACCTCAGGGCGCCGATCGCACCTGTCTTCCGGCCCAGCGCCTCTGCGCCCAACGCCTGTTGTGGTGCGCGCCGTGGGAGTTGTTGGATGCCGCGGATTCCGAGGCACGCGCCGGGGAGGAAGAGGCGCTGCGCGTCGCTTACGTCGCGGCCACCCGCGCCCGCGATCTGCTGGTGGTCGCCGCAGTCGGCGAAGAGGAACGTCCCGGCTGGCTCAGCCCGCTATACGGCGCGCTCTACCCCACGAAGGAAGCGTGGCGCAGTCCCACCCCTGCGCCCGGCTGTCCGCCCTTCGGCCCGACCACGGTGCTCAACCGGCCGCCCGATCACGATCGGGATGTCTCCATCCGTCCGGGCCTGCACACGCCGCGGGCCGGTTCGCACCACGTCGTGTGGTTCGACCCCGCGGTGCTCAACCTCCAGGCCACCCGCGTGGATGGCGTGGAGAACGAAGCCGTGCTCGCCGGCACTCCAGAGCAGGGCGCCGAAGGCATGCGCCGCTATCGCGAATTTCGCGAGCGCCGCGAGGCCCGCATCGCCCGCGGCGGCACGCCGCGATTCCGTACGGCTACGGCGGAAACCCTGGAGCGGGCGGCGGGCGCTGCCTTCACCGTGCAGACCATTTCACTGCCCGCCGTCGCCGGCCGGCCCACCGGCAGGAAGTTCGGCCGTCTCGTGCACGACATGCTTCAGCACGCATCTCCCGGCGAAGATTTGGAATCGCTCGCCGCGATCTGGGGCCGCCGCCACGCCGCCACCGAAATCGAGCAGGCGGCCGCCATCGAAGCCGTGCGCGCCGCGCTCGCGCATTCCGCGCTGGCCGTCCCCGAGGGCGCGCAGATCCACCGCGAACTGCCCGTCCTGGTCCGCCTCGATGACGGCACCCTGGTCGACGGCCGCATCGATTTCGCCTGGACCGACGGCGCCTCGTGGACTGTCATCGACTACAAGACCGATCGCCTCGAAAAACGCAACGTCGCCCAGGTGCAACTCTACGCGCTGGCCCTCGCGCGAGCCACCGGCCTGCCCGTCCGCGGCATCGTCCTCGAAGTGTGAGCGAACCCGGTGGTGAACGGCGCGACGGTCGAACATTCGTGCACCCACGAGCCGGGCGATTCCATGGCCTGCTCAGACGCTCACGATCGGGATTCTTCAGCGAACCGCGCGCTGGGAGATATAGCTCTTCTGCGCACTGGACCAGGCGCGCACTACTTGTCCATACCACGACACCCGCGAAGCCTCCCGCGCCGAGATGTCTGATTTCTCCCGCGGATCCAGCTCTAAATTGAACAGGTTTGCCCGGCCCGAGCCGATTTCGTACACGAACTTCCACGGCCCGTCGCGAAGGCCTAGCAGTCCCAGCGAGTAGTCCGTAAAGAAAAGCGCCATTCGCGGCGCACCATCCAGCATCGTTCGACCCTGGTAGTTCACCGGCGGCGAAATACCCATCAGATCCAGGATTGTCGGGGTGGTGTCCACTAGGCTGACCACTTTCCGTACCCGTTCCTGCCGGCGCATCGCGCCGGGCTCGGCGATCAGAAACGGGACATGAACATTTTCCTCGTATACGAAAAATGTATGGCCGTAGTTGCCCTCGTGTTGGTGGAAGGCCTCCCCGTGATCGCCGAAGATCACCCAAACCGTGTTTTGCTCCAGACCGCGTGACCGCAAACCTTCCATGAGAACGCCCAGCGAAGCGTCCCCATAATGCAATGCGTTGCGGTATTGATCGATTTCGTCCGTTCCTTGAAAGGGTCCGCCCTCGGGCGTGCTATACGGGTGATGGCCCGCAATGGGCAGGTATGTCAGGAAAAACCTTTGCTCGCGCGGCAGGCCGTCGATCCAGGCCAGCATCCGTGCCACCGTGGCAGGTTCGTCCACTCCGAAGCTCGAATTGTGATTGCCGCCGATATCGCCGGCGTCCTCCAGGGTCTGATACCCGCGATGACGAATCATCGATTGCATCCCCAGGTAGTCGAAGCGTCCCGAGTGAAACATCGCGGTGCGGTAACCGGCGTCCGCCAGAACGGCGGCCACCGAATCGCATTCCGCGTTTTCGTACTGCTCGGGCCGGCTATCGAAAGCCGGGAACTTGGAGCACAGAACCGAGAACAGTCCCTTGATGCTCTCCGGGTAAACCGCGTAGGCATTTTCGAATACCAGCGCCCGCTGCGCCAGGGCACTCAGATTCGGCATCGGGTCGTGCCGGCCGTCCTCCGGCGCGCCAAAAAGCGGCAGATACTGGGCAGCGGTGGATTCCAGGCTGATCATCACGATATTCAGCCCCCGGGCGGATCCCGCAAACTGTGTCAGGTCCTCGGCAGGTCTGCCCGTTGGAAAGCGTGATGCCCTCCAGTCGGCCGCTCCGGCTCGCGTGGTTGCCGGCGGGAGTTCGGTGCCCATCAACGCCGTAATCACGTTGCGGCCCATGCCCCGCGTGTCCACTCGCCTGTCCGCCATCGGCCCGGCCAGGGCCACTGCAATGGTGCAGATGGACCCACATATCGCCAACTGCCGTGGCGCTTGTCTGAGCAGCCGTGGCAGAACCGCGGCCGCCGCCAACACCGCAAGCATCAGCAGGATGTTGGACGCGGTCACATATTGCAGCATGGAATCGGCGAGCGGCCCGCGAGCGGCCCGCAGCATCGGTCGGGTCAGTGGAGTGAACACAACGCGTCCCACCGGTATGTTGATGGCTGCGTAAATCGCCGCGGCCCAGTAAAGCGACCAGGCAATTCGCGTCGTCACGCCCAACTTTTCCAGCCCGATGTCCAGCACCGCAAACGCCAGCGCGACCGCCGCATCCTGCCACATGTAGGCCACCATCGCCAGACCCGAAAGTGGCGCGGCGTGGCCCCATACGACGGCCAACTTCGCCGCAAGAAAGACCAGCAGAAGGCTCGCGCCTCTCATCGCTCGACCAGGTTCAGACGTTTCAGCAGCAGCACGGAAACGATCGTTCCTCGTCCGCGGCGGCGCCAGATCCAATCATGTACCACCACCGTCGTAGAGGGTTGATAGCGATAGATCTCCGCCCGGTCGCCATCCAGGCACAACGGGATCACCGTGAGGTCGCAATCGAGCGATCCGCCATTCGCATAGCGCTCGTTGCGGTACTCGATTGTGTCGCCGAGGAACGTACGCGCGGTCTCAAGATTGCGCGCGTTCGAATCCATGATCGTGATGTGTGTGGAGGGCAGCAATTCTCTCAGAATCAGTGCCGTCCTTGGAAAGAGTCCGCCTCCCACAATGGTCGCGCGGCCAACCGTCTTGAGCTGCGGGAGAAGACGCTGGAAGGCTCTCCGGTGACTCCTCAGAACGAAACGCTGTAAACCTGGAGACCGCAATACCAGGTGCTCGAGCGCCTCCAGAGGCCGAACGTCAAGCCAGCGCAGCAGGGGCGGCCAACCGCTGGTAGCCGCTCCGACTGCGGTGCAGTCCGGCAGCGCCTTCCAGTGAAGGGAGGGATCCGCGTGGTGCTCGGCATGGTAGCCGTCGTTGAAACAGACGAAATTGTAGAGATATCCGTAATGGCTGGTGGGCGAACCCGCAGCGTGCTCCCAGTACCCTTGCATCGCGCACAACCCCAACCCCGCGAGATATCCTGGAAGATATGCCAGCAGAAAAAAGCGCCAGTGCCCCAGCGCCAGAACGGCCCACAGACTAACGACCAGCGCCGCCTCAACGCACAGTTGCCGAGAGACGCGCAATCGCCATGCCGAGCCCGCGTGATGCGCCAGGTGACGGTCGCGCCAGAGGGTCTGCGGAATGCCCAGAAGAAGACTCAACCCACAGGAGAACGCGCGGTTCAACGCAATCGATCGGAAGAAAGGCCGGTGGATAAAGTTGTGGGCGATGGTGTTTGCGTTCCACCACACTCCAACAGCGATCAACGGCGCCACCGGCCAGGCGGCGAGCGCTATGCCGTGCAGCGCGGCCAGGAACACCAGAATGGCGTCGCGCCGGGAGAACCGCCACACTCCCGTCCGAGTGTGTTGCCAAACGACGGAGGCCATGCCAATTCACCGGTCTTTGTATTCCAGTAGTGCCTTAGCCCTCGGGTGGTCTGGGTTTATCTTCGCCAAGCCGTTTCCGAGCGGATAGTCGTCTGGTGACTTCGCCTCCTCATCCGATTTCCTGACCCGCACCATCGCTCTGCCCGTCCAGACGGAGCCAAGTCCCACTATCTGGCGCGAACCGGCGATGGACTTCAGATCCTCCCATTCTCTCCGCACGAGTTGCTCATTGCCTCGTGGCAACGCCAGGTAGAGATAGCCGCGCTGCGGCGCGGAGTACACACCCGCCG
Organism: Candidatus Solibacter sp.; assembly: GCA_039934035.1. Classification (GTDB taxonomy): domain Bacteria; phylum Acidobacteriota; class Terriglobia; order Bryobacterales; family Bryobacteraceae; genus Solibacter. The sequence continues at coordinate 10,522 of JBDTMZ010000020.1, read as the reverse complement.
ACCCGTCCTCGACAGTAATGAAAACGCCCGTGATTCGAATATGATCCGGCTTGTCGGCGCTGGGTTCGAAGGCGACCTTTTCTACCAGCCCGTATATGCCTATTGGCCCGCTGGCATAACCAATTCCGAGACACATGACCGACAGAACTGCTGCGGCGGAACAAGCGAATAGCTTCATTTCTCCCCTCCCATAGGAATTCTACAGCGGTAAGACGGAAGTGGAGGCAATTACGTTAACCAACTGTTTGTTGCGCGGCCGCCTGGGGGGAACGGCGAATCTTTTGTGTGTATGCGAGATCGAGGGTCGCTGCATCGCCTGCAAATGCCGCGTCCATGACGCCACATCGCGCGACTGCTTCACCCGCAGCCACTCCGCATACCAATCGCTCTGCATCGAAGAATCGCGATGGTGCGCGATGGTCCCAGAAAGCTCATGGCTTGAACCCCTTCGTCCAATTCTGGACCGCTCATCGGGCCGGATGGCGTGCCTTCCAACGGAGTCGGGATCAGGAGCCTCTGGCCATCCCCCGTCACGTCGTACCACGAAGTCATATAGGCGTTGTTCATGTGGCGGAAAGTGAACAGCTCCTGAGGAACACCCGCTTCGATACTCTCGCCCAGCTTCACCTCCACGGACATCATTCGGCCGCGCGGGTCTACGTAGAACAACTCCCGGCCATCGCGGCGCCAGTGGGGATCGATGCCGCCATCGGTGGAGATTTGCCTGCGCCCCCGTCCCGGAGGGTTGGACTCCAGGAAGACCTGCGGCGCGCCGCCGCGTTCATCGACGTAGGCCAGCCAGCGCGCATCTAGCGAGAATTTCGCCATGGTCCACTGAGATTGCAGTTCGGCCAGCCGAACAGGCTCCTTGCCGCCCGCAACGGGGACGGTCCCTAGCGCGCTTCCCTCGTTCTCAATCACAACGTAAAGCAGATCGCCGTTGGCGGACCAATCGCAGGGCCCCATCTGTATGGCGTTCCCCGTAGCGATACCTTGGCAGGTCCGGCGCGGAAAGGGTCCATCGTTTCGATTGCCGCCTTGTCACCGAAGACGAGCCCCTGGGCGATCCGCGATCCATCGGGCGACCAGATCGCGGCGAGGCCAACCGCTTCGAGAGGCCGCGGTACCCCGCTCAGCATCGATCACCAGTACGTGCGCCGACTCACCCAATTCCGATGCGGCGATCCACCGGCCATCTGGAGACAGCGCAACGCTGAGGTAATCCCGGGCGGGCCCGGCTTCACCCAGTCGCCGGCCCGACCGGTCGAACCAGACCACGCAGCGTCTCCCCGTCCGCCAGTTCCATCACCAGTGCGCGGTCCTCCACCCCGTAGATCGCCGCAATATTGGGATGGTTAACCGATGCCAGCACCTGCGCCTCGCGTGTGAATCGCCCCAGGCGGTCGGGATCGGCCGTGAAGGAATCGGGCAGCACCTTGACCGCAACATCGCGATTCAGCTTGGTGTCGGTCGCACGATACACTGCGCCCATCCCGCCTTCGCCCAGCTTGGAAACGATGCGGTAGTGGGCAATCGATTGTTCAGGGCTCATGATGCGATCCCACGAATAGTATCACTTCCCCGGCGCGTCACGCTCTACGAGCGGAGGTGCCGTGCAACGCTGCCCGCTTGTGGGAAGTTTGACGGTGTCACGTCCCGAATTACGCCAACCGGAGAACGGTGTATTTCGTTTGGCGATGATCCGACCGGAATACGCCAACGCCCCCCGCCATCCCCCCACTCACCCCAAGCTCGCGTCCGCCCCAATCGTCCCTGCCAATTCCTTCAGATACTCCGTAGCGCTCACCTTCGCCAAATGCGCCCACACCGCTGCCAGCCTCACTTCCACATCCCCGCGCCCCAGCTCTTCTCAAATCGCTGCACCGCATGCAAATGCCGCGTCCATAACGCCACATCGCGCGACTGCTTCGTCCGCAGCCAGGCTAGGTGCAACACGACGCGCTGGCCGTCGCCCCGCTGGGATTGCCAGCCTTTCGTCCCTGATGTCTGCGCAGCTTTCTCCGAATGGCGGACCATCCGCCCGCAATTCTGCCACCGTTACAGGTTATGCGAGTCGCCAAACCGCGGTGCTGCCCTTTTGACGCCGCGCGATGGGCAACGCCCCTGCCGCCTTCGCGGAGTTTGGGGGTGAAGCGGTAATGAACGAGTTTTTTGCGGCAAGCTCATTTCTTCGAGCCTGCCATCCAGTTCGTCAGCACCGTAATGGCCTCAGGCGCGGCGGCAGCTTCGGCCTGGCGCGCGGAATTCACTAGGAAGCGCTGGCCGTCGGGGGTTACGTCGTAGCGGAAGGTGACCAGGTTGACGGCAGCATTCCACATCTGCGAATCGAAGAGTGCATGCGGAATCCCGAACTCGAGACTGGGCGCGCCTCGGCCCGATAGCGGGGCTTTCACGTCAACGGCCATCAGTTTGCCGTCGGGGGCGATGTAGAAGAGTTCCTTGCCATCCCGGCGCCACCGCGGTTGACTGCCGCCGCCGCTGGATACCTGGAACTTGCCTGCTCCCGCCGGGAACGACTGCACGTAAATCTCGGTGCCGTGCCTCGATTCGTCAGAGGCGTACGCTACCCAGCGCGGAGACTCGCCCGTACCCGGCGAGAACTGGCATTGCCAGGTTCGGAAGGGCGTTTCCAGGTAGGGCGCCGCTTTAAGCTTGGCCGGATCTCCCGTGAGATCGGACAGGAACCAGAGTTGGCTTGATGACCCGGTGTTGCGAACGTACATCAGATACCGGCCGTCGGGTGACCAGTCGCACGGCCGGTCGCCCCCTTCGGCTTTCTGCAGCCGGCCTTCCTGGGTCGCTCCGCTGGCGTCCCTTTACGTAGAGCGTGAGAGGACCATCGCGCTGAGAGGAGAACGCCACCCGCCGGTCATCGGGCGACCAGACTGGGTCCGCATCCAACGCCTCACTGAAAGTGAACCGGGTGGGAATCCCTCGCGCCGCATCGATCAACCAGAGGTTTGCGGTTCGAGTTCCTTGTAGGTTACCCCGCGTCACGGCGGCGCGTGTGGCGTCCTGCGAGAGCGCCACGTTGTTGTATTGCGCGGGCGCGCCGAGCGTTCCCAGCGGCTTTCCCGCGCGGTCGAACCAGGTCAGTTGCCGGACGTCGCTGACGTCCCCGCCCGTGCGCCAAGCCAACGCTCCGCTGGGCGAGACCGTGAAAAAGCCGTAAGAGAGCCGGCTGCCGACGTGTTCCGCGCCGGGCAGGGCATCACCGGACAGTTCAAATGTCCGCGTATTGAAGGGCTGAGCCATCAGGGTGCCTTCCCGCAGGAAGAGCAACTGGCCGGACTCTCCATTTGCAGAAGGCGGCAGGTATCGGAAGCTGGTAGTAGTGCCGATCAGGCGCTTCTTCTCTTTGCCATCGAGCGAGCCGAGGTAGATCGCGCTGTTTTCCCTCGCGGCGAACAAGATGAGATACAGGAAATGGCGGTCATCCGGCAGGATCTGGGGATACCAGTGCATGTCTTCCCCATGGGCGGTATCGGGCGTGGTGACGCGAACTGGGTCGCCGCCGGCCTGCGGTACCTGGAAAATGCCCTCTGTACCGTTGCTGAGGAAAATGACGCCGTCGGGGTTCCACCAGCCGGCCACCGCAGTGCTGGTAACCACTTTGCACAGCGATTGGGGTGGGCCTCCCGAGGCTTCGATTTTCTTGAGCTTGCCGTCGGCCCAAAACCCCAGGAAGCGGCTGTCCGGCGACCAGAAGTGCATGGAGACGCCCTCCGTGCCGGGCAGGGCGCGCGCCTCCAGGGAATCGAGCGCGCGGACCCACAGCAGAGACTGGCCGCCTTTGGCGGCCGCATTGAACGCGAGCCAGTGGCCATCCGGCGAAAGCGACAAATAGGGCCCGGCATAGGTGGTGCCTGCGGGTGAAGGTACTTGGAAGCGGACTGCTTCCCGCTCGGGAGGCGTCTCGCGAAAGTGGATCGCGGAGAGCGCGGCCAGTCCCAGTGCCAGCACCGCGGCGGCTCCCATCCACCAGCGTGAATGGTGGGCCGTCAATGGGACGGGGCTGGGTTCGGAGGCTGAAGCCTGCGCCAGCTCGCCTTCATCGAGCAGAATGCGCGCTTCGCCGATATCGCGGAGGCGGAGCTTGGGGTCCTTGTGCAGGCAACGCTCGATCAGACGGCGCACGTGCCGAGGCGTGTCCTTGGGAAGCGTGGTGAAATCAGGCTCGCGGGTAAGCACGGCAGCCAGCGCATCGGAGACGGTCTCGCCGCCGCCGAAGAGCCTGGTGCCCGTCAGCATCTCATAGAACATGACGCCGAACGCCCAGATATCGGCGCGGCGATCGACGGGCTTTCCGCGCGCCTGCTCCGGCGACATGTAGGTCGCGGTGCCAAGAATCATGCCTGCCTGCGTCATGGCCAACGAGAGCGTCGGGGACATGGTGGCGCCTATGGTCGAGGAAGCAGCTGAGCCCTGCTCACCCGCTTTGGCGAGTCCGAAGTCGAGAAGCTTCACCGTGCCCTCGGGCGTCACCTTGATGTTGGCGGGCTTGAGGTCGCGGTGGATGATCCCGCGCTCGTGCGCGGCTTCCAGCCCCGCTACGATCTGGTTGGCGTAGACGATGGCCGTGTCGACGGGAACTGGCACGGAGAGGTCTGCGCCTTCCACCAATTCCATGACGATGGCCCCCTGCTCGATGCCATAGATCGCCGCGATATTCGGATGATTCAGGGACGCCAATACCAGCGCCTCACGCTCGAAGCGAGCGATCCGCGTAGAGTCCTGCGCGAACCCCTCCGGCAGTACCTTGATGGCGACATCGCGCCCCAGTTTCGTATCGGTGGCGCGGTAGACTGCACCCATGCCGCCTTCGCCGAGCTTCGAAACGATGCGATAGTGCGCGATAGTTTCGTGGGGACTCATCGGTCTCGATTTCGGTCATGGTATCTCTTCCCGGCTGAGTCCACTCGGAGGCGTATTTCTTATGGCGATGACCGCCCCTCCATCCTCACTCACCCCAAGCTCGCGTCCGCCCCGATCGTCCCTGCCAACTCCTTCAAATACTCTGCCGCGCTCACCTTCGCCAAATGCGCCGGCGCCGCCGCCAGCCTGACTTCCACATCCCCGCGCCCCAGCACATCGCCGCTCTTCTGAAATCGCTGCACCGCGTGCAAGTGCCGCGTCCATAACGCCACATCCCGCGACTGCTTCGTCCGCAGCCAGGTGCAACACGACGCGCTTGCCCTCGCCCGCTGGGATTGCCAAGAGCCAGCATTTGTCCCCTGATGTCTGTGCAGCTTTCTCCTGAGTGGACAATCCGCCCGCTGGTCCCGGAAACACTACGGCAAAACTGCCTGACTCTAAATCACTTACGCTACTTACGCTAGACTTTTCGCGCGGCAAGATTGGTCCGGTTTTCTTATGTTACTCGGGAGCAATGGTCTGATCCTTCCGCTATGAAGAAGGAGCGTTCAGCTGTCATCGTGGTTGTTACGCGTGCGTGCGACCGCTCAGTGACTGACAGGCAGCCCCACGACGATTAGAACCGTGTAGTCCTGCTTGTGGCAGCCGTTCACGGCAGGCATGGCAGCCCCCGGATTCACAGGAAAACCCTTGGTGGGAGCGTTCGCAGGCGAGCAAGCGTTGGCAGCCTTCGCCGGCGTGTAGCGTGCGGAGCGGCATCCGAGATGGGTGACCTCGTAGAGGGTCGCGCCGTCGGCGAGTTCCCACCGCTGGTCGCCGTTTTTGTCCTTGGGGTGAACTGTCAGGACGGTTGTCACCTCGCGGTCACCCGTGACGAGGTATTTCCCAGCAGGCAGCGGAAAGGTCGGCTTCTCCATGATCAAGCCGTGTTCTTCCAGCCACCAATCCGAAGCGTCGAATTTCCACTGCGCCGGCGCCACGCCGGTCGCCTTCAATTGAGGGTAGTGGTCCAGCTTGCAAGCGCGCGGGCCCGGGTCCTGGTTCCAGAAGCCCCATGATTGCGCGCCGTTGCCGGAGGTGGCCGCGGGGTCTCCCAGCGCCGCGATGAACTGCGGCTCGATGCGCCTGAACTTCGAGAGGTCTGCGCCTGCCGCGTGGCCGGCCACCAACATGAGGGATCCCAGGGACAGGAGCCAGCGGCTCACGGACAGCACGAGGTGATGGATATTCATGCGATTGCTCCAGTTGGACGACCTGATGACATCCTACACCAACGCGCGGTCGAAGCTGGCCTCTTAGTGCGTTACCGAGGTCTTCGCGGTCGCAATTGAGATGCCGCGGGCGAATAACGCGCCACTCGGAGAAGGAGGCATTTCTTATGGCGATGACCGACCCTCCATCCCCCTCACCCCAAGCTCGCGTCCGCCCCGATCGTCCCTGCCAACTCCTTCAAATACTCCGCCGTGCTCACCTTCGCCAAATGCGCCCGCGCCGCCGCCAGCCTCACTTCCACATCCCCGCGCCCCAGCACATCGCCGCTCATCTGAAATCGCTGCACCGCGTGCAAATGCCGCGTCCATAACGCCACATCCCGCGACTGCTTCGTCCGCAGCCGCTCCGCATACCAATCGCTCTGCATCAAATACTCGCGCGTGAACAACCGCCGCACCCCCGCATCGTCCACCCCCTTTCCCTCGTACTGCCCGTGCGCCATGATGTGGAGCAGCGCCTTCAGAGGCGGACACGCCGCCTCCACGCTCCCATCTTCGAAGTATTGCAGCGCCACCCGCGTCTGCGATTCCACAACCGCATCCACCCCATCGGCGAACTGCGCCAGATCCTGCAACTCCGGACGCAGCAACTGCTCCGTAAATACCGCCGCCGGAGTCTCAAACACCCGACCCATGAACCGGTCCACAAACAGTTGCGTGATCCGATACCCCAACCGGCTCGCCAGCACCGTGCGCCCTTCCAGACAGAAATCGCTCACCTTCTCCAAGAACCCGTTGTCGATCAGAAACCGCGGATCGCGCTCCCCCACCTGCATCCGGCACCAGATCTCCGGCACCAGCAAACTGATATCGTGGTCCACCTGGAAGTGCGGCCCCACAAACCCCGCCGTCGTCGTGAACCCCGCGTACCCCGTCAGCATGTACGACACCAGCGCGTTATTCAAATCCACCACCGGAGGCAGCGCATTGAACGGCATTTTCGTCAGCGCGCCTTCACTGCCGAAGCCCGTCGTCGAGGGCGATTTGCCCGTCAGGCTCGCCACAAAATCCATAAACAGTTCCGGCAGTTCCTGATAGTGAATCGGACTGTACACCGCCAGCGGCGGCACCCCCGCCTTCGCATCCGCCGGACTGCAACGTCTCCCCGCCAGCACCGCATTCACCGGCAAATAAACCGGATTCTCCGCGCTGATTCCCCGCGCCAGTCGCGCCGACACGAGCGCCAGATGCAGATCCCGTGGATTCGCCAGATCTGGCCGCTGCTGCAAATACCGTGGATTCGTCGACCGCTTCCCGTTCACTATCCGCGGATGCGCACTCGACACGATGAACTCCGTCTCCGACGCCGCCGCGAATTTCTCCAGCAGTTGCTTCATCGGCTCCGTGTACTGATCGAACTCCACCACATGCTCCACCATCTCTCGCGCCTGCGCAACCGTCAGCGGTTCGTAGTTCGACAGGAAATTCCCCGGCCCCGCAATGTCTGCCTCCGCCTGCACGTCCACGCCCCGGTGAATCGCATCGTCGGGGCGCTGGAACAATCGTCGCTCGCAGTTCTGCACCAGCTTCACACTCGGATTCGCGTACTGTGCATCCAGATCGCTCAACGCCTCGCGCGGCAGCACGATCGACGCGGTGATGTCGTCCTCCACCTGCACTTTCTCGGCGGGGTAAAAATCGGGACGCAGTTTGTAGATCCGCCACGCGCCGTCGGGGTCGTAGCCCACCCGCAAATAATTGCTCACCAGTTTCTGATTGTCGAACTTCAGTTCGTGGCCCAGAAACCCGTTGATCCGGTCCACCGTGAAATGCTCCCGCCAGCGGTCGCCCCACTCCGGTTGGTAGTAGCGCTTCACCGTGAACACCAACTGCCGCACCGTCTGCGAAAGCTCCGTAACCCACGCGTTGTGCTCTTCCGTGTATTCGGGCGACGGCACCAGCAGTTGGATCACACTCCCGAGCGAGCGCGCCTCGCTCAGAATCGGCCGCCGCGAACGGTCGTCCGCCGGACGGTTGCGGTATATCTTGGAAAAGTCCTTGGCGAGAATCTCCGCCACCTTATCCGAATCCTGCTTATAGTCCTTGATGAAAACCGGGCCCTTCAACAGCACATCGGCGATCGATTTCGAGATCTCCGATTTTCCGCCGCCGCTCACCGTGCATGGCTTATGGCACAACGTGCCGCGCGGACGCGACCCCACCAGCCGCCAGGCCGTGCCCGACAGTTGCTTCTGCAGCTTCACGCGGAAGCCCGATGGCAGGAAATACACCGCGCCCGTGCGCAGCGGAATCCGCGATTCCCCGTTGCCGTGCGCCCAGCCCACGAAGCCCTCGCGCGTATGAAATGCCGCATTCTCGGGCACATAGTAGACGTCCGGATAAAGCCTGTCCACCGCGTGGCCTTCCGCCTGCACTGCCACCATATCGCCCAGCGTGCGCAGCGCGGCGGCGAACGGCGCCACCTGCAAGCTCACCGTCTGGTCCGCATAAAAGTCCTGCCCCAGGACATAGGTGGCGAAGGCCAGCGCGCCCCCGGCGTGCTCCTCCTCGGCGATGCCGTAGAGGTTGGCCGCGAAGCTGATCTGCGTCTTCACTTCCTTCTTGCAGTAACCGAAATAGTTGTCGGCGATGATCGTGACCATCACCCCGCGCGCGTCGCGGCACACCGCTTTGAAAGCGCGCCCGTCGTTGTACCGCTCGCTCTCGTCCTGCCAGCACATGCCGTCGCGCCGCTGCCGTTCGGTCGCCAGACTGTAATGCGGCAGCCCGAGCGACTTCTTCGCGATTCCCACAATGTGCGGCGCCAGCACGACGCACCCCGTATGTCCCGTCCAGTGCAGCACGTCCAGCCCGGCATCATTCTCTGGCAGGTACGGGTCGCCGCCATTGCCGAAAATGGTCTCCACGAAATCAAGATTGCTCACCAGGCTCCCCGGCGCGAGGAAACGAATCTCCATCGTCTTCTCCGCTTCCTCGCCCGCCGCCGGACACACCAGCGGACGCAGCAGCAGCGAAACCATACAGCGCGCCGTCTCCTCCTGATCGGCCGTATACGGCAGCGTCAGCAAAGCCTCTGGTGGATGCAGCGCCGCATTCCACAAGGCTGCAAATGCCCGCTTCGGCACGGCCGCTTTATCGGCAGGTACCGGCAGGCCGCCCTCGGCGATGTGGAACAACCCTTGGGTCGTGCGCCGGTCGTTGCGCGGATTGTGCAGCACCCCTTGCGGCAGGCGGTACGAATCCAGGTATGGCGACGAAAAGGAATCGCTCGTCACCGGCAGCGAGAGCACGCGCGCCATGCCCTCGCGGTCGAGCACGAAGGCGTTCGCCGGCAAGCGCGTCGCGCCTTCCGGGCAGACGTCGCTCAAATACCCGTCGAGAAAGTCCTGGATCCGGCTGTCGCTCGGGCACAGCCAGTTCCCCAGTTGCCGGTCCTTCTGGTAGTAGTTGCGCAGCAACGGACCCGCGATCTCCAAAAAGTCCGATCCTGCCGCACCGCGGCTCACCGGCAGGCCCAGCGCCGCCAGTTTTAGAGTGATATACCGGTCGAGTTCTTCGTCGCGCTTTTGCTTTTGTTGCGTGGGAATTGGGTTGTGGGGTGTTGCGCTCATGCCTGGCTCCCTTCAAGTATTTCAGGAACGGTTCCGACGGTCCGTACGAGGGACTCCAGCGGCGGGAGCTACCGGGGTCCTGGCGCTATGCCCAGCTTAGCAGCCAGACGTGACGCGCCCGGCCGGTGAGTGTCTGGTAGGGACGGGCAGATTTGAACTGCCGGCCTGTCGCTTAGGAGGCGACCGCTCTATCCAACTGAGCTACGTCCCCACTCTCTTCTAGAGTAGGACATCCATGATAAGTATGTGTCAAGGGAAAACACACTACTCCCCGGGTCCCTCAGAGGGAATTTATACGCGCCGATACGAACGAGTAGGAGCGCGACGATGGATCGTATGCGATTCGTTATGAGTTGGATCAACGCATCAGCGTGACCAGACATCCATTTGCGGGAACAGCCTAAGGCCGTCCACGAAGATTGAGTTTGGGAGAACCGGCCGGCCTCGAAACAGGCCTTAGGGCACATCGGGAGAGATCTCCTTCGTGCAGTCCTACACAAGCGAGAAACGGCCGGTGAATCGCTGAACAATCGTTGCGCTTCTGCACACTGTTGGGTCTTGGGGTAATCTTCCCGCCGGAGCCGCCCGTCGCACTGGTGCTGCCGTCGGAACGGCCCGCAGCCGTCAAGGGCGCGCCCGTTTTGGGCGCGGCGAAGCGAACCCTTGACGGCGAGGACCGTTCTGGCACCGGGTTGCTGACGACGGGCGGCTCTGGTGGGAAGATTACCCTTCCCGCTGGTGAGCTCAGAGCGTTTGTTTAGGCCACTTTCGTTTCCTCCACAG
>JBDTMZ010000019.1:0-13769 GCA_039934035.1 Candidatus Solibacter sp. | reverse complement strand
ATCCCGATTGGAATCAAGCCCGCCCTTCAGGCTCATCATGCATTGGACAATTCTGTGAAGGGTGGTCTGTGGATTAACTCGGCTATAATGTTCGGTCCATGAGCTGGTGGCAGCGGTGGTGGAGCAAGTACGGAGACAGGGCGAAATACGATGTGCAGAAGTATGGCGTCTTGGCCGCGCTCGGGTCGCTCACTGGTATTGGGATCTGGTTCCGTGAGTGGTTGAGCGGCCAGTCCTGGATTGTCCTGTCACTACTGGTAGCGGTCGCTGCGCTAAGCGTGGGTTGCATGGCGCTCTCCATCGCGCTTGTCCGGACGCGCAAGGCGCTGAAGGCCGCCGGAATAAAAAAGCAATCCGAGATCCGCTCTTTCGAGGACATGCTGGAGAGGGTCCGTCGCGAACGAGAGGCTGCGCCAACGGAGCTTGCGGCAAGTGCTACGAACAACGAAAACGGCCCCGGTCCTGTATCGGCCGAGATTGCGGGCAGGATGATCACCGCTGATCTTGTTCTCGACGCAGTAGAAGACTCGGATGGCATCACGGTATGGCTGCTCAACAACGGCGTTAGACCGATTCAAGATATCAAGCTCGAACTGGTGGGTTTGACGACGTTCCATCAGGACAAAGGAGCGTTCCGGGAACTGAAGCGGGAGGCCGTCACGTTCATGCATGGCCGCACGCTACAGCCCGATGAGAAAAGTGAGGCGCACCGCGTAGCGTTCCTCTCGCATACGGGGCGAATCGAGCTCTCACTGCCGGAAAAATCGTACGTTCCTAATCCGGAGACGCGGCCACAGATTTTCCGCGCCACGTACAACATATCCACAGATCAAGGCCGCCGGACGGAACAAATCTACTTTTCCTGGAAGCCGAAAGAGGTTCCGACCCTCCTCCAAGAATCAACAATCAGGAAGATGACGGAGCAGACTTGACAGATTCCGTAGGGCGCTAGACTTCATGGCAGAGAAGAGATTCAGTCTTGCAGCGACAAGCACTGACCTCTGTCTAGAGGGTTTCGCCTCGTTTTTGGGTGGATTGTCGATCCGGACGAGGCAGAACCCATCCCAGGCTTGTGCCGGCCCCCACCTTCTCGTTGCGCGGTACACGTAAGCCATCAGGTGCGCTTCGTAGATCGCCGGTTGCTGGCCTGTGTCCGCATACCCGAATCTATGCTGACAGTCGGATACGACCTCCGTTGCTATACTTTGGCTGTGTCGCCGGAGCAGGAAGAACAGGTGTGTGACGCGCTCGTCAACGTGGGGGCGCTGGAGACGGAGCAGGGCTTGCATGCGGAGGGCGTCCGCGCAATCCAAAACGTCTTACAGTGCTCACTAGATGACGCACGAGCCGCACTCGGTGAATTGCGCGCACACGAGCGCATCGAGGAAACCACCACGAGCTTTCACCACGATGGCGACCCTGACGCCGCGCTTCGATTTCGATGGGTACGACCCAATACCCAGAAATAATCTTCGCGCGCTCCTCGTGAATCCTCTTGTCCGGCAGGTCCACGCGACACTTCTCCCGGACTGGAACTTCAAGGCGACCGGAGACGGACCCGAGCGATTCTGCGACAAGGTGCTCTTGAAGTGGGCGTTACCAAGAACCGTCCCTGAGCCCCTGCCGTCAAGCTGACGGTGCCCCCGCAGACTCGGTGTGCCGGTGGCCCCCGGGTTCTGGCCGTTTGGTCGACTCGGACATTGGCGGCCAAAGCACGTCGAAGGACACGGAGCGATATGGAGCATATCGTTAGCGTCGTCGCGCGGGGGCGGCCCCGGCTACCGCGCTTCGATCCCTCCTTATAATCAGCGTGGCAGCCAATCGTCTGCCGGCCCCGTGGCAGCGCAATCCAAGCACTGGAACGCCTCGCCGGCGTCACGGTAGCCGGTCTCCGGGCAGGTCCCGAAATCGAACGTCGTCACCGCGATCTGAGTGCTGCCGCATTCGGGACACACTGGGCGATGCTCTACTTGGAGGTTCCGGCTTTGCTCAGGACCCATGAAGATTCTCCTGCCTAGCCCGAGCCCGCGCGGTCCCACCGGCGGCCCGCCGCTACGGATCTGAAAACTGCCGATTCGATTCACCCATGCACCGCTCCAGTTCAGTCACCCGCGCTTCGACGTCCTCGATCTCGATGGCCTTGGCTGCGTGGTTGAAGATCGAATCAGCCACCCGCGCCTTGACCGCCGCCGGCGTATTCGCGTCCAACAACAACTTAATCAGCGTGGTGGCCGCAGCTGAAGTGCCCTGCTGGAGACGCGCGATCGATTGCTGAAAGGCGGCACGGCGAGCCTCGCGATAAGTTTTCTGGAACTCGGGCACCTTCATCCAACTGAGGAGTGTGTTGGTTGAGATGCCGACGGACTTGGCCGCTTCTTCCATGTTCCGCTGCGTAAGCAGGGCGGCTACGGCATCTTGGTACTTGCGTTCAAACTTGGTTCCGTGACCTTTCATGGGATGCAGTCTGTCGCAACCTGCCCAGGCGGTTCGGCTAGGTACAGTTGCTGATTGCGAGCAGAATCCGCTTGCTTGTCTTCGCCACCGGAGTGATGAATGTCCATGCGGCTATAAGCCGCAGAAAAGAGATCACTTACATGAAAGCATTCACCATCGACACCGACAACAACATCACGGTATACGCCTCCCGTAAGGCTGCACGCGAGACCGGCCTGGGCGTTTTCGCCAGCGAAGAGCAGCTTGCGGAACTGATCGGCGCGGATAACAAGCGCCTGGTCGAGATCTGGAACAGCCTGCCCGGCGTGAAGCCTGTAACCAAGTTCGCCAACCGGAAGATCGCCGCCGAGCGCATCTGGAAAGCGATCCAGAGCCTGGGAGAAGTGGCCACGCCCGCTACTGAGCCGGAGGCCGAAGACGCTTCGTTGATGGACGTGATCCCCGCGGAGTTCACCGTAGTCGAGACCGGGGTGGTCGCGGAAGGGCAGGTGGTGGCCGAGCCCGAGCCGGCGGAGCCCGCAACCGAGCGTCCCCAGGAAGACGCCACGCTGCAGGCGGAGATCGAACCGGCCGCGCTGACGGAGACCGACCCTACCGAACCTGCGGAACCCATAGCCGAGGCTGGCGCACACGAGCCGAACGTCCCGCCCGCGGAATCGCCGGCGACCGAGAAGCCGACCCGCGCGAAGAAAGCGCCCAAAGCCCCGAAAGCGCCAAAGACGGAGGAGAGCGCTGGTCCGCGCGAGGGTAGCAAGACGGCGCGGGTGCTGGAGATGCTGAGGCGCGAAGGCGGAGCCAGCCTCGAAGAGATCATGCAGCAGATGGGCTGGCAGAAGCACACCGTGCGCGGGTTCATGGCTGGCGCGATGAAGAAGGCTGGCTACACGGTCGAGTCCTTCAAGTCCGAGGCTGGCGTCCGATCCTACCGCATCAACCCGTAAGCGCTGAGGACTGCCCCTTGCCCGCCCGGCTCCGGCCGCGGCGGGCTTTTCTGCTTGTGGTCGCTTCGATTCACCTTGATCATTTTGGCCGGAAGAGCGATCAATGGTGTGCGATGAAAACCACGCCCACGACGAAGACACCCAGTGCGCAGCAAACGGACCAGCAGATCGTAGCCGCGATTGAAGAACTGGCGAGACAGCTTCAGGACCGCAAAACGCAGTCCCGCTTTCTGATGGCGGTACAGGACACCAAGGACCGCTGGAATGGCAAGGACTTCTAGGGATTGCCACCGCGCGGGCCTTCTTTCGCTGGTCCTTCAGATTCCGCTTGACCTTTTCCGGGGACAGAGTGATGAATCGTGGTGCAAGGAGAGCAACCAGATGACGCCTACCAGAAACCAGACCGCCAGCTACAACGGATTCGCGATTTCGCTCCAGCCCGACACCGAGTTGGGTTTGGCGATGTTGATCGCGGAGAGCGAGGACGGCCAGCACGAGCCCATCGCTGTCGTGGGCACGATCAGTGAAGCCCGGGAAGCCGCGGAGAGTGACCTGCGGGAGCGGATGCGCCGACTGGAGCGGGGCGAAGACGCCGGCCTTTGCCCGAGCCTGTACAAAGTCTGGGCCCGGGGGATTGACGGGACGTACCTCACCGCTTGCGAGATCACCGACATCCTCTAGCCAGCCAGCTAATCTCACCCCATGACACGCCGCCTGGCAACAGGCGGCGTTTCTCCTTCTCCCCTCCCGGTCATCAACAACCCCGCCTGGGCACCAGGGCGCCATCGCGGCTGCCTTAGCTGTCACGCCAGCCCACCGCCACCGGAACGAACGTGGGCCAAACGTGGCGCAACGGTGGCCAACTCCCGGCTCGACAGTAGTAGCCGTAATTCCGCCGACCAGTCCGACAGTGCCAGGCAGAGCCCCTGAATGTCGGGATGGCCAGCCCGGAGAGCAGCTTCGATCGCCGCAATCTCCCGGCGGCACCGTGCGATTCATATGGCCGGCCCCTTATGGCGCTCCTCGGCGATCTGCTCGAAGGTGCGCCCGTCGCCATCGAGTGTGGCGGTCATGTTGCTGAGCAGCTGCCAGCGCTGGACAATCACGTCCACGTACTTCGGATCGAGTTCTATCCCGCAGCAGACGCGCTCAGTCAACTCCGCGGCGGCGAGGGTCGTACCACTTCCGAGGAAGGGCTCGTATACCAGCTCGCCGCGCTTCAAGTGGTTCAGAATAGGGCGCCGCATGAGGTCGACCGGTTTCTGGGTGGGGTGATCGAACTTGTCTTCGTCCCTGCCTCCCATGATGAATTTCGGGGACGGCGACGCCCAGATCGTGGAATTCTCCCCGGCCTTCCCAAACCACGGTGCGTTCTTTTTCCGCACGAACCAGCACGGTTCATGCTGGAACCAATATAGAGTGCGTGTAAGAACCGTTCTGGTCTTATCCCAAATTATTTGCTGATGATGTTCAAACCCGATACGCAGAAGGCCATTCAGGACCTCGCGTGTGAACTTCGAGGCGTGCCAGACATAGGCGATTTGGAGACTTGGCACCAGTTCGAAGGCTTCCGACCAGTCGGCGCGCGTGTCGCCGGAGATCGTCGTCTCGGTATGGCCCTCAGTGCGGTGCTTCATGTAGCTGGCCGCGGCGGGATATTGTGGATTGGCTTTGGCGGCGGCCTTACTGGCCGGCGTTCTCTTGTGGCCAGGCGCTGTGTTCAGGCCGGCCCGGTCGCGCCATTCCGAGTCAAGCTCGATGCCGTACGGAGGGTCGGTCACCATCAGGATTGGCTTGCGGTCGCCGAGGAGACGGGCGACATCTACAGGCAGCGTGGCGTCCCCGCACAGAACGCGATGCGTACCACAGACCCACAGGTCCCCAGACCGCGATACGGGATTCTCGGGGACGGCCGGCGTTTCGTTTGCCTTCTCCTCGTCAGGAAGCGCCAGCAGATCATCGATCTCTTTCGGATTGAAGCCCGTGAGTTCAAGATCGAAGTCCGCGGCGTTGAGTTCCTGCAACTCGAGAGAGAGAAGTTCCTCGTCCCAGTCGGCCCAAGTCACCGACCGATTCACCATCAGGCGAAACGCTTTCACCTGCGCCGGCGTCCACTCGTCACAGAGAATCACCGGGACTTCGGCAATGCCCAGCTTGCGGGCGGCCTTCAAACGGAGGTGGCCGTCAACGACCTCGCCGTCACTGCGGGCGAGCACCGGGATTTTAAAGCCGAACTCGCGGATGCTGCCGCACATACGATCAACAGCAGCATCGTTCTTACGGGGGTTGCGGGCGTAGAAGACTAACTTGTCGATTGGCCAAAAGCCGATGCGCGTCGCTGCCGTTTCTGAAACCATTCCACACCTCGTCAACAAACTGAGTTGGTTTGGAGGATTCTTTCGGAGGGTGCGCTTTGCGCTTGCCTGGCGAACCGAGCCTCTAATTACGATTCTACGAGTAACTGGAACGCTTAGCAAGTCTACAATTCAGGAGACAAGTTACTCCGACTCCGAATTTCCTTCGTCCAGTCGGAACGTGTTATCGCGGTAGTACGCGGTGTCATCTGGCAGCTCTGGGTGCGAGTCAGCAACTTTGGTCAGACGGCCTTCCGCGTCTCTCCAAGCCAAGATCACCCGGCGCTCATCCTGCGGTGGTTGGATTCGCCTTTCAAGTGCGGCAACGCGATGGGAAAGCTTCATAGATTCAGGAGCTCTGAATGAACAGTGTCATAAGAGTTGATTCCGTCTCGCCGCTTACTCATTGCCCGTCCGCCTTTCGGATCCGAATCACCGCTCCTGGCGAGTGCAGTGCGTCTGGGTGTTCATCGGGGAAAACCTTGGACGCAACACAGCGGACCACACGGGCATCGTCGTCCCAAGCCCCCGCATCCGTAAGCGCATCCTCTGTTGATCGCACCAACTTGGAGAGATCCGGTCGCGTGCTGGGCCAAGTTTTGCGCGTCCTGGGCGCGCTCTTGGGCTTCGGCATGGTGAAGATCATCTCGACCAAGACCGGGCCAGAAACGCGCCCATGACCCGCTTCAAGTGCGGCGTATTCGACGGCTGCTCTCCACGGCCGGACCTTAGCACTGGATTCTACGAGGATTCCGTGACCTTTGCCGTCTCGACCCATGAACCGTTTACTGCCCTGCGGGCCTGGCATTCCATAGACGGTAATCTCTACCGTAGCGCCTTGCGTCACTTCTGCACCAGATTGTCGCAGTACTCGAGATCGGTGCCGGGAACGTCCGCGCCAGAATTCAGCGCGTTTTTGATGGCGGACTTATCAACGCGTCTCGTGGTTACGACTTCCTCCACGATGTAGCCCCGGGGAATCGCCGCTTCGTCAACAACCACGAACGCCGCGATGCGTGATTGTAACTCCCGCAGCAATTCATCCGGGTATGTCTCGTCCAGAAGCGCGGGCAACTCCTCTTCGATGGTCCACAAAGGCTGTATTGCGGTACTCATACGGCACCTCGCGTTGCCTGGTAGTCCAGCGCCTCTTTCATCGCGCGGTAGATGGCCCGCGCCACCGATAGCTGCTTGACCTCATTCGCGTGGGAAAAGCCGTGCGTGCCCAGGATGGCGTAGTACGTCGGATCGCCCAATGCCGCGCGAATCTTGGCGAATTGTTCCAGGCGTTGCTTGATACTCGCCGCGGCGGGTTCGCTCTCGAGCTCGGGCGGCGCCGGATGTTCTGCCGGATCATCGGCGTAGGGCGGAGCCTCGGGTGTGGATACCTCGGCGTAAGTTTTGCCGGGGCGCGTCTCGTCAGTCTTCGTCGCCGCTACATGGTGCTGTGCTTCGGTCAGTAGCGGTTGCGGATTATCGGCCTGCCCCATTTCTTCTGGCGTGTATAACCCGCTCAACTCTTCGGGGAATGCCTTACGCAGCGCCAGAGCTTCGGCACACTTCGCCAATTGGTTGCTTGGCATCTTGCGCCACATCGAATTGGGACCGCCTTCCTTGGTCGTTTGAACGAATTCGGAATATGCGGCCGTGGCGAACATAGGTTCCTTGAATCCGGCCCGATGCACTCCAACCGTGGCGCCGGCCGGCGGGTTCTTGTCCAACCAGATTTCGAGCCACTTCCCGTCCGGCCCGCACCATAGCGGTTTGGTCTGCCCTTCATACTTCCCTGTGCGCTCGGCAATCAGCCGGAAGCCGTCAATGCCCGTCTGAAAGGTCATCGTTTCGCGTCGTAGCGTCGAATCCCACCGCTTGACCGGGTGTATCTGTCGGCTGAACGGGTCCAGGTTCTTGCGCTTGCAGACCTCCGCGAATAGACGCAACTCTTCATCGGTCGCGCCCTTGCAGATGGTGTCTTTGAGAAGTTGGACCTGTTCGCGGGTCAACCCCTGTTGCTGCGTGGCATTCGCCCCGCTCGGTTCGTGAATCGTCAATGATTGTGTCATAACTCCCTCTCCCGTGGATTCGTGGTTATTGCTCGTTGCCGTTACGTCGGGTTCATCTTTCAATCGCGGCGCAGTCAAAGCAGCGCAGGCCCGCCTGGTTGCGGTATTCGGCGCTAACGTCGGGTGCAATCACGCCGGTCGGGCCGTAGTGCTCGACCCAGGTGATGGCCGTTGATCCGCAGCACCGGCACGCATACTCGTTCGGCTGTATATCCGCAGCATTTTCAATAGCCATGCCTGACTCCCTTCCCTCGTTCGCACTCTCCGCTGCGGTGCTGGCTCAAGTGCGGGGTCGCTTCGTGCTGCGCAATGATGGTCTCCGGTGTCAGCGCCAAGAACTGAATCACGGACGTCACAGCCGTCACAGCCGTCACGGTGCTCACCGCAGTCCCGGCGGTCACAACGGTCACGTGTGAGCTGTTTGTCGGTAGAGTCACAGGCCTATCCGTATTCATATTCAATCTCTTTCTCTCTCTGTGACACTGTGACTCATAGAGAGAGAGGGAACATATTTGGAACCCTGTTTCCTCACCTGGCCGTCTTCCCGCATCCGCTTCAACAGCTGTCGAATGGCTGGCCGCGGCTTGGCGAGTTCAAGCGCGATCTGTGCTGGCGAGAGAGCCCCTTCCTCGCGTAACAAATCCAGCACTTGGCGGCGTTCGGCGTTTAGGAGTTGCGCCGCATCGTCACCAAGTACTCGCCACCCGAAAGGATTCTGGTCGAATTTGAGGGCGAACGTCTTTTCCTCCGCTTCCCGGCCTATTACCTCGAGGGTCGCCTCGCCCTCTGGTTTGCGTTTCAGGCACCAGAGGGTATCCACCGCTGCAGCAACACCTCCCGTGCCAGCTACGGACTCAACAGCGCCATCGCCCGTGCCTTTACGCGCATGGTGGATCAACACCACCGCGATACCAAATCTTTCTGCAATTTTGCGAACCCGCGAGACCTCGGCGTATTGACTCCGAAATACGTCACTTTCCCGCTTGCCACCGCCCTTAATCACGGCGGTGAGGGTGTCCAACACGACCATCCGCGGCCGCAACTGCTCAATCAACGCCTCGAGTTGCTCCGCGCCGCCGCCCATAAGCGGCAACAGGTCGTAGACGAAGTGCAGATTGTTCGCCCAGTCGCCTGCCGGCGCCAGTTGCCGCAGGCGTGCCATCGTGCGGGCAGCCGGCTCCTCGAATGCGCCGTACAGCACGGGCCCGTGATCGAACGCCGTGACACCTTCAATACCGGGGCCGCCTGCAACGCAGATCGCACACTGCAGCATCAGCCAGGACTTGCCCGTCTTCGGCTTGGCTACTACCATGCTCAACCCATCCCAAATCAGCCCTTCCAGCAAGGGGCGCAACCGGACCACGTCCCCGTCATACAAGGCGGACGCCGATACCAGTTGCGGCAGGACTGCTGCGGGCCGGTCTGCCGGCTTTGCTTTGACACGCGGCCCGTCAAATTTCTCCCGAACGTCACTCCAGTGCTTGTCTGCGCAGCCGTTGTGCTGGCACTTGAATCCGATTGCGCCATCGTTGCCCTTGGTCACCACCGCGGCGCCGCCCGTGTGCTCGGTGTTGAAGGGGCAGGTCTCCAATACCCACTTCTGGCCGCGGTTGTCCCACGGAATTGGACCGCGCCGCACCTGGAGGTTTGCCGCCAGGAACCCCTCCAGAGGGAATCCGCCGCGGATTACTGAGGTTGATGGGGCAACTTCTTGCGGCAAGGATGTCGCCCAATTGGCTGCCTCTTCGAGAGGATTACGCGACGATGTCATCGGACCTCCAGTACGGTCATTTGGTCTGGGATCTCAAGTAACCGGCTGCGACGGTGAGGCCGTTCCGCCAAATTGTCGCCTTTGCACGCCATCGTGCCGTACAGCTTCACGATGCGCGCGGCGTTGAACACGGACAGGTCGACATTGATATCGGCGGCTACTGAGTACGCAGCCACGCCTGCCAGGACGCGCCTTATCATTTCCGTCGCGGTCCGGTCGTTCTGCAGATTCAGCTGGTACAGCAGGTGCGCTCCGTTGCCGGAATCCGCTACCACGGGATCGCCGAAGCCGACGCCGCGGAGGTCATCCCATGCGCCACATGCCGCCGCAATTGCCCGTCCGTGCTCCCGGTCGGTCGAAGAAATGCCCGCCGGCCGGGCTGGATCGAAGTCAATCAGCAACCAGCGGCGCCGGACGATGTCGACGTCGGAGGTCGTAGTCTGCGCCCGTTCCTGCAATCGATTCGCGGCACGCGCCAGGAGCGCGGGCTTGACGGGATTCAGTGTGATGTAGCTGCCCGGCACGTTGCCATCCAACGACGAGACGGCATCGGCCAGGACTTCGGGGTTGTCGAAGTAGCCGCTGATGGTTCCACGGCGGCCGGCCTTCAGGATTCGAACCTCATGCACGTCACCCGGGCGCATCAAGAGATGGCAGGTGCGCAGTATCTCTTCCCGAACTGATGCCGGTTGGAAGATCACTTAATGCGCCTCCACTTGGTGACCGCCGCCGGAGGCTCGGCATCCGACAAACTGACGCTGCGGTCGAGGCGTCTTGTGCGTCGATGACGACGTGGTGGGTAAATCGGTAAGCCGAACGGGTGCATGATCAGCTCGGGCCACAGGGACACCTTCACATTCGATTCCTCCTGAGGCCTCAGAGGAGCTTTCAAGCTGGTACTTTGACGATGGTGGTGCTAATCCGACCGATCTGAATGCCTGGCGCAAGCACGCGAGCTGCTGGTAAATCCAGGTTCGCGACCGACCCAGGGAGCGGCTGGCTTCGGAGGGCGAACCATCGAAGAGGGCGAATGCGAGAGCCCGAGTGCCGGCCGGCAGACGTGCCAGTAGGCGACGGATGTCTACTGCCCGGTCAAGCTCATCGACTGCTCCCAGGCCGGCTCGCGGATGTGCAATTGCTGTTCCGAACTCAGACGGAGACCCGTCGGCATCAATGACGATTAGGCTCAACGAGCAGCAATCGACCCCGGAGCCGCGTCGTTGCGCACCCAACCGGCGCATCATCGACACGACGTGATGATCCATCACGATGGAGGCAAAGGCCCAAATCGATCCTCGTTGGGCATCGAACCGTGGAATGCTTTGCCAGAAGGCTCCAAGCAGTTCAGCGATGGCGTCGTCGCGGTCAAGACTGCGCAGTCCTCCGCGTGCAATCAGACGCGCAACCTTGCCGCGAGCGAGTTGTAGCCCAATCCTGCACGCCGCTTCGACGAAGCTGGGCTCAAGCACCGGCCGTCTCCGTATGGTTCCCGGCAATCTCAATTGAGAAGGGCAGGTAATGCATGATCCTGAGCAGCAGGATTTCGCCGGCTTTCACACTGCGGGTGTACTCAAAAAACTCCGCGAGCTGGGCTTTCAACTCGAAGTCAACGTCTCCAAGATAGGGACAGATGGGTTGTGAGCCGAATTTGATTTCCCAGATAGTGGTTGGCCAAGGATCCAGGATCATCTCTCCGTTTCTGATGCGTATGCCATGAATACGACAGAACGGGCGAATACCGACCAGGAATTGGCGCTCCGATAGGACCAAATCCCGGGCTGTCCGGGGGCGGCGGGGCCGGATCACGCGCCCTCCTGGTCGTCACCGGCGTGTACCGGCCGGCTCTCAAGCCAAGCGGCGACATCTTCCGGCCTGTAGCGGACCGCCGACCCGATCTTCAGGTATTTGGGGCCCTTGCCATCGAGACGCCACCGCCGGACGGACGCCACGGACAAGCCAGTGACGCCCGCCACGTCGTGTTCCTTCAAGAGTTTCTCAAGGCTGTTTTGCAACGCCATTTAGTCCCCTCAGGCAATCTGCATTGCCAATTGAATCCTAAATGGGATTTGGTTGAAAAAATGCTACCGAATAATTGGGCCATCGGTACCGAACAATTCCCAGTTTTCAACCGTGGTCGCTATTGCGGATCAAGGAAAGGTTCACCGCCCTGGTTTGACTGTTGAAGTTTGCGACGAAATATGCGAAGAATGGTGCTCGCGCTCTTCACTTGCTGCGGCGTCGGGTACTCCCTTTGATAAAGAACTTGCGCAGCAACTCGAAGAGTGCCCTTATCCGCCCTATTCGCCCTATTCGCCCTGACGCTGAGTGCCTCGCTCTTTAGGTCATCAGAAATGGTTTGAGGGCGGCCCCGTTTCCTGGGTAAATTGGCTGAAACGGCATGGGCATCCGACGGCCGTTTCGCCCCGCCGGGGCCCGGCTGGTTCGTCTGCCCCGGTGGGACCTCCGGTGCGCGCGCGCCAGCCTCAACCGATCCCACTGGCGCTTCCGCGAGGGCCCGAATGGATTTCCATGCGCCAGCCCTCGCATTGTGAAGGGCCTTCAGGAGTCGTCGGTTCAACTCCGGCAATAACTCCCTTGTTACGCGGTCCGCCTCATCCGGGACCGTAAGCTTAACCCACTGCACAAACCAGGTGAGAAAGCCGTCGATCACGGCTTTGAACGCCTGTTCGACTGCAGCGGCAGATTCAATGTCGCGCACGGCCGAAAGAGCAGCTTTGCAACCCCTAGAATACTGAGATACCGCCAGTCGCATCGCCTGTTGCGGGTCGTGCGGTCGCCCCGCCAGCGCTTCACCTGCGAACTTAGCGTCGAAGTTCGCGAGAGCCTCGCCGCTCCTCGAATAGAATTCGGTTAACACCTTCCGCATCGGATCATCCGGTGGAAGTTGTCGCAGCAGTTCGGACCGAGAAGTCCACTGGTCCGATTCGCGTTGCATGTTTTCGCGCTTCTGCGCCTCGGGATCTGGCGGCTTGGTGTCTGAATGGGTGCCGGCTTCTTCCTTCGACTCTGTTGGCGCGTCGGAAATATCGCCGGAAACCTCGTGAGAACTGTCGTCCATCGCCTCCATTGCGACCCCCTGAAGAAGTTGGCCGCCAGTGCTAGCGCCCCCAGCTTTAAACTTCAGTTCGCGACACCGAACGAGGCGGCTAACCAAAACATATCACGTCGCGAGCGGTTTGTTTTGGGCCTCAAATTGACCCGCAGGAAGGCGGCGAAGATGGCGGAACGCGCCAGCGCGGACGGGGACTGGCGCAGTCGCGATCCACACGTCGGACTGGCGGCTTCGGGCACGCGCGCGTTGCCTCGTCCGAACCGGAACTGGCGCGACCTCTTTCCAGCACGCCGCCTGGCGGGCACGGCAACGGCAGCTACACCTCCGGCCAAGGACAGGCATTGGCGCGGAGTCCTTCACTCATCAGGTGTTGGCCGCCACCGGTACGCGCGTGTTGCCTCCCAACCGGACTGGCACTGGCGCGATCTCGCTGCAGCATCCTGAGCTGAGTGGAGGCGGAACCGCTGCGTTGCCAGGGCCGCGATGCCCGCGACTTTGACGTGTTTCTCGAAATAAGGAGCTTCCCGGTATGGCCTACGAAGTGAAGAAAGACCCAACGCCGACCTGGACTACGGCTTTGATTGGACGGCTTGGCTTGGTCCAACGGACACGATTACCGAAAGCACCTGGGTGGTTCCCTCGGCTAGCGGGCCCACGACACACGGCCCATCGATCTCGCCGGAGGGCAAGGGCACCGCCGTGTGGCTCAAGGCTGGCATCGTCTCCAGCGTGGTGTTTTCCGCGACGAACCACATCAAGACCGCTGCCGGACGCGAAGACGAACGATCGCTGCGGGTAACCGTCGTCGATCGATAGGCTCGACGGAGCCTCAACAGGACAACATCATGGAAAACGATTATCGATCCGCGCCAACTGCAGTTCGCGGCCCTCTGCCTTTCAGTTATTACGCTGGCCAGCGGTGCCATCAACGTCTACGTCGGACTTCGCCTGGCCGCGCTTCAATCCAAAATGAAAGGCGACTCCTCCGGCCTGGAAGTCGTTCTCCTGAAGCAATTCGTGTTGTGAAAGGACGAGTGCGTTCGGCCATCGACGGCGGGTATCCGTGGGAAAGGCCAAAATAGTCCCAAGGGATTGCTTCAGTATCTGGGCCTC
>JBDTMZ010000018.1:0-18218 GCA_039934035.1 Candidatus Solibacter sp. | reverse complement strand
CCTGCCAGCGCATGGACCGCGCCCTCCGCGAGTTCCGCGTGCGCGGCGTGAAGACCAACATTCCGTTCCTGGAGAACGTCGTCAACCACCCCGATTTCCAGGCCGGTACCGTCAGCACCCGCTGGATCGAAGAGACCCCCGAGCTGTTCAAGTTCGTCCCGCGCCAGGACCGCGCCACCAAGCTCCTCAGCTACCTCGCCGAAGTCCTGGTCAACGGCAACCCGCAAGTGGCCGGCAAACCCGCACCCGCGCGCATCCGTACCGCCCCCATCCCGCCGCACGATTCCAGCCAGGCTCCGCACGGCACCCGCCAGCGGCTCACCGAACTCGGCCCCGAAGCCTTCGCCCGCTGGACCGCGTCCCAGAAGCGCCTCCTGCTCACCGACACTACCTTCCGCGACGCCCATCAGTCCCTGCTCGCCACCCGCGTGCGCACTTACGATATGTTGGCTATCGCCAACTACGTCTCGCACAAACTGCACAATCTCTACAGCCTGGAAATGTGGGGCGGCGCCACCTTCGACGTCACCATGCGCTTCCTCCACGAAGATCCCTTCGTGCGCTTGCGCAAACTGCGCGAGGCCATCCCCAACATCTGTTTTCAGATGCTGCTGCGCGCCTCCAACGCCGTCGGCTATACCGCCTATCCCGATAACGCCGTCGCCGAATTCATTTACGAAAGTTCCGCGCAGGGCATCGACATCTTCCGTATTTTCGATTCCCTTAACTGGCTGCCCAACATGAAGGCCAGCATGCAGGCCGTGCGCAAAACCCACTCCGTCTGCGAAGCTGCCATCTGCTATACGGGCGACATTCTCGATCCCAGGCGCGACAAGTACCCGCTCCAGTATTACGTCGAAATGGCCAGGGAACTGGAACGTATGGGCGCGCATGTCCTGGCCATCAAAGACATGGCCGGCCTCTGCCGGCCGTACGCCGCCGCCAAGCTGGTCAAAGCGCTGCGCAACGAAATCGGCATCCCCATCCACTTCCACACCCACGACACCAGCGGCTTGAACGCGGCCTCCATCCTCAAAGCCGCGGACGCCGGAGTCCACGTCGCCGACGCCGCCATCTCTTCCATGAGCGGCGCCACCAGCCAGCCCAACCTGAATTCCATCGTCGCCGCGCTGGATCACACCCCGCGTGCCACCGGGCTCGATCTCGACGCCCTCAACGCCTGCGCCGATTATTGGGAAGTGGTCCGCGAATATTACGCCCCGTTCGATACCGGCCCCAAAAGCGGCACCGCAGAAGTCTACCTGCACGAAATGCCCGGCGGCCAGTACACCAATCTCAAAGAACAGGCGGAATCCATGGGCCTGGGCGAGCGCTGGCACGAAATCGCCCGCACCTATGCCGACGTCAACATGGCCTTCGGCGACATCGTCAAAGTCACGCCTTCCAGCAAGGTGGTCGGGGACATGGCCATCTTCCTGGTCAACCACAACATGACCATGGCGCAGTTCGCCGCTCAGCCCGTCGACCACAACCTGACTCTTCCCGCCAGTGTCATCGACATGTTCATGGGCTCGCTCGGTGAACCCGTTGGCGGCTGGCCCAAGCCGTTGCAGAAGATCATTCTCAAGGGCGAAAAGCCCCGCCGTGGACGTCCCGGCGCGCAACTGCCGCCGGTCGATTTCGTCGCCACCGCCGCCGCCATCGAGAAGAAGATCGGCCGCAAGCCGGCGCACGACGAAGTGCTCAGCTACCTGATGTACCCCGACGTCTTCCTCAAGTTCGCCAAAGCGCGCGCCGCCTGGGGCGATGTCGACGTGCTGCCCACCCCGCAATTCCACTTCGGCATGGAGCGCGGCAGCGACATCGCCGTGGAGCTCGAGCCCGGCAAGGCGCTCGTCATCAAATTCCTCACCATCGGCGAACCGCACCCCGATGGCACACGGACCGTCTTCTTCGAATTGAACGGCCAGCCGCGCGAAGTCACCGTGCGCGACCGCCAGCTCGAAGTCACCCAGGAAGCCAAGCCCAAGGCCGACCCCGCGCAGCCCGGCCAGATCGGCGCGCCCATCCCCGGCGTGGTCTCTACCGTCGCCGTCGAACTCAATCAGAAGCTCAATAAAGGGGACCGCCTGCTCGTCATGGAGGCCATGAAGATGCAGAGCACCGTCTACGCGCCCATGGCGGGCACGGTGACGCAACTGCTCGTCACGCCCGGCCAGCAGGTCGAAGCCAAGGACCTCCTGCTGGTGATCGCGTAATGTCGCTGAAGTGGCGTAGGACAGGCCTCCCGGCCTGTCCACCTCGCTCTTTCAACGTGCCCAGCCAAGGACCGAAAACCTCGCTTTCGACCTCGATCCCCACGGTGCCTGCGTGCTGACTTTCCCCTACCTGGCAGCCAAGGAATTCCGCGAACTGCTCGCCTCGCGCGCCTACTGGCTCCTTTTCCTCATGATCGCGCCCCTCGTCGGCCACAGCTTCATCACTGCAGTCGACTCCTACGCCGAGGCCAGCGGCATCGCCGGCGGACCCGCCGCGCTCTCTCAAGGACTCAGTCCGCTCGACGGCATCCTCGTCCCCTCCTTCGGCGCGTACGACCTCGCCGTCACTCTCCTCTTCCCCTTCGTCGCCATCCGCCTCGTCGCCGCGGAAAAGGCAAGCGGCGCCTGGAAGCTCATGCAGCAATCCCCCGCCTCCGCCGCAGCCATGCTCACCGCCAAAGGCTTCGTCCTGCTCGCCGGATGGCTGCTCGCCTGGATTCCCGGGTTCGCCGCCCTCCTCTTCTGGAAGCTCTACGGCGGCTCGCTCTACGCGCCCGAAGTCCTCAACCTCCTGCTCGGACACCTGCTTCGCGTCATGGTCGCCTCCTCCATTGCCGTCGCTGCCGGAGCCATCGCCAACGGAGCTGCCTCCGCCGCCATCGCCGCCCTCGGCTTCACCGTCGGCACCTGGGCGCTCGAATTCATCGCCGCCGGACGCGGCGGCCTCCTCCAGAAACTCGCCGGCTACACCCCCAACGCCGCCCTCCGCGTCTTCGAACAGGGCGAGTTCCGCCTCTCCACCGTGCTCGCAGCCCTCGCCATCGGTGTTGCCGGATTCGCCCTCGCCGGCATCTGGCTGCACGCCGGTCGCCCCCTCCGCAGCCGCGCCGCCGCGACCGCCGCAACCCTCCTCGCTTTCGCCCTCTGCCTCGCTCTGGCCAGCCGCCTGCGCGCCTCCTGGGACTTCAGCGAGAATCGCCGCAACTCCTTCTCCGCCGCCGACGAGCGTACCCTCGCCCGCATCACCCAACCCCTCCGCATCACCGTCCACCTCTCCGCCGAAGACCCGCGCCGCGCCGACCTCGACCGCAACATTCTCACCAAGCTCCAGCGCGCCCTCCCCGACGTCGCCATCACCTACGCCACCCGGTCCCGCGCCGGACTCTTCGAAGCACCCGGCGACCACTATGGCGAGGTCTGGTACGAAATCAGCGCGCACAAATCCATGACCCGCTCCACCACCGAGCCCATCGTGCTCGACAACCTCTACCAACTCGCCGGAGTGCCCGTCCCCACACGCGACGGCAGCGAGTTCCCCGGCCATCCCCTCCCCGCCAATCCCACCGGCGCGGACTGGTTTTTCTACGCCGCTTGCCCGCTTGCAACTGCCCTCGCCGGCTGGGTACACTTGCGGAACCGGAGGTAGTTCGTGAATCGCCTGAATACTATCGGGACCGTAATTTGCGTGCTTTCCCTGAGTGTCTTCGCCTTGGCGCAAACCAGGTCGGTCAAGGTCGATGTCACACAGGAGAAAGCCGGCGCCGAGCCCTCCCACTTCGCCCCCATGGTGGGAAATTGGATTGTCACCAAGGACGGCAGCAAGAACGTTCTCATGGTCGACGGACGCGAATGGAAGCGCGGCAATCCGGCCGCCGGTTTCGCCGACAAAGCGCGCGCCATCTACGGCGCCAAACACGAGGAGTTCATCGACAACGTGAAGGCGTTTGCATACTTCCCCTACGCCATCGCGCAGGGCGTGGACGATTTCCAGAACGGCGAAATTTCGATGCTCTTCCAGATCGTCGAAGGCAACCTCGATAGCTGCGCCGGCATACTCTTCAACGTCAAACCGAACGGCGACTATCTCGCCGTCCGCTTCAACGGCAAGGAAGACAACCTCGTACTCTGGACGTTCAACAAAGGTACGCGCAAGTTCGTCAAGAAGGGCACGGAAGATATGCCGCTCGAGCGCAAGCAATGGTACCCCATGAAGATCACCGTGCAGGGCACCCACCTCGAAGGCTACCTGAATAACAAGAAGCTACTCGACTACACCCTCCCCGAGCCCGTCTCCGGCAAAGTCGGCGTCTGGTCCAAGACCGACAGCGTCAGCCTCTTCGACGATTTCACCGTCGCAAAGTAGGACAGCCCCCCTCGCCATTTTGTGGGGCCAGGCACTCATGCCGGCCGCCGCCTTCAGGTGGCGCTCAACGTGGCATATGGCTCTGCCTAATGCAGGCGACCGAAGATCGCCTCTGTCCCCCGTCCTGACCGATCCCGCATCCAATCCTGTCCCAGAACTCTTGCCTCCAAGTTACATTAGGAGAGTCCATGCCCCGTCAACTCGTAGAATGCGTTCCGAACTTTTCCGAAGGGCGCGACCCTGCTAAGATCGACGCCATTGCCAACGCCGTCCTCCAGGTGCCCGGCGTGGCCCTCCTCGACCGCGAGAGCGACGCCGATCACAACCGCAGCGTCCTCACCTTCGCCGGACCGCCCCAGGCCGTCGCCACCGCGGCCTTCCGCGCCGTCGAACAGGCGGTCAGGCTCATCGACCTCACCACCCATCGCGGCGCGCACCCCCGCGTCGGAGCCGCCGACGTCGTTCCCTTCATCCCGGTGGAGAACGTCACCCTCGCCGAATGCGTGGCGCTCGCGGAAACACTCGCCGCCGAAGTCTGGAGCAAACTCCATGTCCCCGTCTACCTCTACGAAGCCGCCGCGCGCCGCCCCGAGCGCGTCAATCTCGAAAACATCCGCCGCGGCCAGTTCGAAGCCCTGCTCACTGAAATGGGCAGCCTCGCCACCCGCGATCCCGATGTCGGCGACCCCATCTGCCACCCCACGGCCGGAGCCGTGGTCACCGGCGCGCGCAAATTCCTGATCGCCTATAACATCAATCTCAATACGGCCGACCTCTCCATCGCCAAAGCCATCGCCAGGACCATCCGCTTTTCCAACGGCGGATTTCCCTTCGTGAAAGCCATGGGCGTTATGCTCGCCTCGCGCAACCTCGCGCAGGTCTCCATGAATCTCACCGATTTCGAACAGACGCCGATGCACCTCGTTT
The DNA here is from genome assembly GCA_039934035.1 of Candidatus Solibacter sp. GTDB lineage: Bacteria > Acidobacteriota > Terriglobia > Bryobacterales > Bryobacteraceae > Solibacter. The sequence continues at coordinate 12,929 of JBDTMZ010000018.1, read as the reverse complement.
ACGAAGCGGTGCGCCGCGAGGCCGAACGCCATGGCGTCACCGTGGCCGGCAGCGAAATCATCGGCCTGATTCCGCGCAAGTCCATCGAACTCTCCGCCGAACATTTCCTCCGCTTTGAAAACTTCCATCGGGGAATCGTGCTGGAACAGCGTATCTCCGAAGCGCTCGCCGCGCGCGGCGGACTGCCCGATTTTCTCGACGCCCTCGCCTCTCCCGCCGATACTCCCGGAGGCGGGAGCGCCGCAGCCGCGGCTGCCGCCATGTCCGCCGCGCTCGGCAGCATGGTGACCCGCCTCGCCAAACTCCCGGACGAGGCGTTCGAAAACGATCGCCACTTTTTCACCGAAGCCGTGGATCGCGACGCCGACGCCTTCCACCAGGTTTTGCTCGCCTGCGAGCGGCCGCAAACCGAACGCGCCCCCTACGTCGAAACAGCCTCTCAACTGGCCGCCGAGGTCCCGCTGCAGGTGCTGGAGCGGGTCCACGCCCTCCAGCAACGGCTCGACGCGCTCGAAATCCCCGCGCCCTTCGCCAGCGACCTGGCGGTCGCCAAAGCCCTCGCCGCCGCCGCGCGCACCGGCGCCCGCGCGAACGTCGAAATCAATCTCGTGGAGATCAACGACGAGGCAGTGAAAGCCGCCATCGCCGCCCGGTTGGCAGCCCTATAGGAGGCCGCCCGCGCACACCGCACGCAAACCGAAATCCGCCACTTCCCAGGCACGCCCGCCCGAGGCCCAGGGCCGCTAAATCCGCGCGTCACTCGCCCATCCCTCTCAAAGTTGCGAACGGTAGTGCTCGAGCGCGACCCGCACTGCCTGACTCCTGCTCTTCACCCCAATTTTCCCGAACAGAGCGCGCAGTGCGGATTTCACGCCGCTCTCGGTCATTCCCAGTTTCGCGGCGATCTCCCGGTTCGCCAGACCTTGAAAAATGAGACGCAGAATTTTGCCTTCCCTCTCCGATAGGCGGGGCGGTGCGATTTCCGCTTCCGGACCCAACGTACGGAATACCGTCCCCAGATAGGCGGATTCGAGATACGGCTCGCCGCTCGCCACGCACCGGATCGCGAGGCATAACGCTTGAGACCCATGATGCTTATGAAAGATCCCAGCCGCGCCGGCCCGTATCAACTGGACGGCTTCGGTATCGCTGACGCCCGCCGTCACAATCAGGATCCTGCCGCTGAATCCACAGCTCACCAGATTGCGGACAATCGGTGTCGCTCGTTCCGACCCGAGGTCGAAATCGAGCAGCACTACATCGACGGTACAAGCCGCCAGGATCTCCCGGGCGCGATCGAAGTTCGCCACCGATCCCATTACCGCGAAATCCGGTTGACCCTCCAATAAACGTTCCGTCCCCTCCAGAAACAGGGCGTGATCATCGATTAGTAAGAGCCGAATTACTTTGCTTTCCAAGGCTGCCATCTGGACTTACTCCGTGAAGCGGCACTTCCACAATAAAACGAGCACCGGCCACTAATGGTTCGTGGCGAACATCGCCTCCATAACGCCGTAATAACGCGCGCGAAACATACAATCCGAGACCGACGTTGCCGGACCCCGACCGGAATGGCTTGAAAAGCCGGGCCGGGTCCAGCACCCCTGCGCCGGTGTCGGTGAAAAGGACGCATGCCAGTTCCCCGCGAATCTCCACGCCAACCGTCAACCGCTTGTCTCTCGCTTGCGACACCGCAGTCAGGCTGTTGTTGGCGATATTCAGAAAGGCTTGCAGCAAGGTGAACGAATCGGCGGACACCATCAGCGGATGCCGCAGGTCCGGCCAGTCGATGAATCCACCGTCATCCCATGCCGGCCCGATCAGAATTCGCAACTGGTTGAGCACATCCCGCACATCGGCGCTGTCGCCTTTCGTTTCTTCGCGGCCGTGCAATTCCAGATTTGCCAGCATCCCCATGCCCGTTACCAGGCTCCCCAATGCCTGATAATCCAGGTTACCTTCCAGTTCCCGAACCCGCCCCAGATTGGAATAAATGGTCGACATCGCGCTGCACACGTTGCGCACCTCGTGCGCCACGGCGCCCGCCACAATTCGGTGGCTCTCCAGCGCCTGCTGCTGGCTCTGTTCTTCGCGCTCGCGAGTGTCCTCGGTGGAATCGAACGCAATCGCCGCCAGGCGTACGGCTCCGTCCGCCGTCCGGTAGGTCGAAAAGCATGCCTGAGCCAGAAATGGCGCACCGTCCAAACGCGTCCCGTGCACCTGCGCGACCGTCCGGAAGCTATTGCCGCCGGTTTCGAACCTCAACGCTTCGGCCAGCACCGGCAGGTTCTGATCGATCGGCAGGCCGGCCACGGAACCAGCGTCTGCCACCCCGAGCAGTTCGCGCGTCGCGCGATTCGCCGAGACGATCAAGCCTTGGCCATCGAGCGTAAAAATCGCTGCCGGACTGCTCTCCGCCAGCATCCTCAGTTGTTCTTCCGCCTCCAGGCGCAAACGCTGCTGCCGCCCGATCTCCGTAAGTTGGTCGACGATCTTTCGCCGTTTGCTGGCCAACTCGACGGCGAAAAGTCCGATCACCCCGTAGGCGAGCAGTGCGAAACAGCCATTCATTGCGATCCCGGCCAGGGTCGGGTGCGGGTTGAACAGCAACCGCAGCGCCGCGCACAAAGCCGCGACCCCGAGAATCTGGGCACGCGAGAGCACCACGCTCAGCAGAATAATCGGCAAGATGTAAAAGGCGCCCAGCGTGACCGCTTCCCCGACGTACCAATCCAGCCAGGCGATGGCCACCATGGCCGTGGCAGCGAGCGTCAACAGGCTGGCCTTGGAAGCTCCCAGAAGCCAGTCAACCGGACCCCTCGCGTCATCGTCCCACATGGCAGTTTCAACTGTAGCGCTTCTCCCTTCGCGATTTCACGCCGGCGGCGTCACCGCGCGCTGCCAAAAAGGCTGTTCCTGCTGCTCTCCTCACCGCCGAAAGATCCAGGCCAGGATCGAAAGATCTTAAGCCCAAGCGACTGGCAGACAATATCTTCCGCCGCGCGGCTGCGCTCCCCCGGAATCGATCGCATCGAATCTTCGGATCTTTCGTGCCTCTAAGATCCGTCGACAACTTATGACTGCCATAAAAAGAATCGACTTCTTCTGAAAACGGGGAGCGCATACAATCCAACATGAGGTTCCCGTCGAGTAACTCATTTGTCCGGTAACTCCATTTACTGCCGGAGAAAGCAAGCTCCAAGGAAACTCAAATCCAATCGAGGGTGCATGATGACGCGTGACCGTTCCACTCTAAAGCAGTTCGGCTATGACCGGATCGTAGTTCTGGCTGTCCTGGTCAGCACTGTTGGCCTCCCGCTGATCGCTCAGCAGACGGCGGCCGCTCCATCCGCCGAGGAGCTCCAGAAGAGTGTCGCCGCCGTTCAGAAGAATGCCGATATTGTCTGGACGGCAGTTGCCGCCGCACTGGTCTTCTTCATGCAGGCCGGCTTTGCCATGGTTGAATCCGGCTTCACCCGCGCCAAGAACGCCGGCAACATCATGATGAAGAACCTGATGGATTTCTGCATGGGAGGCATCGCCTATTGGGCAGTCGGGTTCGGCCTGATGTTCGGGGTCAGCAACGGCTTTGTGGGCTGGTCGAATTTCCTGGTCAGCTTCGATAACACCACCGTTGACGGACAGTGGGGTTATACCTTCTGGTTCTTTCAAATGGTTTTCGCCGCAACCGCCGCCACCATTGTCTCCGGCGCCATGGCCGAACGTACGAAATTCGTCGGCTATCTCCTCTACAGCTTCGTCATCAGCCTGGTAATTTATCCCGTGTTAGGACACTGGGTTTGGGGCAACTTATTCAACGCTGCTAACTTGGAGTCGGGAGCGTGGCTGGCCAAGAGAGGCTTTATCGATTTCGCCGGCTCCACGGTGGTCCACTCGGTGGGCGGCTGGGCGGCACTGGCCGGCGCCATCGTCGTCGGACCGCGCCTCGGCAGATTCGGCAAGGATGGCAAGCCCAATGCCATTCCAGGGCACAGCCTCACACTGGCGGCGCTGGGCGTATTCATTCTGTACCTCGGCTGGTTCGGGTTCAACCCGGGCTCCACCACCGCTGCCAACGGAACCCTCGCCCGTGTGGCGGTGAATACCCTGCTCGCGGGGTGCATGGGCGCCAACATGGCGCTCATCGTGTCATGGTTGAAATTTGGTAAACCCGATATCAGCATGACCTTGAACGGCGTGCTGGCCGGCCTCGTGGCCATCACCGCGCCGTGCTACACCGTCACACCGGTGGGCTCGGTGATCATCGGCGCCCTCGCCGGGGTTCTGGTGACCTATGCCGTTCTCTTCTTCGACAAGCTCAAGATCGACGATCCCGTGGGCGCCATTTCGGTGCACGGTGTCTGCGGCGCCTTCGGCACCATTTCCGCGGCCCTGTTCCACGAGAACCTCTTCCTCGGAAAGCCGTACGATCTGATGGGGCAGCTCACCACCCAGCTCATCGGCGTAGGCGCGGCCTTTGCCTGGACCTTCATCACCGCCTTCCTGCTGTTCAAGGCCATCGCCATGACCATCGGACTGCGCGTCTCCGCTGAGGAGGAGATGAACGGGCTCGATCTGAGCGAGCATGGTGCGAACTCCTATCCGGATTTCGCCCCTTCCTCCCACGGCATCAGCATCAGGTCAACGGGCGGCGAAGGACTCCAGAGCGATGTTTCATCCATGATTCCCGCTAAACCGCGGCCCGCCGCCGGGTGACCACGACTTGCCTGTTGACGTTTGGAGGAGAAGCATGAACTGGTCCCAATTCGTTCCCGCTTCGATTTTTACCGTAATGCTCATGAGTTGCTTCGGCGCACCAGCCGAATCGCTGATCGCGGGCGTGACGCTGGCCGGAGGACTCAGCTTGGTTCAGAAATTCGTCCTTCGCAAACGACGCTAGTCCGCCATTCCCAGGGGAGTCCAGGGGAGTCCGGCGCTTGCAGCCGCGCTCTCAAGGGAATGATAAACTGTCTGGCGGCACTCATCCTGAAGGAGGACATACAGTGAATCCTGAAACCGCAAAAACCGCCGCCGATTTTCTACTCGCCGATTTGGAATACGAAATCCAAACCACCGCGCGCATCCTCGCTGCCGTTCCCGGCACGCAACTCGACTACCGCCCCGATCCGCTTTCCAAAACCGCCCTCGCGCTCGTGCGCCACATCGTTCTGGAAGACGAGTTTCTGCTCAACTGCATCGCCGACGGCGCCTTTCCGTCCTTCCCCGACGATACCGATGCCTGCGGCATCATGTCTCCCGCCGACGGCGTGGCGCGCTATCAGGAAAAAATGCCCGCCGCCATTGCCCGCGTGCGCGCCCTGTCCGGCCAGCAGTTGTCCGCCATCCTCGACCTCATGGGCATGATCCAGATGCCTGCCGTCAACTTCCTCTCCCTGGCGCTCAAGCACTCCGTTCACCATCGCGGCCAGCTCAGCACCTATCTGCGCCCCATGGGCGGCAAAGTCCCCGGCATCTACGGTCCTTCCGCAGACACCCAGGCGGACGCTGCCACGGCATAGTTCCTCCGCCACGCTGCCCGAGGCAGGCTCCGTCGCTGGATGCCTGCCTTCCGCCCACCGCCCGCTCTACAATTCCCGCGCCAAGATTCCCAGCCAGAATGCCGTGCCGCCCCGCCCGAGGCCGCCTCTCTGCGTCCGCATAGCAGGGATTGCAAAGCAACGCGGCCTGCGGATCGATACCTTTTCTCACGCCGAAAACAAATCTCCAACCTGCGCGGTGCATCTCCGATACACGCACACGAGCGCGCTCCAAGCATGGCGCGCCGCGAGAGCTACGCCATCGCCGAAAAACACTCTTGATGGGTGTGAGATGGCAACGTCAGGCATATTGATTCGACAACTCGAGGGAGCACAAACAGCTATGCCGCAGGAAAACGACTGGACCAAACCGCAAGCGATGGCGATCCCGAAGGAAGGCTACTTCACCCCCGAGCAGGGCCGGTACGGTATGGTCTTTCCCAAGACGCCGGCGTGTTACGGCTTCACCATCATCGCCAAGATCATTCCCGGCAGAGAGCCGGTCTTTTACGACTACGCACGAAGCCTCGAACAGGCCGTGGCGGGCCAACCGGACGCTTTGGCCGTGCTCAAACTCCACTACCTGCGGTGGGTTCTGTTTCCCATCAAGGGCGAAACTTACTTCATGTATCAGGGTATCTTCGACACCGACTTCGATAAGTACACCGAGGATGCGGTCGCTCTCTTCACCCAGCTCGGCGTCCGTACCGTTTTTGAAAACCTCGAAGGTTTTCCCGAAGACTGGCAGACCAATCCGCCGGCCTTCATCAAATTCGTGCGAGAGCACCAGTGCCCCAGTTTCCTGGAATACGGCGAGTATCCGTTTGTCAGCGCCGAAGAGATCAAGAAGGCGCTGACGCTGAAAGCCTCATTCTCTAACATGCTCGACCAGATGCAGTGAACCGGCCATGCTCGAATTCGACGACATTCAGCACATCCTGCTGACCCGTGCTCCCGCGCTCACCGGCCGTTACGAGTTCCTCTCCTTTCGCAGCGCCGCTAGTGGACGCCAATGGCTCGCCGCCATCATGGATAAGGTGCATTCGGCTGAGGCCATGCGCTCCTCCATCGATGAGGACAAGCGTTGGGTGACCGTGGCCTTCACCTTCAACGGACTGCGCGCGTTAGGCGTGGATGAAGCTTCGCTGGCCACGTTTCCAGACGAGTTCCGCGAGGGCATGGTGGCGCGCGCGCAAATGTTGGGCGATGCCGGCGCCAATCACCCCGACCACTGGGTGGGAGGCCTGGCCAGCCCGGACCTGCATGCCATTGTCATCCTCTTCGCCCGCGATGCAGCCGAGCGCCAACGCTGCTGCGCCGAGCACCAGGGCCTGCTCGCGACCTGCTCGGGAGTGGAAGTGCTCTCGTCCCTCGATTTGGAGGCAACGCCGCCTTTCGACCACGCCCACGACCACTTTGGCTATCGCGACCGCCTGTCTCAGCCGGCAATCGAAGGCAACGGCGAGGAGCCAACCCCCGGCACCGGACACGCACTGAAGGCGGGCGAATTCATTCTCGGCTATCCGGACGAAAACGGCCCGGCAGTGCAGCAGCCGCAGCCGGAGATCCTTTCGCGCAACGGCAGTTTCATGGCCTACCGCCGCATGGAGGAACACGTCGGCGCGTTTCGCGACTTCCTCAAAGAGCACGGGCAGACGCCCGAGGAACAGGAACTGGTGGCTGCCAAGTTGATGGGCCGCTGGCGCAGCGGCGCACCGCTCGTCCTGGCCCCCGACAAAGACGATCCGGCGCTGGGCGCGGATCCCCAGCGCAGCAACAACTTCAACTACAAGCACGAGGACCCGCGTGGTTATGCCGTGCCGCTGGGCGCCCACATCCGGCGGATGAATCCGCGCGACACCGGCGCCAACATGAATCGCCGCCGCATGATCCGGCGCGGCGCAACCTACGGTCCACCCCTGCCCGAGGGCGCGCCTGACGACGGCAAGGAGCGCGGCATTGCTGCGTTCGTCCTCTGCGCGAGCCTCGTCCGCCAGTATGAGTTCGCTCAGAATGTCTGGGTCAACGATAAGAACTTTCACGAACTCGGCAACGAACGCGATCCCATCATCGGCCATCAGGACGGCTCATTGGACTTCAAAATCCCCAAGCGTCCGATCCGCAAGAAGATCACCGGCCTGCCCGCCTTCACCACGGTGCGGGGCGGTGCCTATTTTTTCCTGCCCGGCATCAAGGCGCTGCGGCACCTGGCGAGCCCCGGCAAATCCGATTAGAGGAAAGGACCCTTCGCTATGACGAATCTTCGCGCCGGACGCACCTACAACCAGAATCATGTATCGCGCCCTTACACCGCCGGTAAGCGCCGCTTCAGCATCTACTGGACTTGGAGCTACCCCTGGGAGGCCAATCGCGACCTCACCGAAATGGACAACCGCTTCTCCAGCATGACCGAGGTCCGCAGGGTGGCCTGGCCGAATTATGAGACGGCGGAGTGGGGCAAAACGAACTTCCTGCAAGGCATCGCCGGCACGCTCGAGTTGTTCCACCGCTCCACCCTGTCCTTCCAGAATGTAGTTGCCGGCGTCACCGGCAATCCGGTGGCGGTATTTCAGCGGATTGACCAGGCGGGCTTCAAGCTTTCGATCGACGAGCGGATCTTGCAGGACACCGACACCCTGATGGTGTTCGGTCTGGACCATCTGGTTTCGGAACAGGAAGCGGCGCCCGCGGAGATTGAGGCCATCCGCGAATGGCTGAAGCGCGAAGGCACCTGTCTCATGATCGGACCGCATCACGATGTGGGCTCTTCCGATGACCTGAAGCAGCAGCAAATGGAATATGCCCATCATGGCGACGCCCTGGTTCCGCGCCAGCAGCGCTTCGGACAATACACGCGTTCGCTGATGAAGGCGCTGAACGTTCCGGTGATCAATCAATTCGGACTTCGCCCGGCGCTGGTCAAAGGCACTTCACAGATCTCGCCCCTCTCCATCAATCAAGATGTGGATACCCTCGGCCTGCTCAATGGCGTCACGACCTTCAACTTCCATCCCCACTTGCCGCACTATGCCGTGACCGGCGATGATGCCAAATCCGTCGTGGTGCTGACCCGTCAACCAGTGGACCTCGACCGCCCCCATCCGTTCACCGCCGCGGGCAACACGGAGTTCAATTCCTGTCTCTGGATGCCGCCGAAAGACGAACGCGCCGGACATATCCTGCTGGCCGACTCCACCATCTTCACCACCTTGTTCGGTGGCACGGAAAGCCTGGAAACGTTTTGGAAGAACCTTGCCGGTTGTAAGAGTTGAGTAACTTGGGCTGGCCATGGTGGAAGGCCGCCCATGACCGGAGCGTACCGACGGCGCCTGTGGAGGCATAGTGGAGTTCTTAGCCAAAATCATCCCGGTAGCGCTTCTGGCCTTTGTGGTGTCCAGCATGCTCGCGGTGGGTCTCAGTCTCACCGTCGCGGAAATCCTGCTCCCCCTGCGCAATCGCAGGCTGGTCGCACTCGCCTTGCTGGCGAACTTTGTCCTCATGCCGCTGGCGGCTCTGGGCATTGCCAGGCTGCTTCAACTCGCGCCCCCGCTGACCGCCGCCTTGCTATTGCTTGGCACGGCGGCCGGCGCGCCGTTCCTCCCCAAGTTGGCGGCTGTCGCCAAAGGCAGCCTCGCATTTGGGGTCGGCCTGATGGTGATGCTGATGGCGCTGACGGTCGGCTATATGCCGCTGGTCTTGCCGCTGCTGCTCGAAGGTGTCTCGGTCGATGCCACGAAAATTGCCAGATCGCTGGTGCTGCTCATGCTTCTCCCCCTGTCCGTCGGACTGGGAGTGAGAGCGAACTACCCGGCAGTCGCTGCCAGAGTGGCGGCCGTGCTCAACAAGGTGTCCACTCTGAGCCTGGCTGTCATGATTGTGCTGCTGCTGACGACAAACTTGCAGAACATCGCGGATATGTTCGGGACTCGCGGCGTACTGGCGAGTGTCCTCTTCCTCCTCGTCTCCTTTGGTACAGGATGGTTGCTGGGCGGTCCCGGCCCCGATACGCGCAGCGTGCTGGCACTCGGTACCGCGCAGCGCAATATCGCCGCCGCACTGGTTGTCGGCGGCCAGAACTTCGACGATCCCAAGGTGGTCGTCATGGTGGCCGTGGTGGCGATTGTCGGCCTGCTCGTGCTCATGCCGCTGGCGCGCATCGTGGCCAGGAGCAGCACATAGGCGGAAGATTGGCGGAGAATCCATGGCGACTCGTACTCTTTGTGGGGCAATTTCGCTGGGCTTGACCATTGCGATGTCGGCCATCTGGTCGCCTGCCCAGGCGCAGGTCCGGGGTGTGTATCCGCAGGGCATGAGCGCCACCAATTCCGGCGTGACGCCCGAACCCGGCTTCACCTATTCCAGCGTCTTCATTTTCTTTTCCCGCGATCACTTGAAGGGGACTAACGGGGAGACCCTGGACACCGGCCAAAACTCGGTGATGATGGATCTGAACAGCTTCGTGTGGGTGCGCGAAAAGCGAATCGCGGCCTTGGGCGGCGCCAGGTTCTCGTTTTCAGCCACCCTCCCTATCGCCAACAATTCGCTGACTTCCGATACCAAGGGCGCCGGCAACGCCGGCGGAGGCTTTGCCGATTCCTTTTACCAGCCGTTCATTCTCGCGTGGCAGAAGGACCGCGCCGAGATCAGGGCCGTCTATGGTTTCCTCGCGCCCACCGGCCGCTTCGACGCCACTGCCAACAATAACGTCGGCTCGGGATATTGGAGTCACGTGACGTCGGCGGGCGAGACCTTTTACCTGACCGCCGACAAGCACACCGCCGTCTCTGCCTTCCAGATGTATGAATTCCACGGCACACAACAGGGCACTAACATCCATCCCGGCCAGAACATTAATTTGGACTATTCGGTAACTCGGACCTTCGAGGTCAGCGACGGCGTGCGCCTGCAATTAGGACCCGCCGGTTACGGGCAGTGGCAGACAACCGACAAGAACGGACCGGGCATGACACCGGAGCAGGCAGCCGCGCACTACAGGGTGAATGCACTGGGCTTCGCGGCGAACGTGATGTTACCGGCCCGCAAGGCGAGCCTGGGCGTAAAGTATTTCAAAGAGTTCTCCAACCGCTCCACCTTCCAGGGCTACGCACTGCAGATTGCGGGCGCGATCAATTTCTGACAGAGCGGCCGTGGGGGACCCCGCGAAAGCGCCAGGCCGCCCCTACAGCATCCCCAAAATCGCGTTCACCATCACAGACGCCATCCCCACCGGAATCGCCACCTTCCAGCCGATGTCCATCAGCTGATCGTAACGATACCGCGGGAACGTGCCGCGGAACCAGATCATCACGTAGATGATCACCGACACCTTCACCAGAAACCAGAACAGCCCGATGATCGCCGCATTCACTGCCGGGATCGCCAGCACCGCGCCAATCGCTACCAGCAGCACCACCACGCCGAGCAGTACCTTCTGCTGCATCGTGTCGCGCAGCTTTTTGATCAACGGGAATGTCGCCAGCCCGCTGCCCACGAACAACAGCACCGGAGTGCCGAAATTCAACGGCGCTTCCAGCCACTTCACGCTCGGGAAAGGACGCAGCCAGCCGCCCCAGAACAACGCCACCGCCACGCTCGACACCACGAAAATGTTCGCGTACTCCGCCAGGAAGTAGAGCGCCCACCGGAATCCGCTGTACTCCGTATGAAAGCCCGCCACCAGTTCGCTCTCCGCTTCCGGCAAGTCGAACGGTGCGCGATTGGTCTCGGCCGTCGCCGCGATGATGTACAGCCCGAACGGCACCACCATGAAGCCGTAGTTCGCGAAGATGCCCCACACCCCGCGGTCAAGCTGCGATTGCACGATGCCCTGCATGCTCAGCGTGCCCGCCACCATCACGCCGCTCACCAGCGCGAACGCCAGCGCCACTTCGTAGCTCACCAACTGCGCCGCCGAACGCAGCGCGCCCAGCAGCGGATAGTGGCTGTTGGAACTCCAGCCGCCCAGGATGATGCCCAGAATGCCGACCGACGACATCGCCGAAATCACCAGCAGCCCCACGTTCACGTCCGCCACATAAATCTTGGCGGCGAACGGAATCACGGCGAACGCGCTCAATGCGGTGATGGTCGAAATACAGGGTGCGAACCAGAAGATCGCCTTGTCGCTCTCCGCCGGAATAATGTCTTCCTTCAGCAGCAGCTTCAACGCGTCGGCGATCGGCTGCAGCAGCCCGTGCGGACCCACCCGCATCGGTCCCAGGCGCACCTGGAAATCGGCCAGCACCTTGCGCTCCACCAGCACGATATAGCCGGCCACCAGCGGGAAGGCCGCGATGATGACCAGCGTCACCAGGATGGGCATGAACAGCGGATGGTTGAGGACGGTTTCCATATGCGTTTACCGGAATATCGAATTCTTCACCAGCGCCAGCAGCGGTTCGGGATACAATCCGATGCCCAGCGTTGCCACGCCCGCCAGGCCGATTCCAAAGCGCAGCCCGAAGCTTCCGGCCAGCGCCGGCGCCGTGGCATCAGCCTCGCGATTGAACATACTGCGCACAATCTTGAAGTAGTAGTAGATCGCCACCGCGACATACAGCGTGGCGAACACCGCCAGCGCATAATGCCCGGTCTGAATCAGCGCCAGGAAAATGTAGTACTTCCCAAGGAAGCCCGCCGTGGGCGGAATGCCCGCCAGCGAGAGCAGGAAGATCAGCATCAAAAAGGCGTACCACGGATTCTTGTGGACCAGCCCCGCCAGATCGTCCAGTTCCTCGCCCACGATGTTGGCGCGGCGCATCGCCACCACCACCAGCAGCGCGCCCAGGTTCATGAACGTGTACACCATGATGTACACCGCGATGCCGTTGATGCCCGTATCGTTGCCCGCGATCAAACCCAGCAGCATGTAGCCCGCATGCGAAATCGAGCTGTAGGCCAGCAGGCGCTTGATGTTCGTCTGATTGATCGCCGCCAGATTGCCCACCGTCAGCGTGATCACCGCAATCACCGAAAGCAGCGGCTCCCACACCTCGCGCGACGCCGCCAGCGGACCCAGAAAGATGCGCAGCAGAAACGCCATCGAAGCGGCCTTCGAAGCGACCGAGAGGTACGCCGTCACCGTGGTGGGCGCGCCTTCGTACGCGTCCGGCGCCCACATGTGGAAGGGCGCGGCCGAAATCTTGAAGAGCAGCCCCACCGACAACGTAGTCATCGCCAGGAATACCATCGGATCCCATGCCGGGCGCTGCTGAATCGCCGCCGTAATCGCCAGCAGCTTGGTGGAGCCCGACATGCCGTACATTATGCTCATGCCATACACCAGGAAGCCGCTCGAAAATGCGCCCAGAATCAGATACTTCAACGCCGCTTCGTTGGACCGCCGGTCGGTGCGCAGGAAGCCCACCATCACGTAGAAGCACAGCGCCATCA
>JBDTMZ010000017.1:0-14704 GCA_039934035.1 Candidatus Solibacter sp. | reverse complement strand
TCAAGGGGACATTTCTACTTTGCTCAAAGGGGACATTATCACTTTGCTGCCACAGCAGCGCGTGGTAAGAGTGTCGCGAGCCGGGCAGTCGTGGAATTACGCCCGCGAGGGAGGCGCGCCAGGGAAAGCGACGAGGGACATGATTGACGAGGCGGAACCAAGCTCCCGGGCGCAAGTTCCGCCTGTCCAAGCGGTTGTGGCGTCGGAAGGCCGCATGCCTCGTCGCGGCGGATGTGCCCGAACGTGACCTACGCCCAGTTACACCTTTCGAATAACAGTTCTTTCACGGCTTTCCAAAGACAGTAAACTCAAGCAGGCCCAGCGGTAAGTTCTTGGGAGTGCCGGTCACGGTTATCCTGACCCATCGGGCATTGACTGGTGATATTTCATCAAACTCAATGTTACCTTCGTCGCTGTTGCGCGACTTGTCGACCACCGTTCTGTACTCCTTGCCGTCGGCGGAGACTTCGAGACGATACTGATAACTTCCTGATACTACCCCGGCGGCAGCGTTTAGTCCGTGGTCGGAGAAAAGGATCCGGGCAGAATCGATTGTATACTCTCGCATCAGATCGACGGTTAGCCAGGGATTCGAGTCACCCTGAGCCGGAGCCCACCACGTTCGTACATTGTTGTCGAGGGCATAAGCCGGATCTCGGCCCGGAGCCGAACTGCTGGCCTGGCGCCCCCACATGTCAATCGAAAGCGGAACTGATCCTGCGTTGTTGTCCAGCGCCGGGTTGGCTTTGACGCCGGGAGCCCATTGTGGGGTCTCCGACGGGCCATTGACGAACATACGTCCCTGCGCGTCGAACCCCACGGGATCCATCGCCAGGCGCCGTTCGAAACCTCCGTTGTTTCCGTAAAGGACATGGTAGAACATCCAGTAAGTGCCGCCCGGTCCCTCGACAGTGCTGTTGTGGGCAGTCCCATTGATGAGTCCGCCGCGGTCATGTAGGATCGGGCTGTGTTCGTCGTACACGAACGGACCGAGCGGAGAGCGGCTGGTATACAGCCCCACGGCATAAGTTTTCCACTCAGTTCCCGGAGCGGAGTATTGAAGGTAGTACACGCCATTGCGTTTCGTCATCCAGGGAGCTTCGATAAAGCTTTTGGACGAGTCCTGATTACTGTCACCGAGTCGCTCCCAGACGTGTTCTTTCACAAATCCGTGCAGGCTCACCTGAGGACCCTTAGCGGACGTCAAGTCGTCCGGATTTAGTTCTACGCCCTTGCTGCCGCCGGTATAAAGATAAACCCGTTGGTCATCGTCTACAAAGATCATGGCGTCGAAGACCCTAAGGGGCTTTCCCTCGTTGTCTTTGAACGAGCCGGCGAACTCGTACGGACCCAGTGGGTCGTCGCTCCGGTAAAGACCGGTTCCATTCCCCACGAGGTAGAACTTGCCCCGGTATACGGCTACCGTGGGAGCGGTAATCGTGGTGGTTCGATCGGCGACGGTCAAAGGGTGGTACTGCCAATGCACGAAATCTTCGGATACCCATGCTTGGGACTTGCCGGAAGAACCCATTCCGCCCGTGGGAAACAGATACCATTTGCCGTTATGGCGAATGGCTGTTGGATCGGCCATGCTGCGGGCGTAATCGCTACCCAGGCGGCCCTTCTCAACCAAAAACGGTGAAATCGGGAGGGGATTGCAGTACCGCAGGACATTTACCTGTTGACCAGGCAACTGTGCAGCGAACGCGAAGAAGCCCGCAAAGCACAGAAACGCGAAAAGCGACGGGTATCGCGCGACGGATCGTCGGGCAAGGTGTGCCAAGTGGCATCTTCGAAGCAAATATGCAGTCGTCATCGTCTGTCCTGGTCTCAAAAGCAGTCTTTAAGGGGCCCGTCGCAAATGTGTTGGTTCAGCGTGAAATGGCTAACTGGCGTAGCTCGTTAGCGAGTATACCGCCATTGTCCGCGACGTAGTCGGGATGTCACGGCTCAAGCAGGGGAAGCTGATGGTACAGGGCAGCGGCTGACACTGCAACTGGTTTCAAAACGGAGATCAGGTTGGGGGGCTACCATTCACGGTGCCGACTGGCCGACCGCCATTTCCGTTTGGTGGCCATTCGCGACCTTCAGGGCCAGCGCGGTCTTCGTGCGTTCATCTTGTCAGCCGGCCTGTCAAGAAGCTCAGAAGGTGAAGCCCACGAGAAAATCCACAACTTTACTGCCGCCACAGCCGGGGCCTGTGCAGTTCGGGAGCAAACTCAATCTGTTGTAGTGCGTGTAGCGCAGCCCAGGCGTCACATGAATCCGGTGAAGCTTGACATCCACGCCCATACCGAACAGCGGCCCAACCCGAGTGAACGAGCCGCGCATGGGAGCGAAGGTAAACGGTAGTTGTCGAAAGTTAATAGATACATTCCGGAAACTGTAGACGTTGCTCAGACGATTCAAGGAAACGCCGCCTTCCACGTAGGGCCGTATCGCGGACTTGAAAAAATGATATTGGACGGCTACGGGGAATTCCCAGCTATGGCCAACGGCGGATATGCCGGCCGTTTCCTGAATCGGGTAACTGTCTTCACCGTCTGTGGTGAAGCCGGTAGTGGTGAGGGTATAGGACACCTGATCGAAGCGCTTGTACAACGCGCCAAATTCGACGCCGAATCCACGCAGGAGCCCGATATCCACTATCGGACCGATGGTATAGCGCCTCGTTTGTGTCGCAACTTGCTCACAGCACGCCCCGGTGGCATATTCGGTTCTCAGCAGGCCGGTGAGCGGCACGCCGGCCTTAATTCCAACGGAGATGTGTTGCGCGAATGCGCTAGACGCAGCCGCCAGCAGAAGACAGGCCACTGTGGTTCCTCCGCAAAAGGATGGAAGCCACTTTCCATTTGACTGGCAAGCATATAAATTCATTTTGTGTTCTCCGAAACATTGCGATGCGTAGGAATCAACTATCCCCCACTTTGCAGGGCGTAACTGCCGCGGCTCGTGCCCCGATCACGTCCAAATTTCACCTCGGGCGTCCTCAATTTCGGGAAAACCGCCGCTGAACACGCCGCCGCCAAGCAGCCGCTCCAGGGAGGACGAACAGCCAGAATAGTGACCAACACACGGTAAACCGTCTGATCAATCGCTTTCGCGAGGTGGCCCTCGATGGACCCTCCAGGCGCTACCCGGCGCGCGTTAAGCTTACTCGAACACGCTGGCCACGATTGCCCCCGCTCCTCTCGTGCATCCTCTCGATATCCACTGTGGGACCTACAGGAAGAGAAGCCAAGCTGGTGGGAGTTGTGAACGGGTTGTACAACATTTCCGCTGCATTGGAACGAAAGGATATATCCTCAGAGGATGGCAACAGCGCCCGACAGCGGCAGAGCCCCTCTGGAGGAGCTCGAACGAGTCCTTTCGAGCGCCTGCTTTGCGCGCAGCCAGGGCTTATCGCGGCTGCTGCGCTTCCTGGTGGAACGACAACTGGCGGGCCGGGAAGGGGAGCTAAAGGAATCGCTGATTGGCATCGAAGTGTACGGCCGGAGGCCGGATTACGATCCCAAGCTGGATTCGACCGTGCGAGGCGAGATGTCGCGGCTTCGCGCCCGCCTGAGCAAGTACTATTCAACCGAGGGCAGCCAGGATTTGCTGGTTATCGATCTGCCGAAGGGCAGCTACGTACCCAGTTTTCGGCGGCCTGAGCCGGTCCCCGTTTTACGGAGAGCCAGGCCCAAGCGCATTGGGCTCGCAGTTTGCCTGGCGGGTTTGGTAATGACCGCGACGGCACTCGGTGCGTGGTGGGTTGTACACATACGTGCGCCCATCCCGATTGCAGTTCTCCCGCTGGTGAATTTGAGCCAAGATCCAGCCGACGAATATCTTGCTGACGGCCTGACAAGCGAGATCATCAGCGAACTCTCCATCATCGAAGGCCTTGCGGTTCGCTCGCAGACTTCCTCTTTTGCGCTCAAGGGCAAACCACGCAACGTGCACGACGCCGGCAGCCAACTGCAAGCGGATTACATCCTGGAGGGTTCCGTCCTGCGCGAAGGCCAGCACTTGCGGATCAATGCCCGATTGGTTCGAGCACGCGACGATATTCCGATTTGGTCCAGGATATTTGAGCACAAGTGGAGCGATGTTCTCTCCTTCCAAAACGAGATCTCGCGAGGCATTGTCAATAGCCTGCGGTTGAACCTGGGACGCGGCCGAAGGCGCTATGAGACCAACGAAGAAGCTTACGATCTATACCTGCACGCGCGGGCTTCCATGACGCGGCTGTTCCCTGGAAACGACGAGGTGATCGGCCTCTTCGAAAAGGCGATCGCCAGGGACTCCTCGTTGGCGCCAGCCTATGCCGGCCTGGCTGCGGCATACGCGTGGAGATCGTTCTCGAGTGCCGGAGACCCCAATCGCAACGAAAAACTACAGAAAATGCAAGCGGCGGCAGAAGCGGCGATTCAATTGGATCCGCTGCTGGCGGAAGCACATAGCTCGCTGGGGGCCGCCTTCGCGGGTCGCGGACAATGGGAGCAGGCTGAACAAAGTTTTCGCAGGGCCATCCAAATCGATCCCAATTCTTCGGCCGCGCACGGTAATTTCTCTCGCTTCTACTATTGGCCGTTAGGCCGCATCAAGGAGGCGGTACGGGAGGCGCGTGCGGCATTACGAAACGATCCGCTGTCGCCACTGGCTCATTCCGAGCTCTGTGACGTGCTCCTCACGGCCGGCCGGTATGATGAGGCCGCGAGTCAATATCACGTGCCGGCCGATCACGAGTGGGAGTGGGGTACGGTATGCCTGGGCCGGGCCAGGTTCGGCCAGGGTCGGACGGACGAAGCTATCCAGGTGCTGAGCTCAGTCAAAGAATGGGGTTATCTCGCATACGTTTATGCAAAGTCGGGTCGCCGGGCGGAAGCCCAGAAACTTATGGCGGAAGCTCCGATTCTTCACCCGGACCGCCGCGGCCCGCATCAACTCGCTTTGGTCTTCGCGGGATTCAGGGACAGGGACCAGACGATAGGCGCATTGGAACGCCTGGCCCGCGCCGGACCCGTTCGGCTGGGCTTTACCCTGAACAGTCCGGAGTTCGCGTTCGTGCGCGGCGACCCGCGTCTGAAAACCCTGCGCGAGAAGATGGGGTTGCCGGAATAGCTTATGTGACAAGCACGGACTCCAGCCCACGGTCTTCGATCGCGGACAAAAGGAGTTCTTCGAGAACGGGGCGCTGCGCGGCTGTATTTCGGGCTCCGTTTTAGCAGTCTCCGCGACCGTTTTTGCGTCAAATGCATTATTCGCGTTGCGCGTAGGGAGGCTGGACTCCGAAACTCCGCATTGAATTCCGATCTGTATATCTCTTATACTGTGTGGTCGGTTGTAGTAAATTACACTCGCTATACCCCGGTCGCTGCGGAACCTCCCGGCACGCAGTCGCCACCGGAAATTTCGTTAGGGGGATTTTACAGATGTTCTCCAATCCGGACACGCTCAGTGTCGAGCGCTGCGCCGCCTACGCGCGAATCCGATCAGGCTTGCGCGTAATCATGACCTTTTTTGCTTTGGCGGCGTCTAGTGCGTCGCTCTTTGCCCAGGAAGCGGGGGGTGAAGCCAACCTCAAGCTCCCGAGGCTCGATTCGGTTACCTTCCTTGGCGGTATTTCCGGAAGCAACCTTCTGATGGGCGGGCTGGTTGTCAGCGCTCTCGGACTCCTCTTCGGTCTTTCTATTTTCATTCGGCTGAAAAATATGCCGGTGCACAGCTCGATGCTCGAAGTCAGCGAACTGATTTACGAAACCTGCAAAACCTACCTGATGACGCAGGGCAAGTTCCTGATTATCCTGGAAGCGCTGATTGCGATAATTATCGGGTTTTATTTCGGCGTCCTTCTTAAATTCGAAATCTACAAGGTCCTGATCATCCTGGCGTTCAGCGTCATCGGAATTACCGGCAGCTTCGGTGTGGCGGCCTTCGGCATGCGCGTGAATACCTTCGCGAATTCCCGCACTTCGTTCGCTGCTTTGACGGGCAAGCCGTACCCGTGTTACGACATTCCGCTGCAGGCGGGCATGAGCATCGGCATGCTGCTGGTGTCGGTGGAACTGCTGATCATGCTGTCCATTCTGCTGTTCGTGCCGGGCGACCTGGCGGGCTCGTGCTTCATCGGCTTCGCCATCGGTGAATCGCTGGGCGCGGCGGCGCTCCGCGTGGCCGGCGGTATTTTCACCAAAATCGCCGACATCGGCAGCGATCTCATGAAGATCGTTTTCAAGATCAAGGAAGACGACGCGCGCAACCCCGGCGTGATTGCGGATTGCACGGGCGACAATGCGGGCGATTCGGTGGGACCCTCGGCCGACGGTTTCGAAACCTACGGCGTCACGGGCGTCGCGCTCATCACCTTCATCCTGCTGGCAGTTCCGAACCCCACGGTTCAGGTGCAGTTGCTGGTCTGGATCTTCACCATGCGCATCATGATGGTGATTTCGAGCGGCGTGGGCTACTTCATCAACGGCGCCATCGCGAAAGCGAAATACGGCAATTTGGACAAGTTCGATTTTGAAGCTCCGCTGACCGCGCTGGTCTGGCTGACTTCGATTCTTTCGATCCTCCTCACCTATGTATTGAGCTGGTTGATGATTCCCGAGCTCGGCGGCAATACCAGCCTGTGGTGGCAACTGGCCACGATCATCAGCTGCGGTACCCTGGCGGGCGCGGTGATTCCGGAATTCGTCAAAGTGTTTACCTCCACGAATTCGCGGCATGTGCGCGAAATTGTGACCAGCTCGCGCGAAGGCGGCGCTTCGCTGAACATCCTCTCCGGCTTCGTGGCGGGCAACTTCAGCGCCTACTGGCTGGGCATGGCAATGCTGCTGCTGATGTCGATCGGGTTCCTGGTGAGCACCCTGTTCCCGGTGGGCCTGATGCTGGCTCCGGCCGTGTTCTCGCTCGGCCTGGTGGCGTTCGGCTTCCTCGGTATGGGACCGGTCACCATCGCGGTGGATAGCTACGGTCCGGTGACGGACAATGCGCAGTCGGTTTACGAGCTTTCGACCATCGAAACCATTCCGGGAATCGAAGCCTCGATTCAGAAGGAATTCGGCTTCAAGCCGCAATTCGAGAAGGCCAAGGAAAACCTGGAAGAGAACGATGGCGCGGGCAATACCTTCAAGGCGACCTCCAAACCGGTGCTGATCGGTACGGCGGTAGTCGGCGCCACCACCATGATCTTCTCCACCATCGTGGCGTTGACTCATGGCTTGAAGGACAATCTGGACAAGCTCAGCCTGCTGCACACTCCCTTCCTGTTCGGCTTGATTGCCGGCGGCGCGGTGATTTACTGGTTTACCGGGGCCAGCGCGCAGGCGGTGACCACGGGCGCCTACCGCGCGGTGGAATTCATCAAGAAGAACATCAAACTGGATACCGCCGAGAAGGCATCGGTGGAAGATTCCAAGAAGGTGGTGGAAATTTGCACGCAGTACGCGCAAAAGGGAATGTTCAATATCTTCCTGGTGGTGTTCTTTTCGACCCTGGCGTTCGCCTTCCTGGAGCCGTTCTTCTTCATCGGCTACCTGATTTCCATTGCCTTGTTCGGGCTCTTCCAGGCCCTGTTCATGGCCAATGCGGGCGGCGCCTGGGATAACGCCAAGAAAGTGGTGGAGACGGAACTGCACGCCAAAGGCACGCCGCTGCACGACGCCTGCGTCGTCGGTGACACCGTGGGTGATCCCTTCAAGGACACCAGCAGCGTGGCGCTCAACCCCATCATCAAATTCACCACCCTGTTCGGCCTGCTGGCCGTACAGCTGGCCGTCAGCATGGCAGGCGAAAATGGCGAAGGCACGACGCTTACCAGCATTCTGGCCGCCGTCTTCTTCCTGGCATCGCTGGTGTTCGTGTACCGGTCGTTCTACGGGATGCGCATCGAGAGCAAAGACTAGGCCTCGCCCGTTAGCCCATGGCAGCAATCACGGCCCTCCGTTCGCGGAGGGCCGTTGCTTTGAAGTAATCGATAAAGATTGGTATTTCTTCGATCACGCGTTTAAGATGGGAACTGGTTCATCAACATGAATGCGACTTCAATCGGTCACCTAGTTGTGCCGCGAAGGACCCTATACACTGGCGCCTCGATGCCTGCCATCGGCCTGGGCACCTTTGGCAGCGACCATGTGAACGCTGCGCAGATCGCCGATGCCGTTCGCGGCGCGGCTGCCGCCGGATACCGTCATTTCGATTGCGCCAGCGTCTACCGCAACGAAGACCAGGTCGGCGCGGTATTCTCGGAACTCACCGGCGGAGGCATTTCCCGTGAGGAACTGTTCGTCACGAGCAAGCTGTGGAACGACAAGCACGCGGAAGAAGATGTGATTCCCTCGTTCCGGCAATCGCTGGCTGACCTACGGCTCGATTATCTGGACCTTTACCTCATCCATTGGCCGTTCCCGAACTTCCATCCGCCGGGGTGTGACGTGACCTCGCGCAGCCCAAGCGCCCGTCCCTACATTCACGAGAATTATATGAAGACGTGGCGTCAGTTGGAAAAACTGGTCGACCTCGGCCTGGTGCGCCACATCGGCACCAGCAATATGACCATTCCGAAACTGCAACTGCTGCTGCGCGACGCCCGCATCAAGCCCGCGGTCAACGAGATGGAGATGCATCCGCATTTTCAGCAGACCGCACTTTTCGATTTCGTGCGCGCGCAGGGCATCGAAGCGGTGGCCTATAGCCCGATCGGTTCGCCGGGACGTCCCGAGCGCGACCGCACGCCGGGGGATACGGTGGATGTGGAAGACCCCGTGATTGTCTCGATTGCCCGCCGCCTCGGCGTGCATCCCGCGGTGGTGTGCGTGAAGTGGGCCATGCAGCGCGGCGCCACGCCGATTCCGTTTTCCGCCAATCCGCGCAACTACCTGGCGAATTTGAAGGGCGTGGTGAGCGCGCCGCTGACGCAGGAAGATATGGACGCGATCGCCGGCATCGATCGCAACTGCCGCCTGATCAAAGGCCAGGTCTTCCTGTGGAAGGCTGACCAGGGTTGGGAAGATCTGTGGGACCTTGATGGAGTGATCAGACAATGATTGGCGCGTACCTGCCCGGCAATAGCACGGTCGTCATGAAGGATGTTCCCGTCCCGGAGCCCGGCCATGGCGAAGTCCTGCTTCGCATGAAGGCTTCCACCATTTGCGGGTCCGACATCCGCTGCATTTATCACGAGCACCTCGGCAAGGGTCCGGAGGGCTACCAGGGCGTGATCGCCGGCCACGAGCCCAGCGGTCAGATTGTGAAGACCGGTCCGGGCTGCCGCCGCTTCGGCAATGGCGATCGCGTGATCGTTTACCACATCTCCGGCTGCGGGGTCTGTAACGATTGCCGCCGCGGGTACATGATCTCCTGCACCAGCGAGAAGTACCGCCGCGCTTACGGCTGGCAGCGCGATGGCGGCATGGCGGAATACATGCTGGCCGAAGAGAAAGACCTGATCCACCTGCCGGATGAACTCTCCTACGCCGATGGCGCCCAGGTGGCTTGCGGCTTCGGCACGGTCTACGAAGGACTGCAGAAGGTCGGGATTTCGGGTAACGATGCGGTGCTGATCACCGGACTCGGTCCCGTCGGCCTCGCCACCGGAGCGCTCTGCCGTAAGTTGGGCGCCGGCAAGATCATCGGCATCGACGTGGTGAAGGAGCGCATGCAACTGGCGCTCGATCTCAAGCTCTGCGATGAAGTGCTGGAAAGCGGCCCGGAAAATGTCGCGGAAGTGCGCCGTCTGACCGGCGGGCAGGGAGTGGAGCGCGCGGTGGATTGTTCCGCCAACGACCAGGCACGCGCCACCGCCATTCGTGCCACCAGAAAATGGGGCAAAATCGTATTTCTGGGAGAGGGCGGCCGGGTGGAATTCAATCCGTCACCGGACATCATTCACGATCAGAAGACGATTTTCGGCAGTTGGGTGACGTCCACCTGGCTGATGGACGAATTAGTGGAGCGCCTGGTGCGCTGGAACCTGCATCCCGCGGATTTGGTCACGCATCGCTTCGCACTGGATCGGGTGGATCAGGCGTACACGCTCATGGCCTCCGGCAAGTGCGGAAAAGTGGCCGTCTGCTTCGACGAAGAACTGTAAGCGCCGGCCGGCCGGTCAGCAATCCGCGAGGCTCGAGCCGTTGCGCGTGATGGGATCGCTGTAATAATTGGGGTCCGCGAACTTCTCCTGGAAGATCCGTTCCCAGCGTGCATTGTCCGAGCACATGCGGCAAACGCAGGCGCGCGGGCAGCGCGCCAGCTTCGACGGCCGGGTGGCTCGTGGCAGGACCGCGGCTGCCATTCGGTTACGGGGATTGCGCTCCGGCTGACTGATGCTCGCCAGCAATGCCTCTATCGTCTGTGTGGTACTAAGTTGCATTGATGTTACCTCACTCCTGTATGTACCCGATACCCGAACTAGTCCAGAGTCTGACATCAAACCTGATGGTAGTAAAGGGAGAATGAGAGTATTTGGTCGGGTATTTTGCGGGTATTGTCGGCTACCCTACGGTTATTAACGGGACAGTCAACCGGCGTTATCTAACCAAGCAATTCTGTCAAATACTAACTTAGGATATCGGTGATCACCTGACGAATCTGCCCGCCGATCTGTCAGAAATGGGGTCCCGCCGGGGCAGCCACGCTTTCCGTGCGGCACCCAGAGTGGGGATGGCCCCGCCTTGACCGCCGAGCGGCAGGAACGGCAGTCGCGCCGCCTGCCTCTCCGCCGTCCTGAACGATTTCGTCTCCAAACCCATCAAAATGGCCGATCTGGACGGGAGCCGCGGAAATGGACGGCGTTGCGTGAAGGTTGATACACTGCCCTCATGAAGGGTAATCCGAAAGTCATCGCTGCGCTGAACGAGGCGCTCAGGGAAGAATTGATGGCCATCAATCAATACTTCCTGCACGCGGAAATGTGCGAGGCATGGAAGTTCCCCCGCCTCAGCAAGTTCATCAAGAAGCAGTCCATCGACGAGATGAAGCACGCCGAAGCCATCATCGAACGCATCCTTTTTCTGGACGGCACTCCCACTTTGACGGACCCGATGCAACTCACCATCGGCAAGAACGTCAAGGAGCAGTTGGAAAGCGATCTGAAGCTCGAAGTGGGCGCGGTCGCCATGTACAACGGCTTCGTGAAACTCTGCCGCGAGGAAGGCGACAATGCCTCCCGTGAACTATTTGAGCGCCTGCTCAAAGACGAGGAGGAGCACGTCGACTGGTTGGAAGCGCAGGCCTACCAGATTCAGGAAATCGGCTACGAACGCTATCTCTCGCAGCAGATTCGCGATTAGCAGCGCGAGACCGGCGTCCGGGCCCTCCAGTTCCGGTTGCTTCGACTGGCCGCTGGGCCGGGCGCGCTACCAGTTCTTGTTCCAAACGCGGGCGATCGGGTACCTGCCCGTATCGCCCGCTTCGTATTTCGATTGCTGAAACCACCACTGCAGACGCGCGCGGGCGTCGGCGGCGAATTGCGGGTCGGCCGCGAGTTTCGCTTCGAATTGCCTGCGCAACCCGGCGTTGTCCGCCATCATGCGCCGCGCAATGGGTTCCGAAAGGTAATCGCCCACGCCTCCAAATTCGCTGCTGAAGACGGAGTTCATCAGTCCCCAGCGGGCCAGTGAATCGGGGGCCTGCGGTTCGAGCATGGCCATGACCAGCCGCGCGCGCCGCTGCCCGAGGGGCACCCAATATGAGCCCGCGGGGATGCGCACTGTCTCCTGCACTGTTCTGGCATCGAAACTCACCATCACGTGGCCTTCGCTGGCGCTGGCGGCGAACTTGATGTTGCTGAACCGGTACGTCTCCCAGACCTGCTCGAGCGTCTGCGCCGTTTTTTCCATTTCGACGCCGTGAAGTTTCAGCAGGCCGATCACCGGGGTCCACGCGGCGGGCACCAGATAGCCCAGCGGCATCTGCGTTTCCGCGACGGTATCGATCTGATCGTGGATCACCGTTTCCACATCGTCCGGCTCCGGCAGGTAGCGGTTCACCATGCCGCCCGTCACTTCGCTGCGGAACGGTCCGTTCTTGAGCGCGTGGTACACCAGCGGACGGCTTTTGTCGCTGACTTTGCCGGCCAGGTAGACAGGCGCGGCCTTGCGGTCTCCGGCACGGGCGGCCAACTGCCGGTCGGCCTCGCGCACCGCTTTGCGCAGGCCTTCGGGATCCAGCAGGATGGTCTCGACGGTGTGCCGCATGATGTCGTAATGCGCCCAGGCGCGCGTCCTGGCCGCTTTCAGGCTGTGCGATTCCACCAGCAGCGAGGGCCGGTTCTGCACCGCGCTATACAGGTGCGAGTAGCGGGGCGAAAACACTTCCATGAAGAACTCGCGCTTTCCGCCCGTGTTCCGCAGCGCGCCGTAGGGAGCCACCATGTGGCCGTCGGCGGCCATGCGCCGGTCCAACTCCGGCACGAAGCGGTCGCGCACCCACGCCCCGGCGGGCTCGGCGATATCCTGATTGCGCGCCATGTCCCAGGTGACGTCGTACTGGAAATCGCTGCCGTCGGTCACGTGATTATCGATATGGAAATCGGGGTTCCAGGCGTTGAATAGCTTCAGCCAGGCGCGCATTTCCGGCGTGTCGGCCTTGATGTAGTCGCGGTTCAGGTTCAGGCGTTGGGCATTGGCGCGCAGTCCGGTGGCTTGAGGTCCGTTCTGGCTGGGACGGTGGTACGGGCTGAAATCCTCGTGCCCGTCCACATTGAAAACCGGAACGATGACGAAGATCATGTGATCCAGCCAAGCGGCATACTTCCGGCTCACCACCATGTCGCGCACCAGCATGAGCGCTGTGTCCTTGCCCTCGATCTCGCCGGCGTGAATGGCGCTTTGAATCAGCATCACCACCTTCCCGGTTTTGGCGGCCGCCTCGGGCGTGAAGGCGCGGTCCTTCGATACCACCAGTGCGATCATGGGGCGGCCCTCGGGCGTGGTGCCGATGTCCAGCACCTTGACGAATCGCGACGCGCGCTCCAGCCTCCGCGAGATCTCCACGGCTTCGGCGTAGGGCGCGGTCTGGTTCCAATCCGACTTCTCGCCGGTGGTGACGAGTTCGGGCGGCGATGCCTTCGTGCTGGCTGCCAGCGAGGCGGCGGCTTTGGCGGCGGGCGGTTCGAAGACGGAATGCGGGGCCATCGCTTCCTGCGCCCAGAGACTCATGCCGGCCACGACGGTCCCCAAAACAGTTACACGCCACATAAGTGGTAGGTTAACGCGGATCCGCTCATCTGTACGGGCAGGCACTCTGGAAAATCGCGTGCCTTATAACGGGCGAGAGGAGAACTAAAAATATGAATTGGGATCAAGTCGAAGGCAAATGGAAACAACTCAAAGGTGATGTCCGCAAACAGTGGGCCAAACTCACCGATGACGACTTGGAATATATGGCCGGCAGTAAGGACCAGTTCGTTGGTCGTCTGCAGGAACGCTACGGCATCGCGCGGGAAGACGCGCAACGCGAAGCGGATACCTGGCTGAAGGCCCGGGCCGAAGCGGGCGAGACCACCTATCGCTCCGGCGGCACATTCTAGTAGACGAATAATAAACGAAGCTTGAGAGCACCCGGACGGGATCGGTGTCCCGTCCGGGTCCCACCCCGTTGCCCCCCGTAAACAGACCTCCCGGTCCTCTTCAGTTAAAATGAGGTTCGGAGAGGTCCGGCACATGAAAATCTTCGCAATCGCCGTGCTCAGCGCCGTTACCACGAGCCTGTTCGCGGCCCCTGGCAGCCTTCATCTTCTACAAAAGCCCAGCATGACCAAGACGGAAATCGTCTTTTCCTATGCGGGCGACCTGTGGCACGTAAGCAGAGAGGGAGGCGCTGCTTCCCGGCTCACCTCCGGCCCTGGCTTCGAGAGCGACGCGGTGTTCTCGCCCGACGGCAAAACCCTGGCCTTCAGCGGAGAATACGATGGCAACGTCGACGTCTTCACCGTACCGGCTACGGGCGGCGTCCCCAAGCGCTTGACCTTCCACCCGGATGCAGATCGCGTCGCCGGTTGGACGCCCGACGGCAAGAACGTCCTCTTCCGGTCGAACCGCCTGAGCCAGTCGCGCTACACCCAGTTATTCACCGTGCCCGTGGAGGGCGGCCTGCCGCAAGCGATGCCGTTCCCGATGGCCTGCATGGGATCCTACTCGCCCGACGGCAAGCGGATGATCTACGCGCCGATCGACGGCGGACAGTTCGCCCCGGGTTTCACGAACTTCGTCGCCTGGAAACGCTATCGCGGCGGCTCAGCGAGCTATCTGTGGACGGTCAACCTGGCGGACCTCTCCATCGGGAAAGTGCCGCGCACGGATTCCAATGACGTCTATCCCATGTGGCTAGGCGATAAAACGTACTTCCTCTCCGACCGCAGCGGTCCCATGACGCTGTTCAGCTACGACCCGCAATCGAAGAAGGTGACCGAACTGGTGAAGAACACCGGCAAGGACATCATGTCGGCCACCGCGGGTCCGGGCGGCATCGTTTACGAGCAGTTCGGGCAGGTGCACATTTTCGATGTAGCGAGCGGGAAAGAGCACGCCGTCAATATCGAGATCGCTGCAGATCTCACCGAAGTCCGCCCGCGCTTCCAGAACGTGGCGCGCGAATTGCGCAGCGCCGCGATCTCGCCAACCGGCGTCCGCGCGCTGTTCGAGGCCCACGGCGAAGTGCTGACCATCCCGGCGGAAAAAGGCGAAGTCCGCAATATCACCAACACGCCCGGAGTCAT
>JBDTMZ010000016.1:0-42093 GCA_039934035.1 Candidatus Solibacter sp. | reverse complement strand
TGGGGTTTCAATGCTACCGCCAGCCTGATCGGTGCGTATCATAACCTAATTCGATTGAGTTTTAGGTATGGCCCCTCGCGGGGCCGTCCGACGCGAACTCAAATAAGGTTCGGTTTGATCACTCGCGAATCGGCATGCCGGGATACAAGCCGAGTGCGGAGGCTCGTACCGACGTGGGGATGCTCCAGCGTCTGGTGTAGAGATGTCTTGAAAGTACCGAAATCGGCGGGGACAGTGTGCGCAAGGACCCGATCAGCTCATCGCGCCCTCAGGCGAAGCGCGCTGCCGCTGAGGCGCGGGCAGTAGACTGCATCGTGGTCTACAAGGTCGACCGGCTCAGTCGATCCCTGATGGACTTCGCGCGGATTGTCGAAGTCGAGCCCTGCTAACAGGCCCACAACAGGCACTATGATTAAGAAATTTTAATCTATTCGCCTGTTATGCTCTTGGGCCCCCTAGGAAAAGGTGGAAGATTCAAACCTGCCCAACGGTGAGAAAGCCACGCACGGGCGAGTGGGCGGTTCTTCTTGAAGCCGGTATGCCACCCCTTGGCGGATCGGAACGGGTTGGCGAATGGCACGTCGACGCGACCGTCAAGCTGCCGAAAGACCTCCTCGTGACTTTTTGGGAGAGATTTGGCTATTTCTCGCAACGCCGAATCGATTACTCCAAACCCGCGATTGCGCCTCCTGGGTGACGACCCAGCTGTCGGCTTCGTGCTTGAGATATCAGGATCAATTGCCACGGTCGGATCGATCGGGACCGCCGGTACCGAGATATCGGGCACAGAAAGGTTCGAATTTCGATCGCTTAGCTTGTCTGCAGCATGCGGCTGTTTGTTCGCGGCGTCGGCGACTCGACGAATCAGATCGATCAGACGCTGGCTCAGTGCTCGTCCCTCAGGTTGAGAACTGGTATTCGGTTCGATCTCCAGTTCCCGCGCTGGCTGGCCTTCGCGCGCAAACCTCAGCGCCTGCGCTTTCCAATGGTGCAATCGTTCGGTCAAGCGGATCCTTAGCTCGGAAATTAGATAATCCGTTTGAACCCCAGGCGGGCTCAACCGGCCTGTGGCCTGCAGCTTTTCGGCGATGACCGCTTGCAGCGTTTGCCAATAGAGTCCGACGGTTTTCTCATCCCAAACACTAAAAATGCAAAGCCAATTCGCGCGCACATCAAGTCGCCCGACGATCCCCTTAACCTTCCAATCGGCGAATGCTTTCCAATCCTCGGATTCATTGGGGAGCGCCCGAACGTGATCGCTATCGAACTTCGCCTCCTCCTCTGCTACATGCTGCGATATCGTGCGCAAGACTTCGTAAAAAGGATGATCCGCGGGGAAGGAGTTTTCGCTGCTGAGCCAATTTCCGGCTAAGTCGTCCATCGCTACCTCGGCGGTGCGACTTTAGTTGCACCAATCCTTTTGGGTTCGCAGGCATCGCGCCGGTCCCACTGTTATTCTATCGCCCGTAAGGGTCACCCTAAACACGGCCAGTTGGTGGCACCCACGATTGAGATTCCTGTACCGTAGATCGTGGTCAGGGCCGATGGCACCCATTCCTTTTTAGTTTAATTAGGAATTGAGTGGTGAGTAGTTGTGATGGTTGTTCGGTACAACTACTTCTTTGTGACAGATAAATACATTCGGATCAATAGCTTGACGCTTATTCACAACCGTAACCGTCAAGTGCAACCTCGCCTCCGGGGCCTCTCCCGCGGAATAATCTGACCAGACTACGATTGCAGGGAAGTCGGGCCGATCCCAACCCCGGAGGGTGCGCTCGGACATGGCCTACCAGGCATTCGCCAAAATCAAAAGGGGAAGCGGTAGGCAAGATCGGTATGCGACGACGTATTTGCGCAGAGCAACAAGATACAGCGGCTGACCGGGCCCGGATCGATCACAAGCAGGCAACGTTGGATATAATTCTGTCCCGGATTCCCGACATCAGCACCTTCGCCCAACTCGGTGAGCTGGTCGGCTACTCGCATGAGTGGGTTCGGCAGCGGCTGGTGCGGGCCCCAGAGAAATTGTACAAACAAGGCAAGCGTTACAAGGTCCCCAAGGGCGTGGCCGAGGAATTTGTTCGGTCTGTATTCGTTTGACCCGTCTCGTACAGCCCTGGGCAGCCGGGCCAGACCGGTTCGACGAGGGATCAAACTAGTCAGGACGTTTTATCATTCCCGGAGATCAGACAATGCCAGTGACGAAAACCTCGTGGAAAACAGGCCGCAGCGGCAACCCGCGAGGGCGCCCGCAGTTGGGACAAGAACTCGGCGCAGTACTGCGCCAGATCGTCGACCGCCAACGGTTTGCCGAGAAATTATGCGAATTGTGTTATGCCGGCGACGTCCAGGCCATGCGGCTGCTGCTTTCCTACACCGACGGCTTGCCAACCGCCAGCGGAGGCGACCAAGGAGCGGAAGGAATTCAAATCACGGTGACATATGTCCAACAAAATAATCGACTTGAAATTGCCGGCGTTACACCCGGGGCAACACAAAGTGATCCAGGAGCAGAAACGCTTCAACGCACTGTGTTGCGGGCGGCGGTGGGGCAAGACGGTACTGGGGATGGATCGACTGATTCACGCCGCGCTGCAGAATAAACCCGTGGCATGGTTTAGCCCCAGCAACAAGCTCATGGCCGATACCTGGCGGGAATTGCGCTCCATCCTTGCCCCCGTAACGCGCGATAAGAACGAGCAGGAAAGGCGCTTGGAGCTGATCGGCGGCGGAGTGATCGATCTATGGTCACTCGACAATCCAGACTCCGGCCGCGGTCGAAAATATTTCCTCGTGGTCGTCGACGAGGCGGCCATGACTCCCGCGCTCGAAGCGGCTTGGCAGCAGGCGATTCGCCCTACACTGTCAGATCTTCAAGGCTCGGCGTGGTTCCTCTCCACGCCGAAAGGCATGAACTACTTCAAGGGGCTGTTCGACCGCGGCCAGGACCCGGAGCGCGATGACTGGGCTTCGTGGCAAATGCCAACCAGCGCGAATCCGTATATCGCGGCTGAGGAAATCGAATCAGCGCGCTTGGACCTGACGGAATCGGCATTCAATCAGGAATACTTAGCTCTATTCGTCAACTGGGAGGGCAGTGTCTTCCGCCGTGTGGGTGAGGCCGCCACGGCGACCCCCAGGACGAAACGAGAACCGGGCCACGAATATGTCATCGGCTGCGATTGGGGTCGGTCGAATGACTACACGGTCTTTATTGTGCTTGATGCAACCGCGCATGCCGTGGTGGCGATGGACCGCTCGAACCGAGTGGACTACGCGGTACAATGCGACCGCCTGAAGGCATTAGCCGAGCTATGGCAACCGGTGCAAATTATCGCGGAGCTGAATAGCATCGGACAGCCAGTGATCGAGCAATTGATTCGGGATGGCCTGCGGGTTCAGCCGTTCACGACTACTAACTCCAGTAAAGCGCAAGCCATCGAAGGTCTGGCGTTGGCCCTGGAACGCGGGGTCATCCGCATTTTGAACGAGCCGGTGTTAGTGAGCGAGCTGGTGGCCTATCAAGCGGAGAGGCTGCCGTCTGGACTGACACGTTATGCGGCACCCACCGGACAACATGACGATACGGTGATGGCGCTGGCGATGGCGTGGAGCGCGGTTTCCGGGGAGCGTCGCTTTATTTACCCGATTTCAGAACATGACCTGACCGTCAAGGAACACCCCATTCCAGACCATTGGCCGCGCGCTTACGCGCTGGACACCCGGTGGGAAACAGCCGCGGCAATCTGGGCCGCCCGGGATCCGGAATCGGACGTGGTGTATCTGTATGGCGAGTACTGGGGTGAAGGCGACCTCGCCGTCCACGCTGCTCTCATACGGGCGCGTGGTGACTGGATTCCGGGACTATTCGATCCCGTGGCTAACGGTCGCGAACTGTTGGATGGGCAACGACTGATTCGGATGTGCTGGAAGCATGGACTTCGCCTGCAAGCCATAGACAACCCGATCGAGTCCGGAATCTTGGAGGTGAACCAACGAATGAATTCGGGGCGCCTGAAGGTCTTCCCCTCCCTCTCGAAATATCTGGAGGAGCGTAGGCTCTATCGGCGCGATGACAGAGATCAAGTGGTCAAGGACCGAGACAACCTCCAGGACGCGACCCGGTGCCTGGTGGTTGGTGTCGCCCGGATGCGCACCAAACCGGTCCCAGAACCAGTCTATAGCCGACCTCCCAATCGGAGCCAGCACGGTTGGATGGGTTGACGCGTGTAAGATTTATTTTCTAGCCCCCCGTTTCGCTGCCTGCGCAATTCAAGGGAAGAAGTCCCACCTGATACTCCGGGGAAGGTATATAAGAAAGGGACCGCGTTAAAAAGTTGCCAAGGGCCTAGCCGAAGAATTCGTCCGGGCTGTCTTCGTTTGATCACGCAGCACCGCGACCTTGGCCATCATTTTCGCGTTGGCCTCCCGGCTCAGATCTTCGGCAAGAATCTGCGTCGTCTTAATCCAATTCCCGTAGTGCGCCAGCGTCACCGCTACCGATTCATGCCCGAGCCACTTGGAGATCAGCTTCACATCCGTGCCTACGTTGATGTGCTGGATGGCAAATGTATGTCGAAGGCAATGGGGGCTAAACGCGTGCGCAAACGGGTTTTCCTGCTGGGCTCGGTCGGCCAGGGTATCAATGCGCATTCGCAGCGCCGTGTACGTGCACGTGAAGAAATGTTTCCGGCCGTTCTTCATTTGTCCAGGCAGCGCGTTCAGGAGTTCGACGACGTGCACCGGCAGCGGACTGACACACCGCCTTTTTGTCTTTTTCTGAATGAACCCGGCATTACGGCCGCTCCCCTTCTCGTCCAGAACGATCTCCGTATCGTTGAATTTGTGCGCGTCTGAAATTCGCATTCCGGTCCACCGCATCAATTCAGCAGCGGCTCGAGTCTCCTGGTTCTGTTGGGCCGTCAGATCCGCTGACCCAGGGTCGGCCATCATCTGCTCGTATTCTTCCAACTCCAAGCCGAAGCGCTCTCCCGACTTTGCCGTCTTCTGATTTTTGAACCTGATCTTCTCGGCGCCGTTCTTGGCCATCCACCCGTTCTCCACGCACTCACGCAGAAACGTTCGGAATCTTTCCAGTTCCGTCTTGCGGGTAGTCATCGCCAGCAATTCGCCAGTGTTGCGCCGCAGTTGCCGCCACGATTCAGTGAACTGGCTGCAGACATCCTTGTTCTCAAAATCTCGAATGTAGACGATGCCCTTGTCGTCGCAGAACGGGATGAGCCGCTGGTCTATCAGCGAAGCGTAGTGGGCGTACGTGTCTGGTTCGATGGGATTCAGCGACCCATCCCTTCGAGACTGGAGGTATCGTTCCGCAGCGTGCCGCACCGTGACCGCACGGTTGTCGATTGTCTGGACTGCGGAGTCGGCCGACGGCAGGGAACCACGCTCGTACAAGCGGGCGACTTGCTGTTCGGCGGCGATCCAGTCGCTGGTATCGAGAGCGGCGAAAATGCGCTTGCACCTCTGTTTGCCTTTAACAATCTTGATTTCCTTGGCAAGGTAGCCACGGCACCAGATCGGGCACTGGCAGGTATCGAGCTTTTCGTCCTTCTTGGTGACGGGCCGGTAGGTGTCGGGTTTATTTTTCAGGGCGAGGTAGCGGGTACAATAACTGGCGTGGCGCCGGTAGATTTTGAGGTCGTTGGTTCCGAGGGGGATCGCCATCAGAGACTACACTAGCATGGCGGCCGCGCAGAATTGCTACATGCGTCTGTCACATGCTGCCATAAGTCTTTGTAACTGATTGATTCTATTTGGCTCCTCAGGTAGGATTCGAACCTACAACCCTTCGGTTAACAGCCGAATGCTCTACCGTTGAGCTACTGAGGAGCAACGTGTGGTGTAAATCTATTAAAACAGACACGGCCGCACAGTGTCAAATCATCTCCTTCAACAGCTCCGGCCTCGGGTGCGGGATCACCACCTTGTTCACCAGCATCCCCTTTTGTCCCACCACTTGCGCCGCCACTTCTACGGCGCTCTGCACTGCCGCCACATCGCCCGTCATCGTCACGAATGCCTTGCCGCCCATCGCCATCGCCAGCCGGATTTCGATCAGTTCCACATTCGCCGACTTCACCGCCGCGTCCGCGCCTTCAATCAGACTCGCCACCGAGAACGACTCCACAATGCCCAACGCCGACAGCACTTCCACCTTCGATGCCCCACTGATCGCCGGGAAGACCGCCTCATGCAAATTCGGAATCACAAACGAATCGATCACCGAAAAACGCGCGCCCGCAATCCCCGCGGACACCGCGGCTTGCACCGCCGCCACGTCGCCCCGCACCATCACCATGTACTTGCCGGAGCAGATCGACCGCGACAGCACCAACTCCACGTCCGCCGTCTTCAACATCGCGTCGCAGACCAGAAAGCCCGATGCAATGCTCGTCAACTCGATCAGTCCGATTGAATTCTTCACTATTGCTTCCTCAGCGCCGTTACCGGCAGTCTAAGCCGAAATCTCGATCGATTCCGCCGTCACCGCGCGCACCTTTCCGTCGATGCTGGCGTGCACGTTCGCGCCCAACTGGCCCTCTTCCACACGCCCGATCAGTTGTCCCTTCCGGACCTGCTTGCCTTCCTGCACCACGGGAGCCGCCGCCTGTCCGGCGTGCTGCTTCAACTTAATGCGCACCGCGGATGGCTGCGAAATTCCGGCCTCGTACGGCGTCTCCCGCTCGTACCCTTCCACCTGCAAACGGCGCCGCAACTGCGCCAGCGGAACCCGCCGGTACTCCTTCATGGGATGCACTTCCACCGGCGCCTGTTGGACAAATTTCAACCCCGCGGCCTTGCGGCTCTGCTTGCCCGAATCGCACGCTTCCTTCGGGTACAGGTCCTCTGGACATGCGTACAACGTGCACAGGCCGCAGGCGCAGCACAGTTCGCTCCACTGATTCCAGATGTGCTCGCCCGTCGTCGTGAAGCTGAGACTGCGCATCACTTTGTGCGGCTGTACTTCGTAGCCCAGCAGATACCGCGGGCAGAACTCCGTGCAGTAGCTGCACTGGTCGCACGCCGATTTACCAATGTGCGCCATCTCCGCCTCCGACCGCGTCTTGCGGTTGAACATATAGTGATCGCGCGGCAGGAGGATCAATCCGCCGGTGGTCTTGGTCACCACATCGTCCTGGTCGAAGGTCAACGTGCCCATCATCAGGCCGCTGACGAAAATTCCGAAATCGTCCACCGTGGACCCGCCCGCGCGCGCGATCAGTTCCCGAAACGTGGTGCCCACCGGAGCCCAAAATGATTTCGCGTCCTTCACCGCACCGGTCACCGAGAGGAACTTGTCCGTCACCGCGATGTCTTGCTCCGCCAGGCTCACGTTGTGCAGAGTCTCCACGTTGCTCACCACGCAGCCCACCTGCAGCGGAATGCCCGCCGCGGGAATCAGCCTTCCGGTGGCCGTATACACCAATTCGTATTCATCGCCAGACGGGTAGAAATCGCCCAACATGGTGAACTCGATGCGCCCGTCCTTCAGACTGTGCCGCAGGGCTTCCAGCGATTCGGCATTCTTGGTCTTGATGCCGAATCTCCCCTTCTGCGCGCCCGTGGCGTCCATCATGGCGCTCATGCCGGCCAGAACCTGCGCCGGAAAGTGCTTCATCAGCTCCGCGTCTTTGTGGATCAACGGCTCGCATTCCGCGCCGTTGGCAATCATGTATTCCACTTGAGCTTGCGCTTTGACATAGGTGGGGAACCCTGCCCCGCCCGCGCCTACGACGCCGCACTCGCGCAATTTCTCACTGAGCATAAACAATCAGGATATCAAGCGGCGCCCTCCCCTTTGCCGGCGCGTGAATTTGCGCGCAGTGCCATCATAAAGGGTACCGATCCATGATCTCCCTTCGCGCCGTCACCAAACTCTATCAAGGCAAGCGCCAGATAGCCGCGCTGCAAGGCGTCGATCTCGAAATCGCGCGCGGTGAAATGGTCTCCATCGTGGGCCCTTCCGGCTCCGGAAAATCCACTCTGCTCAATCTGATTGGCGGCCTCGACCGTGCCACCTCAGGCGAGATTCGCATCGATGGGCAGGCGCTGACCGCGTTGTCTGACGACGACCTCACGCGCCTTCGCCGCGACAAGATCGGTTTCATCTTCCAGTTCTTCAACCTGCTGCCCTCACTCACCTGCGTGGAAAACGTGGCCCTGCCGCTGCACCTCAAAGGACTCCCCCGGCAGGAAATCGACACCCGCGCGCGCTCCCTGCTGGAAATGGTGCAGCTCGGCCAGCGTCTCGACCACCTTCCCGACGAACTCTCCGGCGGGGAGCGCCAGCGCGTCGCCATCGCCCGCGCGCTTGCCTTCTCGCCTCCCGTGCTGTTGGCCGATGAACCCACCGGCAATCTCGACACGCACACCGGCGCCGACATTCTCGCCCTCATCCGCGACTTGCACCAGCGCCTCAACTCCACAGTCCTGATCGTCACGCACGACGCCAGCGTAGCCGAAAGCTGCCAGCGTACCGTCACCCTACGCGACTCGCGCATCGTGGGAGACGTACGGCGATGATCCTGCTCCGCCTGATCTCCTGGCCTTATATGCGCAAGCACCTGTTGCGCAGCGTGCTCACCACTGCGGGAATCGTGCTCGGCGTCGCGCTTCTTGTGGGCATGCAGACCGCCAATCGCAGCGTCCTTTCCGCCTTCAATCAGACGGTGGAACGCATCGCCGGCAAAGCCCAACTGCAGGTATCGGCCGGCGATCCGGGCTTCGGGGAAGAGATTCTGGAGCGCGTGCAATCGCTGCCCGGGATTCGTGCCGCCGCGCCCGTCATCGAGGCCGAGGCCGATCCCGGCTTCCCCGGGCAGGGCAAGCTCCTCATTCTCGCCGTGGATATGACCGGCGATCGCAGCCTGCGGGATTACGAGTTCGACAATGGCGACCAGGACGTGATCGACGACCCGCTGATCTTCCTCGCGCAGCCGGATTCCATCATCCTCACGCGCGAATTCGCCGCCCGCAATCACATCGTTTCCGGCAGTAAGATCACCTTCGATACCATGCAGGGCCGCAAACAATTCACCGTCCGCGGCATCCTCAAAGCGGGTGGCATGGCGCAGGCTTTCGGCGGCAATCTCGGCATCATGGATATCTATGCTGCGCAGAGCGTCTTCGGACGCGGGCGCCACTTCGACCGCATCGATATTGGCCTCAACGAAGGCGTCACGCTCGAACAGGGCGAAGCTGCTCTGCGCAAACTGCTCGGGCCAGGCTTCACCGTGGAGCCGCCCTCGGGTCGCGGCCGCCACTTCGAATCGCTACTCGGCGTCTATACGCTTGCCATGACGGTGTCCAGCGTTTTCGCGCTGTTCATCGGCATGTTCATCATCTATAATTCCTTCGCGATTGCGGTCACGCAGCGTCGCGGCGAAATCGGTATCCTGCGCGCGCTCGGCGCCACGCGCCGCCAAGTCCGTGTCCTCTTCCTCGCCGAAAGCGCCATCGCCGGACTGATCGGGTCGTGCGCCGGAGCCGGCTTGGGACTGATCTTTGCGCGCACACTGACCGGCGTCTCGGCCGACATGCTCGAATCCATGTTCGGCGTGGCGCAGAATGTCCAGCAAGTGGTGATCGACCGCGCTTTTCTGTTCTTCGCCGTCGTCCTCGGCACCGGCACCAGCATGCTCGCCGCGCTCATTCCGGCGCGCAACGCCGCCCGGGTGGAGCCGATTCAAGCCCTGCAAAAGGGACGCTATCAAGTGCTGGGAGCGGGTGAAAATCGTTTACGTCGCAACCTTGCCCTGTGCGCCGCGGCCCTCTCGCTCGCATGTTTGCCGCTCAGCGCGAATCGGGTTTTCTTCTTCGCCGGCTTCCTCCTCACACTGCTGGCCGCCCTGCTGCTCACCCCCTTCCTCGCGCTCGAACTGACGCGCCTCCTCCGCCGTCCGCTGAAGTGGCTCCGTCCCGTCGAAGGCGCTCTCGCCGCCGACAGTTTGCTTCAGGCGCCGCGCCGCACGTCGGCCACCGTGGCTGCCCTGATGCTCTCCCTCGCCCTCGTCATCGGACAGGGCGGCGTGGCGCGCGCCAGCTTATCGTCTATCGAAGAGTGGATGAACAACTCGCTCAATCCCGACCTGTTCGTCTCCACCACGGAGAACATCGCTTCGCACGGTGTACGCTTCCCTGCCTCCATGCAGCAGGAGTTGGAAAACGTCGAGGGCATCGCCGAGGTGCAGGCAGCACGTCTGCCGCGTATCGATTTCCATGGCTATCCCGTCATGCTGGTATCCATTCAGATGGAGAGCGTGGGCCGCCGAATCAAGCGGCACATGGTGGCTGGCGACGAAGCCACCATGAACCGTTTGGCAGCCCAGGGCAAAGGCGTGATCTTTTCGGAGAACCTGGCAGCGCTGGTAAAAATGAAACTCGGCGACATGGTCGACCTGCCCGCCACCACCGGCACGATGCAGCTTCCTATCGTCGGCATCGTCCGCGATCTCAGCAATCAGATGGGCACCATCTTTATCGATCGTCAGGTGTACATCCGCTATTTCCAGGACGACACGGTCGACGTCTTTCGCATCTATCTCAAGCCCAACATATCGCCGGAAACCACGCGCGGCCGAATCGTGGACCGCATGGGCAACGGCCGCCGCATGTTTGTGCTCCTCAACCGCGACCTCCGCGACTACATCTCCCGCGTGATGGAACAGTGGTTCGGCCTCACCTATGTACAGGTGATCGTCGCCATGCTCGTGGCCATACTGGGCATCGTCAATACACTGACCGTTTCCATCTCCGACCGCCGCCGCGAACTCGGCGTACTGCGCGCCGTCGGTGGACTTCGCTGGCAGATTCGGCGCAGTGTGTGGCTGGAAGCGGCTGCCATCGGCATCATCGGCCTGGTGCTGGGCGTCGCCACCGGGGCCGTGCTGCTCTATTACGAATTGCAGGCGATTCAACACGACATTTCCGGCATGCCGTTTGCCTACGAATTCCCCTGGGGCATTGCCCTGCTGCTGTTGCCGGTGATCCTGGCGGCCGCGCTGGGAGCGTCCATTTTCCCCGCGGAACGTGCGGTTCGCGGTTCGCTGGTGGAGGCTTTGGAATATGAATAAGGCGATGCTGATTGTGCTGTGCGCCGCACCTCTGTTGGCGCAGGACGCGCGCCAAATTGTGGAAGAGTCGCAGCGCCGCGGACGCGCCAATTCGCAGCGCTATGAAGGCGTGCTCGAAGTGGTGGGCGCGGATACCAGGGTGACGAAGAAATCCTGGCAATCCTGGCGCCTCGGTTCGTATGGCAACAGCAAGGCGGTGATTCGTTTCACTGCTCCCGCCGAAGTGAAGGGCGTGGCGCTGCTCGTAATCAACCATCCGGACCGCTCCAGCGATCAGTGGATGTGGACTCCCGCCATCGCGCGCGACCGCCGCATCGCGCTGCAAGATCGTTCGACGCGCTTCTTCGGAACGGACTTCAGCTTCGAGGATCTCGAAGAACGCGACGCCGAACAGTATGACTACAAACTGACCGGCGAGGAAGCCATTGCCGGCGCCGCCTGCTGGCGCATCGAAGCGCGTCCGCGGCAGAACAAGACCAGCCAGTACACCCTCTCGCGCGTTTGGATCCGCAAGGACAATTACGTGCCCGCGCAATACGAAAACTTCATCAAAGATCAGCCGGTGCGCCGCCTGGAGCAGAAGGACATCCAGAACATACAGGGCATCTGGACCCCCCGCACGCTCGAGATGACCGACCTCCGTCGCAAGAGCCGCACGATCTTGCGCATGGAGAAACTCGAATACAACGTTCCGCTGAAAGAAGACGAATTCACGGTACAAGCGCTGCGGCGCGACCAATGAACGTACGTGCCAGATTATCGTGGATTACCCTTGCCCTCGCTGCCGCCGCGCACGCGCAGAACTTTTCCCAGAGAGGCTTCCTCGAAACCACCGGATTGTTCTATCCGCAGGCCGCGCCCAACGATAGCGCGCACGCCGTGGGCAGCGCGCTTTTCCGCTACGAAACTTTCTACAAGTTGACCAACTTGCGCTTCGCCGCCGGAATCGACGCGCGCTTCGATACCCATCAGCAAACCGGCCGCGACGTGGACGGCGCATGGTGGGACCGCACGCGCCGCCGGCCTCCCTTTTCGGTGCGGCGTCTCAGCGCCACCTATTCGCGCGGCCGCCTCACCGCGGAGGCCGGCAAGCAACTCATCCGCTGGGGCAAGGCCGACGTGCTCACGCCCACGGACCGTTTCGCGCCGCGCGATTTTCTCAACGTCGTCGATTCCGAGTTCCTGCCCATTACCGCCGCGCGGGTCAACTACGGCACGCAGGCGAATACCTTGGAAGTGATCTTTTCGCCGCGCCTCACGCCCAGCCGCGTTCCACTGCTCAACCAGCGCTGGGCCGTGCTGCCGCCCGGTATTCCTATCCACGAAGTCGAGCCCGACTTTCCCGCCGGACCGCAATTCGGCGCGCGCTGGAATCACATCGGAAGCATCGCCGAATACTCCCTGTCTTTCTACAACGGCTACGATCATCTGCCGCTCTTCCGCGTGCAGCCCAACCTCGCCCTGTCACGGGCGGACGTGCAGCGCTTCTATCCGCAAATGCGCATGTATGGCGGCGATGCCGCGGCTCCGCTCGGCCCCGTCACGCTGAAGGGCGAGGCGGCGTACTTCACTTCCACCAATCCGCAGGCCGACGATTACGTGCTCTGGGTGCTGCAGGTGGAACGGCAGGCGGGTGAGTGGTCATTCGTGGGAGGCTATGCCGGACAGGTGGTCACCACTAGTCGCCACTCTCTGGGCTTTTCCCCGGTACGCGGATTTACCCGAGCCATCGTGACGCACGCCGGCTACACAATCGACGTCAATCGCAGTCTCGCGTTCGAAGCCGTAGTCCGGCAGAACGGAGACGGCGTCTATGCCAAGGGCGAGTACAGCCAGGCGCTCGGCGCGCATTGGCGCGTCACCGCCGGAGCCGCTCTGTTGCGCGGCGACCCCGCCGATTTTCTGGGCCAGTACCGGCTCAATTCCCACGCCACCGTCACCGTACGCTACAGTTTCTGATCCGCGCAACCCTTCGGCGGGCCGCTGGCCCGGCGTTACAATTCAAGTTCATGCGCCGCCGGTCGCCCTTCCGCCATGCACTCGAGTACGGCGTGACGCTTATCGCCTTGAAGTCGCTAGAGTGGTCGCCGCGCCCGGTCGCCTTCGGACTGGCAGGTCTTTATGCGCGCCTCCTGGACCGGGCGATTCCGCGCCTGCGCCGCGTGGCCCGGCTCAATCTGGCGCTCGCGCTACCGGAGGACACGCCGCAGCGCCACGCGCAGATTGTCGATGGCGTGTTTCGCTCCATCGCGCGCATGCTGGTTACTTTCGCCAAGTTTCCTTCGATCCGGAAAGGCTATCTCGGCCGCTGGATTCGCATGGAAGGCGGCGAACATTTCGATCGCGCCCGTGACGAAGGACGCGGCGTTCTGGTGGCCACCGCGCACCTCGGCAATTGGGAACTGAGCGCGTTCGCGCACGCGCTGCTGACCGCGCCGATGAATGTCGTGGTCCGCCCGCTGGACAATCCATGGCTCGATGCGCTGGTGGAACATCGCCGCGCGCTCACCGGCAATCGCCCCATCGGGAAGAAGAACTTCGCGCGCGGGATTCTGAAGGCGCTGGCGGACAATCAGGCGGTCGGCATTCTGATCGATCAGAACGCCGGCCTGGACGATGGCGTATTCGTGAACTTCTTCGGCGTGCCGGCCTCGGCCGGAACCGGCTTCGCGAAATTCGCCAAGCATAGCGGCGCCACCGTCATCCCGGGCTTCGCCCTGTGGAGCGAGCCGGAGCAGCGCTACATCCTCCGCTTCTACCCGCCCGTGCCCATGACCGGGGACATCACGCTCGACACCCAGGCGCTCCAGTCGAAACTCGAGGATGTGATTCGCGAACACCCGGACCAGTGGTTGTGGGTTCACCGCCGCTGGAAGACTCGACCGCCGGGCGATCCCTCCCTCTATTGATTGCCAACCTGCGGCCGGGCCGCTGGAATGCGCTGGCGATACGCGGGGTCCCCGAACGCCCCTTCGCCAATGCGGGCGCGCAGCTCGAAGGCCCCCACGCAGTGAG
This sequence comes from Candidatus Solibacter sp., assembly GCA_039934035.1. Taxonomy (GTDB): domain Bacteria; phylum Acidobacteriota; class Terriglobia; order Bryobacterales; family Bryobacteraceae; genus Solibacter. Next base: position 27,982 of record JBDTMZ010000016.1, on the reverse strand, counting down.
GGTGCGGGCGCCGGCTTCGCGAGGTGGCCACCGGCGCGTCATCGACCGCGTAAACTATTTCCTTTTTGGATCCGGACCCCCGCTGATGCGCGCCGCACTGATCGCAGCCGAACCGTAAAGGAGCGATCCCTCAAGAGCACGAAATCACGCGGTCAAACCACTACACCCGCGTCACCGCGCCCTCGCTGGCGCTCGCTACCAGCTTGCAGTATTTCGCGAAGACACCGGTCTTATAACTAGGCTCGCGCGCCTTCCACTGGCCCAGCCGCCGCGCAATCTCCTCCGCCGCCACTTCCAGCTCGAGCACTCCCCGATCGGCGTCCACCGTGATCGTGTCGCCCTCCTGCACCACCGCGATCGGCCCGCCGTTGAACGCCTCCGGCGCCACGTGCGCCACCATGAAGCCGTGCGTCGCGCCGCTGAACCGCCCGTCCGTCAACAGCGCCACCGAGTCGCTCAAGCCCGCTCCCACCAGCGCGCCCGTCACTCCCAGCATCTCGCGCATTCCCGGTCCGCCCCGCGGACCCTCGTAGCGGATCACCACCACATCGTTGGCCAGAATCCGGCCCTCCATCACCGCCGCCATGGCGTCCTCTTCGCGATCGAACACGCGCGCCGGACCGTGATGCACCTTCTTATCGTGCCCCGCGAGTTTGATCACGCAGCCCTCCGGCGCCAATGACCCGCGCAAAATCGCAATCCCGCCGCGCGGCTTCAACGTCTCCGTCAGCGGCCGGATCACTTTCTGCCCCGGCGTTTCCTTCGCCTCGGCAGCCTCGGCCGCGAACGTCCGCCCCGTCACCGTCATCGCCGACCCGTCCACGTACCCGCCCTCCAGCAACCGCTGCGCCACCACACCGATGCCGCCCGCCTGGTCCACGTCCGCCGCCATGTACTTCCCGCCCGGTTTGATGTCCACGAACACCGGAGTGCGCGCCAGCACCGGTTCGAAATCATCGATCGTCAGCGGCACTTCCGCTTCGCGCGCCATCGCCAGCAGATGCAGCACCGCGTTGGTCGATCCCGCCGTGCCCGCCACTCCGGCGATCGCGTTGTCGAACGCCGTCCGCGTGCAGATGTCGCGCGGCAATAAATTCTTCCGCACCGCGTTCATGATCACTTCGCCACAGCGATACGCCACCTCGTCTTTGCGTTGATCCACCTGCGGCACCGCGGCCGTCCCCATCGGCGAGAGCCCGATCAGTTCCATCACCGTCGCCATCGTATTGGCCGTGAATTGCCCGCCGCACGCGCCCGCGCCGGGACACGCGTGGTCTTCAATATCGCGCAAATCCGCATCGCTCAATTTGCCGCGCGCGTTGGCTCCCACCGCCTCAAATACATCCTGAATCGTGATGTCGCAGCCCTTGAACTTGCCCGGCATGATCGTCCCGCCGTACAACACCACTCCGGGAACGTTGAGCCGCAACAGCGCCATCGCCGCCGCCGGAATCGTCTTATCGCACGCCACCAGCGCCACGATGCCGTCGAACATGTGCCCGCGCTCCATCAATTCGATGGAATCGGCGATCACTTCGCGGCTCACCAGCGACGCCTTCATGCCTTCCGTCCCCATCGTCACGCCGTCGGAAATCGCCACGGTGTTGAACTCCATCGGAGTCCCGCCCGCGGCCCGTACGCCTGCCTTCACCTTCACGGCCAGCTCGCGCAGATTGTAATTGCACGGCATGGTTTCAATCCATGTATTGGCAATTCCGATGATCGGTTTCGCCAAGTCCTCATCGGTGAATCCGATGGCCTTCAGCATGGCTCGCGCCGGAGCGCGGTCTCGTCCCTGTGTAATGGTATGGCTTCTGAGTTTCATAGCGGCAGATTCAGTGTATCAACGCCAGGGCCGCCACGCCCTTGCCCGCCCGTTGGCACACCACTCCCTCACCCATGCCCACCCACGCCCACACCCCTTGACGCGCCCGTTGTGCGCTTATATAGTTTGGTCCTGCATCATAATGAGTAACTACCCAAAATTCACCCTGCCCACCGTCGTCTGTGCACTGCTGCTCACCGGCGCAACCGTAGCTCTCACCCAAACCAGGGATCTCGGCATCTTCACTGCCGAGGGCGCCGTCGGCGTAGCGCCCGGCGGCTCCGTCGCCTACGATTCGGCCAAAGGCGAGTACCGCATCACCGGCGGTGGCGCCAACGTGTGGGCCACCGTCGATGCCTTCCACCACGTGTGGAAACAGGTCTCGGGCGACCTCACTCTCACCGCCGACGTTCGCTGGATCGGCAAAGGAGCGATCGACCACCGCAAGGCCATGCTGATGGTCCGCCAGAGCCTCGATCCCGGCTCCGCGTACGCCGATGCCGCCAATCACGGCGATGGCCTCACCTCGCTGCAATTCCGCGGCACCGCCAACGAGCAGTCCTACCAGATCATGACCCAGGTGGATGGCCCGGCGCGCCTCCGCATCGTCCGCAAGGGCAGCCGCTATACCATGTTCGCCGGCAAGCCCGGCGAGGACCTGAAACCCGTCGGACCCGTCGAATACGTCAGCCTCAAAGACCCCGTATATATCGGCCTCGGTGTCTGTTCCCATCAGGCAGGCACGCTCGAAACTGCCATCTTTTCCAACGTCAAACTGGAGCAGAACTAAATGTCGCGCCCTCCCTTCTGTGCTGGCCTCGTCCTGCTCGCCGCCACCTACACCGCTGGCGCCGGTCCCGCGACCCGTCCGAAAATCACCGGGATTGCCAACATCGCCGTGAAGGTGGACGATGCCGCCGAGGCGCGCAAGTTCTACAACGGCGTCGTCGGCATGGACGAAGCCTTTCAGACCACCGACCCGGATGTCTCCGGGAAACTGTTTTGCTTCAAGGTCAACGACCGCCAGTTTGTCGAAGTCTCGCCCACCCTCAAGGAACCTGCCGAAGACCGCCTCATTCGCGTTGGCTTCGAAACCAGCAACGCTCGCCAGATGCGCGACTACCTCGCCGCGAAGGGCGTCGCCGTGCCCGCCAAGGTCGATAAAGACGCCAATGGAAATCGCAGCTTCACCGTCAAAGATCCAGACGGACATACCGTGCAGTTCGTCGAGTACCTCGCCGGATCGCTCCACCGCCGCGACGCCGGCAAGCACCTCTCGCCCACCCGTGTCTCCGATCACATGCTCCACGTCGGCGTGCGCGTGGTGGACCCGGCCAAGGCCGATGCCTTCTACAAGGACATCCTCGGCTTCCGCCTGCAATGGAAGGGCGGACCGACCGACCAGCGTTACGATTGGATCTCGATGATGGTTCCCGAGGGCTACGACTGGTTGGAGTATATGGTGCGTCCCACCCAGCCGACGCCTCAACAACTCGGCGTGCTCAACCATTACGCGCTGGAGACCATGGACATACAGAAGGTTCACCAGACCGTGATGGATCGCGGCTACAAACCTCCCCAGGCGCCGAATATCGCCCGCGACGGCCGCTGGCTTTTGCAACTCTACGACAAGAACTTCACGCGCACCGAAATGATGATTCGCAAGCCCGTGGAGACGCCGTGCTGCTCGCCGAATCTCGACGATTACAAGCAGTAGAAGCTGTGCGAGGCGATACCGGCATGCGTGCCGGGCTCCGCCCGCTTTATTCGTAGTGCAGCGCAATCAGCGGATCGATGCGCGTCGCGCGCCGTGCCGGCAGCCATACCGCCAGTAACGACACCAGCGTCAGCACCACCGCCACGGTAACGAACACCACGGGATCCTTATCCTTGACCCCGAACAGGAAAGTGGACAACAGCCGCGTCAGTCCAAATGCCGCAGCGATCCCCACCGCCACGCCGGTCAGCGCCAGGCGCATGCCCTGCGCCACCACCATCGTCTTCACACTGCCCGGCTCGGCACCCAAAGCCAGCCGGATCCCGATCTCCTGCGTCCGCTGCTGCACCGAGTACGCCATCAGTCCATAAATGCCCAGCCCCGCCAGGAACAGCGCCGCGCCGCCGAACACCGTCATCAGCAGCATATTGAATCGTTGCCGCGAAGTGGAGCGCGACACCACCTCGTCCATCGTCCGCACATCCGTCACCGGCAGGCCCGTCAACTGACGAATCTGTTCCTGTACCGCGGGCGCCACCGCCAGCGGATTGCCGTGTGTCCGCACCACCCACTTCACCGGCGTCAGCGACATGTTCAGCGCATGAATCGCGTCCGGCACCTGCGCCTGCACGATGTACATCGCCGGCGGCGGGTCGGAATCCAGCCCGCGGCCGCGCACGTCCCCAACCACCCCGATGATCTGCCGCGGTTGCTCCGCCTCCAATTGCGGCATCACTCCCTTGCCAATCCAGATCTTGTCGTTGAGCGGATCTCCATTCGGCCAGAACTTCTTCGCCAACGCCTGATTGATGACCACCGCCTGCGGCGCGCTCGCCGTGTCGCGTTCATTGAAACTGCGGCCGCGGAGCACCGGAATCCTGAACACTTCGAAATACCCGGGCGACACCGTCTGCCACGAGCCGTTGCCGTGAAAAGGGCCGTCCGTGAGCGGACGCCCCACTACCAGGAACGGCAAGCCGTACCCGCCCTCCAATGGCACACAGCAGGTGGCGCTCACGTTGGCCACACCAGGAATCTGCCGTATGCGCTCGAAACCATCCCGCAGCACCTGATCGACCGTACCAGCCTTGGCGTATTGCGGCCCATCCATCGACATGCGCATCGTCAAAACATTCTCCGCGTCAAAGCCTGGCTTCACCGCGCCCAGCGCGAGGGACGTACGGATCAACAACGCCGATCCCACCAGCAGCACCACCGCCAGGGCGACTTCGCTCACCACCAGCAGCGTGCGCGCCTTATTGTGGCGGAAGCTCGTGCCGCCGCGTCCGCCGCTCTCCTTCAGGGTGGCGCTGAGATCGGGCCTGGAACTCTGCAAGGCGGGGATCAGTCCGAAGAGGATGCCCGTTACCACGGCCGCCGCGATCGTGAATGCCAGCACCCGCCAATCCAGCCGTACCAACACGCCATCCACTCCGACGCGCGGCAGATCCGCCGTGTTGACGCTCAGCAGCCAACGAATTCCCACCATCCCCAGCGCCGTCCCTGCGATTGCGCCCGCCAGCGAGAGCAGGACGCTTTCCGTCAGCAATTGTTGGATGATGCGCCCGCGCCCTGCGCCAATGGCCGCGCGGATCGCAATCTCGCGGCGCCGCCCTACCGCCCGCGCCAACAACAGATTCGCCACGTTGGCGCACGCAATCAGCAGCACAAAACTGACTGCGCCCACTAACACCCACAACGACGAGCGCACATTGGTCACCATCGCCTCGCGCAGCGGATCGACCGTGAAACCGCCGTTCGCCTGCAGTGCATCCGGATACTTGCGCCGGTAATCCGCGGCGGACGCCTTGATGCGCGCGCGGGCCTGATCCAGCGTCACCCCTGGCTTCAGGCGCGCCGCTGCCGCGAAGTAGTGCCCCTGATCGGTGGGGTGCGGATCCAGTTGCAGCGGAATCCAGACATCGGGAGCAGCCCCGAAATCGCGAAAATCGAATTCGGGATTCACCACGCCGATCACCACGTGCGGCGCGTTGCCCAGGGAGATGGTCTTGCCGAGGATCGCCGGGTCTGCCCCGAAACGGCGGTTCCAGAACGCATAGCTCAGCAGCGCCACGTTCGGACCGTGCGGAAGATCTTCCTCCGCCGAAAACGTCCGCCCCCGTACCGGTGTCGCTCCGAAGAGTCTAAAGTAGTCCGCGCTCACCTGCGCCGACTTCAATTGCTCCGGCATCCCCCCGCCGCTCAGATTGACTACGCCCGTGCGGTACGCCGATACATCCTGCACCACCTGCGTCTGCTCGCGCCAGTGCTGAAATTTCGCCGGCGATGCACCCTGTCCCTTTCCCTCGGGCGATGTGTTCAGGAACAGCACGATCCGGTCGGAATCCGGGAACGGCGCTGGCTTCAATAGTACCGAGTTCACCACTGAGAAAATCGCGGTATTGGTGCCGATGCCCAGCGTCAGCGCCGCGATCGCCGCAATCGTGAATCCCGGGCTCTGCCTGAAAATGCGCAGGGACTGCTTGAGATCCTGAACCAGCGTCTCCATATAGGCATATACGAAAGAACCCACAATAAGTTGCGAAAACCCTGGGCATGGCGAACGCGCCAACTTCGCCCGCATGGTAATCACTCCGGAGATCGCGGCCTCCACTTCTCCGCGGCACGCTGCAAACATAGCGGGGGTAAAATGTTTGCAGCGTGCAACATTCAACATTGGTGGCCTTGGGCGTGCGGTGGCTGAGCCGGAAGTGCTCCACCGTGTTGTACGAATTCGCCACCGTGAGGGACGAGAGCCCCGACGTCATCGGCTGGGCCGGCCAGTCCGACTCCACCCTCATCGAGTGCAAGCTGACGCGTGCCGATTTCCTGCGCGATGCCCATAAACCGGTCCGCCTCGATCCGCGCACCGGCATGGGCCGCCGGCGCTACTATCTCTGTCCCGCCGAAGTCATCCAGGTAAAAGATCTTCCTCCCAAGTGGGGCCTGCTCTGGGTGACCGGCCATCAGGTCACCATCAAACGCGAAGCTCGCGGGCACCCGGAGAGGAATCTGCTGGCCGAAGTCCGCTTCCTGAGTTCGATGCTGCGGCGGGCGCAGATCCGGATTGGCGAGCGGCCTCTTTCCGAGTGGCTGCGCGGGGAAAACCAATTCGAAGCCAAACGGGGCGTTACTCCCAACCACAGCGCGAAGCCGCGCGTCCTGATTCGTCACACCAGGAATCCGGCGGCCCAACGATGAACACATAACGCGCGGCCGTTTGTACGCATACCGTGGCGCGGGGATTGCACCGAAGCCGGAAGGAGGCAACATGCGAAACCTGACACAGTGCCTGGCGTTGTGCCTGATCTTGGTGGTGGCGGCGGACGCGGCGAGTGCCGATCCGCGCACCCCGCATCGGGCCCGCATCCGTACCATGAATGCAACTGCTTTTGCTGGCACAGGCGACACTACCGCGGCCGGTACCGAAGCCCACGAAGGCATTGTTGCGGCAGACCCGGCAGTTCTGCCCCTGGGAACGCGCATCCGTGTCACCCGCAGCAATGGTTATGACGGGGTGTACCTGGTGACCGACACCGGCGCGAAAGTGAACGGCGCTCATATCGACCTGTGCCTGCGTTCGGCGGCGGAGGCAAAAGAGTTCGGAAAGAGGCGTGTCCGGGTACAGATTCTGGGTGTCGGCACAGGCCCCGAAAGCGCGCGCCAAAAGGATGGCGACGCGATGCTACACCGACCCCAGCGCCCCCAATAGGTGACCGCTCAGGTTTCCGGCACAGGGGAAAGGCTGAGTGCGATCTTGCGCGCAGTCTCCTCGGGCACGGACGGCAGGAAGACCACGTGCGCGCTGCATGTGCCGCCTTTGGCCGGGACACTCACACTGAAGGCGCTGCTTTCTTCGCCCTTGCGCGAGGTCCGGTCCTGATAAAAGATGCGCGCCGTGCTGTTCTCGTACATCTTCTCCTTGGGGATATTAATGGTCTTCAGGATCGCGGGGGAGAACGGCTTGAAGTCCTGGCCCGGTTGGCTGGTGACCACGGCAATCGCGGTGGTGGCATCCTGGAAAACCGCGGCCCCGTTCTTCTCGCCGAAAGCTGTCCACTCGGGCGGGACAGCAACCTGGCACGTGCCTTTGGCATCCTGAATCAGAGTCCAGCCGGCGGGCCTGGTTTGTGCTCCGGCGGCTAGCACATATAAGAGAACCAGAGTGGAAACGACGCATTCTCTCATGGCCAGAGTGTAGCGCCGGTCGAACCCGGGGGCAAGGGTATTGTGGGGCAGGTATTCCTGCCTGCCGCCGCCTTCAGGCGGCGCGAAGTGCCGGACTACAATGCGGAGGCCGCCGCCTTCTTGGCGCGCCGCAGAATGTCTTCGGCCTCGTGCATCAGAAGCTTGCTGTGTTCGCTTAGGGCCCGGTACTTACCCGACAATTCATGGGCCGTATCTTCCATGAGATCCCCACTGCGTTCGTAGAGTTTCTCACAGTCGTGAACCAGTTCCTTACCCGCATCGATGAGGTAGTCCGCAACTTCCTCGCTCGAGCGCTTGATCTTCCTGCGCGTACGCGCGCCCGATGCCGGCGCCAGCAAGAGTGCGGCGGCCCCGCCTGCAATGGCCCCCAAAAGGAAAAATGCAGCCCGGTCATTCGCTTTCGAATCGTTCATAGCGTCTCCTTCCCGTAGTAACAAGGCGGTCTTACCCGAGCTTAGCGCTTTTGCGAACACTGCGGCGCGTATCGGCGGTCCAAGCGACGATACGGGGGTGTTCTTTTGCTCTAAACAGGAGCAGAATCGGGGAAGGAGCCAGTATGACGGATACCGAAGCATTGGACATTCTGCATGCCGCAGGGCACGTGGCTGGCATGCCGGACGTCCACACCGGCCGAGTGACGGTGTGGATTCGCGGCACGGAGGAAACCGTGTCCGTCCAATCCGGCCGCGAGTTGCATGAACTCGCCGAGGGCAAAATCAGCTTCGACCAGATCAGGGAATGGCGCGAGGACGAAGCAGCCGTACGCCGGGACGATTGAGCAACCCTGCCGTCGAAAAGGGGCAACCTGCTCGAACGGGACGGTCCTCCCGTTTGGCAGGCTGAATAACGGGCGTCTCGGGGGCGGGCAATCCCGTCGGCACGGCACAGCCCAGTGACCCGCGGCGCGCGCTACTTCACTTCGACGACGATCATCTCAGCGGCCTGCGAGCCTATGTTCGAGCCGCGGTGCTTGATGTAGCCGTCGTTCCAAAAGGCGTCCCCGGGTCCGCCGTTCAAGGTGCTGAACTGGCCATTGTCGCTTTCCAGCCGCGCCGAGACATCGCTGAGCAGCACGACTGCGCGGCCCGCCCCGGCGTGCTCGTGCCACTTTTCGCGCATGCCCGAAGGCAGCGTCGCGCGGTAGACACGCACCTGCGAATTTTCGAAAATCAGCTTGCAGTGTGACGAGTCGATGGACAACGGGTCGAGACTGCGTTTACGCTGCGGGGGCTTGGCGGGACCGGGCTGCTTGATTTCGACTTCGATGATGCGCAGGTCCCCCGAGCTGACCACCTCGCTGGTATGCGTGGGACCGCCGAGACTCCATGCGACATCGCCGGTCTTCCAGTGGTGGTGTTGCGTCTCCTGGCCTTCATTGGTGATGTCCTGATCGCCGTTGTCCAGGTAGATCATCACGCGGTTGGGGTCGTGCTTGTGGGGCGCGGATTTCTGGTGCGGACGATCGAGCGCACTGACGATGCGGACGCGAGTGTTTTCGACGACGGTCTTGCTTTGGGCCAGCAGACCGAGGGGGAGCAGGGCGAGATACAGTTTGCGCATGAAATAGCCTTAGTCGGTTCTTTGTTGGGAGTGACGCCAGGCGGCGAGCAGCCCGGCGGGGTCGGCGGCCCAGAGTTCGACGAAGCCGCAATTGCCACAGACAACGGCGTGTACGGGACGCCGTTCCGTCTCGGTCAGAAGGAGCGCCTGCGGGTCGCCATCGACGCGAAGCTGGACGTCTCGCTCCTGGAGGACGTTGTGTATGCGGTCCATCATGCGACCGGCAAGTAACTCGGAAGACCCGCACTTGACGCACGCCGTAGGTTGAGACATAGCGGTCAGTATACCGGACTTAGTGAGCGGAAGCCTTCTCCGCGCCGAGACCGGTGTTAGCGCGAACCTCCAATTCGGTGAATTTGTGTTCTGCCGCGGGATCGCGCGGGCTCAGTACGGTACCGAGAAACGCGCCCAGGAAACCCAGGGGGATGCTGATAATTCCCGGATTCTCCAGGGGGAAAAGCGGCGTGCCGTGAATCAAATGCGTTTTGTCCATCCCCATGATGCTGGGGCTGATCAGAATCAGGGCGAGCGAGCCCAGCAGGCCCGTGGCGAGTCCGCAGACCGCGCCTTGAGTGGTGAACCGCCGCCAGAAAATCGAAAGGATAATCACGGGCAGGTTGGCGGACGCCGCCACAGCAAAAGCCAGGCCCACCAGGAAGGCAACGTTGAACGTGGGACCGAGCAGAATGGCGATGGCAATGGAAACCGCGCCCACCACGAAGGCGGTCATGCGTGCCACCCGCACCTCCTGATGCGGGTCGTGCTCCTTGTCGTGGCGCAGGACATTGCTGTAGAAATCGTGGGCGAACGAGGTCGATGCGCTAATCGTCAGTCCGGCAACCACGGCGAGGATAGTGGCGAAAGCGATGGCGGAGATGAAGGCGAAGAAGACGTCGCCGGCCAGCCGTTGCGCCAGCAGCGGCGCGCTCATATTGATGCCGCCATTCTGCGAGATGAAGCCTTTGCCCACGATGGTGGCCGCGCCGAATCCCAGAAAGGTGGTCATGATGTAGAACGCGCCGATGATGCCCATCGCCCAAACCACGCTGACGCGGGCAGTCCGCGCGTCGGGAACGGTGTAAAAACGCACCAGCACATGCGGCAGTCCGGCAGTGCCGAAGATGAGAGCGAGGCCCAGGGAGATGAGGTCGAGAGCGCCGTAGGGAGGTTTGTAGCGCAAGCCGGGCGTGAGGAAGTTGACCGTCTTGCCGTTGTCGTTGACGTGGGCAATGGCATCGAAGAATTCCCCGAAAGAGTAGTGAAAGTGAGCCAGCACCAGGACGCTGAGCAGAATGGTGCCGGCCATCAGAAGAATGGCCTTGATGATCTGCACCCAGGTAGTGGCCAGCATGCCCCCAAACACGACATACGCGATCATCAGCACGCCCACCCCGGCCACCGCCACATTGAAGCTGATGCCGCTGCCTTTCAGCAGCAGGGCGACCAGCGTACCGGCGCCCACCATCTGGGCAATCATATAAAACGTGCTGACGGTGAGCGTGGAAAGAGCGGCCATCGCGCGTACCGGCCGCGGGTGAAGTCGGTAGGCCAGCACGTCGGCCATCGTGTACTTGCCGGCATTGCGCAAAGGCTCGGCGACAATCAGCAGGACGGTGAGGTACGCCACCAGCCACCCGACCGAGTACATGAAGCCGTCGTAGCCCTGGAAGGCGATGATGCCGGCGATGCCGAGAAAACTCGCGGCGGACATGTAGTCGCCGGCGACGGCAATGCCGTTCTGCCATCCCGTGATGCGGCGTCCCGCAGCGAAATAAGCGCTCGCGCCGCTGGAGCGGCGGGCAGCCCAGGCGGTGATCCCCAGCGTGATGGCGATGAAGAAGAGGAACATCAGGAGCGGCATCGACATTTAGCGGCGCTCCTGTTTGAGGGCTTCGTTGTGGCGATCGAGGTGGGATAGGACCGCGCGTCCCTGTTCATCGAAACGGGCCGCGGCGCGCACGTAGAGGTACGCGATGAACCAGGCGACAAAGAACTGAGAAAGGGCGAACAGGTACGCGATATTCACGGGGCCGAGAACGGGAGTCGCCATGAACTCCGGCGCATAGCCAACCAGGATCGGAAGGGCGAAATAGTACAACACGAAGAAGATCGTCGCCGGAATGATGAAGCGCTTTTTGGCGCGCATCAGGGCTTTAAATTCGGGATTCGCGGCCACGACATCCCAATCGGTCGGTTTGAGCATGAGTAGCGATCATACTGCAAAAAGGAGCCTTGCGGGAGTGGCAGATTGACGGTGGACTAAAGATCGCGTTTCAGCGGAGATATACTGGGGCTACGCTGGGCTGGATGGCTTCCGAGCCACAGCGCTTAATGCGGAACGGGGAGCGGTGTTTTCGGCTTCCTTACGCTTCAAGTCTTCGAACATGCGGTCCAGGTCGTAATCGAACTGAGCGGCGTAATCGGCCCGCCCCTCGTGGATCTTCTCCACTATTTCATCCTTCGGCTTCCGGGTCAGGTCCCATGAGTTCGTCCGGGGTACAGATGGTTGCTGGTTGGTAGCCATACTCTTCAATGATCCTTGTCGCCTCGCGCTTCATCTGCGCATTATTGATGTGTTTGAAATTCCAGGTCAATAGGAACTCGCAACCATAGACCGTGGCAGCCGCGATATGGAGTGCATCTGCTTCCGCCTTCTTTGGAAGCGGCCCGGGATCCACCAGGCGCCTCGCCAACTCCAGTATCTCGCGGGTCAAGGGCAGGAGGGTAGTCTGCCCGAGTACCTCGGCCCGGGCATTGACTGCCGAGTGGTAACCGCGAGCACACTCTTCGTGAACTGGTTGGCTCACCACGAGGTCGAATCGATGGCGCGCTTGCTCCCACCACCGCTGGCTGCTGAGTTGTCGCTGAAGGGTGGTCAGGTCTTCGCTGAGGCGCCCCGCCAGGTAGCTGATGAAGGACGTTTCGAGGTAGGCTTTGGGTTTCATTGCGCTATCTCTATGTCCACTTCCGACTTATCGACCATGCCTGCTGTATTCTAGCAATTCAAATGCGAAATGCCCGGCCGCCTTTCGGCGCGCCGGGCATCGTCAAATCCCACTCGAACCGTGTTTAATCTCCGCTGACTCTTGCCGCCGGAGGATTGCTCGCCGCCAGCGCTCCGATGGAGACGTGAATCTGCGGCATGGACCCGTTCTCGAAGCTCTCCTGCACGCGGGAATCTTCCATCCGATCGCGCATCAGTTGTCGCCGTAAGCGTGCTTCGAACTCGGCCATCTGCTCCTCGATACCGGTCACCTTGTTCTTATTGCGCACGATATCTTCGCGGTAACGCTTCAGGAAGTAGCCGATCGTCTCGACCCGGATCCTGATCGAGCCGGTGGGCTTGTTCTCGTCGATATCCTTGAAGCAGAAATACGGCGTGCCCGAGTGCTCCACGATCTCTTCGACCACCGAATAAATCGGCGCATCGTGACCGCACTTGAAGCTGGAAAGTTCCAGCGCTACCAGATTGGGGTGGCGTGCCACATACTTCGCGGCCCACACCTTGCGGCTGGTGTTTTCGCTGTAGCTGTTCTTCCAGACGTCGTTGATGGCCAGCGGTCCGGAGCATTCGCCGGATTCCACTTCCGGTCCGAACAGCCGCCAGATGATGTCGTCGTCCACCGGCAGGCAATCCTGCGCAAAAACAGGATACCCGAGCTTCTGGAATTCCTCCAGGATCTCGTGATTGACGCCGGGATCGTTGTGATACGGGCGGCCCAGCAGCACGACGCCGAGACGGTCTTCGCGTTCCAGTTGTTCCAGCACCTGACGGGCTTCGCCGCGCATCGTGACGTTATCGAAGTAATCCAGGGCGCGATAGCCGGCCTCGATGGCGCGCTTGTTCTCTTCAGGGCCCAAACCCAGAATGTCCTTGAACTGCTCGTACATCTGGCGCTCGAACAAATCGGGCTTGGAGAGATTGACGAAGGTATCGAGGAAAATAATGTTCTTTTCCTTGAACAGGTCGCCCTCTTTGATGAACGCGGCCTTCACCGCTTCCGGCGTGGTGGCGACGGTGGGGCAGGTGCGCGTGGCCTGCACGTGCGTCAGCGGACTGGTCAGACAGTCGATCATCGGGAAGAAGATGATGTCGAGCGGCTTCTTCGCGTGCACACGGTACAGCAGGTTGTGGACGTGCGGAATGCCGAGCTTCGAGGGGAAGCATGGGTCGATAGCGCCGCGCTTCGCACCTTCCTTATACATTTCCTCGCTGGTGTAGTCGCTGAACACGATGTTCTCGGCCTTGATGCCGAGAGTCGCAAAATAGCCCGAGAAGATGGGCGTTTGCGAATACATGTTGAGCACGCGAGGCATGCCGATGCGGATTTCCGAGCGCTTCTTCATCAGCTCGGCGCGCTTCTTCTGGGCCGCGGTGATCTGGAATTTCGGCAGAGGGTCGGCCTGCACCGGAATGTCCGGCACCCGGAAAACCTGCTTGGCGGCGATTTCCACGAAGTTGGGGTTGGCCTTCTTGACCTTGTCGAGACCACCCTTGATGCCGCGCATCTCTTCGACGTTCTCCACCGTGCCCTTTTCGCAGGTGGCGATGATCAGCCGCTGCGCGCCCTCTTCGAGCGGCACTTTGGTCTTGGCCGGACGCTTGTAATCGGCCGGCAGCATGGTCGTCTTAACGTCGATGAACGTGCGCAGGCACTTGTTCTTGCAGAAGTAGCAGCGGGTGGCTTCTTCCCGCGTAGTCTTGTAGGCGATGGCGGCGCAGGCATCCAGACCGATGAAGGTGCTGACCCGGCCGTTATCCCAGAGACGTCCTGCTTCCAGCGCAGCGCCAATGGCGCCCGCTTCGCCGCAGTGCTCGTGAACGATCACTTCGGCGGGATGTTCCTTACCCTTAAATCGTGATTCGATGAAATCCACCTGCGCCTTCACGGCGGCGAGGTTGTACTGCGTACCGCCCTGCAACAGGAACTTCGTGCCGATCGCCGAAAGGTTGGGGATCTGCGAAACGTAGAGCCAGATGTTCTTGGGCAGCACGTTGCAAAGTCCGGCCATGATTTCTTCCGGCTTCCAGCCCTGGCGCTGGAAATCGACAATGTCGCTCTGCATGAACACGGCGCAGCCATAGCCGAAACTGGGGAAGCCCTTCGCGCCGAACGCGATATCCGCGTACTCTTCGACCTGGACGTTGAACCCTTGCGCAGTGGATTGCAGGAAGTAGCCGTTGCCCGCCGAACACTGCGTGTTCAGCTTGAAATCCTTCACGCGGCCGTTCTTCAAAATGATGATCTTAATGTCCTGCCCGCCAACGTCGCAAATCACATCCACGCCGTCGTAGAAATGCAGGCCCGCTTCGGTGTGCGCGACGGTTTCGACCAGCGCGGCATCCGCGCCTACGACGTCCTTCAGAATGTCCTTGGCGTACCCCGTGGTGCCCACTCCGAGAATCTTCAGTGAGGCGCCGGATTGGCGAATCTGGTCGTCCAGCTTCTGCAGGACTTCGACCGTGTCCTCGATCGGGTTGCCCTTGGAGAGCTGATAAGTCTTGGCGAGGATGCGGCGCTTGTGATCTTTGGACATCAGCACGGCTTTGGTGGAAGTGGAGCCTCCATCGATGCCGATGAAACCTTCGATCACTTCGCCGGGCTGGAACTGCTTACCGACAAATTTCTTGTGGCGATACTTGTCTTTGAAAGCCGCGAGCTCGTCATCGTCCTTGGCCAGACCGACGCCGCCGCCGCGCTTGGCTTTCTCTTCTTCGCGGCCGATGGTGACATACCATTCGAGCCGCTCCCATCCCTTGTAGACGCCGATGTTGTCGTCTTCGGTCTTGCCGAATTCCACGCTGCCGATGGCCGCGAAATACTGCGCGTTTTCCGGCGTCTTAATCAGATCCTCGGGCGGAACGCCTTCGGGGAGCGGAGTGCCGCGCTCTTCCCAGATCTTGGGAATGTTGGCCTTCCAGCAATCGCGCATGCCCTTGATGTAGCAATTGGGACCGCCCAGCAGCAGCACGACCGGCAGCAGGGTATTGCCGCGCGTCAGCACGCTGAGGTTCTGCATGACGATGGCTTCGAACAGCGAAGCCATCAGTTCGTCGGGCGGAACGCCCATCTTCTGCAGACCGTTAATATCGGTTTCGGCGAACACACCGCACTTGCCTGCGACGGGGTGAAGCTTCACCCCTTTGTAACCCATCTCGCAAAGCTGTGCCGCCGGAATGCGCAGCTTGGCGTTGATCTTGTCGATGACCGCGCCCGTGCCGCCCGCGCATTTGTCGTTCATCGACGGCATCTTCTTCTTGCGCCCGGTCTCGGGGTCGGTCTTGAAGATGATGATCTTCGCGTCCTGCCCGCCGAGCTCGATGACGCTGCCGCATTCGGGATAGAGCTTCTCGACCGCCAAGGAGACGGCGTTCACTTCCTGCACGAACTTGCCGCCGACGAATTTAGTCAGGCCGTTGCCGCCGCTGCCGGTGAAGAACATCCGGGAGCGCGACGCATCGAAACCTTCGACTTCGGTTTCGAAACGTTTGCAGAATTCGAGCACCTTTTCGGGCTGCTTGGTGTCGTGGCGCTGGTAATCCGACCAGAGAATGGCGTCCGTCGCCGCATCGATCACCACGGCCTTCACCGTAGTGGAACCTACGTCCATCCCAATCAGGAAATGCTTGTCCATGTTAGTCGTCTCGTCCAAACAAAACGGGAGGAGTCGCGTAGCACGCCACCCCTCCCCGGTTACCGATTGCCTAGTTCGCCTTCACTGCAGCCATACGCGAGGCGATGTGATACACAAAGTTCGCCGCGTTGCCCACCACACCCTTGGTGTGCGCGACCTGATACAGCGGCCGCTTACTCTCGGGATTGGCTTCCACCCACGCGCGGCACTGATCCAGCGTCAGGCTGTTGGCCTCAAGCGCGGCGGCGAATTCCTTCTTCGCCTTGTTTTTGGCTTCGCCCAGCGCCATCTGCACGCGGCTGTGAGCATTGATTTCGCCTTCGCCGGAAGTTTCCACCGGAAGGTAGATCATGTCCTTGAAATTCGAAACAACGGCCGATTGCGCGCCGTCGCTCTGCGTGCTCGGCATGCAGCCGAACGGCTTGAGCGAGAGCACCATGTGCGCCAGATCTTTATTCGAGTAATAAATGTTCTTGGCAACTTCGAGGTGGCCTTCGCCGCCGCCCGCGCGCGAGTTATAGAATGGGTGACCCAGGCGCTGTAACTCGTATTGGTCGGCCAGGTGGTGCGCGATGCCGCCCAGGGCATCCACAATCTTGTGATATTCGCCCTTGAAGATAGCTTCAGCAAGCTTCAGCTTGGCCACCTTCTGGCGGTAACCAAACTCGATCTTCGCGCGGGTACCGACCTTCCATACCGGAGGCAGCACGGCGCCTTCTTCCAGACCCTTGAAGTCCTTATACTTCTGGATTACCTGGTGAATCATGTACATGATCCACGTGCCGATGGGTTCCACCAGAACCTGGGCGCCTTCGCGTTCCAGGAAGTTGAACATGTTGAAGTTGCCGTCGCCTTCGGTGGTCTGGGCCCAGAATTCACCGGTGATTTTGACGATTGGCTTCACCCGCAGGCGGTCCACTTCGACCGTGTTGAACTGGTCGCGGCAAGCCTGCAGCGCCGGCACATACTCGTCGCCTTTAAGCTGTTTGACGAACTTGCCCACGTATTCCGCGGTGTCGCTGAAGCCGCCGAGGTACTTACCCATACCCTCCAACTGCCACGGACGCTTCTTGCGGAAGACCTCGTGCAAATAGTCCATCTGCTCGTCGAGCACACGATCTGTGTCGCCCGCATTCACTTCGTAAGGACGCAGCGCGTAGGCGACTTCATTCATCACATCGCCGCAATTCAACGCGTTCAGAATGCCCAGGAAGAAATCGAGGTTCATTTCCAGCCCGGCTTCCGTGTCCGATTGATTCAGACCGCCGGACTGTTGGAACAGCAGCACGCGGAAGCCGTCGAACCCGGCATTGCGCAGGGCGAGCCGGTATTCCGCTTCGTACATGCCGAAACGGCAGGGTCCGCAGGCGCCCGCCGTGAAGAACACGTAGCGGTCGATAATTTCCTGCTTGGGGATTCCCTGCTCTTCCAGTGTCTGTAGATACTGGACCAGGTTACCCACGGTGAAGTAAGTGGGATTGCACTGACCGTTGTTGCCGTATTCCTTGCCCGCCTGAAAAGCGGAGACGTTCGGCGTGGGAACGGCTTCGGCCCGGTAACCGAGTCCTTCGAGCGCACCGTGGACGAGTTTCTCGTGCTTCCACGTCAGTCCGCCGAAAAGAAGGGTGGTCTGAGCGCGTTCTCCCTTGGTGAAGAGTTTTTCGGTAGGGCGTTTAAAGTGATGGGTTTCCCGCTTCACTACGCCGGCTTCCTGCTCGAGCCGGGTACGCTCTTCCGCCAGCCGCTGCTGGATCGTTTCTTCAATGGTGCCGCCAATTTGGACCAGGCCGGCAGAGGTTTGGGGCTTCGGATCGACAGTCTGAGTGCTCATTAGATACTTCCTTCCCAGTTTGGAGCCAGTTTGCCTGTTTAAACGATTGAAAGAAATGGGATTTCATTCAACGGCGCAATGGTAGGGGGAACGGCGCAAAAACAGGTGTGAGCGGGATTGTGCAGAAAGGGACGATTGGGTTTAAATGTGGGAAAATGCCACGCTCAGACTAGCTATTGAGGAAAGGGTTGACGATCGATACGCCCGCAATCACGCTGCCGTGCTGCAGGTCTTCCGTGTAAAGGATCGACGCCCGCGACACGCGCGCCGCGTGCAAAATCATCGCGTCCCAGAAGGAAACCCGGTGCAAACGATGCAGTTCGATGGACGCGATGATATCCGCAACGTTGAACGCCACGACACGTGCCCTGCCAAGCAGTTCCACCTTACGCTGTACGATCTCGGGCGCGATTCCCAGCTTGCGAGTGAGCGTGTTGTAATACTCCTGAAGAACCTGCAACGACACCGCCATTTCATTTTGCGGCCGGTATCGTAGCTGAAGATTTATGGCCAGTTCCTGCTTCTCGGGAGACTCCTGATCGTCAGCATAGACCAGCACATTGGTGTCGAAAAACGCAATCCCGCTCATTTCCGCTGAATCTCCTCTCGATTCCATTTCCAACCGTGCGAGTTGCCCTTCGAGAGCCGGGACAACCGGGCCCACTCTTCCGCATCGGCCGCATGGTCGGTGACGCCGGCGATTTGTTGCAAATACTCGCGAACCAATTGATTCACGCTCTTCCCGATGGCCTCCGCGTGCTGTCGCGCCAGACGGAGCACCTCCTCGTCCACGGACAAAGTGATATTCATGCCTACATTATACGTGCGCACAGGTTATGTGTAAAGCCTGCGCAAAAAGGCCTGCGCCACAAGGCAGGCATTCCTGCCAGCCATTCCTGCCTGGCATTCCTGCCTGCCGCCGCCTTTAGGCGGCGCGAAGTCCCCGGCCGTTTTCCATTTGACTTTTTTGAAAACTATATTTGCCCTGCAATCAGTTACTTAATAATTTCGCCGGCGGTCAGCCCAAAATCGGGATGCTATTCCTGTAAGTGAAAAGAGTTGCTCGCTCGCCAAGAAGCAACCCGATCGGTACTCTATGCGGGAGCCCACACACCTCGAGGGGGCCTTCGATAATCCCGAGCCCATAGTTTAAGCGTCGAATAGGCGGCCAACAGCGGCAGCTGTATCCTTCCCTAGAGGAGGGAAAAGGGATCGATTCCTTTTGCTGTCCCGGCTCACCCCGGGGCACCATTTAGCAACACCCAGTTCTTTGAAAATTCTGAATGCGGCGGACGGCCCCGTCCCCGAAGCGCCCCTGGCGGACCGTCCCACAATGCCGCGCGCTATACTGCGGAAAATCTCCATGAAACGCACAACCGCGCTCGTGCTGGGCGTTCTCGCCGCCACAGCCTCATTCGCCTTCGCTCCCGTTTACGACAAGGCGCTTTTCGCTGAAATGCGCTGGCGTCCCATCGGCCCACTGCGCGCCGGACGCACCAAGTCAGCCCAAGGTGTCGCTAGCCAACCCAACGTGTTTTATATCGGCGTGTGCAACGGCGGCATCTGGAAGACCACCGATTACGGGCGCACCTGGAAACCCATCTTCGACGACCAGCCCACCAACTCCATCGGTGCGCTCGCCGTGGCGCCGTCCGACCCCAACATCATCTACGTGGGCAGCGGCGAAGGCTTGCAGCGCCCCGACCTTTCGACCGGCGACGGCGTCTACAAATCGACCGACGCCGGCAAAACCTGGACCCATCTGGGCCTGCGCGACGGTCAACAAATTCCCCAAATCGCGGTGGACCCGCGCAATCCCGACAAGCTCTTCGTCGCCGTGCTCGGCCACCCCTACGGCCCCAATGCGGAGCGTGGCCTCTACCGCTCTACCGACGGCGGACGCACCTTCACTAAGGTGCTGGGCAACGACGAAAACACCGGCGCCAGTGAAGTGCAGATCGACCCCGCGCATCCCGATACGGTGTACGCGGCGCTCTGGGAAGCCCGTCAGGGTCCGTGGGAAAACGGGGCCTGGACCGGTCCCGGCGGCGGCATGTTCAAATCAACCGATGGCGGCACCACATGGCATCCGCTGACCAATGGCATTCCGTCCGGCGCCGACGGCTTTACCCAGGCCAACATCGCCATCTCGCCGAGTGACACGAACCGCCTGTACGCGGCCGTCGGAGCGTCTGGCGGAGTCGGCCTCTATCGCAGTGACGACGCCGGCGAGCATTGGACTCGCGCCACCACCGATGCGCGACCCGCGGGCCGCATCGGCGGCGGCGATCTTCCGGTGCCTGCGGTCGATTCCAAAAATCCCGACATCGTGTATGTGGCCAGCACGGTCGCATGGAAATCCACCGACGGCGGTAAGACGTGGACCGGCTTCCAGGGTGCTCCCGGCGGCAACGATTATCAGCGCGTCTGGATCAATCCCACCAACCCCGACATCATCCTGCTCGTCACCGACCAGGGCGCGGTGATCACCGTCAATCGCGGAGAGTCGTGGAGCTCGTGGTACAACCAGTCCACCGCGCAGATGTACCACGTGAATGCCGACAATGATTTTCCCTACCGCGTCTGCGGCGGGCAGCAGGAGAGCGGCTCCGCATGCGTGGCCACGCGCGGCAATTGGGGCCAGATCACGGTACGCGAATGGGGTACCGTCGGAGTGGAAGAGTATGGCTATGCGGTGCCCGACCCGCTCGACGCCAACATGGTTTACGGCGGCAAACTGACGCGCTTCGACCGCCGCACCGGTCAGGTACAAAACATCGCCCCCAAGCCCTTGCGCGGCCCCGATTATCGCGTCCTGCGCACCGCGCCCGTCGTCTTCTCGCAGGCCGACCCGCACGTCATGTTCTTCGCCGCGAACACCATGTTCCGCACCGCCGACGGCGGCCGCAATTGGAAAGAGATCTCCCCCGACCTGACGCGCAAGACATGGGAAATTCCCGCCAGCGTGGGCAAGTATCGCGATCAGGCGAGCGCGCAGCCCTCGCAGCGCGGCGTCATCTACACCATCGCCCCTGCGCCCACCGACATCAATCGCATCTGGGCAGGCACCGACGATGGCCTGATTCACCTGACCATCGATGGCGGACTGCATTGGAAAAATGTGACGCCGCCCGCCATCACCCCATGGATGAAGATTTCCATTCTCGACGCCGGGCACTTCGACAGATTGACCGCCTACGCCGCGGTCAACACGCTGCGCCTCGACGATCTGCGGCCGCACATCTTCCGCACGCACGATGCCGGCAAGACGTGGACCGAAATCGTCAACGGCATTCCCGACGGCGCACCGGTGGACGTGGTGCGCGAAGATCCCAAAACCAAAGGCCTGCTGTTCGCCGGCACGGAGCGTGAAGTGTACGTCAGCTTCGACGATGGCGATCACTGGCAATCGCTGCGTCTCAACATGGCAGCGAGTTCGGTGCGGGATCTCATCATTCACGATGACGATGTGATCGCGGCCACCCACGGGCGCGGCTTCTGGGTGCTGGACAACATCACTCCCTTGCGCCAGATGAGCGATAAAGTGGCCAGTGCCCCGGCGTATCTCTTCAAGCCGCAAACCGCCATCCGCGTGCGTTGGAACATGAATACCGATACGCCGCTGCCGCCCGACGAAGCCAGCGCGCCGAATCCTCCGGATGGCGCGATGATCGATTATTACCTCGGACCCAACGCCGCCGGCCCGGTGACGCTGGAGATTCTGGATAGCACGGGCGCGGTAGTGCGCAAGTACGCGAGCACAGACCCGGAGGAGCCTCTCAGTCCCACACTGGGCATCCCCGCTTACTGGGTGCGGCCCCCGCACAGCCTTCCCTCCACTGCGGGAATGCACCGCTATCTGTGGGACATGCGCTATACACCGCTGGCGGAGGCTGGCGGACGCGGCGGCCAGAACTACCCGATCGCCGCAGTGCCGCACAATACGGCGCCTTCCACCACCTCCATTTGGGCGCCGCCCGGAGCGTACACCGTGAAACTCACGGCGGAGGGGAAGAGCTATACGCAACCGCTGACTCTGAAACTCGACCCGCGCGTGAAGACTCCAGCGCTCTCCATGCAACAAAAATCCGCGGTAGCGAAGTCACTCTATGCCGATGCGCTCGCGCTCGAAAAGGCCAGCGAGCAACTGCGCACACTACGCGCGCAGATCCAGGAAATCAAAGCCGAAGGCGCCGCCGCGACGGCGCTCGCCGAGTTCGACAAACAGGCCGTTGCACTGGAAGGCGCGACGGGAGGTCGCGGCGGACGTGGCGCAGTGGCCAGTTCCGAATCAATCGGCAGCGCGCACAGCACCCTGGTCTCCTTGATGCAGCTGGCCGAGGCCTCCGAAGCGCCGCTAACGACCCAACTCTCCGCGGCGAGCGCCGCGCAGCGCGCAGGGGCAGGCCGACTCCTCATGAAGTGGATCACCCTGAAAACCACCAGTCTCGCCACCCTGAACGCGACGCTCAAACAGGCAAACCTGCCGGCGTTGGAAGTCAAATAGGCGGCGTAGCACTGTGGTGGAACAGGCCATCGTTTTTTGTGCCCCGTTCGCTCGCATTCTAGGTGGAACAGGCCATCGTTTTTTGTGGCGTGTTCGCTTCGCATCGTGCTGGAACAGCCCATTATTTTAAGTAGCCTGTTCGCTGCGCATTCTAGGTGGAACAGGCCATCGTTTTTTGTGGCCTGTTCGCTTCGCATCGTGCTGGAACAGCCCATTATTTTAAGTGGCCTGTTCGCTGTTCGAACCGAGCGGACACGCGACGAAAAGCGATCGACTTTCCCACCCCGCGTCTAGTGCTTCTCCCGCTGGGCGCGGCACCACTCGCTGCCTCGCTGATAGCCGCGCCGGAAGGCGTAGTTCGTGGCTTGCCGGTCGTCGGGGAGGGAAGGTTCCAACTCCGCCATGGCAGCCTGAAAGCCCCGCCGGTACTCGATCTCGTCCGATTCGAAATTGCCCCCGAGACCCTGATAGTGCTCCCTCTCGGCGCCACGCAGTCCGATCCAATGCTGCTCGCGCGCAGCGTCGATGCTCTCCGCGCCGGCCGCCGACAGGGCGACCTGTGCACGCTCCGCCTGGTCCTCGTCCTTTGCCTGCACGAAGAGAACGGCCCTGCCGCGGCGCAACGCATCCTTATAGACGAAGAGTTCGTCCGCGGGAATGCCTGTGGTCGTCCCGGTCTCCAGTTCCGCGCCCGCGGCCGCACCCGCAACCGCCCCGCCCGCGCCGAATAGTGCGGCCGCAGCCAGACCGAACGCCAGCACGGGTCCCACTCCGGGCACGATCAGCGCAGCGGCCGCCGACCCAACTCCGAGACCGCCCGCCATGCCCAGCGCGCCTCCCAGCACGCCACCCAGCGCCGCACCCATGCCCGGTTGCTCACCGTCACTCACCGGAACCGAATCCACCGCTGCCTCGGGCGCACCGGGCAGCAGCACGTTCACATCTCCAATCCCAACCTGCTGCAATACCTCCGCCGCACGCTGAGCCAGCTGTGCGGAAGCGAACACTCCGGCAACCGTTTTCATTTGCCATCTCCTTCGACTAGGGTGCGGCAAATTGGGGGTACTTGTCTGTCCGAATCGGAACATCCCGGCGGTAACGGCAGCGTTGCTGGAATGCGCCGAGGATCGAGCCGCCACACGCCTGCGCGCGTCCGGTCCCGGCCCACAACTGGAAGCGGCCATCAAGAAGGGTTGCACAACGCCTCATTTCCGCCACAAACGAACCGAAAAGTGTGGCATTTCTGCAACATCGCAACTTTCACAAGTCCTTACGCATCAAACGGTTGTCGTTTAGAAACGACCGGTGATGTAATAGAGGGAGCATGATGCAGGAGATCGACTTTGCGATTTGAAACCACGATTCAGCGCCCGGTGGAAGCCGCCGGAGTAGGGCTGCATTCCGGGGTGCCGGTCCATATACGAATCCTGCCCGCCCCCGCAGCCACGGGTGTCATTTTCCTGCGCACCGATCTTCGCTCTGACGATGCGCAGCCCTTCCAGATTCCGGCGAGTTGGCGTCATGTGGCGCGCGTCAGTTATGCCACCAGCCTCATGCGCCAGGGCGTGCTGATCTCCACCACGGAACATCTGCTGAGCGTGTTGTACTCGATGGGCATCGACAATGTGTACATCGAGATCGACAACCTGGAGGTGCCGATCCTGGATGGCAGCGGACTGCCGTTCGTGAAACTGATCGAGCAGGCGGGCATTCGCACCTACCGCCGCAAGCGCCGCTATCTGCACATACGCCGCCCGATTTCGGTGGAAGACAAGGGCAAACGCATCACCATTCTGCCGGACGAATGCTTCCGCCTCACCTGCGATACGGATTATCCTGCGCCGGTCGGCAAGCAATCGCTGGAACTGGAAGTGACGCCGGAGCGGTTCGCCCGCGAGCTCGCATTCGCGCGGACATTCGGCTGGCAGAACGACCTGGACCAGATGCGCAACATGGGTCTGATTCGCGGCGCCAGCCTGGAAAACGCGGTGTGCTTCACCAGCGAAGGGCCGCTCAATCCCGACGGCCTGCGCGCGCCCGATGAGTGCTGCCGCCACAAGGCGCTCGACCTGATCGGCGACCTGGCGCTTTTGGGGCGTCCGCTGCTGGGGCATGTGATCGCGGAACGCGCCGGCCATGCGATGCATGCGGCGCTGGTGGCGCGCATCATGAGCGATCCCTCGATCTACGAAATCATCACGTTCGACCAACTGGCTTCGCGCGTGACGCAAGCGTTAGTGACGTAGTTCGACAGGGCGCGTGTACTAAGCTATAGGCATGCGCAGTGAATCCACCTTTCTGAGTTGCACCCTTGCACTCGTGATGTTGAGCAGTCCGCTGGCGGCGGCGGATGCGAAAACGAAAACCGCGGAACGTCTGGACGACGCCGCCACCCTCTTTTCCGAAATCATGGACACTCCGGACAAATCCATTCCGCAGGATTTGCTGGAGAAGTCGCACTGCGTCGTGCTGGTTCCGGGGTTGAAGAAAGCGGCATTCGGCTTGGGCGGCAAGTACGGCCGCGGATTTGCGATTTGCCGCGCGGCCGGCGCTCCGGGATGGGGTCCGCCGGCGGCGATTCGCATCGAAGGCGGCAGCGTCGGATTTCAGATCGGCGTTTCTTCGAGCGACGTGGTGATGCTGGTGATGAATGAAAGCGGCATGAAAAAGCTGTCTTCCAGCAAGTTCACAATCGGCGGAGACGCCACGGCGGCGGCCGGTCCGGTGGGCCGTAACGCGACGGCGCAAACGGACGCATTCATGACGGCGGAGATTCTCTCCTGGTCACGTTCCAAGGGCTTGTTCGCGGGCATCTCGCTGGATGGCGCGACGCTGCGCAACGACCTGGACGAGAATCAGACTCTCTACGGGCAGCGTTGGACCAGCAAGCAGATTCTGGGCAGCGGCGCGACGATTCCCGCCGACGCGCAGAAGTTGGTCACGACGTTGAACAAACACTCCGCGAAAGAAAGCAAGTAGCCCCGGGCGAAGCGGCGGAGGGTAGATCAGGAGCGCGTGTAAGAATCGCTCCCTCGGTCGCGCTGAGAATCTGGCGGGGCCAGGGGTGGGGTTTCCCCCCTACTTCCCGAACAAATCGATAAACCGAATCCCCATAAACAACGCGCCCCGCCCCTCCCAGGGGCGTGGGTGCACGTTCCACGCATAGCCAATCTCGAAGCTGACGCTGCTGGCCAGCGTCAACCGCAGGCCCCCGCCCACCGAGTAGCGCGCCGAAGTCTGCCCCGCCGTCGCTGGGCCAATCCGTCCCGCATCGAGAATCGCCACCGGGCTCGCCGAGACCACCGTCATTTCATCGAACACCGTGTGCACCACTTGCGCCGGAAATGCCATCGTTTCCGCAGCCAGCCGCTTTGCCTTCGCAGTATCGATCTTCCCAACCTGCTCAGCAATCACCCGCTGATGCTCCTTCAGCTCGTCTCCCAGACGCGTCAACGCGGGGTCTTTCAAGGTGCCGTTCAGATCCTCCAGGCACACCTTGACGATTACCGGGATGCCCCGCTCTTCCGGATCGGGCTTCAGGAAGTTGCGCCACGGGGTCGTCTTCGAAATATCCGACGCATCGGCCGCCAAGTCCCCAATCTTATCCTTGCACGCGTCGTATGCCGCCTTCAGTGTGGCGGGGATCGATGCCTCCAGCGCATCCACGCGCTCTTCCATGTCCGATGTCGTCTTGGCGAAGCTCTCGCGCCTCGTGTGGAATAACTCCTGCTGCGCGGGGTCGTCGAGTTCGTAAATCGGCACCAGAAAATCCGCGCCACCGCTGACGATGCCCTCGACGGCTGCCCGAACCTCCGGATCCTGCGATGCCTCCTTGGGAATAATCGGATACCCAAACGCCGGAATCGCCACCGTCAGATTGAGCACGGTGAACTGATCGCCGCCCGGAATCTGGTTCGCCCCAGTCCGGTTCAACCGGTACGCCGGGATGCCGCGCAGCACCGGGTTGGCGCGGATCACCCACGCCGATCCAGGCATGAACGGCGTCTCCACGTTACCCCCGAAAAACCGTTCCGATACCGGGGTCGGCCCCAATTGCTGGAGCCATCCCGCGGTGAAGCGCGCCTCGACTCCCAGCGGACGGTGCGGCGCCAGCAGCATCCGCCCGTCGTAGGCCACGTCCACAATCTCTTTGCGGTAGTCGACGGTCTGCCCGCTTCCCGTGCGTCCCAGCAGAAGACCGCCGGAGGCGGCCAGGGAGTGCCGTCCGGTACGCAGGGTCACGCCCCCGTAGCTGCGCCAGTCGCCGAAGCCCGATCCCGCCAGCCAGTCCTTCGGAAGTGTCGCGTTGTCCAGGCCCGTCTGCTGGTGTCCGCCCTCGATTTGCGTGCCGAAGCGGAATACCGCTCCCAGCCTTCCCACAGGAGCGGTGACCAGCGAGAACTGTCCCGTGACGCGACTGGAGTCAAGTTGGGCCGGGTCCGCCGGGAGACTGGTGTGCTCGTAGGTGCCGCGCCAGGTCAGCTGCCGCAGCCAACCCCGATCCCGCTCCCTGTATCCCGAGAAGGCGGCGTGAATCGCGAGGCTTTCAGTGGAGCCCTGCCCTGCCAGCGCCAGCCCCATTCCCGCCCACGGTAGCCGAGCCTCCAGCCGCCCGCCGCCCAGAAAACTCTGGCTGGCGTCGTAACCCAACAGCGGGGTCGCGCGAATGCGGGTCTTGGTGGGACCCAGTGCCAGCGCCTCGCTGGGATGTACTTTCTCTAACCTGGAGTGCTCCAACGTCTGGATCGAAGTGAAGGGTACCTTGGTGGTGAAGGTGGGGAACTCGATGTCCAGTTCTTTGGTGCTCCCGCTCTCCGTGCAGTTCACTACCCGGGCCGCCATTACTGTAATTCCGATCGGCGAGTCGAATGCCGAGGGGCTACGCTGCAACTGCTCGCGGAGTAGCAGCTTAGCGCGTAGCAGGTCCGACTCCTTGAATGGCTTACCTTCCAGGGCGGCGAGCGCGCTGGAGTTAGCCGACAGAAACCGGGAGAGCAGCCAGAATCCGGTCACCGACGCCTTGCGAGTCTGATACCCTTGCTGCTCAAAGAAGCCGAACCCGCGATCCGGGCAGGGATCTGCTCTGGCCGCCAGAAGAGGCAGCAAGGCGGCAAGGGTCAGCCGGAGGGCCGCTCGGCGCAGCGTGGGGAAGCCGGACAAGGTGTCAGCTTCGTTTGGCGACAGTCCGTTCCGCGGTCGCTTCGGCCTTCTCTTTGGTGATTTTTCCGGCCTTGAAGCGCTTGGCATCTACCGCTGCTGGTCCCAGCGCGTGCTCTGTTTGATCCGCAGTGAACTTCGCGGCTTTTGCCGTAGCTTCCGCCTTGTCGAAGTTGGCCGCTTTCACCACCACCGCGTCCAGTTTGACCAGTGGGTCGCCGAAATCGACACTCGTCTTGTCCCGCTCGAATAACTTGAAATCGATGGTCCAGGTAACGTCGCCGTTATCCGCTGTAGCCTTATCCAGGCCAAACACCACCTTGCGCAGGCGGTCCTTCGTCATGACCTCAATATCAATCGAGATAGATTTCAAACTTGAGGTAGCCATAGGATGGCAGTATACATTCAACCCGGATCGGAGTCAAAATAACTTGTAGCGGTCTTTGCTTCCTGTATCAGTAAGCGGGAAGGCACCCGCATTCTAACCGTAGGGCGCTGACCGCGTGAACTGGTGCCCTTAGGTAGTCGTGGCTCTGATCA
>JBDTMZ010000015.1:0-7860 GCA_039934035.1 Candidatus Solibacter sp. | reverse complement strand
TGCTTTCGTTCCTCTGGGTGGTGAAGACGATTCTCGCCATGGGCGATCTCAATACCGCGCACCTGGAGCATTACTTCACCTGGATCCAGAGCGGCGTGCCGGGCGGCACGAACTATCTCAACGTTGGCGTCGATTTTTTGGTTGACCGGCTGACGATTGTGATGCTGCTGGTGGTGACAGGGATCGGCTCGTTGATCCATATCTACGCCACCGGGTACATGGCGCACGAGCACGGCCCCAACCATGGCGGCTTCTACCGGTTTTTCGCCTACCTGAATCTGTTCATGTTCTTCATGCTGATTCTGGTGCTGTCCGCGAGTTTCCTGCTGCTGTTTGTGGGCTGGGAGGGCGTGGGGTTGTGCAGTTACCTGCTAATCGGTTTCTACTTCCCCAAGAAATTCGCCACCGACGCTGGCAATAAGGCGTTCATCGTGAACCGCATCGGCGATTTCTGCTTCGCGCTGGCGATGTTCCTGATCTTCCACAATTTCGGTTCGCTCAACTTCGCCGAGGTCTTCCAGAAGGCCCCCGGCGCCACCGAGCAGACGCTGACCCTGATCGGCCTGCTGCTGATGGGCGGCGCCTGCGGCAAGAGCGCGCAGATTCCGCTGTACGTCTGGCTGCCGGACGCGATGGCCGGCCCGACGCCGGTCTCCGCGCTGATCCACGCCGCCACCATGGTGACCGCGGGCGTCTACATGACGGCTCGCTCGTGGGTCATTTTCACGCACGCACCCGGCGCGATGGAAGTGATCTCGGTCATCGGGATCGCGACGGCGTTCATGGCGGCCACCATCGCCATGACGCAGAACGATATCAAAAAGGTGTTCGCGTACTCCACGGTCTCGCAGTTGGGCTACATGTTCGTCGGCATCGGCAGCGGCGCTTTCTCCGCCGGTGTATACCACCTGATGACGCACGCGTTTTTCAAGGCGCTGCTCTTCCTGGGCGCGGGCTCGGTGATTCACGCCGTGAGCGGCGAGCAGGACATGCGAAATATGGGCGGTTTGCGCGGCAAGATTCCCATCACGTTCTGGACCATGTGCTGCGCCTGGGTGGCGATTTCCGGCGTGCCGCCGTTTGCCGGCTTCTTCAGTAAGGATGCGATTCTGCTGTCGGCCTACCAGCATTCGCCGGCCATCTACTGGATCGGCGTCCTCACCGCCGGCATGACGGCCTTCTATGTGTCGCGCGCCATGTTCAT
Source organism: Candidatus Solibacter sp. (assembly GCA_039934035.1). Classification (GTDB taxonomy): domain Bacteria; phylum Acidobacteriota; class Terriglobia; order Bryobacterales; family Bryobacteraceae; genus Solibacter. The sequence continues at coordinate 6,656 of JBDTMZ010000015.1, read as the reverse complement.
GACCTTCTTCGGAACTTACCGCGGCAAGGCGCATCCGCACGAATCGCCCGCAGTCATGTGGGTACCGCTGGCCGTGCTGGCGGTGCTCTCGCTGGTGGGCGGCTGGCTGTTCCCGATTCCCGAATTCCTGAAGGCAATGTTCCCGGCCTTTGAAGAGGCCGAAAATCACATGCTCGTGTACATCTCCGTGGCTGCCGGCCTGGGCGGCATCGCACTGGCGTATCTGATGTACATCGTCAAGCCCGGTATGGCGGATTCCCTGGCGGCGACTTTCAAGGCGCCGTATCAGTTGATCTATAACAAGTATTTCGTGGATGAGATTTACGATGCCGCGGTGGTGCGTCCGATGATCGCCGGCTCGCGCATCGTGCTGTGGAAAGGCGTGGACGCCGGCTTGATCGATGGCATTGTGAATGGCGTCGGCAAGCGCTCCAGGGATGTGGGCAGTGTATTGAGGCTGCTGCAATCCGGCAGTATACGCAGTTACGCCACCTGGGTCCTGTTCGGATCCGTGGCGGTCATCCTGGCGATGGGCGTCTTCGGAGGTCTGAAATAATGAACCTCCTGACCGCAGTACTCTTCGCCCCGCTGGCGGCGTTTTTCGTAGCGCTGATGATTCCGCGAGCTTCAGAGCAGCAGAGCAGCCGCATGTGGGCGCTCATCAGTTCGGTCGCGATTTTCGTGGCTTCGCTCGGCCTGCTGGCGTATTTCGACGCTACCTCTGCGAAAGAGCAGTTCCTGGTAGACGTGCCGTGGATCTCGACGCCCAACATTCACTTTGCCGTCTCGGCCAACGGAGTCAGTCTCTGGCTGATCCTGCTGTCCACGTTCCTGACTCCGCTCTGCGTGCTGATCTCCTGGAACTCCATCAAGGATCGTTGCAAGGAATTCTACGCGTTCCTGCTGCTGCTGGAGTTCGGCCTGATCGGCGTGTTCCTCGCCCAGGATCTGTTCCTGTTTTACGTGTTCTGGGAAATCTGCCTGGTGCCGATGTACTTCCTGGTGGGCATCTGGGGGCACGACCGCCGCATCTATGCGGCCGTCAAGTTCTTCCTGTATACGATGGCCGGCTCGGTGCTGATGCTCGCCGCCATCATCTTCATCTACAACAAGACCCTGACCTTCAGCTATCCGGCGATTCTGGAGATGCTCTCCAACGGCAAGCTGGTGTTTCCGCCGAATGAGCAGATGCTGCTCTTCCTGGCCTTCTTCTTCGCGTTCGCCATCAAGGTGCCGCTCTTCCCGCTGCACACCTGGCTGCCCGATGCGCACGTGGAAGCGCCCGCCGCCGGTTCCATCATGCTGGCCGGCGTCATGCTGAAGATGGGCACCTACGGAATTCTGCACTTCTGCCTGCCGCTGTTCCCCAGCGCCGCACGTGCCTGCGCGCCGTGGATTTCCGTGCTCGCGATCATCGGCATCATCTACGGGTCGCTGGTGGCGCTGGTCCAGCCGAACATGAAGAAGCTGGTGGCGTACACCTCGGTGGCGCACCTGGGCTTCGTGGTCCTGGGGCTGTTCACTTTCACCCAGCCGGGAATCGACGGCGCGGTCTACCAGATGCTGAATCACGGCGTCTCGACAGGCGCACTCTTCCTGATTGTCGGCCTGCTCTACGAGCGGCGGCACTCGCTGGAAATCGCCGATTATGGCGGGGTGGCGACCGTCGCGCCGTGGCTCTCCATCGCCTTCCTGATCACTACGCTGGCCAGCATCGGCCTGCCCCTGTTGAATAACTTCGTGGGCGAATTCCTGGTGTTGCAGGGCGCCGCGATCGCTAACTTCAGTTGGGCCGTCTGGGCCTCGTTGGGCGTGATTCTCTCCGCCTGCTACATGCTCTGGATGTACCAGCGAGTCTTCTACGGCGAAGTCAATCCCGAGGTGGCGCACCATGTGCCCGATCTCAACCTGCGCGAATGGGCGGCCATTCTCCCGCTCATCGTGATGATGGTCTGGATGGGCGTTTACTCGCAGACTTTCCTGCCGCAGGTGGGCAAGAGCACCGCACGAGTTTTGGAACAGACCAACGTGAACGTCCCCTTCCGGGTACAGCTACCCGCCACGCCTTCCAGCACGGAGGTGGCCCGTGCCCGTTAACGCCGTCTTCAACCCCGTCTTCAACCCGCAGGATGCGCTCCGCTTCCTGCCGGAGATTGTACTGACCGTTATGGGAACGCTGTTGATGGTGCTCGACCCGATCATCAACAAGAAGTCTTCCAGTGCTTTCGGCCATATCAGCCTGCTGGCGCTGCTTGGCGCATTAGGCGCCAGCGTGTATGCCTACACCATCGCCGGTCCGGCTTTCGGCGGCATGCTGATGGTGGATGGCTTTGCGACTTTCTTCCGCATTGTCGTAATTGTGGTTGGCATCCTCACGATTCTGCCCTCGTACCGCTTCCTCGAACAGCAGGATGCGGAGACCAGCGAATACCACGCGTTGCTGCTCTTCTCCATCGCGGGGCAGTGCCTGATGGTGGCCGCCAACGATTTGATCATGGTCTTTATCGGCCTGGAGATTTCGTCGATCGCCAGCTACATTCTGGCGGGCTATTTGCGCGACGACAAGCGCTGCAACGAGTCGGCGCTGAAGTATTTTCTGCTCGGCAGTTTCGCCACGGGCTTCTTCCTGTATGGCGTGGCCATCACTTACGGCGTGACGGGCAGCGTGAACCTGCGGATCGTGCGCGAGGCTGTGCTGCATCAGGCGGGCGACCCCGCATTCCTCGCGGTGGCAGCCGCGCTCATGTTCGTCGGCCTCGCGTTCAAGGTGTCCGCCGCGCCCTTCCAGATCTGGGCGCCGGACGTGTATCAGGGCGCGCCCACTCCGGTCTCGGCGTTTCTGTCGGCCGGACCCAAGGCCGCTGCTTTCGCGATTTTCCTGCGCATCTTTGTCGTGGCATTCGAACCCATCGGTTCCCGTTGGGAACCGCTCATTTGGGTGTGCGCGCTGGCTTCGATGTGCATCGGTAATTTCGGCGCGCTGCTACAGACCAACATCAAGCGCATGCTGGCCTATAGCTCGATTGCTCATGCCGGCTATGTGCTGGTGGCGCTTACCGCGCGCAGCGAGACCGGTACGGCGGCGGCCATGTTTTACATGGCGTCGTATGCCTTCATGAACGTGGGCGCTTTCGCCGCCGTGTCCGTCCTCACCGGCAAGGGCGAGCGCTTCCAGAGCATCGACGATTTCAAGGGCCTGGGCCGGCGCCATCCGATGGCTGCCGCCCTGTTCAGCATTTTCCTGTTCTCGCTGATCGGGGTGCCCCTGACCGGCGGCTTCTTCGGCAAATTCTACGTCTTCAAAGCGGCGCTCGATAGCCACCTGTACTGGCTCACCGTGCTGGGCCTGTTGAACAGCGCGGTGGCAGCCTACTACTACCTGCGCATTCTGGTGATGATGTACATGCACGAGCCCAGCGAGGCGACGCAGGCGTCGGAACCGCTGTCGCCGGGCATGCGCCTCGCGCTGCTGGTGCCTTCGCTCGGCACGCTGTTCCTCGGCATCTTCCCGAATTGGGTGCTCGATTTCGCCGTGAAGTCTTCCGCGCTGGTGAAGTAGGTCGGGTCCGGTCGAAACGGCTACTTCTCTCAAGGTAGTAGCGCACAACGATATTTCCGTATTACACTCCAACCCAGGGCCACACACTGGGGATTCACCGGAGGGTATATGCCTATGGTTCGAGTATTTGCGGCTACCGCGGTAGCCGGTCTTTGCCTCGTTTCGCTGGCGTCCGCACAGACTCCCGCAAAGGTAGATTTCGCACGCGATATTCAACCGCTTTTCCGCCAGAACTGTATTGGGTGCCACGGGCCTAATAAGGCGAATGGCGGGATGCGGTTGGACCGCAGAAGTTCCGTGCTCAAGCCGGGCGCGCGGCGCGTGACGCCGGCCAGTCCGGAAAATAGCTTCCTGCTTCACCGGATCTCGGGGACGGATTACGGGCTGCAGATGCCGCCGACCGGTCCGCTCAAGGCCGAACAGATCCAATTGGTCAAGGCCTGGATTGAGCAGGGCGCGGCGTGGCCCGACGCGCTGGCCAACGAAATCGAACTGCCGCCGCTGAATCAGAAGGCGGTGGACCTGGTAGAGTCGCTGCGCCTGGCGGACCGGGCGGCATTCCAGAAAGCAGTGGCCGAGGATGCGAAACTGCTGAATGCCCGCGGGCCCGAAGGCTCGACGCCGTTCATGTACGCCGTGCAGTATACCGATGCGCCCACTCTCGAGAAGCTGATCAAGCAGGGCGCGGACCCCAATAAGCGAAACGATGCCGGCGCGACCGCCCTGATGTGGGCGGCGCTCGATCTGGAAAAGACGCGCGTTCTCCTGGCGCATGGCGCGGACGTGAATGCAAAGTCGGACGACGGGCGCTCGGCGCTGATGGTGGCGGCCGGCCGCCCGGGGAATTCGGCGACCGTGAAACTGTTGCTTTCCAAGGGAGCCAATCCCAACCCGACCACGAATCCCGCCACGGAATCCTCGCCGCTGATGGAAGCTGCGCTGGCCGGCGATCCCGAAAGCATGCAGGCACTGCTGGACAAAGGCGCCGAGTTGAAAGAAGCCGGCACGATCCTGTCGTGGGGAGCCGGGGCGGAGTGCCAGAAATGCATCGACCTCATCCTGGCGCGGAAACTGGAGCCGGTGGAGTACTCGATCGCTTTGGGGCTGGTCTCGGTGCTCGACACTCCCAAACTGGTGCGGACGCTGCTGGACCGTGGGGCCGACCCCAACCTGGTCGACCCGGTCGGCCGCACGGCCTTGATGTATGCGTCGGTCAGCGATGCGGCGCCCTTGGAGCAGGTCCGTATGCTGCTTGACAAAGGCGCGAAGGTGAATGCAAAGAGCCTGCATAAGCAGTCCGGGGACTCCGGGCGGACCGCCCTGGATTTGGCGAAACTGCACGGCAGCACGCCGGTGGTCGATCTGTTGGTGAAGGCGGGCGGAACGGTGGGCGTGGCCCCTGAGGCGGTGAAGACGCCTTTCATGGGTAGCGACAATACCGTTCAGAAAGCGGTCATGGCCAGTTTGCCTCTGCTCCAGCGCACCGATGCCAGCTTCGTACCGAAGGCGGGCTGCTTCTCCTGCCACAATCAGAGCCTGGAAGCGATGGCGCTGAGCACCGCGCGCAAGAGCGGCTTCAAGGTGGACGAGCGGACCGCCAAGCAGCAGGTGATGATGAATGCGGGCTCGCTCGGCGGTCTGCGCGATCTGCTGCATCAGGGGACGGCCATTCCCGGAATCAACGCGAACCCCTTCATTGTGGGTTACGTGCTGCTGGGGCTCGACGCCGAGGGCTATAAGCCCGACATGGCCACGGATGCCGTTGCCATGTACATACAGTCTCACCAGGCGGCCGACGGGCACTGGGCGTTCGGGCCGGAGGCGCGGCCGCCGTTGTGCGCCGACAGCCTGGGGCAGACGGTCATCGCGATGCGCAGCCTGCAACTTTACGCGCCGCACGTGGAGAAGGCGGCATTCGCGAAATCGATTCAACTGGCTGCCACCTGGATCGGCGAGTATCAGCCGCACACGAATTACGAGTACGCCTGGCGGCTCCAGGGCCTGGTGTGGGGCAACAAGAGCAAGGATGCGATTCTGAAGGCGCGCAAAGACCTTCTGGCCGCGCAGCGCGCGGACGGCGGGTGGGGCGACCTGGCTACGATGGAGAGCGGCGCGTTCACCACCGGAATGGCGATGGTGGCGCTGCAGATTTCGGGCCTCCCGGCAGGCGATCCGGCGTACCAGCGCGGCGTCCAGTATCTGTTGAAGACCCAGTTGGCGGATGGATCGTGGCATGTGCGTACGCGCGCAGCGGCCTTCCAGCCGTATTTCGACAACGGCTTCCCGCACGGTGTGGATCAGTGGATCTCCGCGGCGGGCACCAGCCTGGCCACGCGGGCACTCGCGCTGGCGGCGCCGGGGGGCGCTGTTACGGCCACGATCGCGGGGAATTGAACCGGCGGCTTGGGCCGTCGGACGCCCGCGACCGTAGATCGCTCAATCGTTTCGGTTGAGGCGCTGCTCCCGTTGGAACATGGGTGCTGTGGGGCAGCCATTCGTGGCGCGAAGCACCTTGTCGGCCGGCACATGAAATAGGGCCGGCCCGGCCTATTTCGCCGGTGGCTTGGCGAGCATCAGCTCGCGTACTTTGGCCAGATCGGCATCGGCCCCCGTCTTGTCGCCGGCCGCGCGTTTGGCGGAACTCCGATTGGTATACGCATTCGTGTACGCCGGGTTGAGCTTGATCGCCTGATCGAAATCGGCGATCGCCTGCTGGTACTTCTTGAGCCGGAAATAGGCATAGCCCCGTGCGTTGAGTGTGGCGGACATCGTGGGGTCGAGTCGCAGCGCTTCGGAGAGCGGCCCGATGGCCGCGGCGAAATGCTCCTGGGCATTCAGCCCGCGTCCCTGCTGGCTGTAGTCCGCGGCCGTCAGTGTGGGCTTCGGCGCGGGTACCGCGGGCGCGGGCGCCGTGGGTGGCTCGGGCTTCGGCGCTGCCGGCTTCGGCGCGGATTCCGGAGGCGTGATTGCGGTAGCGGAGGACGGCAATTTCGGAGGCGCTGCGGCCGCTGTCGTTTTCGGAGTGTCCGGTGCCGCGGGCTGGGGCTTCGGCGCTGCCGGCTTCGGCGCGGATTCCGGAGGCGTGATTGCGGTAGCG
>JBDTMZ010000014.1:0-51139 GCA_039934035.1 Candidatus Solibacter sp. | reverse complement strand
TGTAATTTCATTATTCGGATGCATGCAACGGTAGTCCATTGAAGGCGTTTCCTCCACTGGTCCTCCGCTGCCAGCGGTCGCGCTGCACCCTGGTGGGGCCCAATTAGGAAAAGCAGGTCCCCATCCAGAAGGGCAAAATCGATGGCGGCAAGATTACCTTCGAGGCGGAACACGAAGGAAACCCGCTGAACTTTACCCGTGTATTGGCCGGCGGTCGAGTTGCGGGTGATGTTCAAATCTCTCATGAGTGCCAAGTTAGGAAGGGCAAAATTGACGTTGGCCGGGCGAAGTAGAGCGGGCGCGGAGCATCGCACCGGCGAATGGCTGCTGCCTTTGGAACGCCACTTGCGGGCTCCGGAGATCAAGGATCTCATTGCCTCGAGCACGGTCCGCAGATCGTCGTTTCGATCGGGCGGACCGCGCCAGAAGGCCCACTCATCTGGTAGTGACTGACTGCTCCACCCAGGGAGAGCAAGTTGACCGAGCCAAGGTATGCGAATTGCAGCCTTGGACCTTGAGCGTATAAATGCGTCGCGGTTGTACGTTAGTGAGCGTGAATGACCCAGAGCGGTTCTCGACTTGCTTTTCGCCGCCGCCCGCCTTGGCATAGCGAACGTTGTAGAAGTCCCAGCCGGTGATGCCGGTGAAATTGAAGACTACCTTGCTTCCCGCCTGGCGATACCCGTTAAAGCACGGCCTGTCGGCTGCGCACCCTTGAGTATCGTTATGGAAGCCACCGGATTGGGCGATGGCAGCCGCCGTGAAAAGGACGCCAAATACCAGCGCGCCAAGCACGGCAGGCGAACCTTTGCGCCACCGACAAGGCGGCGCACCTGGCTCTCTCGGATTGCTACCCCAAGCGAATACGTCTTTGAATGTTTTCATAAAGTCCTCCTGTGCTCTCAAGACTCGGCAATCATGCCGGTCAGAAACGTTAAGCGAGGGTAGCGCCAAAGGAGCGCCACTTAGAGAGAGCTTTTCCATGATTCCGTGGAGGATTTGGGTACAAAGACGCACATTTGACCATGCAGGGGCCACGTATACTAACTGGAGCCCGCACGGAGTACTGCCTATGTATCCCTCGTCGATTTCCGACGCAGCGCGATTTGGAGTCGAGCCGCGTATTCACTCACTCGATCAATTGCGGGCCGCCATGATGTTACTGGGGCTGGTCTTTCACTCCTCCATCAGCTTCACCTGGTTTTCGGTGCCAGAGGTATGGCCCTATCAGGACGCACATCGCAGCCCTCTGTTGGACATTCTTGTGTTCTTTATACACATCTTCCGCATGCCCCTGTTTTTTCTCCTGGCAGGCTTCTTTGCGGCTCGGTTGTACGATCGCCGCGGTCTTCGGTACATGCTGCGGAACCGGATGCTGCGCGTGGGAATCCCCTTCGTGTTGTTCTTTCTTTTTCTCTCCCCCATAACCGATGCAGGGTTCCTGTTCGCTAACAATGGAGGCGCCAATGGCGGGTGGGGCGTTGGGCTCTCGTACCTGACGAATCCGGCGAAGTGGTTTGGCGGGGGACGCCTCCTGCATCTGTGGTTCCTGTATTATCTGCTCCCGCTGTATGCGCTGATCGCGTTAGTTTCCAGCGCGATGAAGAGGGTGGCGGGAGTACGAGCCGAGCGATTCGCGCGTCAATTGGGACCATTTATGCATCATCCCCTCGGCGTGCTATTCGGCGCGGCAGCATGCTATGTCACCCTGCTTCCGATGCGCGCCTCCACAATCGATACACCGACCGGGTTCCTGATTCAGCCACGAATCCTGTTTGCATACGGGGTGTTCATGGGCCTCGGGTGGATCTTGTACGTAAACCGCGATCAGGTGAACCGCTTTGCGATCCGAGCCCGGACGTTTGTCGCTTCAGGACTGCTGCTCTCCGGCGCATACCTCGCATCCAACTCGAAATTCCTTGCGGCGGCTGCCATGTGGGCGCTGATCTATGGCTTCCTCGGCCTGGCGGTTCGGTACGGTGGACGAGGCAGCCCGCTGTCCCGCTATCTCGCCGACGGGTCCTATTGGATGTACCTGGTTCACCTGCCCTTCGCCGTGTGGATTCCTGGACTGCTAAACGGGTGGAATATGCACGCAGGCGTCAAGATGTTGATCACCCTCACCGCCACCACTATCTGCTCGCTCGCCACATATGATTTGTTTGTGCGTTCCACGGCGATCGGAGTTCTGCTGAACGGAAGGCGCTACCCTCGCGGACTGCCGGCGGAGCCGGAGCGAGCGCGTCAGGCGTCGGCCGGCTCGGCCTAATAAGGAGCGGCAACGCGCGGCGAGGTTCGGTCGGGTCAGGGCTCTGATTCGGTTCAGGGCGGGTAGGGTGTGCGTATGTGATGTTTGCCACGCTGAGCGTTTGCTTCCGACCCAGCTACGGCAAACTCACTGGTACGATAGCTAGAATCTCAAGGCCGGTCCGAGTTGACGGCATCGCCATTTTTCTTGGGTTAAGCCATAGGGGATTTTCTGTGACTATCAAGATCGCGATTCTAGGCATCGTCTGGGGCTGTTGCCCGGTAGCCGTAGAAGCTGCGCAAACGGCACTTGCTCCCGACTCCTACCCCGACGCCGCGTGCAAGGTAAAGTCGGTACGACAGGAAGCGACGGCCTACGAAAATGCCGTAACATCGCCCAACTCGGACCTATTCGCGGCTACCCAAGAGGACAGCAAGGGCGTATATCAAGTCTTTACGGGCAAGCCGGGCTCTGGCGACCTGCGTTGCATCAGTTGCACGGAAAGGGCGGGACTGCCGCGGCGGGATCGCAACAAGCCGATGATCTCCTGGCACCCGTCGGGAAAGTGGCTGGTGGTCGGCGCGGAGCAGGACACCCACGGCAATATGTGGATGCCGGCTTCCTGGAAACGAGGGCTTCTGCAGAGTGGCATCTGGCTCAACATGTGGCTGGTTTCGCCGGATGGCAAGCACTGGTATCAGCAAACCGACTTCAAGAAACCGGCCCACGGCCCCAGTGACGGGTTCGTCGGGACAGCGTTCTCTCCCGACGGAAAGAAAGCGGCGTGGACAGAGATCGTCGACGGAAACGTCTTGGCCAACGCCTTCGGGGTGTGGAGGCTCTTCGTCGCCGACTTCACTGTGAGCCGGGACGGAGTTCCGTCCCTGGTCAATCGCAGGGACATCACACCGGCAGGCGCCAAGTGGGTGGAGCCGGGCAATTTTTCGCCGGACGGCCGCAGCCTGCTGATCTCGTCGGACGCCGGGATGAAGGACGCGCTAGGCCAGGATCAATTCGTGCTGGATATCGTTACCGGCAAACTCACCAATCTGAACAGTTCGCCGCAGGTGTGGGATGAGCATGGACTCTATTCTCCGGACGGCAGAAAGATCAGCTTCATGTCGTCCTACCCTTATCGAGCGGAGAGCGGAAGCAACAAGACCGCTGCGCTCAAGACGGAATTCATGCTAATGGATGCGGACGGCGGCAACCTTCAGCAGGTCACGCACTTCAACACCCCGGGATTTCCCGAATCGCAGAAGAGTAGAACAATCGCCGCCGTGGCGGGATTCGGGAAGGACGGCACGCAGTTGTTCGCCTCTTTAATGACTACAGATAAGTCTTTTAAGAAGACGAACTGGACGATCACGTTTGAAGGGCCTTGCGGGAATATGCGCCAGGCAGCCACCCCGCCGGTGGGACGGCGCTGAGGTTTTGACCATACATCGATGTAAATTCGCGAGATTCGGAGGAAAGAGCATTGACAAGAATTGAATTTTTGCGGCAACTGGAAGGACATCTCGAAGTAAAGCCGGGAAGCCTGGAGGAGAGCCAGCGCCTGTCGGAACTGGTGTGTTGGGATTCGATGGCCGCCGTGGTCTTCATCGCGTTAGCGGACGAGCAACTGGGAGTGACGGTGTCCGGCGACCAGATCGAGCAAGCCAAGAGCGTGCACGATCTGCTTTCGCTGGTCAGGCCGGGACTCGTGTGACAGCCGTTGGGATGGATTCGATGGGCGGAAAGAAAGCATATCTTGCAGGGATCCGGCATACGCTCCCCGAACGCCGGCTCGACAACGAGGAGTTGGCAGCCCAGTTTCCGGGCTGGACTGCGGAGAAGATCTTTGAAAAGACGGGTATTCGCTCGCGGCGGATCTCAGCGCCCGGGGAATGCGGGTCGGACCTTGCGCTGCGGGCCGCCCAAGGCCTCATGGAGCAGCTACGGCGGGATCCGGCCGACGTCGACTATCTTCTCTATTGCACCCAGACTCCGGACTACATCGTGCCAACCACCGCCTGCTTGATGCAACATCGCATGGGGCTGCCCACGACGTGCGGAGCGCTCGACTTCAATCTCGGGTGTTCCGGGTACATCTACGGGCTCGGGTTGGCCAAGGCCTTGATCGAGAGCGGACAGGCGCGCAACGTTCTGCTACTCAACGCCGACACGTACACCAAGCTGCTCAACCCGGCCGACAAGAGCGTGCGGACGCTGTTCGGAGATGCCGCGGCTGCTACGTGGATCGCCGCTGCGGAAGAAGAGTCCCTGGTCGGGCCGTTCACTTACGGGACGGATGGGGCCGGCCTTCCCAACTTACTCATCCCCGCGGGCGGAATGCGCCGCAGAGCGGAGCCGGACGCGGAATTGATCAGCGACGATAGCGGCAACGCTCGCACGGTGAACGACTTTTACATGAACGGAGCCGAGGTCTTCAATTTCACGTTGCGCACCGTGCCCGATGCCGTGAACCGTACGCTCGAGAAGGCGGGAGTCTCGGCGGAGGAAGTGGACCTGTTCGTATTCCATCAGGCGAATCGCTTCATGCTGGAGCACCTGCGGCGCAAAATGCGGATACCGGCGGAGAAATTCGTGCTGGCAATCGAGGAAACCGGGAACACGATTTCGTGCACGATCCCGATTGCGCTTGAAGCGGCGCGACAAAGCGGGCAACTGGCGCCAGGAGCACTGGTGATGCTGGTGGGCTTCGGTATCGGCTACTCGTGGGGCGCCACGCTGGTCCGCTGGCCTTCAAGACCTTCGTGATTGGGAGAATACGACGGGCCACCGTCGCGCATAATGGCGGTGAGTTGAGCATGAACCGCCGGGTGCACGCGCTCCCAGAACCCGGAATCGAGATCGCCTGCGAAGAAGCCAACATTCAGCCGCTGGGCAAGGACGAGCGACTCCACAACCAGCGACGGTCCGGTAATCTCTTTCTTGAACAGGAGAGTGCACTCCCGAGGACGCAGGCTGCCGTAGGAGTCGCGCATTCCGAGCACGCCGTAGTTTGTCGCCAGCAGGGTCTCGCGCGGCCCTGAGCTGGTCCTGGCGCGTCGGAAAGAGCGGAAGAAGAGTCCCAGCACAGCCCTGAACGTATAGAGGCGCGAGGCCAAACGGTAGCTGAATGCGGGTCCGCCCAGGTCGCTGAACAACTGAATCTCGCCCTGTGCGTGGCGGGCCACTTCCCAGACATCGTAGGGCCGGGTAATCGCAGAGAGCCCGTTCATGTTGGACATGAAGCAGCCAAGGTCGTGCGGAGTCACGGGGCCGGCAGGTCCGTGCAGGGACTCGCGAACATCGAACGGAAACTGCCACTTGAAGGAGACTCGGGGGGCAGGCAGGCACTCCATCAAGGCGCAGAACACAGCCGCCATCAGCGCGGAACCGAGGGAGACCTTTTCCTTGCGGCAGCGGCGTACGATGGCGAGCGTTTCCTTCGGCGAGAACACCCAGTGCATCCATTGCGACTGCGGTGAAACGCCCTGCGCCGTCGGCAAGGGCATGAGCGGAACCAGGGCTTCCGTTTTCCGGAGGCCTTGGAATCTCTCGACCAGGCGCAGCCGGTCCCGCGTACTTCCGGGCACCCTCACGCGGACGACGGAGACAGGCGGCAGAGGCTCCGCCGCCGCAGCCTCCGCGCCACTCTCTACCGCGGCATACTCGGCCAAAAGGTCGCCGGCAATCGCAATCGTCGACCTGCCGTCGGCGATTGCGTGCGGCGCGGAGAATAGCAATTCGCAGTAGTTCCGAGACCGGCTGCGCAGAACGTGCACGCGAGCGAACGGCCCTTCGGCCGGAAGCGCAGTTTGCAGCAACTTGAGTGCCTGATCGCGCCACGGGAACTCCACGCCTTCGTAGTCCGTGATGGCGAAAGGTATGGGCGCAATGTCCGAGGGGAGCTCATAGCGAAACTGGCCGCTCCGTGAAAGTCTGGCGCGCAGTTTGGGATGTCGAATTTGAAGCCGTCGAAGCGCAGCCCTGAGAAACTCGCCTTCTATGCAGCCTTCCAGACGTACCAGGATCAGGACGCGAAAGGCGCCATCAAGGTCGCGTTCGAATGCCCAGAAAAAGCTTTCGACCGGATTCACCGCCAATGTTTCGCTGGTTTTCGGGAATGACAAAGACGAGGAGTGCATCGGCAGTGTCAGAACAGTATACCAGTGATATCCTCGAAAGTTGCATACCAGCATGGGGAGGACTTGATTGTTGCCGTCAACACCTTTCGACCTCACAGGACACACCGTTTTGGTTACAGGTGCAACGTCCGGAATCGGCCGTGAAACCGCCGTACTGCTAAGCCAGTGCGGGTGCCGCGTCGTGCTCACCGGCAGGCGGACCGAACAACTGGAATTGACGCTGTCCCAAATGGCAGGCTCGCATCACGAGGTGGAGCCCTTCGATCTGTTGCGCCTCGAAGAGATCGTCGAATGGATGGGGGCCATCACCGCACGGCATGGCGCGCTCGACGGGATGGTGCACTGCGCCGGAATCCGCAAGACCGCGGGCCTCAGGGCGCTGTCCCTGGACAGTCTGCACCTGACGTTTCGAATCAACTTCGATAGCGCCGTGATGCTGGCGAAGGGATTCCGCCAAAAGGACTGCCGCACGGAGAAAAGCAGCATCGTTTTCGTTAGCTCAGTGAGTGCCTTGGTGGGCACCCCTGCCGCCGCGGCGTACTCGGCGTCGAAGGCAGCGCTGGTGGCTCTCTCCCGGAGCCTGGCGAAAGAACTGGCTCGGGAGGGAATTCGGGTCAACTGTATCGCGCCTGGCATGGTCGAGTCCGAAATGACCGCCGGAATCCGAAAGTCGCTGAGCGAGGAGCAGTTCGCCGCCATCGTTGCGCAGCATCCGCTGGGCCTGGGAAGGACACGGGATGTAGCGTGTGCATCCGTCTATCTCTTGTCGGACGCAGCGCGCTGGATGACTGGACAAGTGCTGGTGGTGGATGGAGGATACTCGGCGTGATCCTCTGCACAGATTTCCGCCCTTGCGCCGGGAATCAGCCCGGCCTTCGCACCGTATCTCAACGCACGCTGCCCGGTTCTAAGTGTGAACTATCTTCTGCTATACTTGCGCCCTAAGAGTTAGTTGGACAGCCCACGTCAGGTCTGGTATCCGCACCGCCATAACGCTGTATCCAGTCTACCGGTCCGAGATTTGGCCGCGAACCAGCCGGGGTTGGCTTTCCAACACGCTCACAAGGAAGATGCAACCGATGAGTCCCGAATCCATGAGCCTTAACTGCCCAGCCTGCAAAGCGCTGCTTTATAGCTACGGCTTTCAGCTGGAAGGAGAGTTGCAGGAACCCGCCCCGCACGAGTCGTTTCATTGCCAGCGCTGTGGCTGGCAAGGCGCGTTTGCAGACCTCTCGAAACCCACGTCGTCTTTCGAGACTGCGGCTGGCGGACAACCCTCGCTGCCACATTCCGAAGCCCAGGCGAAACAGGGTACGCAAGTTACCTGGACCGGCGGGCCGGTACTCGATTTCCAGATATAGGTGGTCCGTGCCCGGGGCGGTTGGTTCCACCGGCCTTCGCAATCGATGAATGCGTTCTCGTAAGGATTAGCTGAAGTATGTCTTCACAAGCCACTCAACCTCAACCGATGAAGCTCTTTAAGTTGCCGCGCGGGCTGAGTGTGTGGAACACGCCCGATGCCGCGGGCGATACACGATTCCTCTATCGGGAAATGTTCGAGCGGCGTTGCTATGAGAGGAACGGCATTGCGGTGCACGACGGCGATGTGGTGTTCGATGTCGGTGCGAACGTCGGGATGTTCGGCCTGTCCCTGATGGAGCGGCACGGCGGCTTACAGCTCTACTCCTTTGAACCGGTGCCCGGCACTTTTGCCTGTCTTCAGCGAAATCTGACGGAGTCGTCGCACTACGCGGCCCATACGGTGGAGGCGTTCAATTGTGCGCTGGGTGAAGCCGACGGTGAGACCACGATCGAGTTCTTTCCAGGGGCGCCGAGCAACTCCACCCTATGCTCGGCGGATAAACACCGTGATTTCGGCCGCCTGCTCGAAGGGGTCCGGTTCTCGGATATGTGGCGCACCGGCAAGTTGCGGGCACTCGCGATGCTCCCCTTGTTTCCCTTCCGCAAGCGTCTGCTGGGTCCGGCTTTTGACCGGCTGATGGCGCAGGGAGTCAGTGTTCCCTGCCGCGTCGGCACCCTGAGCGGAATCATTCGCGAGCGCGGTGTGTCACGTATCGACCTGCTGAAGATCGACGTCGAAGGCGCGGAAATGAGCGTCCTTGCCGGACTCGAGCAAGCGCACTGGAACCTGGTCCGGCAGCTCGCCATGGAAATCGAGCCGGCGAACAAGCCACTCCTCCCTTCATTCGTGGACCGGCTACATTCGCTTGGGTTCACCCACGTTGTCGTGGAGAATATGTTCGGCGGCCCGTGCGATCAACAAGATGCAGTGGCCTGCACCGTATTTGCCCATCGATAACGTACGATTTGATCCCCACCTCTCCCGCCTTGTTGGTACTATAAGTACTAGGAGTAACCAGGAATATTAAGTGACGTTTTTACAGAGCGGGAAGACAGTGGCCGTTACCTCGGCACTGCTTCTCGCCGGGGCCGTCGCGCGCCCGATGATTGCCGGTTCGGCTTGCACACAAGCCGAACTGAAAAAGAGCGCGGTGCAGGGGTTCCGGGTGTATGCCCCCGACGGCAAGCGCTTTCTAATGAACCAGAAAGACGCCAAAGGGACAGAGCAGGTTTACCTTGGTCAGGATGCCACTCCGGATCTGACGTGCGTGACCTGCGTACAGGTGGACGGCGGACCCAAACCCGAGCGCTTCAAGATGCAGGCGCATTGGCATCCCTCGGGAAACTGGATTTCCGTGGCGGTGGAGCGCGATACGTACTCGCCATCTCCGCTGTTCGGCTGGAACCGGTCCTGGGTGGAAGGGCAACTGCAAAGCGGACTCTGGACCAACATGTACCTCATGTCGCCCGACGGCAAGAAATGGAACCGGTTAACCGATTTTCAATCGGGTAAGACCGGTATTGCCGACGGCTTTACCGGAACCGCATTTACCCCGGATGGGAAGAAGGCGGTCTGGTCCCAAATTATTGACGGCAATATACTGGCATACTATCCCTTCGGCCGCTGGCAGTTGATGGTAGCCGATCTGACCGTTCAGGGCGGGGTGCCGGCGTTGACCAACGCCCGCGACATTACGCCGCGCAACCTTTATTGGAACGAACCGGGCAACTTCCATTCCGACGGAAAGAGAATCCTCCTGACCGGTTCGGATCAGAAGGACGCTCAGGGCATGGACCTGTACACGCTCGACATCGAAACCGGTATCCTGATAAACCTGACGAATTCACCCACCGTCTGGGACGAGCATGGCGTCTTTTCGCCGAACGGGGAACAGATCGTCTTCATGAGCGCCTACCCCTACCGAAGCGATCCTGGCGCCTCCAAGATATTCTCGATCAAGACGGAATTCATGCTGCTGGACGTCAGGACGCGCGAGTTGACCCAACTCACACACTACCGTCAATCCGGCTACCCCGAATATTCGTTCTGGGGCGGGATTGCGGCCACGGGCGCCTGGAGCGCGGATGGCCGGAGCCTCAGCCTCGCCCGGCTGTTCTTCCCGGCATACGAATACTGGGACCTGCGCTTTCAGGGCGCGTGCGGCACCCTCGTCCAGTAAACCGGTCACGCCGTGCCGGCGGCGGAACGGTTGCGGTGCAACTCGGGATGGACCGATCGCGCCATCGCCGGCACGTCCAGTGTAGTGTCCAGAAAGGCGGCAACTTCGGCAGACGCCCGGTATGGGTCTGCGACCACGTCATCGTAGTCCACATACCTGATCGTAAAGTCAGGCTGGCGGCGGATCCAATCGTCCAGCCTGGCTAACTGCCCGGCGAAGGTAGTCATAAGTTGGTCGTCGGTCATGCGATCGGCCTCTTGCCGGTGGCGCAGCATCGCCTTCTGTGAGGCGACCACGTCTTCCAGGTTGCGGCGCATGAAGATTACCTTGTATCTTTGACCCGGTGGTAAGTCATATAGAAAGACGTAAATTACCTTGAGGGCCTTATTACAGGCGGTTTCCACCCACGACGACTCTTGCCGTAGCCGCTTGACCGGCTCGTACTCGAAGTAGCCGTTCGGGTTGTCGTCGTCCGCCTTACGGAAGTCGTCCGTTACCGGCGGAATGCCTCCGCTCTCGAGCATTTTCATCATCATGGAAGTGCCCGAGCGGGGCAGTCCGGAAACAATCGTAATGAAGCCGCTATCCGTTCCTGACATCAATCACCTCATCTGCAGGTCCTGACCGGACCTTATCTGCAAGTCCTGACGGTTCGGTCGCACGGCACGACTGCCGTTCCACCAGTGCGGCCTGAATCGTAGCCACCCGAGACCGCGTCAGTCCGTAGCGAAGCATGATCGCGGCCGCCGCAAGGAAGAGGAAGGCCGGCACCACGCCATAGACTATCCCCAGCCAAGCTACCGTCGCCGGCGCCTGCCGGGACAGCGCCGGGTTCAGCCTCACCACGTGCTCCAATAAGCCGCCGGCCACCATGACCGCGACCCCGGTCGCCACCTGCTGGCAGAACGAGACGACGCCGAAAAGCGAACCTTCGCGCCGCTGTCCCGTACGCCAATCGTCCTCATCCACGACATCGGCCATCATCGATTGGGGGACGAACCAGAAGATGCAGGTAACGAACCCCGCGACGGCATAGCCGACCACCAACGGAATGGCGCTGCCGGCGCCGAATGGGCGTCCCTCGCCGAAGAGTACGAGCGTTGCCACGAGGAAGAAGGCCGTAGCCCCGCAGGCCAGCACAAACAGATGGTGCTTCTCAACCCTGCCGGACATCCGCAGCCAGAAGAACATCCCGAAAATACTGGCAGTGTAGAGGGCGCCCTGCGAGCTGCTCAGAGCCGCGCTGGAAGCGATCCCGGCATAGTATTTGAGAAAGTGCAGCAGCATGGAACTGTTGATGGTCAGCGCCACGACAACCAGAGTGAACGATAGCAGGATGACGCGATAGGACGGATTTCCGACGATCGCGGCCACGCTTCGGAAGAAGGCTACCGGAGCTTCCCCGCTCGCAACGCCGCGTGCTTCGAGCACCTTCCGCAGGGGAAGGCTACCGAGCAGCGCTGTGAGTGCGACAACCGTCATCAGCACTCCGAACGCCAGTCCCATGGACGCATAGCCGGACGGCTGTGTTTTCGGATCGACGCCGCGCACCTTATCCGGAAAGAAGACCACGAAGGAGAGCGACGCGGTCAGCAACGTTCCGACAATACCGGCCGCGCCGCGTACAGCGGTGATCGAGGTTCGCTCCTGGTAGTCGGCCGTGAGGCTGGCGCCGAGCGCATAGTACGGTATGGTGAACATCGATGTGGCGGTGCGGACAGCGAGACTCGCCACCAGAAGCCACGCGAAAGTGGCGCCGGTAGACAGATGCAGCGGAGGGCTGAAGAAGGCCCAGTATCCGAACCCCATGATCAGGGTGCCGGTCATCATGAAACGGAAGCGGCGGCCGACTGCGCCGGCGCCGTCGGTGAGATAGCCGATATAGGGGTCGATCGCCGCGTCCCAGAGCATCGCGAGGAAGCCAACGATCCCGATCCACGTTCCCGGCAGACGCAGCACGACGGTCGCGAAAAAGAGGCTGTACAGGCCGAAGGTGACGAGTTTGACGGCATTGGTGATCTCGCCGATGCCGTACAGCACCTTGAAACGCCAGCCCAGCTTAGGCGCAGCGCCCAGGGAGGTGTCGGACTTGGAACCCGGTGGCATTTTCAGCTGGCCCGCCGCTGGCCCAGCGAGCCATATTGCTGCTCGAAGGCGGCCACAGCGCGGGCCACGCCGTCTTCGGACCGTATGCTTTGCGCCAGCGCTGCCGCCCGATGGCGCATCCCGTCATCGGTGGCAGCCAGTTCGATGGCCGAAGCCAGAGCACTGGCGTCGAGTTCCTTGCGCAGAATGGGGCGCGGCCCGGCGCCCAACTCAAAGACTCGCTTGCCCCAGAAGAACTGGTCGAGGAAGAACGGCACGATCACCGAGGGCACGCCGGCGCGCAGGCTGGCGGCCGTGGTTCCGGCCCCCCCGTGATGGACAACCGCGGCCATCCGGGGATAGAGCCAGTCGAAAGGCACCCAATCGACGGCAAAGATCTCGGGGGGCAGTTCCGAGACCGGCAGACCGCCCCAGCCCGAAAGTACAACGGCGCGCCGCCCGGTGAGACTCACCGCGCGTGTCACCGTGCGGGCGAACTCGGCCGGGTTCCGATTGGTCATCTGTCCGAAGCCGCCAATGTAGACGGGCGGTGGACCGCTGCTCAGAAACTCCTCCAGTGCCGGTGGCGGCGTCCATTCCGCGGCCCTGTCGAGGAACCAATATCCGGTCACCTTGATCCACTCACCCCAGTCGGAGGGGGGCGGCGCGACCGCAGCGCTGTAACAATACAGGAGCAGCTGCCGCTCGCGATCCAAATCCCCGAACGGCTCCGACACCGGGAAAGTATTGATGCCCAGCACTTCGCGACATGCGCCGGCGACCCACGGTCTCGCCACTTGCCACAGTACCTGCCGCTGCAAATGGTAGCTCGCACGGTTCAGGCTGCCGCTGAACTGCAGCCGCTCCGGCACGAAGCCGGCGGCGTAAGCTCGTGTCGGCGAGACCGGAAAGTAAAAGGCACGCACCAGGGGAATGTCCAGTTTTCTGGCAATCGCATAGCCGAACAGGTACGGCAGGACGGAGACGATGATGACGTCGGCGTCCTGGCAGGCGTCCCAGCAATCGCTCAGGCGCCGGCGCATCAGAGGCGCGTCCACCTCGTTGAACGTCCGCCACCATTTGAAGAGGTTGCGTCCGTCGTCGTGCAATTCGCGCAGCCGGCGATTCTCTTCCAGTTCGCGCGGGTCTCCGGCCACCGGAGCGAAGTCGAGCCCATGCTCCCGCACCAGCGGTTCAAAGCTCTTGTGAGTCGCAATGCGGACGTCGTGGCCGGCGTTCTTCAGCCCCCTGCCCAGAGCTACGTAGGGCCGCACGTCACCCTGCGAACCGATGGTAAGCACTCTAACCCGCATGCTGCCTCCTGCCGGCGGCAACGCCCCGTCCCACCAGGCGCGAGAAGCTTGCGACCGCATTGGCGACGCCGTCCTCGGCGCGAATCCTCTGGCCCAGGCGAGTTGCCCGGGCGCGCATCTCCGCGCTCGAGGTTGCCCTGATCGCCTCGGCCAGGTTGTCTTCGGTGAGTTTTGTGGCCGGAATCGGGCGGGGGCCCACTCCCAGGCTGTGCACGCGCCTGCCCCAGAATGGCTGGTCCGCGAACACAGGCACAACGACCGACGGCAGTCCGGCCCGCAGGGCGGCTCCGGTCACGCCCGCGCCGCCGTGATGGATGGCGGCGCATACGCGCGGGAAGAGCCAGTCGTGCGGCGCCGAATCGATGCTGTAGACGTTTGAGCTGAGACGGCCGGTGGCGAGTCCGCTGCCGCCCGCCAGTACAATTCCACGATTTCCGGATCGCTCAATCGCCCGCACCACCATGGCGGTCGCCACCTCAGGCTGCGGAAAAGGAGTGCTGCCGAAGCCGGCAAAGACCGGCGGCGCACCGGAGCCGAGAAAGTTCATCATCTCGTTCGGCGGCGACCAGCCGGAGTTGTCGCTCAGGAACCAGTAGCCGGTAACGTGAATCCCGTCCCGCCAATCGGGCGGCGGAGTGACCACTGCCGAGCTGAAGCCGGCGAGCATCGGCAAGCGTTTGATGCCGGGAGGGCCGCTGGCAGGCAGAGGCGCCAGCCCGAGCACGCGGGCCCGCGCGGCGTTGGTCATGGCGCGGAGCTTGGTCCAGACCACTAGGTGAAAGGCATCGTGCACAAGGGGAAAGATCTTCCCGCCGAGCGCCGACTTCCAGTTGCGGCGGCCATCCCAGTCGTACCGGCTCGGGAGAACCGGCGGTGCGAGATTGGCCTGAATCAGCGGGACACCGAGTTTCTCGGCCAAATGGCCGCCGATCAGCATACCCATCGGCGAGACAATGATCGCTTCGGCGTCGCGAGGCCCATTCCAGTAATTCGCCAGTCCCTGCTCGATGAGCGGACCGGCTACGCGGACGAAGCCCTGCAGGAATCCGCCCGCGCTGCGGCGCTGCTTTACCCAGTCGCGGCCCGCATCCGTGCCGGCAATGGCCCCGGGACTCTCGCCGACGGCCAAATGATCCATTCCCCGGTTGCCGACCAGATCCTCAAAGCCGCCCAGAGTCACGACCCGCGCGCCGAATCCCGCCTTGCGCAGGCCCAACGCCAGGGCGACGTACGGTTGTACGTCCCCACGTGAACCTATCGCCAGAATATCGACGCGCATGGTGATGGTCGCCTTTCAGAGGCCCGTGCAGAACTCCGTGGTCTGCACCTGTCCGCCGAACCGCGAATAGAGTTGCAGCCGCCGCACGAGCTTGTTCAGCAGCACCTCGACATCGACCGATTCCGGGGCGAGCGCCGTCCTGGCGGCAGTCTTCGCATTGATGGCGGCGATGGCTTGGGGAATCTGGCAGGCAGCCGCGAAGTTCTTAGCGGTGGCAAGTTGCTGCCGGATCGCCGATCCGGTGGGATCGGTGGCGACAAACCGGCCGCGGCTCGTCCAACGATCCACCTCTTGCTGCAAGCGCGCAAAAGTGACCGGAGGAGACAGCAGTGGGAAGGTCCCGAGACTGGAGGGTTCCGAGAGCGCTCCGGTGGATCCCTGCCCCACAACGTAGTACATGTACCGCTTGTTCGGGTCCACGGTTGAATCCTGGAAGAAAAGCTCCGCAGTGGAGCCGATCTGGGTGTACGCGCCGATGTAGATATCGGGAATCTTATTTCCGAAAGTGCCGTTCCAGCCCTCGACGCTCAAATCGTCTCTCACCAGGATCTGGTTGATCTCGGCACGGAAGATGCGGTAGGACACGGCGCGAATCCCGGCCTGCCAGGAGAGCAGCGCGGTACCGTTCCTCGCCGGCTCCACTTCCAGGCGGAACGGCGAGTCCACCTGCGGCGAGGAGGCCTTGGTGGCGCGGAAGATCGAGAGGCCGTAGTAGTCGTTGACGAGGCCCAGGAACATGCCGTACGGCGTGGTCGACATGGTTCGGACGCCATAATCGTAGATGCCGCCCTTCGGATCCGCCGGATTAGTGAACCCGTTGGTGGTGATCGGGCTGTAATACCAACTGTCGGGCGTGCGGTACAGATGGGCGCCCATTGACGGCGCCAGCAGTGGGCCATTCACCGGGTCGAAACGCGAGCCGGTAGAGGCATTGTAGGTTCCCACGTACATGTAGTTGTACGGATCGTCCATCTGCCATGCGTGGTCGTTCAAGGTATGGCCGAACCCAGCGTCAAGGCCGCTGGTCGGATACTTCCATTGGCCGTCGACCATGCGCGGCGCGCCCACCACCAGATCCCAGGTATCGTCCGGATTGATCTGAATGATCTCCGTCTGACTCGCGGTGCCGACATAGAGACGGCCGTAATGGACCTGCATACTGACCACGGACTTGCTCGGACGGACCGCAAGGCCCGCACCCGGAGGCACCACCGGGGTCAGTTGATATGGGGGAGGGCCTTGCGCCTTCGTCTTGAAGATGGCATACCCGTTGGTTGGATCGAAGCCGCCGATGTACAACCAGCCGTTGAACACCGCCAGTTCGTAGAACAACACGTCGCTGGGGCCCGCTAGAAACCAGGCGTTGTCCCCCAGGGCCGGATTGGCGGAAGCGATCAGGTACCCCTGTCCGAAGACCGGACCGCTGAGAGTGAACAGTTTTCCGTCGTACGAAGCGGGCGAACGGAAGCTGGAGTGGTCGGCGTTGAAAGGAAGGTCGCCGAAAAACGTTCCCGGTGTCTGCGGCACTGGCGTCCAGGTTAGGCCGTCGGTCGAGCGCAGAATGCGCGGCGGCGGAAGCTTGGACCGGTCCCACAGAATGGTGCTATTGATGCCGAAGGCGTATAACGCTTGAGTTCCGTCCGGGTCGACGTGAGAGGTGAAGCCGCGGAAGGCGATCTCATACGGCAACTTCTTGCCCACACGCGGCGGATCGCCACCGCCCGACCCGGGATTGTCGAGGACTGCGAGCGATTGAAATACCCGCGTCCAACCATTGGTCACGGGCGACCATCGCCAGATTTCCGCTTGCAGATCGAGGTCGGCGGCGTCGGGGGCGCACGAAAGGTTCGGATCCAGCGGCGGATACGGCAGGAAGGCATCCGCGAACGGCTTTCCGGCCAGCCCAACGGCCGTCAGATAGACGCCGTAGAGGCTGCCGCAAAGGGACTGCCTGCTGGTACCAACATACAGATTGTTCTTCCACCAGATCATCGCCTGGGGCCAACTGTTGTTGCGGTCGCCAAAGCCGCGCGGCGCAGCTTGGGAGAAGTTCTTGGCGATCAATGGGAAACCTTCGATTACCTGCCCCGGCGCGGAAGGGGCGAAAAGGGTCAAACAACTGAGTGCAGCGTAGAGCGTGATGTGTATGGAGCGCGTTTGCGGTTTCTTGAACATGAAGAATCCTCTCTTGGTTGTTTTCAATTGAATCCTGTCATCCGTTTTGCCTCATCGCCCTGACGGCACCAGTGTGGACCAGTCCCTCGAGCAACTCGGCCGCCCGCGGCGGACCCTGGGCGCGGGCGAACTGATGCGCGATGCGCCGTGCATTCTCACGGAATTGCGGTTCTTCGAGCAGCCGCAGGACGGCCGCGCGGACGCGTTCAGGGGTGCACCGGCGCGGAGCGAGTCGAAGCCCGGCGCCGGCCTCCACCACGCGTTGCGCGTTGTCGCTCTTATCCCAGAAGGTCGGTACGGCCAGCAGCGGAACCCCGGCCTGTAGAGATGCCAGCACCGTGGCAGCTCCCGCCGTGGTGACCAGGGCCGCGCACCGGGGGAGAAAGTCCTGGTGGCTCACCCACCGTTCCAGCCGGACATTGGCGGGAAGCGGCGCCAACCCGAGCGACTCGGGATCCCGATTCTGTCCACAGGTGAGAATCACTTCTACGGGCAGGTCCGCCAGCGCCTGCGAAACGGCACGCAGCAGAAACGGTTTCTGATACTGGGCGGTGCCTTCCGTGGCGTGGATCCAGGGCCGGTCGGTCCGCAGACCGTCCACCCACGCAGGCTGCGTTGCGCCGCCGGGCTTCGTCCAAACGCACGGACCCACGTAGTGAACGTTGGACGGCTGGTCGCAGCGATTGTAATCGAGTTCGGGGACGCTGGGAATCAGATAAAGGGGCAGGCGGCCGGTGTGCGCGTTGACGGAACGGTACATGGGTTCCAGGCCGTATCGGGCGCGGATCCGATTGACCTGGCCGCGCATGCGGCTGGCCACCACATCCACCGCTACTTCCACGGCACGCGACAGCAGCCGGGTACGGAAGGTACGCGGCGGCGGCAGTCCGGGACCCCACGGCGGCGCGTCCGGGCCCGGAATCATGGAGCCGATCATCTGCGTCATGAGGGCCACGGGAACGCCCGTGAGTTCCCAGATGACCAGGATCGGCCCCCAAAGCGCGGGGTCGGTAATCAGCGCGTCGGGACGCCATTCCCGAAGAATGGGCTGCAGGTCCGATACCTGCTCGGGTATCGAATCGGCGAGCATGTCGCGATACGCCTTCATGGCCACCGAGAGTGTCTGCATCTTCGGTTGCGTGGCGGGGACTTCGGCTTCGAGCTCGTGAATCCGTTCGAAGCGGTTCGCATCCACGTTGATGAAGGGAAACAGCCGGAAGCCTTCGCCCTCCACCACCGCCCGTCCGGATTCGTGCGTGTAGAAGGCGACCTCATGGCCGCGCTCCCGCAGCGCCAGCGCGACGCTGATCTGCGGATAGAGATGGCCGACGAAGGGCCAGCAGGTGACCAGGAAGCGGGCCATCAGTGGTGTCCTCCGTAACCGGCGGCGGCGGGTCTGGGCTTGGCGGCGACCAGCGCTTCGAGAAGTTGGGCCGCCCGCCGCGGTCCGCCGTAATTGGCAAAGTCGCGTGCCAGACGCCGGGCATTCTCGCGGAACGAGGGCTCCCGCAGTACGCGCTCCACCGCCGCGCGCAAACGGTCCGGCGTACATCGATCCGGAGCCAGCCTCAGGCCCGCTCCTGCCTCTACCACCCGCTGCGCATTTTCCGGCCGGTCCCACTCGGTCGGCACGACGACCAGGGGAACGCCGGCGCTGAGGGACGCCAGGACGCCGCCCGAACCACCGAGCGTTACGGTGACTGCCGTGTGCGGCAGAAGGTCGCTTTGCGGTACGTAGGATTCCACGCGCATGTCCGGCGCGAGCGGTCCCAGGTCAAGCGCCGCCGGATTGCGCTGCCTGCCCGCGGTCATCACCACTTGAACCGGAAGGTTGCGTAAGCCCTGTGCCGCCGCCTTCAGAAGGAACGGATCTCCGGTTCCAATGGTTGCCTCGGTTACATAGACGAGGGGGCGGGCGTGGTCGAGTTGCGACAGCCACTCCGGCGGCCGCGAGTTGCCCGGCTTGTCCCAGAGGCAGGGGCCGACATATTGCACCGAAGAGGGCAGGTCGCCGCGCTCGTAATCGTACGCGGGCGTACTCGGCACCAGGTACAGCGGCATGCGGGCGGCGTATTCGGTGACGGGGCAATCGATGGGAGGAAGATTGTAGCGCCGGCGAACCGCGTTCACCTCGGCACGGAACCGGACCGACAGGATTCGAACCAGCGAGCGCGTGAGCCTCGACCGCAGGCGCATGGCAGCAGAGCGAGGGCGCGGCAGTCCTTGACCCCAGAACGGAGCGTCCGGTCCGGGCAGAATGCAAGCCGCCAGAATGGAGAGGACCGCCACGGGAATACGACGCGCTTCACCGAGCACCAGGATCGGGCTCCAGAACGCCAGATCGCAGACCAGGACATCCGGTACCCATGCTGCCATCACACGATCGAGGTCTTCCACCTGCTGCGGAATGGTTTCGAGCAGCCACTCGCGGAATTTCGCCTGCAGCCGCGGAGCCTGCCTGAGGCGCCCGGCAAACGAACCGCTATACGGGAACTCGGAAGCCGCCAGCGCGGCCACCCGCTGCTCGTCCACTCGCTCGAACGGGAAACAGTGGAAGCCTTCCCCTGCGATCTCCGGGTGAACGCCGGCGCCCGTGTAGAACGCCGCATCATGCCCTCTGGCGCGCAAGGCGCGCGCCACGGCGAGCGCCGGATGAACGTGGCCCGCAAACGGCCAGATGGCAAACAGATAACGTGCCAATTATGCGACTCCTGGAGAACTGCGTGTTCCAGCGCGGCGCCTCCCCGTCGCACGCCGCATTACCTCGCCGAAGTAGATCCGCTCGAAAAGGTTGCCAGGCAGCCAGCGCCGCAGCGCGACCGCCATCTTGGCCTTTCGACCCACCATGTAGCGCAACTTGGGACGGGCGGCCGTCAGCGCCTCATAAGTCACGGCGGCGACGTCGGCCGGTGTTGCGGTCGAGGCACGCACCAACTTGTCGGCCTCCTCCTCAGAGCGCCAGAACCAATCGTAATAAGGGCTCTTCGGATCCTTGGCTCCAGGTGCGATACCTCGGTTTTCGGCCCAGCGCTCGGTTTTGATGATCCCGGGTTCGAGGATGCTGACGTGAACGCCGAGCGGCGCGAGTTCCAGATAAAGGGATTCGCCGAAGCCCTCCACGGCGAATTTCGTGGAGCAGTAGGTGCTCACTCCCAGTGAGCCGATGCGGCCTCCCACCGAACTGACCATGATGATACGACCCCGCCGTGCACGCCGCATATGCGGCAGGACTGCCCGTGTGACCGCCATCACGCCGAAGACATTGGCGTCGTACATGCGCCGTATGTCGGCGTCATCCAGATCTTCGAAGTAGCCGCGCAGGCCGGTGCCGGCATTGTTGACAATACCGAAAATCCCACCGTTCTCGGCCACGATCGTGTCTACCGCGCGCCGGATGCTCGCGGTGTCTGTGACGTCGAGCGCCAGCACGTTGAGGGAAACCTTTCGCTCGGCCGCCGCGGCCGTTAATGCGGGGGCCCCGCTCATGTCGCGCACCGTCGCGTAGACCCGGAAGCCACGCTCCGCCAGATACAGCGACATCTCTTTGCCCAGTCCGGTAGATGCTCCGGTGACGAGTATGCTCTCCTCCATTTTCATTTCATCTCCGCTATCCCGCTGTCGCTATCTTGCCGACGACGCGCGCGCCTTCCACGCCCGCCCCGAAGTCATCCGCCTCATTGCCGAGAAATTCACGCAAGTATCCGAGCAGCAATTCCGGACGCTCGACCGGACCAAAATGTTCACTACCCGACATCAGATGGCAGGTCGCGTTTTCGAGGTGGTCTCGAAGGTACTGGTAGGAATCGATGAACACCGAATCCTCGCCATAAAGCACGAGGGTCCGATGGCGTATCTTGTCGATTGTGTCGAGCGTCATTCCGGCCAGTTCGCAATAGTCCCTGGCCGCGGTGGTAGCGTCCATCAACCGGACCAGGGGACCTGCCCGGCGCGCGCGCCCTTTCCGGAAGCCGAAGAGCATCGGCACACTCACGCTGGACCGCACCAGGTATTCGGTGTCGTACCATCTTTCGGGAGGGACGATCAGGCCACCCAACGCCAGCTTGTCCCGCCAGTATTTCCAGCCGGGCCAGTCTTCACGCTGGCGCAGGTGCACGAGCGCCGCGATGCCGGGTTCGACCAGAATCAGCCGGTCCACGCGTTCTGGAAATAGGATGGTGAAGTGCAGCGCCACGTCGGCGCCGAAGCTGTGACCCATGATGTGGGCCCGTTCGATACCGAGCGTGTCGAGCAGGTTCTTCAGATCCGAGGCGTGATCCGCGGTCGTGTAGCCGCTGGGCGGCACATCGCTGTACCCATGGCCGCGTAAGTCGTACGTAGTCATGCGGAAGCTGGACATCAACGCCGGCACGATCTCCAGGTGCCAGACCGCCATATTGCCGGTGATGCCATGAAGCATGACCAGGTGTGGACCTTGGCCGAACTGCTGGTAGTGAAGGTTGAAGCCGTTAACTAATGCCTTCCCCATATCGCTCCTATTCCATGTACCCCAGCGCCCGCAATTGCCCCATGACCTCCGCTTCCATGCGCGGGTCCAACTCGCCCGCCGCCGCGACGGCCATCGCCTTCTCCTGTGCTGCCGCGAATTCCACGGGATTCGCCCGCAGATGAGCGGGCTCGATAAGCGCCTCGGGCACCCGGCCTTCGAAATCCGCGCTGAGCGGCAGGCCGAGAGCATAGAGCAGCGTGGGCGCCACGTCGAGGATGGAGAGCGCCGCGCCGGAAACGCCGCGCCGGATCCCTCGGCCGGCCGCGATAAACACGCCTTCGGGGCGGTGCGCACCCGTGGTTTCCACACGATGTTTCAGCAACACCTCCGAAGGCAGGATCGAGACCAGGCCGCCGTCCCGCATGATCAGCGTCAGGTCCGGCGCGTGCTCCATCGCGGACCCCGAGAAGGCCTCCTCCCGGGTATATATGCGGACGACCGGGCGGACCCCGGTGACGGGATCGGTAAAGGACAGCAGTCCCTCCATCAGAGTGCGGCGGAAGTGTTCGTATTTCTCGCGCGGCACTCCCGACCCATCAGGCCCGGGCGGCAGGATGTAGATGCCATTGCTGCTCGGCGTGGGGCAGTAGGCCGTACTTTTCTGCCAGTCGATCTCGTAGAACCGGCGCGCCATGGTGCCCATGCCGAGGGTTTCGGCGTGCTTCTGCTCTACGTTGGAGGCATTTGCCCAAGCCAGATGACCCTCGCGTGCCAGCCAGGCATTGACGTGAAAGACCTCCACCGTGGGTCCGAAGCCGTGGTCCGAAGCAAGGAAGACGGCATCGTCCTCCCCATAGGAGGCAGACAGTTCGCCGATGAAGCTATCGATCTCGCGGAAGTAGTCGAGGCACCAACCGCGAATGCGGCGGTCCAGCTCCGAGGGCGAGCGGGAGAAGATGTCGCGGTCGAGGAAGCGCCAGCAGAAGTGCTGAAGTTTATCGACCCCGTCGAAAAGCACTGCCGTCAGCGCAGCCGGTTCCTCGCCCATGAGGTACCGCGCCACCTCGAACCATTGGCGTTCGCGCCGGATGTGAAGCCGGATCAGATTCTCGTAATCCTCTTCGCCGTGACAGCCCTCGAGCACCCGCTCCTCGAGCGCCATGTCCATCGCCAGTTCTCTGGGGTTGAACCCGGGCACCGCCGAGGCTAAGCGGTCGTAGAGCGTCTTGGGGCGGCAGGCTAGTCTCAGGTGCCGCCACGGCACCCACCCTGGAACGACGTTGCCCGAAGTGCCCTGGGACGGGAAAGTCATCGGAAAGTTCAATACCGTGGCTTCCCTCCCCTGACGGGACACCATCGGCCAGATCGCTTCACAGGCTACGTCGCTGGAATCCATTACGCGCAACTGGGGGCGGCCCGAGCGCAGGTCGAAGCGGAGGAAGTCGAAGATTCCGTGATTCCCCGGGCTGCGCCCGGTCATCAGAGATGTCCACGCGGGCGGAGTCAGCGCCGGGACCACCGACGTCAGTTGGGAACGAAAGCCGGACGCGATCAGTTTTTCGAGGCAAGGCATTACGCCCTCTTCGATCAGCGGGTCCAGGATGGAAAAGGTCGCCCCGTCCAGGCCGATCAGCAGCACCCTGCCACTCATGCGCCGGCTCCCGCGGCCGCGCCATTCAGGTGTTGATGCATGAACGCGACAAGTTCACTGATGCGCAGATCCTTGACTTCGCGCTGGCCGATCTCCGCCAGCAACTGCGGAAACGGGAACGTGCGGCCGTAGTGCTCCTGCACGAAGCTCGCGAGCACTACGGCATCGATCGACTCGAAACCGAGGTCGCCAAAAAGCCAGGTGTCGGGCGTGATCTCGCCCGAATATTCCCAGTCCCGAGCCAATTCGTGCAATAGCTTCAGCACGTCGGCCTGAATGATCTCTGGAGTGACAGTATTCATCATGTTTTCTTCTCGAAGATGGCAGTGGCGGTGATCAGGGCGCCTTCGCGGGCCGTCTGCACGCTCAGTTCCGCCCCGGCCGCTTCCGGAACAGCTTCTGCCAGCTTGCGGCCGGGGGTGGCCGCGACCTTGCCGGTAGACGTATCGGCAGCCTGGATCAGCACGCTGCCCGGACCCTCGACCAGTCCGCGTCCGAGCGCCTTGGCGACCGCCTCTTTCGCGCACCAGAACCGTAGCAGCCATTCGGCGCGCATCGCGTCAGGGAGCTCGCGCAGCAGACGCTGTTCCGCGGCGGTCAGCGCCAGGCTCTCGAAATCCGCCCCCAGTTGGCGAAAACCTTGCACGTCCACGCCGAACCGCCGCGTGCCGCCTTCACCTACTACCGCTATCGCGATGCCCTCGGTATGAGCGATCGACACCTGCGGAACACGGGGCACCAGGCGTAGCCAGGCGCCGCCGACGATCGGCCTTCCATGTTCGTCCTGCGAGATCTCAATGTCGGCGGGAAGCAACTCCACCCCATAGCGCCTCTTGACCAGGCTCCGGACTCCGTCCTTGGCCGCGGTCCTGCCGGCCAGCCATTCCAATTGCCTTGCCTCCGGCCCCTTCCGTTGCGCGAAGGCCGGCCGTTCGGCCGGGCTCAAAATGAGCGACGCCCACAGTTCCTTCCAGAGCCCCGCACCCGGTTCGAAAAGCGGCGCTACACGGTAGCACTCGAGCCCGCTTCCGGCGCCGTTGAGCGGAACCTGCCAGGGTTCGCTGATCATCGCCTCGCGAGGCGCGATCCAGGCCCGATGGAAGGCTGCAGGTGGGTCGAAGCGGCGATCGGCCCAACCCGCGAGTTCCATGCAGACCCAGCCGGAGGGAGAGACAATTTCGATATTCGATCGCGTGGCTTCGCTGCCCTCCAGCCGCAGCCTCACCCGGCATTCGAGCAGTTCGCCCGCCGGTCGAGGCCGCTCGAAGATTCGAAGACGGTCCAAGTGGAACGGAAATACCACGAACCCGCGGGGCAGCTTTTCGGCCGCCCAGTAGCCGACAAGTTGTCCGGCGGCATCGAGCAGAACCGGATCGAGGACGAAACGGGGCTGCGGGTTGCCCTGGAATAACCTTTCGGCCGGTAGGGTGCGGAGCTTGCCGGTTACGCCATCCTCTCCGCAGCGGTCGATGGCAGCCACGCCGCGGAAGCAGGGGCCGTGAAACATCAGCTTGCCGTCGTACAGGTTCGCACCGGCAAGCCGGGACAGGTGCTCGCCGCGATGCGGCCCGATCTGCGGCGCAGGAGCCACCGGGTACGCACTGCCGAAGATGGCAGTGCCTTCGACCACGGGAGGTGCTTCGGGCTTGCCGCCATCCGCCGCGACACGGATCTGAACCAGGACACTTTTGTGGTCCGCCAGCAGCGCCGCCGAAATTTGGAGGTCGGCGCCATCGTCCCCGCGGATCCACTGGCGCGCCTTCACGTCGCGCAGTTCCGTGAGCACCATGCCAGGCAAAAGGACAGAGGCGGCTTCAGCGAGGATTTCCATGCTCATCGTCAGCGGCAGGACAATCATCGGCCTGAGGTCGGGATCGATCGCGGAAATCGCGGAGCCCAGCGCGTGGTCACGCAGGAACAGGTCGTTCTCAAGGCTGATCCGGCGGAGCGCGGTGAGCGTGCGACCAGGGTCGAGCGAAGTGATCTTCCCCAGCAATGGATAATCCCGCGGAGACAACGAGGGAACCGAGTCCGCGGCCCGCCCCGCCGGCAGTCCACTGCGATTCAGGTACGCGGACACCACTTGGGATTCCACCTCGAGAAACGTTTCCATCCCTTTGAAGAACTCCGCGACCGCCTGAGCCGATGTGCCCCCGGCGGGCGTTGCCCGCGCCACAGGGACTGCCGCCGCTGGATGGCGTCCGGCATCGCGCAGCGGTTGGGCGGGCGTTGCCCATGCCGCCGGCGCCACCGGCGTGGTGGCGACCGCATGTTCGCGAAGCGGCAGGGGAGACGGAGGGGTTTCATTGGCCGCCACGGTGCCGGCGCCCCGGGACGCGGCCGCAGCGGCGGCCAGGGGTCTTGCGGGTCGCGCCTTGACCTTCAACGGCGGCAGCGATAGGGTGACCTTTACCGACGGCGTCAGCTTCCGCTTGACTGCCGGCTCCGGCCCCTGCCAATGCACCTCAGCAGGATTGCGCCGGGCATAGAGATATTCAAGCTGCATCGGAACGCCCTGCGCAGCCAGGGCGCCTACGAGATGGTTAATCTGTGTGATGCCCGACCGGCGCGGCAGGTTGGAGGGCATGGCCAAATACGGCTTACCGCGCAGAATGTCGCCCACGAATGCGGTCAGGTTGCCACGCGCACCGGCTTCCACAAAAATTCGGACGCCATCGGCGTACAGGTTCTTGATGGTCTCGGAAAAAAGCACGGGTTGGACCCAATGCGCTACGAACAGCTTACGGATTTCCTCCACACTGTCCGGGTATCTGGCAGCTGTAGTGCACGACCAGGTCTCGATCCGCGGAGCGCAGATCGGCAGGCGGGCAAAGAAATCGTCGCCGGCTGCCTCCGCATAAGCCCTGAAGGGCGGCGTGTGATAGGGCCGGTCGAAGGGCAGGATGTCGTAGATCAGGCCGCGTTTCCGAAGTTGCTCGATGACCCGGTCCGCCGCTGCCCGGCTTCCTGCGACCACTGTCTGATGGGAGCAGTTGTCCATGGCCAGGTGCATTCCCGCCCCACATTCGTGCACGATCGACATGGTCGTCGCGCTATCCGCTCCCACGGCGAGCAAGGTGGCCTCGGGCACCTCAGTCTTGGCCGACAGGCGCGCGTGAGACCGATTCCATTCGAGCATGGTCTCGGCATATGCTGCTTCGGAGACGAGGTTGATGACTCCGGATGCCAGCATGGCGGAGTAGTCCCCCGTGCTGTGCCCCACGATCAGATCGGGACGGATCCCGAGATGGCCCAGCAGGATGTGCATCGCGGAGTTGGCGATCAGCACGCCTTCCACGGCGCCGTCAATCCTCCAGAGTGCCCGTTCGACTTCCGCCTTTTCATCCGGCGTGAGAATGCGGCGCGGGTAGATCAGCTCGCTCGGCGCGATCGGACGGGAACCTTGGGCGAGTGCACGGTCCGCGCGATCGAAACAGCGCCGCACTTCCGGAAAATGCAGGCACAGATCGAGCAGCATGTCGGGATACTGCGCACCTTCGCCCGGGAACAGGAAGGCGAGTTTTCCCTGCAGGCGTTGGTCGAAAAAGTAGATCCCGCCGGTGTCCTTGATCTGCTTGCACTTGGGGTCGCCAAGCCGGCGGGCGGCAAGCGTCAACTTCTGGACCAGGTCTGCCGTGGAGGTGGCGATCACGGCAAGCCGCGAAGGCAGGTTCCGGCCCTTGCAGTTGAGCGTGTAAGCGAGGTCTTTTAGCGGGACATCCGGAGCGGTTGCCACGTACTCACGCAACCGGTCCGCCTGTTCCAGCAGTGCTGCCCGGGTTTCCGCCTCGAGGATCAGGACCTCGGAGTCCCAACGTAATTGGTGACTATGGCTGCGAGCCGATTCGTCCGGGTGCTCTTCGAGAACAACGTGCGCGTTGATGCCCCCGAAGCCGAAGGAATTGACTCCGGCCCGACGGGGCGTGTCGGCCCCGTGAATCCACGGCCGCACCTCGGTGTTGACGTGAAACGGAGTCTGTTCCAGGTGCAAGGCCGGGTTCGGCTCCGCGCAATTGATGGTGGGCGGCAGTACGCGGTGGTAGAGCGCCAGTGCGGTCTTGATGACTCCGGCGATGCCGGCCGCCGGCATCGTGTGGCCGATCATGCTCTTCACCGAGCCCAAAGCGCAGGTAGGCAGCGGGGTCGTCCGTTTTCCGAACACTCGGCCGAGCGCCTGTACTTCGGTGACGTCCCCGAGCGGTGTGGCCGTACCGTGCGCTTCGATCAACCCGATGGTTTGCGGTTCAACGCCGGCCATCTCGTAAGCGCGGCGCAGGGCCAGTACCTCGCCTTCCAGCCGCGGAGCCATCACGTGCAGGGCTCTGCCATCGCTGGCGACTCCCACACCTTTGACTACCGCATAGATGCGATTTCCGTCGCGCTCGGCGTCAGCACGCCGCTTGAGGACTATCATCCCCATGCCCTCGCCGAGCAGGGTCCCGTCAGCATCTTTGTCGAACGGCCGGATGCATTCGCCTCGCGACAGCGCGCCCAACTGACAGAACAGGCTCATCGTCGGCAGCGGCGCATTGACGTTGGCTCCGCCGGCAATCACCAGGTCGCACTTGCCCCCCTGCAGATCGCGGATGCCGATTTCGATGGCGAGCAGCGCCGACGCGCATGCCGCATCCACCGTGAAGCTCGGTCCCATCAAGTCCAGGCGATTGGCGATGCGACCCGCGATAATGTTGCCGATCAGCGCCGGAGCTGTGTCGGCACTGAAGGGCGGCAGGCCCGCCTTCAGCTCTTTCTTGATCTCGGCCAGTTCTGGCTCGGTGTACTCCGGATGCAGGTTTCGGAGCGTTTGCAGGAAATGCTCGACGATCAGCGCGTGATAGCCAACCGTGAGATTGCCGCGATTCACGTACGTTCCCTTGCCGAGAATGACCTCCGTGCGCAGGTGCTCCTTGGGCGATTCCGTATAGCCCGCATCGGCCATCGCCTGCTCCACCACGCGCAGCGCCAGCCACTGATCCGGCTCGCCGCCATCCACCGCCACCGGCATGATGCCGAAGTCCAGGGGACGAAAGCGCGAGTGCTCGCCCAGATAGCCGCCCCGCTTACAATAGACGCGATCGTTGGCTTTCGAGGTGGGATCGTAGAACACCTTGGGATCCCATTCGTCGGGGCCGGGATCTGAGATGGCATCCACCTTGTGGATGATGTTGTGCCAGTACGCGTCCAGATCGGGCGCCCCCGCGAACATACAGCCCATGCCGATAATGGCGATGTCGCCGCGCGACGGCACGGGTGCGGATTCTGGATGGCCGTTCGAGGGCGTCATGCGTGACTCGCCAGGATGGACGGTTTGTCGCTACCCGCCAACCGGTTGAGCGCCTTGCTGCAGGCGCCCTCCATGTTTTCCAGGATGCCCAACACCGCTCCGCTCGCCGCATCGAGGAAGTAGATGTCGGCGTGGATCGAGTGACCTCGCGTCTCCGGTCTCAACCTCAGTTCGCAGAGGACGCGTTCCGCCGGCGGCGCAGCGTACCGGTGGAAGCTCTGGAACCCGGCAGGCAAGGCTGTCATGTCCAGGTGTTCCCGCGCCCAGAGAACCAGCAGTTGCAGGGCACTGTCGAACACCAGAGGATCGATCAGCCAGGGCCCCAGCGCTTTCCCCGCCAGCCACTCCTGCGGGGAGGACGAGGCGAGCAACGCCCGAATTCCGCTCACGCCGACCGCATCGACGCGGCAGATTCCCTGGAAGAGCGGACCGTGAAACAGCCATTGGCCGTACAACTGGTCGAGCGGCATTGGAAACGGCCGGCCGTCATGCAGGGCAGGCGGCACTACCTGGGGCGCCGGCGCGAGACGTTCGGCGAGTTCCACGGTTGCGCGATAGTGCAGGCGCTTCTGCCCGGCGGGGCCGATCTCCACCGCGACGCTCGACGGGCCGTTGGCATTCACCTCTTTGGGCTTCACCACTACCCTGAGTGCCTTGCTGCCATTCTCGAGCACCACACCCTTCAACATGCGCAGGTCGCGCACCGCGGTCACCTGCAGGTGAGGCCAGGCCTGCGCGACGGACTCCGCGATCAATTCGGTGGCTACTGCCAAGGGCAAAACCGGCTGTCCGTCGAGCCTGTGATCATTGAGATACAGGTCCCGGGCGGTGTCGAGTTCGTGAATGAATTCGAAGCCGTCGTTACCGGGTGCGGGCAGCGGCAACCGGAGCAAGGGCAGCGGTGCGCGGCCGCTAGCGGCACGGGCAGGGGCCTTCCAGCCCGCACCGCCGATCACTACCTCGGCATCTCCCTTGCGCCCACAGGTCAACTCCTCCAGGAGGCGTTGGACACCGGTGGCTGGTGGAATCAGCGCCACTCCCCGGTCCGCGAATTGGCGGCGTACTTCCGCGGAAACCATTCCCTCGCTGTCCCAAGGGCCCCAGGCGATCGCGATTGCCCGGCCGGACCAGTTCCGGTCCAGACAGACTGCAAGCTTGTTGAGCACTTCGTTCGCTGCCGCGTAATCGGCCTGCCCGCGGTTTCCGAAACGGCCTGACACCGAGGAGAAGAACACCAGGAAACGGAGACTGTCGGGACGAAGCTTACGGCTGAGAACGAACCCGCTGTCCGCTTTGGTATCGAAAACGCGGTCGAACGAATCGGGCGACTTGTCGGCGACCAGCCGGTCGTCGATCACTCCGGCGCCGTGAATCACTCCATCCAGCCGTCCGAAGGTCTCGTAAATGCCATCGAGAAATGCGCCGAACGCCTCCGCATTCCGCACGTCGACGGCGCGGTAGTGCACGGTCGCGCCGGCTTGCCGTATGGCCGACAGGTTAGCCCTGACCTCGCGCTCCGCCAGTAATTGCGCGTAAGCGTGCTCCACCGCCGAAAGGCTTACGGTATAGCCTCGCTGCCGCATGCCGGCCATGAGCGCTCCCTTGATCTCGGCGGCGGACGTCAGCCCGCAGGTAGCCGGCGATTCCTGGGCGGCCGGCTCGGGCGTCCTCCCCGAAAGTATCAACGTCGGCCGGTATCGTTCCGCCAGCATTCGCGCCGTAAGCGCCGTGATGCCGCGCGCCCCTCCGGTAACGAGTACCACCGCCGACGCCTCGAGTGCGCCGGCAAGCGGGGCTGCCGAATCAAGCGGGGCCGGTTCGAGTTGCAACGTCACCCGGCCGCCACGCGAGTACCCCACCTCCACCTCGGCGGCGTCGGAGAGAACCTCTCCGGCAAGCTGAGCCGCCAGGACGTCCGTGGCTGTCTGCGCATCGAGATCGACCGTCTTAACGCGAACCTCAGGCCGCTCGATCGCGATCGTCTTCATCAGACCGGTGATCGCGCCGTGGTCCGGGAAGCTCGCGCGGTCTTTCGGATCGGTGAGAAACGAGCCGCCCATCGAGGTCACCGCGATCAGATTCGCCCGGGCAAGGCCAGCCGCTTTCGCCATCAGAAACAGGCCTTTGGCGCCGCCGCGGTGCTGCTCCTTCCAGGCCTTGATATCGCCTGCCACAGCCTCGGATGCATCCCGCAGGGCGCCCATGTGCACCAGCGTTCCGGGTTGCCCTTGCCGCTGTGCGACCAGCGCCACGACCTCCGCAATCGAAGCGGCCGAATGCAGGTCCGCCGTGTACTTGCCCGCCTCGAATTCGTGCACCGCCGGGCCGTTCCGCACCGCCGCAACCCGGCAACCGCGGGCGGCCAGCTCACGGGCGAGCCCCTCGCATAACGGATGCCCGTCGCCGGCGATGAGCACGACCTGTTCCTTCGCCGTAGTGCACGCTCCATCCGGGAGCGGGGTTTCCACGGCCGTCAGCCTGAAACGCTGGATCCGTTCCGCCGGTTCGGCGACGGGCGTGGTGACCGCTACGGCCACCGGGGACGTTGCGGACTCTGCGGGTGGCGGAGTCGTGGAAGGTGCCGGTTCAGCCTGGCAAACTCCATCGATAATGCCCTGAAGCGTGCGTACACCCGCCAACTTCTCCATCATTCCTTCGGGCAGCGCGAGACCGCCAGAGGTCATCGACTGCTGCAGCGTTCCGAGGATCTCGACGCGCTTGATCGAGTCGATGCCCAGGTCCGCCTCCAGGTCGAGCTTCAGGTCAAGCATTTCGATGGGATACCCGGTGCGCTCGCTGACGATCAAGAGCAGGCGATCGGTCAATTGCTTCCGGTCGAGGCCGGGTGCCGGCGGCGGAGCCGTCGCGCCCTGAGGCGCTTCCGATGCAGTTTCGCGCTGCGGAGTCTCCACTCCCGCCGCGACCTGGTCGATGATGCCTTGCAGGGTTCGCACTCCGCTCAACTGCTCCATCAAACCCGGTGCGGTGGCGAGACCGGCATCGGTGAACGCTTGCTGAAGTGTGCCCAGGATCTCCACCCGCTTGATGGAATCGATACCGAGGTCGGCCTCGAGGTCGAGCTTCAGGTCGAGCATTTCGGTCGGATAGCCGGTGCGCTCGCTGACGATGGTCAGCAACTGTGCGGTGATCTCGGCGCGGCTCGGTCCGGAGGGCGCCGGCGCGGTGTGGGATAAGGCTCCGCCTTGTCCCTCCGAGCGCAGCTCGGACCCTTCTTCCTCCGTTCGCGCTTCACCATGATCCCGTCGTGGTGCAGGCTCGCCGGCAACCTCCGGAGCCTGCCAGGAGGTCGCTCTCATTTCCGGCATCGCTACCGGCACGGCCGCTTCAGTCCCCGATTCCGTTCCAAGATACGCCAGCATCACCGACTTTTGCGTCTCCAGAAACCGTGCCATCATCTGCTGGAACTGCGCCATTACCTGCGGGGCGCCTTCGGGCAGCGGTGCTTGGGAAACATTCTGCGGAGCCGTCGTGACTGACGCGGTGGGAACCGCCGCAGGCACTGGCTCCGAAACAAGTTGGCCCTGCGCCGCCAGAACAGGTACCGCCGGCGAACCGTTAACGTACGGTTTGACGGTTACCGCCGGCCCGTTGACGTAGGGCTGCACGGGCACCACGCCTGACTGTGCACCGGCGGCCGCGGCCATTGCCATAGCTGGCGCCGCCGCGGGGGATGCCTTCTTCAGAGGTATGGCACGTGCTCCGTTTACCATCCAGACTGACGGCGCCAGGGGCTTCACGGCGACTTCCCGTTCCAGCGCGCCGAGGTCCAGCCTTCGCGAGCTTCGCTCACGATACAGGCGATCGAGCTTCAGCGCAACTCCGTGGGCCGTAAGCTGCCCGAAGAGGTGAAGGAGCTGCGCCAGGCCCGGACGCCCGTTCTGGTCCGATGCCACCGCCAGTTTCGGACGATCCCCGAGAATCTGATCGGCCAGGCCGGTGAGTACGCCGCGCGGTCCCACTTCGACGAAGATACGCGCGCCCGCCTGGTACATCGCCTCGATCTCACGGACGAACTCGACCGGCCGCGTCAGGTGGTCTACCAAACGTTGTCTGATGGCTTCGGGCTCGGACGGATAAGGCTCCGCCGTAGTGTTCGAGAAGACCACCGTTTTGGGTGCGGCGGTACCCGCGCCGGCGAGAAACTCCGCCAGTCGCGGCTGGGCCGGAGCCACAAGCGGGGAGTGAAACGCGCAGGCCACCGGGATCGACCGAGCCGTCAGGCCTTGCGCCGCGAACTGCCGTACCGCGCCCTCCACAGCCGCCGGGGTACCCGAAATCACGGTCTGTTTTGGGCCGTTGCAGTTGGCCAGGCATGCACCGTCGAACTGCCGCAGGACTTCAGCGACAGTGACCGCGTCGGCTTCGATCGCCGCCATCGTGCCCGGCTCCGCGCCCGCGCCTTCTACGATGAAGCGTCCCCGCGCCTCGGAAAGCGCGATCAGAGTGTCCGCGTCGAACACGCCTGCCGCCGCCAGTGCTGCGTACTCCCCGTAGCTATGGCCTGCCATCATGTCGGGCCGCAAGCCGAACTCGTCCAACAATTCAAACAGCGCCAG
Source organism: Candidatus Solibacter sp. (assembly GCA_039934035.1). Lineage (GTDB taxonomy): Bacteria > Acidobacteriota > Terriglobia > Bryobacterales > Bryobacteraceae > Solibacter. The sequence goes on along the minus strand of JBDTMZ010000014.1, from coordinate 18,402 downwards.
GCTGACGGCGCCGAGCGCCGGTTGTGCGACGTTGGTCTGGGTGAGTGCTTTCTGAAGTACCTGTTCCTCTTCGCGGCTGAAGGAAGGCGCCGGGAAGACGTAGGAACTGAGCGGCGAGGGCAGTTTACCAGCGAGCACGCCCGCGGCCTTCTCCATCATCGGACGCATCTCCGGAAAATGAAGGAAGAGGTCCTGCAGCATTCGAGGATACTGCGAGCCCTGCCCGGGAAACAGGAAAGCGAGTTTACCCTCACGCGCCAGCGGACGCGCCGCATAGTAAATGCCGCGCGGGTCGTTGATTCGCGCCGTATCCGGCTGGCCGAGGCTTTGTTGGGCTCGAGCCAGTTTTTCGCGGAGATCATCGACCGAACTCGCAACGATGGCAAGCTGCACCGCGCCGGTGGCTGCTTCCGCCTGCTTCCACGACGTAAACGCCAGGTCGCGCAGAGCCGGAGCCGGTCCAGCGCCTAGCGCGCTCGCCCACTTCTCGACCGCGCCGGCCAGTTCCCCGCGCGAGCCGGCCTTCCACACCAGCAGCTCTTCGGGCCACTGCTGCAGGGCGGCAGGCGGGGTCGCGAAAGGATCGCCCGTGTACTCCTCCATGACGACGTGGAAGTTGGTGCCGCCGAAGCCGAAGGCGCTTACACCCGCGCGGCGCGGATGGCCCGCCGGGCTCTCCAGCCAGGGCCGTGGCTCGGTATTGATGTAGAACGGCGTTTCGGGAAACTTCGCCTTGGCATTGGGCTTGTCCACGCCGATCGTGGGCGGCAACACTTTGTGGTGCAATGCCAGCGCAGCTTTCGCCAAGCCTGCCGCGCCTGCCGAACACTTCGTGTGTCCGATCATCGACTTGACCGAGCCGATCGCGCAACCCTGCCGCGGCGCTTCTGCCTCCGAGAACACGCGGGTCAGAGCCTGTACCTCGGCTCCATCGCCGGCCACCGTGCCGGTTCCATGCGCTTCGACCAGACCCACGGTCGCCGGCGAAATCCCCGCCTTGGCGTAGGCGCGCCGCAACGCGACAGCCTGTCCTTCCGGCCGCGGGGCGGTAAGACCACGATCCTTGCCGTCGCTCGAACTGCCGACACCTTTGATGACCGCATAAATGCGATCGCCATCGCGTTCGGCATCCGCCAGACGCTTGAAGACCATCATTACGATGCCTTCGCTGATCGCGATTCCGTCCGCCGTTTCGTCAAACGTGCGGCAGCGGCCTCGTGGCGAGAGCGCATGGGTCTTGCTGAAGCAGAGATAGGTGAAGGGATTCTGCATGGTGTCGATTCCGCCCACGATCACCATGTCGCTGTTGTGGCTTTCCAATTCGGTCAGCGCGAGCGAAACCGCGGCCAGCGAAGAGGCGCATGCCGCGTCCACCGTAAAGTTGCTGCCCCCCAGGTCGAACCTGTTGGCAACGCGCCCCGCCGCCACGTTGGTAAGGATTCCCGGGAAAGAGTCCTCGGTCCACTCGGGCAGCCGGCCCGCCAGCCGGTCGATAATTTCTTTCGAGCGTCCGCGGAATTCCGGCAGCTCTTCGAGCATCGGCATGAACGATCTGGCCCCGTAGCCCAAGCCCAAATCGGCCGCGCCGCCTCCGGCGCCCAGAATCACCGAGGTGCGCTCCCGTGGGAAGCTTCGCGTCAAGTAGCCCGCGTCGGCCAAAGCCGCGCGCACAACTTCCAGGGTCAGCAGTTGAGCGGGTTCGATCGAACGCAGGCTCGCCGGAGGCATTCCGTACTGCACCGGATCGAACGCGACATCGTCCAGGAACCCTCCCCACTTCGAGTAGATCTTATCTTTCGCCTTCGGGTCCGCATCGAAGTAGAGCTCGGGATCCCAACGCTCTTTCGGTACTTCGCCGATGGCGTTTACTTTGGTTACGATGTTCGCCCAATACGCCGCCAGGTCAGGGGCCTTCGGCAGACGGCAAGCCATGCCCACAATCGCTACGTCGGAAGGCACCTGTTCGCGTACCGGCGGCACTTCCCCGCTAGCGAAGGAAGCAAGCTGCTGCAAGTGCCTGGACCCCTCCACGCTGACCTCGTCGTGCAGTTGCTGGATGGTAGATACCGAATCCCTCAAGGCCGCGACTTGACCGATCATGTACATGCCTTGCGCGACCTGTTCGTCCTTCCCGATTTCAAGCAGTTTCGGAGCAGCCGGGTCCTGACCGTATTTCGGATGGCGCGTGACCCCCTTGGACGCGATTCGCAGCCGTCCCAGGTTGAGGTCCTCGAGCGCCATGCGGATTTCGTCGGCAGTCCTGCCGGCCGCCAGCATTTTCTTCTTTTCTTCGGCGAAGGCCTCCGCGAACGGACTGCCAACGCATCGCGTGGAGTGGCCCGGACCAGTCTCGAGCAGTACCGTGTTTCGGCATGCAGTGGCCTGCTCCTGAAATGTCTCCTGAATGGCGCCCGACGCGACGGCTTCCCGCGTAAACAGATAGGCTGTGCCCAGGAGGACGCCCACGCGCACTCCCAACGCGGCAAGCGGCGCCGCGATGGCAGCCACCATGGCGGAGGAGAGTGCATCGTGAATGCCGCCTGCGAAAACCACATGGAAATCCGCGGGGCCGGCCGCCAGTTCGGCGGACGAAAGCAGTACGTCCACCATCTGATCCCAAAGGACGAAGCTCGATCGCGGTCCCACGTGTCCGCCGCACTCGCGCCCTTCGAATACGAAGCGGCGCGAGCCGTTTTGGATGAACATCTTCAGGAGTCCAGGGGAGGGCACGTGAAGGTAGCTCGCAATTCCCTGGGCTTCCAGATCCCGCGCCTGGTCGGGCCGCCCGCCCGCGATGAGCGCGAAGGGAGGCCGGTACTCGAGGACCGCCTCGATCTGTTCCAGGCGCAATTCCTGCGGCACGAAGCCGAGAATCCCCACCCCCCACGGCCGGGAGCCGAGTAGCTTCCGCGTTTCGGCCAGGACCGCCCTCACCTCGGGCCCGCGCAACAGGGCGAGTGCGAGAAACGGAAGGGCGCCTCCTTCGGCCACACAAGCGGCGAATTCCGGTACGTCGCTCACCCGGGTCATCGGCCCCTGAAGGATCGGATAGCGAGTACCGTTGGCTGCAGCTAGGGGTGATCCCTCAGCTAGCGGCTGCAGTGTGGCAGCACTCTGGCATTGACGGGCGGCACTCCGCCGCAGTTCCTGCACGATGCCGCCGACCGTCAGGAAGCGCTCCGCCAGACGCGCCGCGAAAGCTGCGTCCTGCCCCACCAACAGAGCGCTTTGCTCGCTCCACCCGGCACGTCCGGCAGTAGCGGCGCGCCAATCTGCCAAGCAATCCGGCCGCGGCCGCGGGTCGTTCGCAAGCCTTTTTTCGAGTTCTTGCAGTTCCTTCACCACGGGGTCGCCGGGCTTACTGTAGACCCGGAATGCTTCCCCGAACAGGCTGCCGAGACATACTGTCTCGCTGCCGTCCATGTTCGCGATCTTCGCGCGCACGTGCGCCGGGTACGGAGATTCGCGAGTGAGCGCCAGTTGCAGGTCGAGAACAACGCCTCGTGCCCCGGCAGCCGCACATGCCGCTATGGTGTGCATGCCGATGCCGCCGCGAGCCCACACCTGCAGGCTGACTGCACGGCTTATGGCTTGCAGCAAAATAAACGTGGTCTCCTCGCCGACTCGACCACCCGCTTCGTTGCCTTTGGCAATCAAGCCGTCGAAGCCCGCGGATGCCGCAGTTCTCGCGTCTTCGGCGCTACACACCTCGAGTAGCGTGCCGATGCCCTTGGCCTGCGCGGGGCGAATCGCGTCCGCGAGTTCACTGGGTCTGGTGGAATGAAGGATCAACGTCTTTACGGTTTGGGGCAATTCCGCAAGCAGCTGTTCCAATAAGCCAGGCGCATCTCCGTCGAGTCTGATCCCGAAGGGACGCTGCGCGGCCCGATCGAATTTGCGTATTGCCGCGCCGATTGCCTGCGCGTCCCGGCAGAATTCAAAATCGCGAACCGCGACGCCGCCGGCCCGGACTGTAGCCATGGCAATAGAGGGACGCAGCAGCCCGGGGCTCAATGTAGCGATCTGGAATTGATTGGACATCACCTTCTCCATCAGCTCGAACTATTCAGGCGTTAAGGGGAACAAATGCCAGGACTGTCAAGGTGCTGGAACTGCAATCTTCTTGCATGGGAAGCAATAGCCGGTGGGAGTTATCGGTGCACTATCCAGGTGCTCCCGCAGTCAGCCTTATCCCGCCACGGCCCTCTCGAACAGACAATTCGCAGACGCATACGCTATCTCGTCTCTGAACAACCGACAGGGGTGTTACCGCTGACCTCAGAACTCGTTCTAGCAACTTATCAGATTACGGGGGCGTTTTCTATAACGGGGCCCACGCGCTGGTGACTTTCATAACATACTGCCTGGCGCGGTGCCTGTACGCCATAGGACGCCTAGAACTGTGGATGGATCCCGTGTGAGGATAAATCGAATCTTGCTGAGGAGATAGCGCCCAGTACCCAAGCTCGACCTGGCAGCTTGGACATATGCTCGCGCTCACAGTGGTTCGTCTTGCGGCCGCGAAAAGTCAGCGACGCGAGCGACGCCAGACGACGCACCCGAGACCAGCAAGAAATAGCGAAATTGTGCCTGGCTCCGGAACCTCTGGAACTACGCCAATCGTACCGTTGCGGGCGTTGAAAATGTACCGTCCGTCAACGTCGCTGTTCAACCTGTTGGAGATTAGAGCATTAGTGCCGCCGTCGATAAACGAACCCGGCACACCCGATCCTGCCAATTCGAGCGACTCTCCCGAAAATCCAGTACCGTTCGAAAAGCCGGCGCGCGCCGACATTCCACCCAGCCCCTCGAACCCGAAGCTGCCGTCTCCGCTCTCCCACTGGACCAGATCGTAGTTGAAGATGATATCGAAATTGCCCGCTCCCGTATCGGACCTGTCCACCAAGAGCAATTGGAATTGGTTTGTTTTATCCACGTTCGAGTCGAAGTAACCGACGTCAATCCAATTCACACCGAAAGCGGTCCGCCCGCCAAAGAAACCGTTTCCAAAGGTGACTACTCCGCTCAAGGGATTGCGCGTATCCACGTCGGCAAAGTAAGGAGCGATAATCGGCCGGAGCGCGTCATCCAGGCCGAACGGAGTAAAGGTGGAGAGCGGCGAATCGAACGTGACATTGCCGTTCGTATTGATAAACAGAGAATCCCGAGTGGTGCCGAAGAAGTTGACGCCGAAACCCAGCATCACGGCGGTTCCGGCGCAGGTGCCCCCTGGCGCGCTGTTGTCGCATCCGCCCAGCGTATACGTGCCGTCGTCGTTGTGGCCGTCGGAGGTGGAGGAGAAGCCTCCGACGATGGCTCCCGCCAAACAGAGCGGGGCCCACAGCGTACCAGCCAGTACTACCGCCAGAATTCTCTTTGAGTTACCAAGTCCCGATTGAAACATGTTCGGATGCACCGATTACCGAGTTTAATGTGGTGCCGGGTCTGGTTCAATCCCAGTCGGACAGTGAAAGTACCTGGTACTAGCTCAGGCCGCACTTGTTCTGTAAGCTTTGTCCCCAATATTGTGTGATATCAGTCACCATATTCAGCAATTAGTGGTGTATCGCACTCATTTCGAGCGCCCGGGCGCGGAATCGAGCCTGCTGCTCAGCCGGCAGGACGCCCGCCACGGAGGAGGCCATCGGCTGTCCGGCATCACGCAAGACCATCAGAGCAAATCCCAGCAGGACTTCCCACGCCTGGAAGTTGCAGTGACCGTACCGGAAAGCCGGCAGACCTATGAACGACGAGCTTGCGCCCGCAGCCGTAGTCTTGGACCAGTATCCAAATTCGTGCCCGTAAGGAACAATCTGGTCGGCGGTGTTGTGCAGGGTAATTAAGGGATGCTGCAATTTGCCGCTGGTCTGATAAGGCTGCAGGTTCGCGAGGGCGGCCGGGTTGGCGGCAAAGCGCTGGACCCGCGCATTCAGATCCCAATCGTTCGAGGAACCGAAATAAAAGCGCGTACGGTTGTCGTACGGAGATCCAGCGAGCTTTTGAGTAGCGTCATTGGTCGTGAAGATGGCATACCAAAGCAGGGTCTGCACCGTTGTCAGAGTGTCGGCCGGATTGTCCGCGCCTGCCGCCCACGTCACCCGTAAAAGCGTTTGCGCGGCCTGTGGATTCTTTGCGACCGCCGCGGTCACCTTCGGGAGGTAGACGCTGTCCCAGTTGGCGATCACATCCTGAGGCACCGCAATCGGACTTCCCGGTAGCACGCCCGGGAAAAGGTAGTCGAACACAATTCGAAAATCCAGGATGTAGTTGACCTGACTCGTGAAATCACCGATTGGCCCGCAGGCTGCCAGTCCGGCATTGTAAACTTGCGGCCACCGCTCGAGGGACAACGCCGCGATCAAGCCTCCCTCGGAAACGCCGGTCACGTAGACGCGCGAAGTCGGCCCCACGGTCCGATGAAATATGTCGACGAGGTCCCGCAGGTCGTCGATGGCCGGCTGCACGGCTAAACCGTTCGCCCTGAAACTGCTCACAGCGAAGGCGTAGCCAAGGGAGTTGATTAGGCCCGGCACAGAGCTCCCATCCGGCAGCGTCAGGTGCGCCTCCGGAATTGCGACGGGCTGGGTCGCGTCGACGTACCCGTGCGCGAAGACCACCAGATTTCCGTTCCAGGCGCTTAGCGGGCCGGGAAGACAGATGCGATACTTGGCTCCGGAAGCTTGTACGCCGTCCGGGCTGCAAACGCTGGAAGTCTGCGCCAAGCCCGCGCACGCCCAGCAGCATGCGACGAGCATCAGTTTCTGAGTCCGGTTTAACAAGTGTCCCCCTCGAAAAACTGAACCACTATAACATCCCCGCCACAGTGGACACACACGTCTCCCGATCGGTCGCGGCGCATGCGGCTGACGACTTAGTTCGTTTTAAAACCGTTGTAAATGTGTATTTTTTATAACGTCTGAAAAAAATCTTCAGCTCGCCGGCGTTTTCACTTGCGCCCGCAGTTGCCCTGAAAAGCGATTTCCCAGCTGGCGTACTTCGGAAAGAAGAGATTCAAAGCACTGACCGTCGAACCATCGTAGTTCCAGGCGCCGATCGCGGCCACGCCCGCTTGGGAGCTGTACTCGGCGAAACCAGGCTCGTTAAAGTGAGTTACCTGCCGCAAATTCGATCCGTCCTTGTCCATGATCATGAACTCGGTTTTCAGCCCCAGAATTGTGGACGCAAGCAACTGCGAACGGTACGGCCAGGAACTCATGAAGAGGATCTTTTCTCCGTCGGGTGAAAATACTCCGTGCTCATCCCAAACCGTTGGCGACTTAGTAAGATTGGTCATTTTCCCACTAACAATGTCCAAAATAAACTGGTCTTGCCCCTGCACATTCGCGTGATTTGGAAAACCCTGGTCGGCGGTTAGCAGAAGGTCCTTTCCGTTTGGCGAAAAGTTGCCCGGTTCAAGCCAGAATGTATCTGGAGGAGTTATATCGCGTAGGTTGGTGAACGAAGGCACGCCGTTCACCTCCCGAAAATCGGCGAGGATCAGATCCCACTTGCCGAAACCGTACTTAAAGATGTTTCCATCCACGACCTGCGCCCACACGCCGCGGCTGCCATCGGGTGTGAACGCTACGCCAGTGAAGCCATTCGCCGGATTTGCCGGTCCGAAGTCCTGTATCTTGTACCAGGCTGAGCCGTCTGGTTTCGCCGCCCAGATATCTACCCAGAGACCGGACTGCAGCCAGCCCTCGATGACATCGTCGCCAAAAAAAGGGGGCCGCTCAAAATTCTCCTGCTCGATGGCCAGCACAATCCAACGGCCGGACGGATGCCAGCGCGGTTGCATCTTGCGTAGCTTCGCCTTCGGGCCTCCCGGTATATCGCTACAGGAAATGCAAACCGCTTCCTGCCCTTTCTGCCCCACATAGATCTGCGAGATCCCTTTGTCGTCATCGCGATTCAAGAGATACTGGCTGTGGTCAGGCGACCAGCCTGTGATTCCACCCCGCGGTTCCGGCTGAAGATAGTTCACCGCGCATTGATCTGTAGTCGCCGGACACGATCCGCCATTGGCGGCAATCGGGATTGTTGTGACATTGCTCCAGATGGACCGGGACTTCACTACGATTGGAACGTTGCAGCCGAGTCTCACCTGTTCGGGCACAACAACGTTGATTTGATCGAGTCCGGGAAATATCGTACGCCCACGGTAAGTCAGCGACGCGGGCTTCCCGCCGATCTCGACGGAGATCGGAGCATTGGTCATATTTACTTGCTGCTGCTGAACTGTTTCATCGCTCTGTATAGGTCCCACTCCAGAGCCGAACAACATGACCGTGTCGCCGGGCCGCGTTGAGCCGCTGGTGGACAGAAGATTGTATCTCCCATCGAACACGGCTGCCGTCCCCGTGCCGCTCTGGTCCAGAGTAAGTGTGCCGAAGGCGCTATCCAAAATGACAATTGGCGCAGCGGGGCTGGTTCGCCCGTTGTTCGTGACGGTGATGGTACCAGTGCCCGCCGGTGTGCTTGAAGGAAGGATGCCTCCGAGTTGCTTGGGCGTCACGTAATACCAGATCACGTCCGTGCTCGTCCCGCCTACAGTGACCCTCGCAGTGACGCCGTTCAGAGACGTTCGGAGCGGGGCGTTTTGCAGGGGCGTGGAGGAGTCGGAAAGGCCGGTGCCAAAGATTGTGAAGATTGACCCTCGCGCAATCCCGTAGCTTGGATTGCTGGGAAGCAAAAAGCTGTAATTGTTCGAGACCTGCGTGATCTGAGGTTGTCCGAAAATAAAAGGCGGCAACGCGAGGAGTACGAGACAAGCGATTCCGCTGATTCTCACGTCCCACAATAACATTTTTCGACGGCACTGCCAGGCTCAAACTGTAGTGTCTCGAACCCCAGGTGTCAGCCTGTGGACTGCGCCTGACACACCGTAGGCGGCGCGTCCGGAGCGCTTCGTGCGCAATGTCCCCAAGCGCCGGTTCACCACGAGAAGACTCCAAGGACATAGAATGTTAACTTCGACAACGCTCTTCCAGGGACAACCTTATGGCCGCCGAGACGCGGTGCCGAGCTTCGACAAGTTGATGTGGCCCGCGATATGTGCATTGAAGCAGATGGGTGGCTCGGCTTCCCATCAGGAGCTTCTGGACAAAGTGATTGAGATTGCAAAGGCTCCAGAGGACCTTCAGAACATCCCGCACACGACTGGCCGCGAGAGCAGAGTCGGCTACAACCTGAGATGGGCGCAGACCTATCTCGGGAAGTACGGGGCACTGGAGAACACAGCCCGCGGCGTGTGGGCACTGACCCCAAAGGGCCGGCGACTCAAAGAGAGTGACATCAAGGAGGTCGTGTCGTCATTCCGCAAGATGAACCAAGTGAAGAGACGCGCCGGAAACGGTATTGCGGAGCCTGAGGAGACCCACGATTCGGGACTTGGTTGGAAGGATGACCTCATCGGCGTCGTCCAAGGCATGACTGCGGATGGCTTTGAGCGGCTGTGCCAACGCATCCTCCGGGAGTCCGGTTTTCTCAAGGTGGAGGTAACGGGCAGAAGCGGCGACGGCGGCATCGATGGCGTGGGTGTGCTGAGAATTGCGCTACTGTCGTTCCAGGTCTACTTCCAGTGTAAGAAGTGGAAGGGAAATGTACGCGCCAAGGATATCCGGGACTTCCGCGGCGCGATGGTCGGCCGGACGGACAAGGGGTTGTTCATGACCACCGGCTCGTACACTCCCGACGCCCAAAAGGAGGCGACGCGAGACGGCGCTCTGGCAACTGATCTAATCGATGGCGAGCACATTTGCGTCCTGCTCAAGGACCTGAAACTGGGCGTGACGACGAAAATGGTCGAAGACGTCTCGGTCGATCCAGACTGGTTCTCCCAGATCTGATCAGGTGGCGCGTTAACCAGACCCGCCGTCCAGTTCAGATCATCCGGCCTCAGTTCGGACAACCGTCGCCGCGCCGTTAACCAATTCCTGGTTTCCACCTGGAGACGGGGAGAAACGGCCTCCGGCAATACGCGGCCGGCGCGCGCCATTGGCGGTTCAAGCTGGATTCGATCGGCAACGGAGAGACGCGGAAGTGCCGAAAACACGGCCAGTTGCGGAGTTGCGGACGGAGAGAGATGTCAACGAACGGGCAGGGGATGGCGCAGAGAAATAAATCGGCTCAATTCTCACCTGACACATCGGCGACCGTTTGGTTAACAGTCCATATCCGTAAGCTATTGAAAACACGTTGAGCCAATCCCGCCAAAATGGGGCCGATTTCCAGGGGACATGGTTGCCTGAGCCGGACCCGGTTCAAACTTCCGTTCTCACAGGTCGGAACGGCCGCTGATGAGCGGCACCGAGTCCACCGCGCGTACGATAGACTGAAGGTGGATTGGCCATGAATCGAGAGTTCGTCGAGCGCCGGGATGGAAGTCTTTACCTCGTCGGGAGTCGTGTGCCGTTGGCTCACGTCATCCGCGAATTCCAGCATGGGGAACTTCCGGAGGCGATTCGTTCACATTACGCGACCCTAACCCTGGAACAGGTATACGGCGCGATCACCTTTTATCTGGGCTCCAGAGAAGAAGTGGAGACGGATATAGCCGAGCGCGAACGGGTCGAAGATGAGTTTGCGGGAACACACCCGGCACCGCCCGATCTGAAGCAAAAGCTGGAGCGCGCGCGGCAACAACTGCTTGCGCGCCGATCCTGACGAATGATCCGCTTCCTGGCGGATGCCGACCTCAACGAAGGAATCGTAGCCGGATGTTTACGTCGAGAACCAGAGATGGATTTCCTGTCCGCCAATGAAGCGGTCCTGGAAGGGGTGCCCGATCCCGAGGTACTGGCGCTGGCGGCTGCGGAGGATCGCATTCTGGTGTCGCACGATTTCCATACCATGCCGCGGCATCTCGGCAACTTTCTTCAGGCCGGCAATTCCAGCCCGGGCGTCCTTCTCGTGCCGCAGCGTTTCCCGGTCGGTGAAGCGATAGAAGAACTCGTGCTGATTTGGGCCGCTTCGGACGCCAACGAGTGGCGGAATCAGATCCTGAGAATCCCACTTGTAACGGTTCGCAATCTTCCCCGGCTGCATTCTCACGATATTCTCCAGTGCGTTTCTCAGATCGCAGCCTGGCCGCGTCGGGCAATAACAGTGAAGACGGGATGGGATACTTCGCTGTATAGGCAGAATGTGGTATCCCGCGAAGAACTCAATAAGGAAGCCCCGGCGCCAAGGCGCGCCGTGGCGTCTTCGCGTTTTTAACTCCGAGGACAAGCTCGGAAGCTGATCCCAGTATTCTGTTTTTGAAAACACGAACCCCGCCGGAACCGATGGCGGCGCCGGCGGGGGTTGGACTGAGGAACAGGTCTGGGCTGCAGATCCGTCGCCAGCCTCGGGCCCCGCTCCCCGCGGGGCAGGGTCTGCGCCGGCGCGACCCGGCGCAAAGTCGAGAAGTTTAAAGCGGCAGGCGATACTGCCCGTTGGCCTGCACAATGGAACCTTGTTGGCAAGCCTCTGCGATAGCCAGTTGCGCGGTGCGCCGGGAACAATCGGCCAAGTCCATTACCTGCTCGCGTAGTTGGTTGTAACGAGCCTGCGGTCCCAGACCGGCCAGAGCCTTGGTGACATGCTCCGGTTCCACCTTCTTGCGTGCGGCGGCAGTCTTGGCGGGCGCCAAGCCGGCGGCGGAAAAGCACAGCGTGTGCGGGTCCAGTTGCAGCAGTCGGGGCTCCGGTGGAGCGGCGTAGCGGAACTGGAAACGCAGCTCGACAGTGGCGGAGAGGTGCGCCGAAGGGCGGGTCAGCAGCAGGTAGGAGTCGCCGACCGCGTGCAGCGCCGAGGAGCCGCGGAAAGCGCTGCCGATCTCGTCGCGGCCGATCGATTTGCGAACGTGATGCACGACGATGAGCGCCGCCTTGGACGCATCGCGCAGCCGCAACAAGCTCTGGCACAGCGCCGCCATCGAGCGCGTATCGTTTTCATCCTGATCGTGGGTGGAGTACAAAGGGTCGAGCACGATCACCTCGGCGGCAGCCTGCTTGGCAGCGTTGAGGAAGTGATTCAGTCCCTGCGGCGCGCTGAGCAGATTGCCGCCCGCGCGGGTGTCCACCAGCAGGTTCTGATCGGCGGCGGCTCCCACGGCGCGTCGCATCGATGCCAGACGCTCCACAAACTGCGGCGTGGGCAGTTCGAACTGGCAGACCAGCACTCGGCGCGCCGCGGGTATGCGGAAACCGGCGCGGTCTTTGCCGGCCGCTAGCGCCAGCGCCAGGTTGGACACCAGCAGGCTCTTGCCGACCTTGGGCTCGCCGCCTACGAACAGAATGCCTCCCGGCGGCAATAGCCCCGGCTCGATCCAGCCGGGCGGCGGGGATGCCGGTTGCTCGGCGAGCAACTGCGCCAGCGATAACACCGCCGGAGTCGGAGGAGCCTTCGCGGCGGCCGGTTTCACAGCAGCGCCTCGGCAGTGGCATCCAGCAAGATAGCTTCATTGACAGTCTGCGACTTAGTCGCCGCGGCCAGCCGCAACGCTGTCATGGCGAGCTTGTTGACTTTGCGTGGAATGCCCTTGGTGGCTTGATACATCCCCTGCCGGGCGGTATCGTCAAACAGCGGCTGCGACACGCCGGCAGCCTTGAGTTGCTGCGCCAGATAGGCGTCGAGCTCGTCGCGCGTGAGTCCCTCCAGGTGATACTGCACGCCGATGCGCTGCCGCAAGGCTTCGTGCATCTGCAAGGAAAGCGTGCGCCGCAGCAGCGGCTGGCCCACCAGCAACAGAGTGAGATAGCGGGAGGAATCCATGTCGAAGTTGAGCAGCAGCGGGAGTTGTTCCAGGGCGGGATGGGGCAGTAAGTGGGCTTCATCGCAGATCAGAATGGGATGCTGCTTCTTGCTCTGATTCAGACGCACCACGGCAGCGGCGATCTGGCGCACCAGGTCGCCGCGGGGACGAGACTGAAGGGTTTTAGACCGCATCTACTTCGCGTGCTGAACATCTCGGGGATGATCTCCACCGCGGGTGACCGGACTTCTCCACCATGGCGAGCGTCGCGGCCACCGCAGAGGAGCCCCCGATGAGCCCCCTCTTCCGGTCCGCATTTGCCGCACCGCCGTTCGCGCAACACATGGCGCACACGGCCCCCCCATCGAGGCGAGACGTCGCGTCGTACCAGGACGCGGCACCGAAGCCACGGGCGCGCCACTTTTCCCACTTATCATTTCTTCCCCCACTGGGGGGAAGCTGGGGGGATTCCGCCGTCCACGGATGGGTAAATTTGAGCAAGGACGGGTAATTCGTGATTTCAGCCGCCGCTTGGACACACGTCCACAACTGGCGTGTTTTGCAGGGGATACGTTGAAAATAAAGGAGTTAAATTGGCTCCTCAGGTAGGATTCGGATCAGAGTACGGTATTGACAGCATTGGAACTGATTGACTTCATTGCAATGCGTCCAATAGATTTGTGCAAAAAGGCCCTATTTGTACAACGGATTTGTCACATGTAACAGTTCTTATAGGACCTGCGAGGAGGTTAAAGGTTTCTTCAGGTTCTGACGCCCGTCGGAGCGACCGCTGGAGCAGCGGAGGAAACGCCCCCAGCCGACTCCACTCCTTGAGTCCGAAATCATGAAATTACGTTAATATTTGGCGAACCGCCGACCAGAAAGAGCCTTCGTCCGCAAGGTAGGCCAATGGCCCTTCCCCAGAACCAACATTAATGTAATTTCATTAGTCGTAGGCATGCAACGGTAGTCCACTGAAGGCGGTTCCTCCGCTGCTCCTCCGCTGCTCCAGCGGTCGCGCGCCACTCTTTCGCGACTTGCTGTCGTTTCTCTTCGCTCAAGACATTGCTCACGTCGATGGAGGGTATCCCCCATCGCTGTCAATGTCCTGCTTCAGTTCCGTTGGCCGGTTTTCAGCCGTCCCTCATTGGCCGGTTTTGAGTGTCCCCCGAGGCCCGAAACCAAGCAAATCAAGTTGACCCACGGAGTAGATAATGAACCCGCACTCGATTACACCCGACTCAGCGCTGACGACCTCACACACGCCAGGAGGCTTATTGAACTGGCCACAATTCCGCTTGGAAGCGGTGAAGACGGAACAAGCCCGGCGCAGCATGAAGGAATTCGTGATCCAGGCTTGGCCGATCCTGGAACCTAGCACGAAGTTCGTCGAGGGCATCCACATTGACGCAATTTGTGCCCATCTCCAAGCAGTCACGGAAGGACGAATCTCGAACCTCATCGTTAACGTTCCGCCGGGTCATGCCAAGTCGCTGTTGACCGGTGTGTTCTGGACCGCCTGGGTGTGGATCGATCACCCCGAAACCAGATGGCTGTTCAGCAGTTATCGAGAACCACTGGCGATCCGCGACAGCCTGAAATGCCGGCGCTTGATCGAGTCAGATTGGTATCAGCAGCGCTGGGGCAGCCGCTTCCAACTGAGAGACGATCAAAACCAAAAGCAAAGGTTTGAAAACGACAAGACCGGCTACAGGGTCGTGGTGCCGATGTCGGCTGGCACGGGAGAACGCGGAGACTACGTCGTGGTCGATGACCCAGCACGCGGGGACCTGCATCGGCAGGAGGCTTAAATTGGTGGTAACCCCTTGGTATCGCCATTCGCGCGTGGTGATCTTGTGCTCCTCGGCGAAGGGCGGTTGGGCCGCGCCGCCACGCGGTTTAGCAAGGCGGATATTCAAGGTCTCCGGGCGCACGTGTATCATAACCACCTTGCAATCTCTGATTGGATCGGATTGCGGAGGTTCCTCCCCCGTGAAGAGCCGCGGTAGGGCACGGGCGCGTTCAAACGCGCTGCACAAGCGTTCGGCTTCCTCGTCCGCAAAGCCTATCAACGCGACGCGTTTCCGCGATAGTTCCAGCATGATAGCGTCGGGGATCAGCGTATCGCTAGCTTCGCGTGGCGAAAGGAAGGCTTGACTAAGCGCCACCAGCGCATCCCGCAGATCGCTCGGGGCCCAGCCCGGGACGGTCAGCAGAATCTCGGCGGCGCGCGCCTTCTCGGCAAGCTCCATGTAGCCCAGGGCACCCGCGGAGCCCACCCACTGATGAAACATCCGGGTGGCTCCGCCAATATCAAAGCGCGTACTCGCAAATTCCGCCAGCCGCCGAACTTGGCGCGAACCATCGGCCAGAAAACTGCGGCGCAGTACTTCCATTTCGGGGCCGCAGAGGGAGAGCCGGCCGGGCACTCTGACCTCAGTGACGCTCGGCTCAGGAATGGAATGTGCCCTGGCCGTCGAGAAAAGAGCGGATCCGTGAACCCAGACTGCGCGTATCCATCGGCTTGGAGAGGAAGCCATCGCAGCCCGCATCATAAGCGTCTTGCTCCGCCCCCAGCATAACAGAGGCGGTGAGCGCAACAACCAGCATCTCCCGGGTGCGCGGATCCTGGCGAACATGGCGCGTTAATTCCAGACCATTCATCCCGGGCAACTGGATATCTACCAACAGCAGGTCGGGCAGCATGGTGCGCATCATCATGAGCGCCTCCTCGGCACTGGATGCCAGATGCACTTTGTAGCCCTCGATGCGCAGTACGGCGGCCGCGAGTTTCAAGTTCACGGGTACATCATCTACGACGATAATCGTTTCGCCTGCCATGCAATTCCAAGGACCCCCGTTAATTAGACAAGGCTAGGCGCTCTCACGAGCGAGCAAATCGAAGGAATCCCAGGCCCGAACGCGCTGGTGCCTTTTCCTCGATCCCGGTCCACTTGCGGATCACCTGAGCGATGGCTCTGCGCATTGCAAGACTCTCGTCCAGGAACCGACCCTCGGCATAAGCCTCGTTCATCTCTCGCGAATCATCAGCGATCGACCCATAGACAGAGTGACCCAGTGCCTGTTCGATATCCTGCGTCCTGATAGACACTCCTTTCTCCTGGCGGTTGATCAGCAGGCGCAGCTTTTCCCGCGGCAAACCCACATCGAGAAGGCGCTGCAAGAGCCGTTTCGCTTCGAACAGGCAGGGTAGCTCGGGTGTCGTGACGATAAACAGGTCCTTGACGTCCTCGACAGTGGCGAGCGAAGAGACCGTTAGCCTCCCGAGGTCCAACACGATCCAATCGTATAATGTGCTGGCGAACCGAAGGACGTGACGCAGGCGTTCCCCACCGGGCCGGTCCTGGAAACCCGCGACACCCGGCGGCTGCAGGAGATCCACTCCCTCTTCCGGCGAGCAGGTGAATCCCTTCCACAGGGTCGCATCCAAACGGTGGATGTTCTCCATGGCATCCACCAACGTATGCGGGGCGTTCTGTTTCATCAGGAAGGCAGAGCCGGTCGAACTTACATCGAGGTCCATCAGCAGAACTGCTTGCTTGGTTTGGCGCCGGAGCTCAAGCGCCCAATGACATGCCACGGTCGTAGTTCCAACTCCACCGTTGGAGCCCAACAGGCCTACGATGGTCGCCTTCCTGCGCGCCTGAGTTGCCGGTTCCGAAGGATTTCGACTTCGTGCTATGGCATAGTTCAGGGCCCGTACCAAGGTCTCCTTTCGCAAGCTCCCCTTCGCCAGGTAGTCCTGAGCCCCCCGTTCGACGGCGATCAACGCTACGGATTCGTCATCCAAGCTCGTCACAATAACGATCGGGAGGGCTGGAGAGTGGCGCTGGACGGTAAGGAAGGTCTCGAGCCCGGTAGAATCGGGCAGGGAGAGGTCCACCAGAGCGACGTCAAAGCTATTGTGGACCAGCAGGCCCAGTGCGCCCAGGAGCGTGTCTGCACATTGAACGTGAAAGACTTGGTCCTCTACGTTTGCCAGGAGGCCCTCGGCAAATTTGGCGTTGACGACGTTGTCTTCCACCAGCAGAACTCGGACCTGTTGATTGACTTTCATAACCAATACCGCTCTAACCTCCACTGGTAACTAGGTTGTCCAAGCAAAGCCCGCATCGTATCCGCTCACTGAGACTGACGAATCGGTCTTCTAGGTGCGCCAGGAGGTCGGCGCATCTGGCATGGATTGACACGGGCTCTAACCACATTTTCGATCTATTAGAAGATCAAGCACAATGTTAACGTTAGATAGTCTGAATTATCGTCCGAAGATTCCGAAGATAGCATCGCCAGACGCTGGCCGAAGGCTGTCTGGGACGTGGCCGGGTTAAAGTAGGACACCGAACATTTCGATACTGCCTGTATACGCACTCCGCTATCGCGACGCTTCTGAGCGCGCAACCTGGCCTGCGTGGAGGTTGGTTAAATACCAGGCAGTCGAATGACATACCACGATTCAGTATTGACGTGCGTTGACTCTGGTTATTAGGGGAACACGCACCAATTTGCCCAATATTCAATCTTGTGTTTAACTGGAGTTCTTCACGAAGCTGAAGCAGTGTTGAGTTGCAATCGCCGAATGATTGCAGTACAGGAGTTCCCCTGATTACACTGGGTTGCCGACCAGAGATTTCCATCGGTCAGTCGGCATGCTGTTGATCATCAGAAAGCATAGGAGCAATTCATGTGGCATCTGCCCGAAACTCTGCGGGAATTTGGCGACGTTGGGTTGGACAGCCTTGTGTTGGAACTAATCGAAACGTTCCTGAGCGACACCGCCAGCCGGTACGAACGTCTGGAAATTGCTGTCGCCGACCGAGACGCGACGACAGTGAAGGCGGAAGCTCACTCGATGCGGGGCAGTGCCAGGCAGATGGGTGCGGACGCTTTGGCCGATCTGTGTCATTCAATAGAAACCAGCACATCGCAGATGGATTGGGCTGAAGTGGTGCACCAGATGAATCAGGTTAGTATGCGCTTCGCTGATGTGCGAAGCGCCATGTCTGAATACGCTATGGCCAACCAGCGCACTGGATAGCCGTTTCCGACCGGATCGCCCGCGGGGCATTGTTGCGTCCGCGACTCTGAGGGGTGTTTTGCCGCGCGATTTGTGCTCAAGTAAGGCATGGACCCTACGCTCCTACTGGTCGCGTTACAAGGCGCGGCCGACGGCATTGTCATCACAGACCGTGACGGCACAATCCAGTGGGTCAATGACGCGTTTTCAAGAATGACCGGGTATTCCCAAGATGTCGTCGGACAGAACCCTCGGCGCCTCAAGGGGGGAACGCACGAACAATCCCTTTACGCAGACCTTTGGCGGACAATTCTCTCCGGGTCCCCGTGGCACGGAGAACTGGTGAACAAGCGAAAAAACGGGGTTTTGTATACCGAAGAGCAGAGCATCACACCGGTTTTGAACGACCGCCAGGAAATTACCCATTTCATCTGCATCAAACGCGACATTACTGCCCGCAGGCAGATGGACAGTGGTTCACCCGGAGCGACCGCTTGAGCAGCGGAGGAGCAGCGGAGGAAACGCCCCCCAGCCGACTCCACTCCTTGAGTCCGAAATCATGAAATTACGTTAGGTGGGTATTTACTTGACTCAGGTAGCCCCAACATGTAGTATGGCGCGGTATGGA